>JABXHM010000023.1 GCA_013373625.1 Alteromonadaceae bacterium | reverse complement strand
GGCACCACCTGATCCCATTCCGAACTCAGTAGTGAAACGTATTAGCGGCGATGGTAGTGTGGGGTTTCCCCATGTGAGAGTAGCACACCGCCAGGCTCCTATTAAGAAGAAGGCCCACTCAAATGAGTGGGCCTTTTTTGTTTATTAAACTCCTGGTCGGGCGCTTAACGTCAAACCATACTCCACTCAACAGATGCTCGTTTCCCCCCATTCAGTTCTGTTGTCGCTAATTCTCTGTAATGCTGTGATGTCTGTAAGGACGATCTTTATTTGTTGAGATAACTTTTATTTCCTATTTGAGGCGAGTCTACTTTGCCACGCAGGTCATAGTCATTGAATACAGGAAAAAGTCCTCAGAGATGGTCAGCGGTATCATTTTCCGAGATCTGACCGTAAATATACGACTTTCGTCGCATTTTCGAATAAGCGCTCTATGTTAAATGGTTGATAATTGTACTATGGGTTTTATCTTTTGCCATGTTAGTCAATAGGTTGAAAATATCATGATGCGTGTAGTGAGCTGTTTAATTGGCGTTTTATACATTTTTTTGCTGCTTCAAAGGAGTGCCAGTGGAGAAGAAAGCCATCTGTATACTGGAACCCAGGCACTTTGGAAGGATGGCGCTGTCATTTCAAATCAACCAGAAGAAGATGGTAAGTTCCATGTTCCAGCGATGGGATACGTGGTCATTGAAAACACTATACCAGATAATTTCTCTCTCACCTTTGACGTCCAAGGGGCAATGATGCCGGGTATCGGTTTTCGCGCCGACCCTAGTTTGGCTAGTTATGAATATTTTTATTTTCGAGTGTATGCTGATGCTCAGCCGCAGGAAACAATTCAGTACATTCCTACCTTCAATGGGGAGATGAGTTGGCAGCTCTATAACTACCCGCTTTATGAGCGTGAAGCAAAGCTTAAAGCGAATGAAACCTTTAGCGTCAAGCTAATGGTGGTAAAGAATAAAGCTGCCCTATACCTTAACGATGACCGTGAGCCAGCCATGGTAATAGACCCGCTCCTAACGTCTAGGCGAGGCGGCAAGCTACTATTTACCAGCATATCTAAAGCCTTTGTTGTGAGTAATCTTCAATTACAGCCACTTGCTGATGATGTTAGCTTACCGCCGGCGCAGCATGTACCAGAACAGCTTTCCGGTACGCTGCAAAGTTGGTCGCTATCTACACAGTTTGATTGCGGTAACAGTAGCTATATTTTCCAATGTGTGAGTAAACTTAAAAATGGTGTTGGAGATTTAAAAAAGGTACAAGCTGATTCTCAGGGAGTAGTTAACTTAAGTCGTTATTATGATGTACCCGGACGCTGGGTACTGGCAACCACTGAGCTAGAGTCCAGTGGCAAACGCCAAGTTACGTTAGAGTATGACTATACACATGAAGTAGCGATTTTCCTGAACGGACAGCCCATTTTTACAGGCAAGGAAATTGATCGTGATAACGGCAATTTTGGCAGAGTAATACCTGGCGAAGAAAGTATCATGCTGTCGCTTGAAGAGGGTAAAAACACCCTGAGTTTCGCTGTTCATGGCGACGAGGAATTAGGGCGTTACTACGATGCTAAGCGGCTTGGTTTGTATCAAGCTCGTAATTGGGGCTTCACAGCCCGCATTGTGCCAACTAAAGAGCCCGTGCAATAAAATGCACGGCCGCTTTTCCGCTCACCGTCTGTGATGACTTGGCGGCCCAGTAGTTAATAACGCAAAGTGATGGGTCAACCTACTTTAGCCCTGTTAGCGCACTAAGCGTTAACAGTGACAGGCGGTAGTTTACATCACTATAAAATGGCTTAAGGTCGGCAATTAGAATGACATGTTGTTATCCGGCGGCGTTAATATGTAACACCATAAATCTTAAAATAATCCTAATTGCTGGCTAACAAGCATGTCAAAATCATTGCCGATGGCCGGCATGATACTGTCAGCAATAGGCCGGATCTGTTTTTCAATATAGTGATCGTAATCTAAAGGGTGACTGCGATATTCAGGTACCTGAGGTCCTATGGTTGTCATAACATATTGAATACTTGTGCGCTTTTGATATTGCAGTGTTTTACCTGACTTTGTGTTTTGCTCGTCGGCGTGTCGCGCAGCCTTAACGTGGGGTGGGGCGGTTTTAGTATATTCCCGCAATGGTTTGCGTAATTGTTTTGTGTAGATCAGTTGATTATCGTAAAGGCCAGCTCTTACATCGCTGATAACCTGGGTTACGTAATCTTTTACAGGTGCATCGCTGAATACTCGTTCATACAGTTCTCGCTGAAAATCCTTGGCCAGAGTGGTCCAGTCTGAGCGCACATTTTCCAGCCCTTTAAACACAAGCTCAGTGCTGTCACCTTGGCGAATTAAACCAGCATAGCGTTTTTTACTTCCCGCATCGGAACCACGAATAGTTGGCATAAAGAATCGCTCATAGTGTGTTTCAAATTCAATCTCAAGATCGCATTTCACACCAAAGTCATGTTTGATTTTTTGCTGCCAACGCTGGTTGATGTCGTGCTCCAGTCGCCGACCAATATGCTGGATGCTATCGGCGCCAATGTCCTCGCTGATGTGCACAAATGTCGAATCAGTGTCGCCGTATATAACATCGTACCCCGTTTGTCTTATCCATTCGGCTGTGACCTGCATAATTTCATGACCGCGCATGGTAATCGAACTTGCCAGCCGGGTATCGTAAAACGGGCAACCGCCGCTACCCAACACGCCGTAAAATGAATTCATAAGGATCTTGATTGCCTGAGAACGAGGTTGATCCTGTTGTTGTTTTGCTTCGTCACGTTGCCGCCAGAGGCTGGTGATAATATCGGGTAAAAAGTGCTTGGAACGATCAAAAAAAGCACCTTTAAAACCAGGGATGGCGTCTTCAGGTTTCTTTAATCCCTCTACTAAACCAAGGGGATCAATTTTGAATGTGCGAATGATCGACGGGTACAGACTTTTAAAGTCAAGTACAAGCACGTTGCGATATAGACCAGGCTTTGAACTCATTACGTAGCCACCAGGGCTCGCCAGTCCACCATCGTCAGGTCTGTTAGGTGAGATATAGCCTGCGCGGTGCAGTCTGGGCAGGTACAGGTTGACGAACGACGCCACAGAGCCGCCCGGTCGACCTAGCCGCAAGCCGGTTAGTTCGCTGCGCAAAATAAGAAAATCGGTGAGTTTAACGTGCTCGGCAATGTCATTGACCAACACGCAATCCTGAAAATTATAAGCAGCCAGTCTGGCTTTGTCGTGTTGAAATAAGTGCTTTATTGCCGCCAGTTTATCAGGTTCGTCAATAAGCTTTTTTTTACCCAGCAGGCGGCTGGCCACGTTATCCAAAGCAAATGAGTCAAACTGAAACGTCATGGTTTTGAGTCCTTCAATACCATCTATAACGACTCGTCCAGGTACATCAACAATGGCCCGGTTATCATCAAAGGTTTTGATATCTATAGCCGATTGCTGACGGCCGAGATTGAGCTTAATGCCGCATCGCCTGGCAGCATCGTCAAGTACCGGTAGATCAAATTGCTTCACATTCCAGCCAATCAAAATATCTGGGTCGTGATACTGAACTAACGCTATGAACGCCTTTAAAAGTGATATTTCATCGTGACACCATTGAATAGTAAATAACGGTGGTGCGGCCTGATCTGCATCAGGTATAGGTGCTGAAGTCTTATCGGCTCCAATCATCAGAACAATGTTAAGTGCTGTAGAAGCGATACCAATAGAAAATAGCTCGCCTTTTTCACTGCACTCAATATCAACAGAGAAGCTAAGTAATTCAGTTCGAAATTCAACGGGCTTCAAGCGTGCTTCTTTAATGACCTGGCCATCGTTACTGAGTCGCCCTAAATAATTGACACCACTGGTAATGAAGCGCTCCATAAAAAAGCGTTCAGTGGTTTTTATATCGGCTTCATAAAGCGTGATACCGTGTTCGGCACATAACCTTCTGAGTACATACAGGTGTTTGTCTTGCTCGAGCTTTACCACGCTAACCGGTTGGTGTTTAAAGGTGGTGAGCGCTAACGGTGTTACTGATGCAGTAACTCGCTGAGCTTTGCACAGATCTATCAGCGCACCTGTCATTTTCTGGCTAACAAAGCAGGTTGCTGGTTCCAGTGGCGTAATGAGGCGTTGCGGCCCGTTATCGCTGGCTAACCACACCTCTATTTGCTGGCCGGTACCACAAGGAATAACCCTGGCGGTGAGTACCATGCCGTGTCCGGATACAGTGTTTGTCATTATTTCACGGCGACCATATTAAATAATACAGGGTGGCAGATGCAGCGACGCAGTAATGGTATAGTGCACGCTCTACTGATACGAAAAGAAGGTTTAATGATAACGCCAAGTACCCATTCTGTTCCACCTTCAGGTGAACTTTGTGAAGTGGCCAGTGGCATTTATTGGCTGCGCATGCCTTTGCCTTTTGCTCTGGACCATATAAACCTTTATATACTGGAAGATGAGCAAGGGCTGTACCTGCTGGACACCGGGGTGCAAAGCTCACAGAGTAAATCGGTGTGGCGGCAATGTCTGGCGACACTGCAAAAACCGGTGATAGGCGTCATCGCAACGCATATGCACCCTGACCATTGTGGATTAGCCGGCTGGTTATGTTCTGAATATAACGTGCCGTTGTGGATGAGTGCACTGGAGTATTATGCCGCCAGCACGACGTTTGCACCGACCACCGGTGCGGATACGTCTGTAGAAATGAATTATTTTATTCAGGCCGGCCTGACGGCTGATCATGCGCAGCAGTATGTAAATGATCGAACCAGTTATACCCAGGCGGTAGCCCCCTTGCCGCTGGCTTACCGTCGACTGGTAAAGGGCAATGTACTATCAATAGGAGGGCGTGACTGGCAAGTACTGACTTTTGGTGGACACTCTCCTGAGCATGTCTGTTTGTATTGTGCAGAGGGTAAGCTTCTTATCGGCGGCGATCAGGTTCTACCCTATATTTCACCTAACATTGGCGTATATAGCAGGGAGCCTGAAGCCAACCCCTTGGCCGACTATTTTGCCAGTCTTGATACGCTGGCTAAGCTCCCTGATGACACATTGGTACTGCCATCACACAACGTGCCATATGTGGGGCTTAACTTTCGCTGTAACGAGCTGCGGGAACATCACAACACTATGTTGGTCCGGCTTGAGCAATTTTGCCAGTCGCCGGTTTCTTTGCTGGCATGCATGCCACAGTTATACGAGCGTAAGCTCACTGGGCAGTTGCTCTTTTTTGCGTTGGCTGAAGGGTTAGCGCATCTGAATTATCTGCATTACAACGGTACGCTTTCGCGACAAAAAAATACCGATGGTAGTTATCGTTATCAGACCATCGCTTAACCATAAAGCCTGGCTAAGATGCTGACAGGTTTTCAATTTGCGCCAGCAGTAATTTATCGTTCAGTGATCGGGCTTGCTGCCAGTTAATTCTGGCCCACCGCAGTGCTTGTTGAGGTCGTTCAGCAAGGTGCAAATAATACTGTGCCATTTCGGCTGCATGGGTGGTTTCCTTATGCTGCTCACGCTTTTTAACGCGTTGGGCCATTTTGTGTTGCCAGTGCTGGCTATCGCCGGACTGCTGTTCCGCAAGGGCCAGATAAAGCAACATGCTATCGTTTGGTATGGGATTAAACGCAACAAAGGGTGATAACTCATTCAGTATATCCTGGCCTTGGTTCACCGCCAGTTTGGCTTTCGACCATGCTACCCAGGTGCTCACCGGCCAGTCGCCAAAGGGGTGGACTTCAAGGTGAGTAATGGCCTGACGGGGCTGGTTATTGTACAGCGCCATATCGGCCAGCACCTCAGCAACCCAGATGTTCACAGCCGTGGAGTCGGTTGTGAATTGTTGGGTTATTTTAAGCAGTTGCTCATAATAACGGGCTTGAGGGTCAACCTGCATTTTAGCTTCCAGTACGCAGGTACCGATGACCAGTGATGACACTTTACCAAACAGTTTTAAACACTGCTTTACGGCAAGTTCAGGCAGGCCCTGGTTTAATGCTATATTGGCTTTGAGAAGCAATGCATTGGCAGAGACCACAGGTTGGTTTAACAGCACATCTAACTGTTGATTGGCCCCATCGAAGTCATGTTCATGCTGAAGCAGCCTGGCATAAGCCAGGCGCTGTCGAGGTGTTAAGCTGCCGTTTTCGGCAACGTCCGCGAGCTTGAGCATAATCGGCGGTAACACGCGCTCATCAAATTCCGGACGTGTGCTTTCGTTTATCCAGTATTCCATTTTTCCAATTGGCATGTTGGCCGCATTAATAGTTTCATCATTGAAATGGCCACTATGGGCTTGTGCCGGTTTGATTAATATAAGCACCGCGCCAATCAGTGTGATTAAAGCTGCGGTGAGCAATCCGGTCAGTGTCAGTTTTATCTGGAAGGCACGCTTCATTATCGTCACTCCTTATGTAACGCCATCCCTGGCTGTGTGTTTTTAATCTACCAGTAAGTCATTGAACTCATCAGGGTTGGTAGAGTCCTGTATGTAAATCCGGCCATTTACCTTAATCGGTTCATCGGCGCTTTCCTGATTAAATGCTTCACGAACTGCTACCGTGGTTGACACTTCCAAAGCTTCTATTGTGATGGTGACACTGCCCGTTACGGCGAATGCCTGGCCATCAGAAACCGTAAATGTAAAGTTGTCTGGACCAGTGATCTCGGCATAGGGCGTATAGGTAAATTCGCCATTAGCATTAACCGTTACCGTGCCGAGTTCAGGCTCTGTTGAGAGCGCAAAAGTCAGACTATCACCATCGGCGTCAGTGGCGCTCAGGCTCTCCATAACCGGCGTCTCGGTTTGTGTGGTGAGCATCAGATCATTGGCTACCGGTGCCCTGTTTACGCTTTCATAGGCTGCTTTGTTATCACTGTCCAGACAGCCGGTTAACACCAGATTGGCGGCACAGAATGTGAATATGTTACGCATGTAATATCTCCTTACTCTGAGCCTGGCAGTGGTGTGGCAAGATACGGGAAGCTGCTATCCATCATGGATGCGTCAAGCGGTGCGCCATCAGTAAAAGGAACGTTTCCGACACTGGCATCACTTTCTTCACACAGACCTAAATTGGTATCAACCCCATTAACAGGTATGGGGTAACACAAACGGCCCATCACTACGCGCAGCGCAATATCGACAACATCATCACCAGGACGACGACCATTAGGGAATCCAGCTAATTCGTCACCGGCAACACCTGCCCACGATTGTTCTGCGGCCGGTGTAGCTGCAATACCTGTGTTTAAGCGCAGCATTTCTGACGGCGTGACTGTAGCGAGCTGGTTAACGCCTTCAAAGCCGGTCAAAAACGCGGTCACTAAATCCATACGAGGAAAGTTGGTCGGTGCCAGGGTTTCTATATTTGCGCCCAGGGTAGAATTGACCGCATCGCGGAACAAAATATTGAGCAATTCAGGCAAAGCCGGGTGCGTTACATAATCGGCAAATTGTCCATCTTCCGATGGATGTGATGTTGAGAACTTATCTTTATCACCGATCCCAATAACCAGTTCGTTCACCAGCGGGTTACCGAGGCGCGACACCTGGGTCATGGCACCGCCCTGCACATCAGGTTTCGCGAATGTGGCATTTGGGTTTAAAATACGCGCCTGGGGCAGGCTGGCTGTTGTCCATGCGCCTATTGTGCCGTTACCATCTCCGGTAATACAGGCTGTCGGGACTTCCATTGCTATACTGGTCACGTTTTTATCGGCCAAATCGTCATTGTTGTTGTCTTGCGTAATTCCTCCCGGGAAACCAGCGCCATCACCAGCACCCGGAGCACTGTCGCCTTCCACCGGTACGTAGTTAACCAGGTCAAAGGTTTTACCTAAATTAACCACGAAGGGGTCCTTTCGCTGCCCTACGAATACACGTGCAGGCATATCACAGTTTGGCAACATTACATCGTAGACAAACTGATCGGCATAGCGTTGGTACTGTGCTGCGCTGGTGAAGGTTTTGTTGCCAATATAATCAAGTGGCTTTGCAAAGTCAGAGCTACCCATGGGGGTTAACGCCGTTCGAGTGCCACTGCGCATGTCTCCTTCTACCAGCATCAAAGAGTAACTCTCTGAAAAATTGACGGCACTGTTCTCTTCAGCACTTACCGGACCAATGTTTTTTAAGGGCACCTTAACAGAACGCTGGTCGCCGGCAGGTCCAATAGTTAATGCAACGCCCTGGTTGTTGGCCGCTAACATCGAGTTAAAGTTAAGGGTAAAGCTTATGTCTTCCATTGCGTCGCCATCATTGTCGATATGAATGGCATATTCAGCGTCGGGGTCCATGGCAAAGTAGTTAGGACCGCCGTAAGCATCTTGTAGGGGAATATAGTTGGCTATCAGCGTAACGTAACCCTCGCGACCACTTTCGTAGCTGTTAAAGGCATAAAAGTCGGTACTGTCCAGAGCCGGTGCACGCGCAATGTTTGGCGCTTCCCGGTGGCTTGAGGCATTCACAGCAGGTGCTGCCAGAATTGCGCCGATCACTGTAGAGAGTATAAGTCTTTTCATGTTATTACCTGTTTGTCGTTGAGTTGTTAATAAACCAAACGCGCAGGGTAATGAGGTGGATGCAAATAAATTTAAAAAAATAAATAAATGTTGGTTTTAAATTGTATTTGATCAAAAAGATTGGCGCTTTAAAGCAGACGGGGCCTGCGATTGCAGGCCCCCTTTAGGTATTAACTTACCTACACCGCACTTATTGGTGCAATGTAAAGTATTTCCGTGGGTGAACCATTTGGTGAACCGCCGTTTGGTTCGAGACTTACTGCCAGCGCAGCAATATCGCTAAGGGTAAACCAATCAGGTCGACTGAGCGCTAGTTGGCCTCCTTCTGGTAACAAGCCCAATGAAACCGGCGCACTGCCATCCGCGGGGACCATCCATAATTCAAAGTCCCTGTCAGTCAGCGCGGTCAAGTTCGCCGTTGAGCGAACGGCCAGTGAAGATTCACTGATTTCAATCAGCCATAAAGGCTTGGCGTCGTCATCGGCCACCACTGCAATATCGGTCACTGGTGCCACTTCAGGCGGCGTGCCTGACATCATCACCACAGCAATCACTATTGCTGCTGCGGTGGCAAGGCCCGCGATAGTTTGCCAAACCACCGGGCGCTTCGCAGGTGCCGCAGTAAAATCCACGACATTGTCAGGTTGGTCAGAATTTAAGCCCAGTTTTTGCTCAATGGCTTGCCATACCCGTTCAGGCGGTTCAACCGATGGGATTTGTTGTCCGAGTCCGTTTAAGTACTGCTCCCATAACCAGGTTGTTTCGGTAATGAGCTGGCTTTCCATCATCAGTTTTTGGTAGCGTCGACGGGCACCACCGCGCAAGGTTCCCAGGACATATTCAGCAGCCAGTGCGTTGCGTAAACTTTCTGTTCGGTAATTCATACTGATAAACACCTTTGCAGGCTCTGCAGGCCGCGTCTAATCCAGCTTTTAATGGTACCCAGTGGAGAGGCAAGGTGGGTGACCACTTCCTGATGCGAAAGCCCGTTGAAGTAAGCCAGATGAATAGCCTGACGCTGCTGGTTGTCGAGCTCTTCCATACATTCATCAAGTTTGGGGTGATCAAGTTCAGCGCCGGGTGTATTGTCGTAATCGCCAACGTGGTCGGGATTGTCGTCGTTTAACGACGACTCTTTACGGACTTTATTATGGCGTATTAAATCCAGTGCCCGATAGCGCGCAATGCTGATAAGCCAGGTCAGTACAGTGCCTTTTCCACGCTGATAACTGCCTGCGTTGTGCCAGATTCTTATATAGGCTTCCTGTGTGGCTTCTTCAGCCAGCGCTTGATTTTGCAACATTTTTAACACCACGGCGTACACTTGCGGGCTGGTAACCTTATACAGTTCAGCAAAGTCTTTTTTGCTGCCCTGCGCAGTAGCGCACAATAGCGGTAACAAGGTTTCTTGTTCCATCATATCCTCAATCAATTAGTAATGATTGTAGTTAAAACGATTCAGGTTGTGCATTGGATGCAGTGCCTTCGGCTTTTTGTTGCGTATCGTCCTCCTGAATCCTGGGAAGACTTATTTCTATTACCGTTCCTTTGCCAGGGCGACTGTTCACCCGCAACTTTCCCTTGTGGCGTTCAATCACACTGTAAACCACTGACAGGCCGAGCCCCTGGCCTTTACCCTCGGGACGAGTGGTGAAGAAAGGTTCAAAAATACGGGGTAAATCAGCGTCGCTGATACCACAACCGGTATCGACGATTTTGATCAGTAGCTCGCCATCAGTTTGCCTGATATCGATCAGCACCAGACCTTTATCCGCGATCGACTGTGCGGCATTGACTACCAGATTAGTGAGTGCTTGTTTGATACTGGCCGATTCACAGTACCATTTCAAATTATTCGGTGAGCAGGTGGTTTTGAACTGGGGAGACTTATACTGAGTGGAAATTAATTGAATAAGTTGCTCTGCGGTTTCATTTAAATTTAAGTAGCCCCATGCATGTTGGGGTTCTTCGGCAAACGTTCTTAATGTCGAAACAATCTCCTTAACGCGCTCCAGGCCTTCTTTAGACTCTTGTATGAGCGGTCCAATATCTTCTTCAACCAACTCAAAATGGCGGGCGCCAAACAGTGCCTCTAAATCGCCTATACTATCCGGTGCCTGTTGAGACACGAGCGTTTCACAGTCATGACACACCTCCAGCAAATTACGACTATATTGTTCCAGTGTATTTAAGTTAGCTGTGATAAATCCCATCGGATTGTTGATTTCGTGGGCGATACCGGCGGCGAGCTGGCCAGTAGATGCTAGCTTTTCGGCCTGTATAAGTTGTGCTTGCGCGCTGTCGAGTTTACGGATGAGCTTTCGTTGCGCTTCATGTTCAGCTTTAAGTTCATCGGCTAACGCAGTCTGTGCTTTAAAATAGCTGGCCTGGGCAGTGACATCCTGGATTAATATACAACCAAAGAGCTCACCGGTGTCCTGATCGCTGTGCGGCACTATTTCCATATTCTGTACCATTTGTGTTTCTTCTCCCGTAATCGGCCGACTGCTCTTAAACGGGAATATATGCGGGCGTTGCTCCCAATAACTAAAACTGGGGTGCTTTAATACAAACACCGATTTTAACCGCCTTTTTAAAAATTTTATTTGCTCAGGGAAAACATCAGCCAACGGTTTGCCTACTGCCGAATCACGGGATGTTGTCGGCATGCGGTCGAGAAAGAATGC
Organism: Alteromonadaceae bacterium; assembly: GCA_013373625.1. GTDB lineage: Bacteria > Pseudomonadota > Gammaproteobacteria > Enterobacterales > Alteromonadaceae > Alteromonas. The sequence goes on along the minus strand of JABXHM010000023.1, from coordinate 162,802 downwards.
ATTTAAATAGGTGATTTCGTACGCCTGGTTAACTAAACAGATTCCAACCGGAAGCTTGTCTAGCAATGGATTGTTCATTGCTCTTAACCCAGTAATTCGTCTATCGTCGCTGTCAGCCGCGATAACGAGCTATCATCCAGACAAAACACCACCCGCATGTTGAATGAGGTGACATGAATGTCAAACTGTACTTCCATGATGAGACTATGCTGCCAGCTAAACTGAGAAAAGTCATTTTGTTGCGGCTCGAAAAGGGTTGGCATTTGTAAGTTGGTCGTTAACTCAAGTTGCTCTGACAGACCGGCTAAACAGGCTCCGGCCAGTATATTCGAAAGCTCCAGAATGGTTTCTTTAACTTCACTTTCAGACAGCGGTTGCTCATACTCCATTAACTCAGCGACTTCTCCCAGGCCGTGTTCAGTAAGCACAGACATGACTTCACCATGAATGTCCCCCATGAACGATTGTCGCGTATAATAGGCCTTTTGATTATGCCTGACTAAATCGTAAAGTCCCTCTGGCGTAACGGCGGTAATATTAGGTATGGATATATCTATTTTGGTTTCAATTAAATGGGCCAGACTGTTGGCAGCCTGACCCATTGAAATGTTCATCAGTTCTTGCAGGGCATCCTGCTGATCGTCAGAGAGGCTGATCACTGAACTCATAGGTAACCCAACTCAAATAAGGTCATGGCTAGTTCTTCCTGATTAAGCGGTTTACGTAAAAATCGTTTAGCGCCTAAAGACATTACGATACGTTGTTTTTCAGGTTGAAAGTCTGCGCTTATAACGATGACATCCGGTGCCTTGGGCTGGCCCGATAAGTATTCCAATACGCCAACACCATCGACTTCTGGCATAGTTAAATCCAGCAGAAGCAGTTGAATTTCTGTATCGCTGAGCTGTTCTATCGCTTCTCGGCCGTTGCTTGCTTCTTTTACTGTAGCATCAAGCTCGGACGGGATTGCTCGTATCACACTGCGTCTGGAGAGCTTTGAATCATCGGCTACCAGTACTGTTAAACTCATATATAACTCCGACTTCCGTATTAGTTTAAGTATTTGCTATTTTCGCAATCCTGCAAGTTTGTTGGTGCTATTTCTTCACTGTATAAACGTGAATCTAAACCGTCACCTCCATGAATAAGACTTTTTTGCGCAGCCAGCTATGGTATGTGGAATGAGGAAGAAAGAAATGTTGCTCGCTTATAGAAAGCAATACATAGGTATAATGAGCAATGAATTGCCTGATGTAAAAGGCGTATTGCTGCAAATATCACAGGCAGCGTTAGCTGCCTGTGAGGTAGATACTGATTTGGTCATTATTCAGTTTCAGCGAAGCGTCCGAATAAACTTCGCTAGCTTGTTACCGTTAATCAGTTTGAAGTTTTGCGGGGCAGAGGGCAGCAAGTTGCGGCCATCCTGCACCACCAGTAAACCTGCAGGGTAGGCATCACCAACAGGCAATGCGGTGACTTCCAGGCCATCGGTTTCTGACACACCGTCTATCCCCGCTTGTTGATTCAGGCCGATCCTGAAGGTACCGAGTAAGCGATTATTGTTATCCAGCGCATAAACCGCGAAGCGGTTATTGCCCTGACTGGAAGCAACCAGATAACGTTGGTTGTCTAATGTATATAATCCCATTCCCTCGATATCGGGCGCCACGTCACCGCCGACTCGGGCAATTAACTCGGGTGCAGATTGCGGGGCGCCTAATGCTTTACGCCAGATCCCCTGAGCTTCCTCTCCCATAAAAAGTTCAGCGCTGTTATCGTCCACGACACAGCCCTCTGGCTGACTGGGTAAACTAAATTCTTCGACCAGTTCAGCCTGCGGGTGGGCGTCATCAAAATGCAGTATGTACCGCTGGTAACGTCCGTCGGTGTCATTAATAAAAACGTTGAGCTGTTCATTAATAAGACCGGTGCACAACCCATACACATCATTTAACGTTGTGGGTAACTCTGCTAAATGACCAAGTTTGCCGCTGGACGCAATGGTAAACACTGACAGCGTTTGCGATGAGCGATTGCTTGCTACGGCGATATCCTGTTTACCTTTTGCTGTTTCGACTTGGTAGCGAATATCCACATTATTTACTCGCCCTACGGCAAGAGACTGTTGCAGCGTGCCATCCAGAGAGTAGACATTCAGGCCATATTTTTTATCGGTGCCCAAAATTAAGCTGGTCTGAGGGTTTTGACGATTAATCCAGATAGCCGGGTCGTCGGCAGCATCACCATAGCGGTTTACCGGCGTGGTCTGCGCATCTGCCGTGATAGTGTATACCTCTGGCTGTGTTAGTGCCTGCTGGCTCGAATCCGCGTTATTCGGGGGAAGGGCAATACGGGTTGTTAATAATTCAGCCGCTGCTTCATCAAACACACCCACATAAATAGAGTTGCCGTCAGCTGCAACGCTCACCGATTTTAACTCTGCTTGCCTGGCGACTGGCCAGTCGGTATGGTGGTACCCCTTGAGATAGGCAGCCCGCTCTCGAATGAGTGGTTCATCGGTGGCGACGGTAAAGTAATGGCCGTTGTTGAGTGCCGCAACAGATTCAATTTCTGGTGCGCTGGCATAATAATCCAGTGTGCGGGTATTTTCGCCTTCAGGATTTGCATTGTAATGCCATATACCCACCGCTTCTTCCGCAATCAACAGTGTCTGGCTGTCGTCGGCGACGCTACAGGATGAGATATCCGGCCCCACCATAAACTGCCTTACCGGTAAAAGTCGCCATTCATCGTTATTTTGACTGATGAGGTATTGCGACATTAAGCCTCGGGCGTCAGAGCTAAAGACATATAACTCACTTTGTTGAACGCTAAGACACACCGACTCACGGTCAGCAATCTCAGAGGGTATGCTTAATAGCTGGCTAAATTCACCACTTTGGGTATTCAGTGTTACCAGATGCAGCGCCGAGGTATTGTTGTCGATGGCGGCGATAACACTGAGTTTGCTATTGTGTGGCATGACTCGCCAGTCTGCCTGGGCAATGTGTCCGGGGAGTTCGTTTATCCGGTTGCCCTGGTTGTCGAGCCAGTGCAAACCGCTTGCTTCGCTGGTGACAAGCCAGCCATGCAGCGAGTTGTTAACTACCAATGGGTGAATGCTTTCACCGCTTAATGACACTGAATTGAAGTTCATTACATTAGCGGGTTTTGAATGCGGTGCCTTCAGAGTGCATGCAGTAACGCTCAGGGCGGCCGTTAATAAGACAGCGGTTCGGATCAGATTCATAATGTTGGCTCCTGCGCTGTGGCAATGCTGTACTGGTATAACGATTCGCCCTGCTCGTTGATAAACTCTAACGCGATCCGGTGGGCGTTTACTCGCACAACGGCAAAACCCGCTGAGGATTTGGCAAAGCGGGTAAACGCGCGTTGCGCTGTCGGGCGGATTTCTGAGCCACCGCCAGAAACAAAGTGCGCCACGGTGCGTCCCGCAGGTTGATTGTGCTGCAAGTCATGTTCGTGTCCGGCGATATAAGCATCTACCTTATAGCGCTCTAAAATGGGTTCTATGACATTGCGTACTGCCTGATTTTTACCGTAGCGTTTGCCACTTGAATACAAGGGGTGGTGGCCAATAACAATTGTCCAGTCAGCATCCTGATTGGTTTCCAGAGTATTCCTGAACCAGGCAAGTTGCGCGTTTGCATCCTGTGCCTGAGTTTCGCGGTACTTTTCTTCGTGTTGATAATCCGGGTTAAGCGGACTGGTATCAATAAACACCAGGTGCAAACTGCCGCCATCCGGGGTGGTAACCCGCTTATCAAAATATTGAGCTGGCATCGTCCAGCGGCGGCTTATATTGCTATAGTCAATTTGCGCCTGCCAGTTACCACGGTAATCATGATTACCTAATACTACGTACCAGTCTAAAAATAAGTGTGGTCCGTGGTAAATTGATTCGAAAGACGTTTGCCAGTATGGATCGTTGACCGATGCCACACCATTGTCATAAAAATTGTCGCCGGTTGAGATAATCGCTTCTACATCAAATTGATAAGCGGCTATATCCATCCATTTGGCTACATCACGTTGGGCAAAGTGACCGTTTCGGCCCCAGTCGCCAACCACCAGAAATGTCCAGTCGTCTTCGCTGGTATCAACTTGTGAGTCGATATGATGCGCAGCATAGTAGGCATCATTGTATGTTTCATTGTTGGCGCTCACCGTACCCGTAATAAGAATAGCTAGCGCCAAAATAGGTTTAATGTTCATGTTAAGCCTTATAAAGGCGGGCAATTCGCCCGCCGGATCTTGCGTGTTATTAACGTTGTCGGGTTTTACAGTTGCCAGTTAAAACCGATTTCAAAGGTACGGCCATATTCTTCGTACTGCGCATTTTGGTTGCGGCGGTCGAAGTAGTGATAGTAAGGCTCATCGTTAATGTTGATGGCGTTGAAGTACACGGTCAGGTCGTTATTAATATAATATTTACCCATAAAATCGAATTGCTGGTGGGCGTCTTCCATGCGCAGCATATCACCGTCGATTTCTTCCAGGTTGGTACTTTTGTAAGTCATGGATAAACGCAAACTCCAGCTGTTATCTTCATAACCTACCGCGAGGTTTCCAATGGTGTCTGACTGATTTGGCAAACTGGTTTTATATTCTTCCCCGTCAAGCAGCGTGGTTGCTTCAGAGTCGGAAAATGTGCCATTGGCAGATAATAACAGGCCGTTGTCGAAGTTTTTCACCCACGCCAGTTCAATACCGGTGAGATCGGCACTTTCGCCGTTTAAGGGTTGCATAACCTCTTCAAAGCCTTCCCAACCTTTAGTCCCGGCAACGTTTGCGGTAATCACAAAATTATCGATTTGTTTGTAGAACAGACCCGCTGAAATTACCCCAATCTGCCCCGGGTAATACTCAATGGATAAATCAAAGTTATCCGACTCATAAGGTTGTAGCTGCGGGTTACCCACCTCCGCTTCGCGCTCGGTGACAAACACACCGTCGTCTTCTTCGGTTTTACTTTCGATAATCTGGAATGCAGCAGATTGTTCAAAACCAGGGCGGGAAATGGTTTGCGTGAAGGCTGCTCTGGCTATGAGTTTATCTGACACGTTGTATTTTATGTTGATACTGGGTAACAGGTAGTCGTATCTGCGTTGCGATGACCAGGGGGTATTCACCACTTCTTCCACGTCGTTTTGTTCATCTTCTACCAGTTCTACCCGCATGCCACTGGTATCAAAATCGGTTTTTTCATAGCGTAAACCGGCCACAATATGGAATTTGTTGATATCAAACGTACCCATAAAGTAGGCAGCGAAAATATCCTCGTTGGTTTCGTAAGACGCGCCGTTTGACTCTAGCTCTGAGTCCAGTTCAGCAAGCTCCAGCGCTGTGCGGTTCTGATTGTAGTAGGCACGCATTGCGGCGCGGTTAAGGCCCGGACCGAAATTAGCAATGCCGTAGTCAACCCCATCGGTGGCGAACTGGGTGCTATCAAGATCATCAAAATCGCCGTCATAAATAAAGATATTACTGTCTACAGATTTGCTGCGACTGCGATATTTAACCCCGGATTTTAGCTCGCTCAGGTAAGGTGAATCGGCAAAAGACTTTGTAATATTTGCCTTGATACTATTTTCGGTATCTTTCGCGTAATTGTTTTCAAAGCTGATTTCGTCAACATCGTAGTTGTTGAAGTCATTAACAGATGCATCATAAGCAACCGATGGAATGCGGCGCTGCAGATCTCCGGTGATGCTGCTATCTTCCCCGACAAAGGTGTAATAAAGCGCATCAGGCTCGCTCTCGTCTGACTTGGCATACCCTAACTGATAGTCGAATAGCCATTCACCACGCATGTGTTCAGCGCCTGCCGCCAGGGTTAAAATAGACTGCTCTTCGAAGCGGTCTTTAGACTCACGTTCAACTTCCGAGTCTTCACCATCCAACACAAAGATATTAGCCTGCCGGTATTCGTCGTCAGAAAACTCACTATAAAGCGTGCGCAAATAGTACTGGTTGTTAAAATCAGGACGGTAATCAACGTTGAGTGCGGCACCAAGACGTTCACGGGTAATGGTGTACTGGCGTTGTTCTATTTCATCGTCGCCATTCGACTCTATGTTGTCAGAGCCAAAACTGCGTTTAAAGTAAGACAGCGCTGCGGCAACACCAAAGCTGTCATTCCAGGTATTGGTGTAGGTTCCCGACAGTTTTGGACTAAGCTCATCACGTAGCTCGTTCTGGCTCAACTGGCCGCTTAATGTGGCAGTCTGCCCTTTACGATCAAAGGCACTGACACTTTTTACTTCTACCGAGCCACCAATGGCATCGGCGTCCATGTCGGAGGTCACTGACTTAGAGACTTCCAGCGTCTGGATTAGCTCTGAAGGAATGACATCCAGCGCGACAGAGCGCACCCCGCCTTCTGGTGACGGTACGTTAAGACCGTTAATGGTCACGTTGTTCAGGTTAGGGTCGATACCACGAATCCCAACAAACCGGCCTTCCCCCTGATCTCGTTCAATAGACAAGCCCGGCAGTCGTTGCAATGACTCAGCCGCATTCTGATCCGGAAACTGGCCAATGGCATCGGCTGATACTACAGATTTTATATTGTCAGCCATACGCTGCTGATTAATTGCGCTTGCCTGGCCGCTGCGCTGGCCGCGAACCATAACCTCTTCGAGAGATTCATCAGCCGCTTCAATGGTAATCACTGGCGTGAGGTTTTCTCCTGCCGACAAACTTACCTTGCGCGTCACCGGCGCAGCGCCAATATACGTGACGACCAGGGTAAACTCACCCTCAGGTAAATTGGTAAAGCGAAACGTGCCGTCGCGACGGGAAAAAGTCACTTTGTCTAATTCGGTGATTTCGATTTTCGCCCCGGCAAAGACACGGTTTTGCTCACTGTTGGTAAGCTGACCAATTAATCCTGCGTTGTCTTCTGCCACCGCAGCAACTGAGCAACAGGCGGTACCGACTGCCAGCGCGAGACTGGTAATACGATTTTTCATAGTGTTCTCTTGTATAAGTGAATGTGCAACCTGGCGGCTAAGGTAGAAAGCAAAAATGACAACTCTATGACGGTGTCATTGTCAGCTGGTTGAAAAATGAGCAAAAACAGGTGTTTTGCGACCCTGCTGAATCTTGCTGAGCCCAAAAGACCCCTAGCTAACTCTTTGTTTAAGCAGGCTATAAAACGAAATTTCAAACCTATTTGAGTGTAACTATCATCACAATGTCACATTCCTGAGCCAGAATGACCCCTGTATCCCCGCTCTAAATGAATACAGTAATCGGGGTTATTTACCCGTTAGGGTTTTAGGGAATCGAAATGAATTTTAGTTTGTTAACCCGACACCGGGGTTTGCTGGCCTTAGTGTTAAGTATTATTGGTATTGCGCTGTTACTGAGTGTGATAAACGGTGAGCTTAAACCTGTCGCCGATATTGAATGGCTGGATGTCGTAGGGGAGGGCAGTATTGGGCTGTTAACCCTGTGCTGGATATTAGTGGTGATGATCAGTCGTCCTCCAGGGAAGGTCACTGGCTTGTTGGTGGCTGGGCTCAGCCTGTTTAATTTTTCTGCGCTGCTGGATGTATTTGATGAGTTTACCTATTACCCACCCAACGTTGACTGGGTCAGTATTGTGGAGCCCATCCCTGCCGCGGTAGGCATGGTAGTGATGAGTTATGCGCTGTATTTATGGCATCAGGAACAACTGGCGTTAAATCGTCAGCTACAGCGGCGTGAGATGTGGTATCGCGCTCACGATCAAATCGATGCTATCACGCAGCTGTATCGAGCTGGTTACTGGCGCGCACGGGCTACAGAATTGCAGGCACAACATGTACCGGCCAGTATTGTAGTGTTAGACATTAACGATTTTGCACAATTTAACGTGCGGTATGGCCATGCTGAAGGCGACCGTTTTCTGCGCGAAATATCACAGCTAATTTTAATGAATTTACGTGCTGTCGACTTAGCCTGTCGGTATGCGGGTGACCGTTTCGTTATTTTAATGCCTGATATTACTCAACCTGATGCGGCCGAATTTGCTCGCCAACTTGAGTGCAGCATTCGTCATGTCGCCTTTAAAAGTGGTGGCCAGACAACCGCTATTTTTCACTCAGTGCGCAGTGTTTGCGGCGAGTTGAATCAAGCGCTACCACTGGCACAGTTAATGACAAATCTTAACCGTCAGTTAGATCAAACATCACAGCAGCAGAGTGTCGCCTGATGCTTCACCAGCAGTTGCTTTCACGCAATGACAAAGCGCTGCCAGCCCGGCAGTTGGCAAACGCATTGGTGCAGGTTGCTGTGGCTCGCGGGGCAGATGAGCAAAAGCTGTTGCGCGGAACGGGTGTGTTTAGTGAAGACTTACTTACCGATAAGCCCATTAGTGCTGTGCAGTTAATGAAGCTAGTGGGGAACGCACAGAAACACTATGATGGGGATGATTTGGCGTTTCAGTTTGGTCAGTATCTGGTGTCGGCATTTGTCAATGACGCCCTCCCGTATTTTACTCATACTCAGCATTTTGCCGAATCTATACGGGCCATTCCTGTGTTTCAAACACGGCTTTGTCCGTTTGTTTCTGCCCATCGATACGAATACAACGACGATGTGTTTTTGATTTTGCAGGATGCCATGGGGTGTGCCAGGCACTTTGTTTTTATGGCTGAAACCTATTGCGCTGCATTAGTAGCGCTGGCTCGTCACTGTACCGGCAAACGGTTGCCTTTCTCGTTTGATTTTCCCTACCGGCGGCCTCGCCACATACAGGAATATGAGGAGGGCCTGGGATTCAGGCTGCGTTTTGAACAGCCATTTTTTTCTGTGCGAATTAACCAGCAGGCACTACGTACGCCTTGTCTGCAAGCCAACCAAACCTTCAAACAACTGGCGCTGCGACGTTATAAGGAGCAGCGGGTATATCGCCAGACATTTTTAGATGATGTACGTTTCCGGTTGCGCCACCAGGCTGCAGTCACCCTGCCAGAGATGGCACAACAACTCGGTTTAAGCCCTGCGTCGCTTAAACGTAAATTGGCGGAACACGACACGACCTTTAGCTTGCTGCACGATGATATTCGTCGTCAGCAAGCTGTATTTTACTTGCAGGTGCAAAAGCTGAATAACGAGCAAAGTGCGTTGAAAATGGCGTTTACTGATGTCACTAACTTTCGCCGGGCAGTAAAGCGCTGGACTGGTTCGACGCCAAGCCAGTTGCGTGCAATATAAAATCCTCACCCGCAGCACTACACATCACAAAAAAGCCATCAATCGATGATGGCTTTTTGTTCATTGATAACATCAGTAATCACTATTGATAGTCGGGGATGACTTCGAGCCTGGCAACCCCTGATTGAATAGCCGCTTCGGCAACCGCTCGTGCTATTCGCGCGCACAGCCGGGGATCCATAGGCTTGGGAATAATATAATCTTTACCAAAGGTGAGGCTGTCTACGTTGCTGGCGGCTAACACCGACTCGGGGACCGGCTCTTTTGATACCGAACGCAAGGCTTCAACCGCCGCCACTTTCATTTCGTCGTTAATGGCCGTGGCGCGAACATCCAGTGCACCACGAAAAATAAACGGGAAGCACAACACGTTATTCACCTGATTGGGGTAATCTGAACGACCGGTCGCCATAATAAGATCAGAGCGTGTGGCAAGTGCTACTTCGGGCTTTATTTCCGGATCCGGATTTGAACAGGCAAACACAATAGGATTCGGAGCCATTAGCGTCAGCGCTTCTGGTGGCAACAAGTCGGGGCCTGACACACCGACGAAAATATCAGCGCCATCCATAACATCTTCCAGTGTACGTTTGTCGGTATTATTGGCAAACAGCATTTTATGTGGTGTTAAATCGTCGCGACGGGTATGAATAACCCCTTTACGGTCGAGCATATAAATGCGCTCACGCTGCGCACCACATTTAATGAGTAGCTCCATACAGGCAACCGCCGCAGCGCCAGCGCCCATACACACAATTTTGGCATCGCCAATGTCTTTTCCCTGAATCTCCAGTGCATTGAGCATTCCCGCCGCAGTAACAATTGCCGTGCCGTGCTGGTCATCATGAAAGACCGGAATTTTGCAGCGCTTAATGAGCTCTTGTTCAATCTCGAAACATTCCGGCGCTTTGATATCTTCAAGGTTAATGCCACCAAAGGTATCTGCGATATTGGCAACCGTATTGATAAATTCTTCGGTGGTACGGTGCTTCACTTCAATATCAATTGAGTCGAGTCCGGCGAAGCGCTTGAACAATAACGCTTTACCCTCCATTACGGGTTTTGAAGCCAGTGGACCTAAATTGCCCAGACCTAGTATAGCTGTGCCGTTACTGATAACGGCAACCATGTTGCCTTTACCCGTATAGGTGTAAGCAGCGTTAGGATCTTCGGCTATTTCACGGCATGGCTCGGCCACTCCCGGGCTATAGGCCAGCGCCAGATCGGTGACTGTTTCGGCAGGTTTTGAAAGTTCTACCCGGATTTTTCCAGGCGTGGGTTTGGCATGATAATCGAGGGCACGTTGGCGAAAATCTGACATTTGCGTCTATCCTGTTATGCTTTTATGGTAAACCTGAAAAAGGTTATAAAGTCAGTTGTTTTGGTGTTGTTAAACACAAGCCATATGTTCTTGTTATTATAGATTAACTGTATCACAGGAAATGTCCGATAGCATGTTAGCTGGCACTCTGTATACCTGTGATTAGCCACTAACATAACGCGATCTGAGGCTGAACGCTACGGTGCAGAACAAATAATCAGCATTTGATTTTTTTATGGAATTGTCGTCGAGTATTCTTTTGGGTGATTACGGTAGAGATAAAAAAAGCGCCGTAGAGGCGCTTTTTCTTCAAGACAGGGCTTACTTTTTGCCCAGTGCGCCAAAACGCTTCTTGAAGCGATCAACACGACCACCAGTATCAACGTTACGTTGCTTACCAGTGTAGAAAGGGTGACACGCTGAACATACGTCCAGGTTAATGTCTTTGCCCATTGTTGAACGAACTTTGATGACGTTACCGCAAGAACAGTTAGCAGTAATTTCTTCGTATGTTGGGTGGATATCTTGTTTCATGGTTTACCTCAAAAAAAGGCCGTATCGCTATCCAGCCCGAAGCTGAACACCATACGTTACTAATTTCACTGCAAGCGACACATCGCTCGCGTTTTTAAGAGCCGCGCATATTAATGGATGTCGAATTATCATTCAAGTTATTTCGTACATATTTGGCCTGTAGTCAGCCTTTTGTGCTTTGGGTGTCGGCTTGTTTGGAAATTAGCTGTCGCAAGGTTTATGATGCAAAATTAACACTGATAACAACACCGGCTGGTTAATGTTCTATGTAACTATGGCCTGGGGTTGTTGATTCACTTAATTGTCGCAATTTGTCATGTCCATTATTGATGTAGCCGTTCCAGTTCCTTTACGCCAGACCTTTAGCTATTCCAGCGAGCAGGAAGTGGCGGCAGGCGCGCGCGTGTTAGTGCCGTTCGGACGACGCCAACTGGTTGGTGTGGTCATTGCCTGTCGTGACAACGTCAATCTGCTTGCAGACGATGACGGGCCGGTAAAACTTAAAGCCATTGCTGAGGTGCTCGACCAATCGCCGCTCTTTGATTCGACGCTGATTACCCTGGCTGAATGGTTGTCGGGTTATTATCATCACCCCATTGGCGAAGTGTGGTCGACCATTATGCCTTCTAAGCTACGCAAGGGTGCTGCTCTCAGCGACCACGAGCCAGCATTGATGTTAAGTGACAAAGGCAAAAGCGCTGAGGCTGTTGCTGCATTGCGCGGCAAAAAACAGCAGCAGTGTATGGCGCTGCTTGAACCGGGTCCGGTGGCCACCGAAGAGGTCAAAGCGCAGTATTCGGCCGCGGTCATTAAAGCGTTGCAAGACAAAGCCTTAATTGAAACCACCATTATTAATAACCCTCCTGCTGGTGACTGGCAACACTTTACCTTACAGCAAACACCGCCCACAGCTTCTACTGAACAGGCTGTAGCGATCGCAGCAATTAACCAGCAGCCCGGTCAGTTTGTGCCTTATTTACTCGACGGGGTAACCGGTAGTGGTAAGACTGAAGTGTATTTACAGGTCATTGAGCCGGTATTGAAGCAGGGCAAACAGGTGCTGATTTTGGTGCCGGAGATTGGCCTGACACCGCAAACTGTTGGTCGTTTTGAGCGGCGCTTTGGTGTAACTGTTGGCGTGCTTCACTCGCAAATGACCGATACCGCGCGCTTGAGGGTATGGCAACAAAGTCGTCGCGGAGAGATTGGCATTATTATCGGTACCCGCTCTGCTATTTTTACGCCCCTTAAATCACCCGGCATGATCATTGTGGATGAAGAGCATGATGAATCATTTAAGCAGCAGGATGGTTTGCGTTATCATGCCCGCGACTTAGCTGTAAAACGTGCTCATAGCGAACAGGTGCCCCTCATTCTTGGTAGCGCCACGCCGTCATTGGAAAGTTTAAATAATGCGCTCAATAAGCGTTATACCCATTTGACGTTGCAGCAGCGCGCGGGTGGTGCCAGCCATACCCAGCTCAAAGTCCTGGACTCCCGCGATCAGCCTTTACACGCCGGTATTGCTCAGGGCTTGATTAATATTATGCGCAGCCATTTGCAGCAGGGCAATCAGGTACTGGTGTTTTTAAACCGACGCGGATTTGCGCCGGCAGTGTTGTGTCATCATTGTGGCCAAACCGTAGATTGCAAAAGCTGCGATCGGCCCTTTACCTATCATAAATCTCAGGGCCGTTTACAGTGCCACCACTGTGGTGCCAGCCGAAAAATGCCCACTCATTGTGGTAGTTGCAATAGTGATGACTTGCAAACCAGTGGTATTGGTACTGAGCAATTGGAACAGGGACTGGGGAAATTATTTCCTGACGTGGCGCAGGTGCGAATCGACAGTGACGCGGTGAAAGGCAAAGATAAACTGATCAATCGACTCGATGAAATTAATGCCCGGCAGTACCAATTGCTGGTGGGAACGCAAATTTTGTCAAAAGGGCACCATTTTCCCCATGTCACGCTGGTAGTCGTGCTCGATTGTGACGGCGCGTTGTTTTCGGCCGACTTCAGGGCCGCCGAAAAGCTTGCCCAGCTCATTACCCAGTTGGCCGGACGGGCCGGACGAGCGAATAAACCCGGCGAAATGTGGCTGCAGACCGATAATCCCGGCCACCCTTTGCTGCAGGATCTGATTAATAACGGTTTTAGTCATTTTGCCCGCCAGGCACTGCAAGAACGCAAACTGGCGCAATTGCCGCCGATGAGTAGTCAGGCTGTTTTTCGCGGTGAGGCGAATGACAGTTCGCAGGTAACGCATTTTCTGCAACAGGTGAGACAGTGCTACAGTGTTAGCGCTAGCGTGGCTCAAGGCAGCTTTATTGGGCCTTTACCTTGTTTGATTGAAAAGCGCCAGGGTCGCTTTCGGTTTATGTTGATCATGCAGTGTCAGCAGCGTGGTGCGCTCCATAGCTGGCTTAAACATCATTTGCAAGATGTAGAGTCTTTGCCTTTGGCCAGTAAAGTGCGGTGGAGCTTAGACGTCGACCCGGTTGATTTTAGTTAGCCCTGCGCCCGCTCGGGTAAATAACAAGTACACCACGAAGTAAAATATGCGCTGCGTGTTCAGATTAAAGGCAGCATTTTTTTGGCAGAGAGGTTACACTGCCAGCATTGTTTATTGTCATTCACTCAGGGAAATCGACGCAGTATTATGTCACAACGTGATTACGTTTCTCGTGGGCGTGCGCCACAAAAGAAAAACACAAAAAAAGCGACAAAGAAAACAACAGCCAAACGAGGTCGTCAGCAACAAGAACCCGCCGCAACGGTACCATGGTTGACGGTTGCTATTGTTGTATTGTTGCTACTTGGTTTTGCTTATTTTCTATGGTCGATAAAAGATAACGCTGATCCTGGCACCGCGCAGCCGTTGACGGTTGAACCTGCCCCGGCAAAAGATGAGCTGCCAGAGCTCCCCGAAGAAGAATGGGAATACATTAAAACGCTGCCTGGCTATGAGGTAGAAGTAGACGTAGCCGAACAGGTTCAATCAGATAAGCGTTATTTGATGCAATGTGCATCATTCAAAACCCGCGCACAGGCTGATGAGATGCGGGCAAAAATAGCTTTTCAGGGGCTTGAAGCCCAGATCCGCCGTAGTGATGGCGCAAATGGTGAATGGTTCAGAGTAATATTGGGGCCCTTTGACGCCAAACGTGATGCTGAACGGGCAAAACACAGCTTAAGAAAAGTAAATATTACTACCTGTCAAATCTGGTACTGGAATCTTTAGCTACGGGGTACCAGACGTTTAGCATTTGTAACAAAGCCGGTGAGTACCGGCTTTGTTGTATATTAATCCTGCAAATATCCTCAGAAACGAAATCCGTTTTATACGGGCTTGAAAAAATCACAACATCCCCCACTTATTTACTCATCAAACATATGTCTGCACACACCTGTTGTCAGGTGATTGTGCCAAACCACTAAAGTGGAGCAATTGTGACTACAATAGTATCAGTCAGAAGAGATAATCAGGTTGTAATGGCCGGTGATGGCCAGGTGTCTTTGGGTAATACCGTCATGAAGGGCAATGCCCGCAAAGTACGTCGGCTTTATCAAAATAAAGTGCTGGCTGGGTTTGCCGGCGGCACCGCCGATGCGTTCACATTATTTGAACGCTTTGAAGCCAAGCTGGAGTTACATCAGGGGCATTTAACCAAAGCGGCTGTTGAACTCGCCAAAGACTGGCGTACCGACCGTATGTTACGTCGGCTCGAAGCACTGCTGGCAGTCGCAGATGAAAGCGCATCGCTCATTATTACCGGTAACGGTGACGTAGTTCAGCCTGAGCAGGATCTTATTGCTATTGGTTCTGGTGGTAACTATGCGCAAGCCGCGGCCACGGCATTACTGGGTAATACAACGCTAACGGCGAATGAAATCGCTAAACAAAGCTTAACCATTGCGGCCGATATTTGTGTTTTCACCAACCATAGCCAAACGGTTGAAGTACTCGATTATTAACGCAGTACGCCATCAAAAGTAACGCATTGTTTTAGCAGGTGCGCAGTTGACGGTACCTGCCATACTGGCTGCGGTCAGTCTTACAAAAGGGTTTATTATGTCTGAAATGACACCAAGAGAAATTGTTCATGAGCTGGATCGTCATATTATCGGTCAGCAAAGTGCCAAGCGTGCGGTAGCTATCGCGCTCAGAAACCGCTGGCGTAGAATGCAGTTAAAGCCAGAACTGCGTCAGGAAGTGACTCCCAAAAATATTTTAATGATTGGCCCTACCGGGGTGGGTAAAACTGAAATTGCCCGGCGCCTGGCTAAACTGGCCAATGCGCCATTTATTAAGGTGGAAGCAACTAAGTTTACCGAAGTGGGTTATGTAGGTAAGGAAGTCGAAACGATCATTCGTGACCTGGCAGACATCGCCGTAAAAATGACCAAAGAGCAGGAAATGGAAAAGGTGCGCTACCGGGCTGAGGAAGCGGCTGAAGAGCGCGTACTGGATATTCTCATTCCACCGCCAGAGAATTCCTGGGGCGAAAAAGAGCGCACCGAAGACCGCGGTACCCGTCAGTCGTTTCGTAAGAAGTTGCGCGAGGGTTCGCTCGACGACAAAGAGATCGAAATTGATGTGTCGCAACAGCAAATTGGTGTAGAGATTATGGCACCTCCAGGCATGGAGGAAATGACGAATCAGTTGCAGGGCATGTTCGAAAATTTATCTTCTGGTTCGCAGAAGAAAAAAAAGAAAATGCGTATTCGCGATGCCATGAAAGTGCTGATCGAAGAAGAAGCATCACGATTAGTGAACAAAGAAGATCTCAAAGAGAAAGCGCTGGAAGCCGTTGAACAAAACGGCATTGTATTTGTCGACGAGATTGACAAAATTTGTAAGCGTGAAGGCACCAGTTCAGCTGATGTGTCCCGCGAGGGCGTGCAGCGGGATTTGTTGCCATTGGTAGAAGGCTCGACGGTATCCACCAAGCACGGCATGATCAAAACTGACCATATTCTGTTCATTGCATCGGGTGCATTCCAAATGAGCAAACCGTCGGATCTGATCCCTGAGTTGCAAGGGCGACTGCCGATTCGAGTGGAGTTGTCAGCACTTAAAGTGGAAGATTTCAAACGGATTCTTACCGAGCCGAACGCCTCGCTCACAGAGCAATATGTGGAGCTCATGAAAACCGAGGGCGTAACCGTTGAGTTTGCTGAAGCCGGTATTCAGCGTATTGCTGAGGCAGCCTGGCAAGTAAATGAGAAAACCGAGAACATTGGCGCCCGCCGTCTGCACACAGTACTGGAGCGTTTGATGGAAGATATTTCCTACGACGCCTCTGAGCAGCAGGGCGAGACGTATGTCATTGATGCTGACTACGTGAATCAACACTTAGAATCGCTGGTAGATAACGAAGATCTGAGTCGCTTTATTCTGTAAAAGTCATAACAGACCCTAAAATAGTTAGCCGGCCGGTAGCAAGCAATTGTTACCGGCCGGCTTGTTTTGTGCGCCGCAAAACGTAACCGGACCTGAAGTTGCTAGCCAAAGTCTTTACATTTCTTGCGCTAACCCGTTAGCTTCGCTAAATTGACCATTCACAATTTTCAGGGCTTTACTATGAAGTTATTACTCGCGGCACTCACGTTGGTGCTCAGCACGTCTGTCTATGCAAAAGAAGAATGGCAATATCTCCTCGATGATGATTTAAGCCATTGGGACACTTATATCAGTTTTAAGCACAAACCTGCCTATGACGGCAGTGCTCCACTTAATGAAGATGGCAGCCTGATGCAACCTGTCGGGCTGAATACCGGCAATGACGAGCTGCAGGTGTTCACTATGTTGCGCGGGCAGAATAATCAGCCGGTATTGCGTGTTAGTGGCGAATACTACGGCGGAGTATCGACGAAACAGGAATATGAAAATTACCATTTTACGCTGCAATTTAAGTGGGGTGATAAAAAGTGGCCACCGCGCTTAGATAGGCTCAAAGACAGCGGTATTTTGTATCACGCTATTGGTGAGCATGGGCAGGATTACTACCGGTCGTGGATGATTTCTCAGGAATTTCAAATTATGCAGGGCCATATTGGTGATTACTGGAATCAAATGACAACCGCTGTTGATGTAAGAGCTTTTTCGCCAGAGTACATCATGAATCCCGTGGCCGATGAGACCCAGCCTTTCCTGCCCGTGGGGCAAGGCGAAGACATTAAAGGTCTGGTACTGCGCAAAGAAAATCACGAGAATCCCCATGGGCAGTGGAACACGCTTGATCTCATCACTTTTGAGGACAAAAGCATACATATTGTTAATGGTGAAGTGGTAATGGTGTTAAGAAACTCACGCAATGTGATAGACGGCAAACCGGTGCCCCTCACAAAGGGTAAGATCCAGTTGCAAAGCGAAGCCGCAGAGCTTTTTTACCGAGGCATAGCAATAAAAAGTCTCGATGCCATGCCGGCCCGGTATGCGCATTTTTTTGAATGAGAGAGCCGAGCACTTTGAGGCATTCTGGTATTTGAAACAGCCATAACCCTCGTTGCCAATTTCATTGTTAGCGACGTGAATCTAAAAAGCCAGGCCGGTAGCAAATTGTTGTTACCGGCCTGTTTGGTTTACGAACGGCCATATGCCGTTGCGGATTACAGCGATGGGATCTGACTGTACAGAGTCCTAAAGTAGCGGGCCATAAGCGCTGCGCGGTTTCGAATGGCCAATTTACGGTAAATATTGGCGCAATGAAACTTCACCGTGCGTTCGCTAATGAACAACTGCGATGCGATGGTTTTGTTTGGCAGACCCTCAATAATTTTATGGGCGACCTGCAGTTCGCGTTTAGATAACTGTTCTAAATGTTCTGGGTTGAGTAACTCTTGATCAAACATAGTGATTTCCTTGTTGTACTGTTGGGGTGGGTAAATCAGGCGTAAAGTTGATGGCCACTTCTGTCAGACAGCCGCCTGCTAAGTGATACCGTTGATTGGCCATTTGAATGGTTTCGCGTCGGTGCGCAATCAGAATGCGGGTCATGGACAGACGGGAAAGGTTTTGGTTAATGAGGTGTTCGCAATGGGTATCTAAGTGGCTACTGGCTTCGTCGAGCAATAACAAGGCCGGTTGCTGATACAACGCGCGCGCTAAGTAAAGGCGCTGGCGCTGACCACCACTGAGATTAGCCGCTCCCTCGCTGACTAACGTGTAATATTGCATTGGCAACTGGTTAATCGTGTCGTGCAGGCAGGCCAGTTTGCAGCATTCAATCAGGCGAGGCATATCCACATGCTGGCTGAAACCACTAACGTTATCCATAATAGAGCCGGATAAGCACATATCATCCTGCATAACGGCGCTGATATGCTGACTACTATGGCGGCTATCGAGCGCTTGATCATCAATTAAAATTTGCCCATGGGTGGGGGTGATAAGTCCGGCCAGACATTTAGCCAGGGTCGATTTGCCATTGCCACTGGCTCCGGTAATAACAACCATGGCACCGGGCGCTATGTGCAGGTTAATATGCTCAAATAATGGCGCTTGAGCCGGATGTGCAAAGGCAACATTTTTCAGCGATACCCCGTGGGCTTTCACTCGCATGGGTTGGGGGGTAACCTGTTGCGTTGGTAAGGATTTTATTGCTACCGGACAATGTACAATGTCAGCCAGTCTATCAAGGTGCACTCGCAGTAATCGCCACTGAATGAATTGCTCAACCAGGCCGCTGGTGGCGCTATTGAAGCGATTTTTGTAACTGATAAACGCGTAGAGCATGCCAATAGTAAAGTGTTGTTCCATCACCAGTAGCGCAGCGAAGTAGATTACCAGAAGGTTTTCAAGGCCAAACAGGATGAGGTGTACAATACTGAATCCCATTTCCCAGCGGCGCAGCTGAATGTCGCGGTTAAGTGTATCGGTTAATAAGTGTTGCCAGCCATGTAGTCGAAACGATTCCAGTTTCAGCATGCGGATAGACTGAATGCCTCTGACTGTTTCTATAAAATGACTGTTTTCTTTCGCTGCGGTGGCTATTTTTTCTTGTTGCAAGCGGCGTATCGGGGCAAACAAGCAAAGTCTTAGCAGCAAAAATACGCCGGAAAAGGCCACTACTATCAACATCAGCGTGGCACTGTATAAAGCCATGAGTGCCAGAGAGCAGAGCAGAATCAGGCTATCAAGTATGAGCCCGACAATCCCATGAGTGATAAACTGCCGGACGTCATGCAGGCTGCCAAATCGCGCCACCAGGTCGCCGATATGCCGTTGTAGAAAATAACTAAATGGCAGCCGGATTAAGTGGGTGAATACATTCACTGAAAGTTGTTGGGCGAGGTGGCTGGACATATAAATACCTGCGGCTTGCCGGCTGAGGTTGGTGACAGCCTCGACCACCAGTAACAGCAAGAAACCCATAAACAACACATTGAGCAAAGATTTGTCGTTATTAATAATAACCGTGTCTATTACCAGCTGCAGGTAATAGGGTGAAGCCAGCGCAAAGAGTTGCAGCAATAACGACAGTGCAAAGATGACCAGCAACGAGCGCTTTATGCCTACAATCTGGCGCCACAGTTGGGTTATTTTTAGTGGCCGGGTGAAGTTGTCAGGTTCAAATTGGTTACCGGGTTGCAGTTCCAGAGCAATGCCGGTAAAGCATTTATCTGCTTCCTGCCAGCTAAGCCGGCGCTGGCCAATAGCGGGATCCTGCAATTCGATATATCTGTGATTAACTTTGGTTAAGACAACAAAGTGCTGCATATTCCAATGCAAAATACAGGGTAATTGTAAGTTTTTTAAGTGTTCCGGTTCGACCTTAATCGCGCGACTATTGAGTTTGAGAGAGTGCGCGAAGTCAATTAATTGCTTTAGGTTGGCACCTTGCTGACTAAACGAATGGCAACTGCGCAGCTGGGCGAGGTCGACTTTTAAACCATGGTAACCCGCTATCATCGTAATGCATGCCAGACCGCATTCGCTGTTTTCTGCCTGTAAAACTAGCGGCGTACGACGGCGCCAGCCAAGCTGTAAGGACGATTTAACGGCGCTGAAATGACTCATAGCCGGCCACCATTAAATTGATAGAGCGGCTCGAACAACCATTGCATTAAATTGCGCTCACGAATATTGATATCGGCGGCGAAGGTCATGCCGGCTCGCAAGTCGATTGGCTCATCGAGGTGATCAATGCTGAGCGAGGTAAGACTGGCTGAGGCAAGGTAAACCGGTTGCTGCACGGCTACCGGGGTTTGCGCTACTTCCTGTGGTAACAAAAGGTGCGGCGATACTTTTTCTATAATGGCATCGTAAGTACCGAACTGAGTATAGGGGAAAGCATCATAGCGCAAACTGATAAGTTGCCCGGATGATATCTGTCCCGCTGCTGAGATAGGAATAAGCAGTCGTGCAATGACGTCATCGTGTTCAGGCATAAGGGTCAGCAACGGCAGGTTAGCCTGGGTTGCCTGACCCGGTTTGGCGTGCAATTGACCTACCCTGCCGTCATTGGGCGCAGTGACGACGATATCCTGGCCGCTATGTTGCTGGTGCAGACTTTGCTGTAATTCGCTAATGTTGTTTTCAATGACTAACTGTTGCAATTGGTGAGAAGTGGTTAGTGTGTCCAGTTCATAACGGATGTCGTCAATGGCCCGTAGTATGGCAAGCCATTCTCTGTTGAGTAATTGATGCTGATAACTTTCATCAAGCCGCTGGGCGTCGAGGTTTTGTAATTGGTGTTTGCTGTAAAAGCCATCTTTAGTTAACCGAGTAAGGGCTTGTTTTTGGCTATCCAGGAGTTGCATTTTCTGGTTGAGTAACGTTTGCATTGACGCAATATTTTGCTTGTCTTCGAGTAATCGTTGGCGGTTGGTTTGCAGTTGCTGGCGTTTGTGCTCAAACCCTTGCTGGCTGAGTAGGTTTTGTGTTTGTAAGCGCTTAATGCGACCTTTTAGTTCTCCGGTCAGTACGGCATTTATGCTTTGGTTATCTTTAAAGGTGGTATCGCGGGTAAGTTTTATAAGGGGCGTTCCTTTACTGACCAACTGATTTGCAGTTACCAGAGTCTCGCTGACAATCGCGCCGGGCGATGGTGAATAGACATGGGTAATGCCGCGCTGGGGTTCCAGCCAGCCGGTCACCGTTTGCGTGTCAACGTACTGGCTCGACAGCAGCCAGTATAGCGAGGCGGCCAGCCAGAGTATTAATACTACTGTTATTCCCAGGGTAGAAAGCGTTGGCTTTACTAATACCGTGCCTTCAATTTTTTGTTGTTGTGATATGACTGCTTGTGGGCGAAAAAGAGTTTGACTATCCATAGCAACTGTCGCGTGTTTTGGTGATGGATATAGCTTAGGGAAATGATCTGAGCACCGCGGCGTCTATCAGGTCGGGAGCACAGTTAACGGGGACTATGTAAAGAAATGACCTAATATTGTCTGTCGTGTCTCATTTAATGTTGTCAGGTGCGATCTGGTGCGGCAATAAAACACTGACGGTTAGTCACTATCGGTCATTCAACTTTCTAAATCGGCACTGTTAATATACTGTGATGGCACTACACTAATAATGTTGCATTGCCCTCGTTTGCCAAGGAAGTAGATATGTTCATACCCAGTATGTTACTGCGTCAGTTATATACCCACGGTAGTCTGACTCAAACCGAAGATGGTTTGCAGTTTATGCTTAAAAACCGCTTAAAGGATGCCACGCTAAAGCAGGTAGAAAGTATTGCGATTAATGGCGATGCCATTGCACCTGAAAACATTACGCTGCAGGTTGGCCCTGAACAAATCATGTCGATGACAGAGTTGAACGAGGCGGGAGAAGTACCCTTCGCCCTAAAAGAAAGCATTACGGTTTATCTCAATAAGTCATTGCCGGTCAGCGCTGAAAAACACACTCTTGAACTGGTATTCCGGGCAGCGCCTTTTGGCAAGCTCAAATTTAGTGTGGAAGATACCGTGTCAGCGCCGAGCGTGTCAGAAGGTAGCATACCCAGAGATCCCCACGATGATTATGCACCGGGCATTATCGCCAAAAGGCAATCTTTCTTTGAGAAATCTACCGGGGCAAAGATTCATCATGTCGGACAGTACTCCATTGACCCCAACACCTTAAGAGGCAATATTGAACATTTTATTGGTGTCGCGCAGGTACCTGTCGGTGTGGCAGGCCCGGTTACGATAGATGGCGAGCATGCCAAAGGGGATTTTATTATTCCTCTGGCAACCACAGAAGGCACGCTGGTGGCCTCGTATAATCGTGGTATGAAGTTACTTAATATGAGTGGTGGCATTAAATCAACCGTGGTAGATGATGCCATGCAGCGCGCGCCGGTATTTGTATTTTCCGATGCGCGCGGAGCCCGTGATTTTGTTGCCTGGGTAAATGCCAACATTGATGATATCCGGGCCGAGGCCGAAGCGACATCTTCTATTGCCAAGCTGACTTATATCGATAGTGTGTTATCGAACAAGTTTGCTTTTTTACGCTTTAATTATCGTACGGGTGATGCGGCAGGGCAAAACATGGTGGGACGGGCTACCTTTGCCGCTTGCGGCTGGATTCTTGATAAATATACCGGCATAGAAAACTTCTATTTAGAATCTAACTTTGCTACCGACAAGAAAGCCTCGCAAATAAATACCTTACGCACACGTGGTAAACGCGTCACGGCTGAAGCAACCATTAAGCGTGAGCATTTATTATCAGTGATGCGGGTCGATCCTAAACAAATTGACTATCACGGACGGGTGGCCGCTATTGGTTCTTTTTTATCTGGTGTTAACAACAACGGCCTGCATTCCCCTAATGGCATTACCGCCATGTTTATTGCCACCGGCCAGGATGTTGCCAATGTTTCTGAATCATCGGCAGGGATTATGTATTCTGAACTGACCGATGAAGGTGATCTGTATATATCCCTGACGATCCCATCACTCATTGTTGCCACCTATGGCGGTGGTACTGGCATTGGTACCCAGCGCGAATGCCTGGAACTGCTCGGCTGTTATGGACGAGATCGGGTATATAAGTTTGCCGAAATCGTCGCAGCAGTGGCACTGGCCGGTGAAATATCACTGGCATCGGCGATTTCAAGTTCTGATTGGGTGTCGTCTCATGAGCAATACGGGCGCAATCGTTAGGTGAATATCCAACACTACCCTTATGATTGTATTGGCACTGACAAAGGTCGTTTGGGTTTTCTGCCGTGTAGGGCGAGATCTCATTAAGAAAAGAATGATTTGCAGCAGGAAATCTGCAACAGTCAATGAGCGGTATCTGGCTGCCTTTCGTTCTGCATTGTATGCCAGATTGAGTAATAAAGCCGGAACACTGTGTTCCGGCTTGCTGCTCTAAACTGCTGATTTAGTGATGGGTATGCGACCAGTGATACTGATGCGCTTTAGCATCAACTTCAGCGGCGGTCTGCGCTGGCATAAAGGCCTTGTTGTCACCTTCAAAGAAGAATGATGAGCGTTTTTGTTTGTTGCCCATTTCGTTCATGGTGGCCACGTCGTAAACACGACCATTAATGACGGTATAGGTTACAAACTCACTGCGGCGAATGTTATTGAGTACATCGCCATCGGTAATCATCAGATCGGCCAGTTTGCCTGGTTCAATGCTACCCAAATCCTTACCCATGCCTAAGTGTTTGGCACCATCAATGGTTGCTCCGCGCAGTGCTTCCCA
This sequence comes from Alteromonadaceae bacterium, assembly GCA_013373625.1. Lineage (GTDB taxonomy): Bacteria > Pseudomonadota > Gammaproteobacteria > Enterobacterales > Alteromonadaceae > Alteromonas. The sequence continues at coordinate 139,061 of JABXHM010000023.1, read as the reverse complement.
CGGCGTGAATCCTCCCTGATTCATTAACCACAGTTCCCAGTGCGCTGCTAATCCTTCGCGTTGGCCATGCGCGCCAATATGCACGCTTACGCCTTCATCGCGTAACGTTTTAGCGTACCTTGCGACGTCAAAGTGGTTGTACTGATCATCCGGAGCCGTAGGACGGCGAATGGCGCGGCGGTCCAGAATGGTTGATGGTACATACCTTAGCAGGCGTTCGTTTTTCCATACTTCGGTGCGATCGTACCAGTACTCTTCGCCCATCAGTCCGCCATAAGACACCACAAAAGTGGGGGTATAACCAAAGTCAGTGGCTTTCCAAAGCTGGGTAAGATCGTTATAACCCTGCGCAATAGGTAAAGAATGTTCCAGACCTGTGTGGCCATCTACTAACATGGTGAGGTTTTGCTGGAATTTACCACCGCCTTCAGGCACGACCATCATTTGTTGGTTTTTAGCCGCCCAAAGTACCTGCTGACGCTGATCACGACGCGGTTGGTTATAGCTTTTTACCGAGATAGCACCGGCATCCTTTAATCGCTGAACATGGAAATAGGCGTCGTCGTAATTGTTAATGACCGCTTTATAACCTATACCTTCAGCACCGTATAAAATGGTACCCGTAGAGTAGGTTCGCGGTGCAACACGCTGACCGGTACGTTGTAATTCAGACGCCGCAAAAATCTCGGTCGTGTCGTTAGAGGGATCGTGAATAGTGGTCACCCCGAATGACAGGTTGGAGTACTGTGTCCAGTTTTGCTGTGGAATAATTTCGCTACGCCCCTGACTGCCATGGGCGTGAGTATCAATTAAACCGGGTAATACAGTTTTCCCTGAGGTATCAATTAGCATAGCATCAGCCGGTATCTCAACTTCGCCGCGTTTGCCGACCGCCGCAATGCGGTTATCCAGAATCAATACTACGCCGTCTTCAATAATTTCCTGCGTGCTATTGGCATCCCGCATGGTGACAACGGTGCCGCCTACCAATGCCTTATACCCTTTGGGTTTGTCAGCATCAGTGGCAAAGCTGAGATCAAGCCCTTCTGCCAGTGGTTCGGGGAGTTCGTCTGCAGATTTTGAACCGGCAAATGCAAAGGCGTCGGCCAGCTCACGCTCAAAATAATACGGGCCGTGGAACCAGCCAACACTATCACTGTTTGGTGACCAGGTGAGGTATTCACCGGCGCGGTCTGACAGTTGCGTAACCGGCATACTGGTCATTGTTGGTCCAATGGTTACTTTTTTACCGTTATCAACAAAGGGGGTTAAGTAGGTATTAAACTGATGCACAAAGGCAACCCATTCACGGTTTGGAGACAAACGGTACTCCGCCACTTTGTCTGCACCATAAAGGTGTACCCGGTGATCATCACCATTGAGATTCACGCTGGATAACTGTGTTGCACCGTAGGGTGAGTCGTAATTGCGCTCAGTAAAATACACCCGGTCTGCATCGCCGGCAAAATGCGGCTGACTGCCACTGCTGCTGACTTTTACCGGCGTTTGTTCATCCAGATTCATCACATATAAGCCGGGCTCGCTGGAGTATTTTGGATTGAGCAGATAGCCACCGGTAAATTTACGATAAGTTACCCACTCGCCATCAGGCGAAAATGATGGTTCAACATAGTGCCCTGGTTGAGAAGTAATCACCTTTCCTTTACCACCGCGCGCTGACACAATGCGAACTGAGCCTAATGCTTCGTCATGCCAGGTGGTATAGATGATGTGCTTACCATCGTTTGAGTAACGAGGGTAATACTCGTCGTGTTCATTTTGACGAGTGAGTCGCTTCATTTTACCGCTTTTCAGATCTTTGACATACAGTTTGCCCAGAGCCTGAAACAACACCGATTTGCCATCGGGTGATTTTTGTGACCACCGGATCATTTTTACGTCAAACGTATCGGGTGCCACATCTACGTCAAAACGCAGCGCATCAGCGTATTTTACTGTGGCTTCTACTTTTACCGGAATACTTGCTACCGACTTATCCTTAATGTTCAAACGGTGAAATTTACCGCCAGCCCAATACACAATCGATGAGCTATCGGGTGTCCAGTCGTAATAGGCGTAATACCCCTCAACGCCGAAGCCTTCCTGCATGTCACGTTCCATATCACGGGTAAGCAGAGTTTCTTCGCCGGTGGTTAAATCTTTAATAAATAGGGCGGTGTCGTATTTTACCCGGCGTAAAAAAGCAATGTATTTGCCGTCTGGCGAGGGGGTCGGAACAACTGCGCCGCCGGTGCCACTGATTAACCGGTGCTCTTCGCCAGTAGTGCGATCAAAGCGGGTGACAGCAAAAATTCCTTCGAGCGGGTCACGGTTATAGCTAAAACTGTGGCCGCTCAGGGTATTCTGGGTGTAATAAATATATTGCCCGTCGTGGGAAAATACCGGATCGGTAATATTGTTTTGTTCGCGTTGCCCGCTGACACGTTCCTTGATAGGTAATCCAGTACCGCCAGTGTGATGATATAGCCAGATTTCTCCGGCTGGGATACTGCGGGTAGAGGTAATACCTTTTGTTACAACCAAATATTCGCCGTCCGGGCTCCATTTAGGGGAATGAATGGTGTTATTCTTTTCTTTGGTAACTTGACGCAGGTTGTCGCCGTTGGCATCCATTACCCACACATTCGACACGCCTCCCCGGTCTGAGATAAACGCGATTTTGCTGCCATCAGGCGAGATTGTCGGATGAATATTCCAGGCAAAGTCCTGAGTGAGTGCCGTGGCATTCCCCCCCTCTAAGTCGGCTTTATAAATATCACCCAACATGTCAAACAAAAAGTAGTCACCACTTGGCGCTACATCGAGACTGGACCAGGTGGTTTCGGTTGTGCTGATCGTGGTTTCATTGAGGCTGAATGGCGGTGCCGTAACATCCCAATTTGTGTCCGCCTGATCTGAGGCCTGCTCTGTGCTTTCCTCTTCGGCAGCACCTATGACTGGGGTTGTGAGTAAGCTCAGCGAAACAAGTACTGCAGCGCTCAGTCGCCGGTATTTGTTCTCTTTATTTGCCATAAATGTCGTTAAGGTCATTGTTATTCTCATACCTATTGTTGTTGTATTCGGCTATTTGCAGCGCCAGTTTTTTACGCGCTCAAATATATTACAGGCAGTATAAAGAAACAAAAACGCGATGTGTGGTATTTCATCGGATTAGTTATGTTGCCAATGGCGTTCGACAAACATTAATCAGGGTCGGGGAACATCTCACGGATAGCATTAAACTGCTCGTAGTTGCCAAGCAACAGATCAACGAGAGTTGGGTCGAATCGTGTGCCACGGTGTTGTTCGAAATACTGGTAAATGTCGGTGTCTGTCCACGCCGTTTTATAACAGCGCTTGCTACCGAGAGCATCGAATACGTCAGCCACTGCTGAAATTCTACCCGCAATTGAAATAGCTTCGCCGACGAGGCCTCTGGGGTAACCAGAGCCATCCCAGCATTCGTGGTGTTCATGAGCAATGGTGGCACCCACTTGCAAGATAGGGTTATTGCTTTTATGCAGCATCTCGTAGCCAGCTCTGGCATGCGTGCGCATAATGGCCGTTTCCTCGGGGGTATGTCGCCCGGGTTTATTTAAAATGTGATCGGGAATGGCAACCTTACCCACGTCGTGAAGTGGTGAAGCCAGCTTAATCATTTCTGTTTCGTTTTCGTTCAGGCCATAAAGCGTGGCCAACAGAGCGCTGATATGTGCAACACGCTTTACATGTGAACCTGTTTCTTTAGAGCGCATTTCAACCGCTTCGCCAATAATATATGACAGCTCTTTTTGTGATTCACGGATGACCTCACGCAATTGAATGTTTTCATGAGCAACGGCGATATTATTGGCAAAAAACGACAGGAGGTGATGTTGTTCTGGTTCGAGTGGCTCGTCTTTGGCTACATAGAGGACATTTTCCATACCTCGTTTTGTGGTGAAGTAACTAACAAAGTAATCGTCCCCCTGAATGCTTTTGTGTTGATTCAGCGCATCTTCAATACGCGCCCGAACACTTGCTGGCATCGCTTTGACGCTTTGGCGTAAGTTAGTAGCGAGTATGTTGTATTGGGGACCACGGTTATTATCGCGGGTTACCGCGCAACAAATAATACCCGAGGTCTCAATGCCAAGTACCAGCGATACCTGATTTAGAATGGCTGAAGCAAACTGCGGTAACGTATCGCATTCAATAAATTCGGTTGTAGCACTAATGACTTTTTCCAGACCGAGGCGATGGCGTTCGATGAGCTTAATATCGCGATACGCTCGCAATGCTGCATACATACTTGTTTTCAGTCGCAGCGCAGTCAGCTCGGTTTTGTTTTTATAATCATTAATGTCGTAGTCACGAATAACACGTTCTTCTGGTGCTTCACCAGGTTGCCCGGTCCGCAAGATCAAACGGATCACGTTATTATTGAGGGAAGTGCGTACCCATTGCACCAACTCTAAGCCAGCCTGCGTGGTTTCCATAACAACATCCACAATGGCTACGGCAATGTGGCCCGCGGTATCGGCGCTTAAAATATCGCGCGCTTCTCGCGCGCTGGAGGCTGAAATTACTTCAACGGGTCGGTCTTCAAAAGTAAAGTCTGACAGTACCATTCGGGTGACTGTGTGGATTTCTGGTTCATCATCGACGACCAGCACTTTCCAGGCAATGAAAGACGTGGCTTGATCAGCGCTATCATCTTCATCAAAAAACAGTAAATCATCCCCAAGCATGGCGGGTACCTCAACACTACTTATCTATAATATAGTACGACTAAGTGAATGATGCCTACAGAATTATTCAACTCGATTAGTTCTGAGATGAATGATGGCTTTTGAACAAAACAGGGCAGTTCTCAGTAGCGTCGTGGCATTAGCGGTGATCTACATATGTGGGGCAATAGATGTAGCTGTTGCAAAAAGTCTGATAAACGCTTATTTAGCATGAAAGATATCGCCGCTGGCGCGAATAGGCTAATCGGTTCGCACGTTTGGGTAATGCGACAGGAGCAGGGTTCAGAACAATACCGCTGGGCTTGAAAATATGAGGATGACGCTGCGCGTATTGATACCTGCCTATTGAAGGGCATCTCGCACTAACGCAGCGTTTTCAAAGAGGTTAGCGTTTTAATACAACGCGATAGTGTGGTTTACTGTTTCGTAATCTGTCCATCGCTTCGTTGATTTGTTCAAAACGGAAGTATTCCGTGACGGGCTCAATCTTGTGCAACGCGGCAAAGTCCAGCATTTTACTGATGGTCGCCGGGCTTCCTACCGGTGTGCCGGACACAGAACGCTGTCCCATTATTAATGGAAATACGTTCACATCCAGAGGTTCAAGTGTGGCCCCTACAAAATGCAAGCGGCCTTTAGGTGCAAGTGTGGCAACATAGGCATTCCAGTCCAGCTTCACGTTAACGGTGGATAGAATAAAATCAAAATACCCTGAGGCCGCTTCCAGTTCTTCAGTATTACTGCTATTTAGTACTTTATGCGCACCCAGTTTCTCTAATTCGGCGGTTTCTGCCGTATTGCGTGTAAAGGCAGTGACTTCGCACCCCCAGGCATTCAAAAACTGCAGGGCAATATGCCCCAAACCACCAATACCAATGACACCGACTTTAGAAGTAGGTTTAACGTCGAACTGCACCAAGGGGTTAAATACAGTAATTCCACCGCACAACATTGGACCCGCAGAGTCAGGATTTATCCCTTCAGGCAGGGGAACAACAGCGCTGGCCTGCGCGCGGACTTTTTCAGCAAAGCCGCCGTGTCGCCCACCGATAGTCATTTCGGCGTTAGAGCACAAATTGTGATCTCCCGACTGACAAGTACCACAGGTATTACAGTAAGCCGAATGCCAGCCTAGTCCGACACGTTGGCCCACTTTAACAGAACTGACATTATCGCCCACGGCGTTAACCACGCCAATCACTTCGTGACCAGGCACAAAGGGGTATTCAGTAAAACCCCAGTCATTGTCCAGCATACTGAGATCGCTGTGGCAGATACCGCAAGACTCGACATCAATTTCGACATCGTTATGCGCTAACGGACCTGGCTCATACTCGAAGGGCTCTAATTTGGCACCAGGTGCCGAGGCTGCATAGGCTTTTATCATTGTGTTCTCCTGTTGACAGTGTTGATGAGGCAAAGATGTATTGCCAGCAACAAAAGTGTGATACATATTAATAACTGGAACAATATGAGTTTTTGAAACCCATCGTTATGAAAAAAGAAACAATAGATATGCGCTTGTTGTACTACTTTGTTGCAACTGCCGACACATTGAGCTTCACTGCAGCGGCAACTAAACTGGGTATTACTAAATCAAAGCTAAGTAAAAGTATTTCCAGACTGGAAGGGGAGCTGAACCTGACTCTGTTTGAACGCTCGTCCAGGGTAGTAAGGCTCACCGAAGCGGGGCGATTGCTTTATAGCCGAGCGGAAGTGCTTATTGAAGAGTCCAGTCATTTGCTGGACGATTTGCGTACTATGACCAATAGTACAGCAGGTCGGCTGAGACTTGCTGCCTCACCGGCATTGGGGCGTTTTTTGTCTGAAGAGTTGTTTCCTCAGTTTTTGCAGCAATGGCCGGATATCTCCATTTCGTTAAAATTATCCTATGAGTATGAAAACTTATTCCAGGAAGGGTTAGATCTTGCCTTTAGGATGGGTAAAAATCGCGATGACAGTTTAATCGAGAGGCCAATTGGCTTAAGTAACCGGGTGCTCGTTGCGTCCCCTGATTATTTATTGTCTTGTGCGCCTATTCACCAACCTTCGGATTTACTGAGCCACAAGAGTATTCAAATTTTTGCGGGCGACAGCCCCACCTGGGTGCTACAAAATGGCCAGCAAACTGAGGAAGTGAACCTGGACGTCGCTTTTCAGTGTGCTGATTTTGTGAGTTTGGTGAGTATGCTAAAACGGGGGAGTGGTGTTGGTCACCTGCCTTGGTTTGTTGTGCGCGACAAAATTATGGGCGGTGAACTCGTACAATTATTGCCTGAGTGGCGAAGCCCACCACTGCCGATTTCTTTGGTCTATCGTCAGGGCTATAATAAGCCGGCAAGGCTGGCTGAATTACTCAATTGGATAGACAACAATACGCATCTGTTTCAACTCTGTGCTCCTGGCCAGTAGATTTTTTCTTAAGCACTATTGAGGTAAAGCGATGAGATGACGGTAAGTTGTTTTAATGTACTCAGTCTCTGCGTCATGCTCCGGGGCGTATCTTGAATGAGTAACAAGCACTTTGCGCTGGTTTGCCAAATAACTACGGTTTTTCGCGACGAATATGTGCAGGTATACAGACTCCCGGTATTGCTCACGTAAACCGCGCTACAGCCAGCTATAACGCAACACACCTAATAACCGTGTCACGAGTTCTATACTAACCTGGTACTCTTCCCACTAATTGTAATATTTAGATTTACCCCATTGAATTGACTATACTGCCAGCCTGAATTTTAAATTCTAAAAAAAATTATGAAATTACTTTTGAGAATGATTATTACGACTTGCCTCTGTGTTAATTCAGCTGTGGCTCAGTTTGTCGATGAGTTTGATCAAGGCGTCACTGGCTGGGATTATTTTACCGGAGATGGTGTTGCGACTATGGAGTTTAGCGCCGCTAATGGCGTGGCGACCATGGCGATCGATGCGCGTAAAGACCCGCATAATGTATGGTGGTCAATCATCAAGCGTAATGTGGCGAGCGATCTGGATATGAACAAGCTTGCACAAGATGACTTTGAGTTGCGTGTTGAAGCGCGGATCCGTCTTTACGATGCCCCAAAGCGGGTAAACTTTATGATCAACACTAATCGTACCAACGATTTTCATGAGCACTTACGGGAATACGATATCGCGGAAAACGGCAAGTGGACCGTAATCAGTTTCACTACGAATAATTTAAAAGTGCAACCCGGTGATGACGTAAATGTACAACTTGGTGCGACCGACTTTGGTTATCAAACCTATAAGGTTGAACTGGATTATTACAAAGCTGAAGTGGTTGATACCCGCAGAGCCGAAGCCGATTCAGGTGAGCCGTTAATTTATCATCCACCCGTTGCGCCGCTGTCAGAATTTGCACATCAGTTAAAAGCCGGCCAATTAGCCAATATCAATACCGAGTTCCCGCAAGTTAATTTCAGTGATTGGGATAATCAAAGTGCACCACTGCTTAGCGTGTACAGTTCTCAGTGGGCAGTGATGAAATGGGATTTCTCTGAGCTTAAGTCAACCATTGCTGCGGGCCCTTCAGTGTTAGCTCTGACTACGACAAGCTTTTTGTCGGGCGGTAATTTTAGCGCTTTGTATGGCGAAGAGCTGGGTATCGAATTCGGTAAGGTCCGGGTGATAGAAATACTGGGTGGGGATGCAACCTGGCAGCAAAACTCGGTGACTTACCACAGCCTTACCCAGGGCAAACCTTACGCCGAGGTGTTCAATACGCAAATGATTTTTGATACCGAAGTGGTTAGTGAAAAAGGCGGTAAAACCTTCATTACGTTATCGCGACCAGTGACTCAACGCTTACTCGATGGCACGACAAAAGGCATTCTCATTCGTCCCTTAGGCGCAGTGGTCGCTTCCTTCAATGCCGGTCAGGAAGCGCCTGTGTTGTACCTGAACGTAAAAGAGTAAATTAGCAGTCCGTGGCAAATGCACACACAAGCGGTTTGTTTGTATAGTTGCCACGGTATGTTGCTGAAACATAACCGCTTTGCGTGGTTCGAGCGTAAATACCTGTAAAATGCCTAAACTTGTGTGTTACTGCTCATAGTTGCCATGTGTTTGTTTTTATTAAAATCCGTATGTCCATTGCGGTAAATAATCCAGATAGCCTGGGAGATAAAAATACTTCTGGTTAATCTGCTAGTATCCCTGCAACAAAAACTGATACAGGACATCACTATGTGGCAACCCGTTCAACGTTTAATGGTCATCCTGTTGGCACTCACTTTCATGGTTTCAGTGCTGGCCGGTTGCGCAAACCCAAATCAACCAGAAACCGACGTTACCAACATTCGCACCTGGCAGGTGCAAGAACTTGTTTTTCGTGCCCAAAAAACCTACACAAACCCGTATATGGATGTGGATGTTTGGGTGCGTTTGCAGGGGCCTGACTTTGATAAACGCGTTTACGGCTTCTGGGACGGTGATAATCGTTTTGTGGTAAGGCTGATCGCCACTAACGCCGGGCAATGGCAATGGACACTGCAGTCAAATCAGCCAGATGACAGCGGGCTCAATGGTCAATCAGGCGAGTACACTGCGCGGGATTGGCGCGAAACGGAAAAACGCGAGAATCCAAACCGGCGCGGTTTTGTGCGTGTGACTGATAATGGCCATGCTTTGCAATATGCTGACGGTACGCCCTTTTTTATGTTGGGAGACACCTGGTTGGCGGGCAGTACCTGGCGACTACCGTTTCGCAATGCGTCAACTTCAGATGACTACATTCCGGGCCCTGGGATCGGTTTTGAAGATGCGGTGAATTATCGCAAGAATCAGGGCTTTAATTCAGTCAGTATGATTGCCTCTTTCCCAAACTGGGACTCCGACCGCAACCCAAGTACACATGCAGACCAAAACGGTATTTATCTGCGTAATGCGTGGGAAAAGTTTGGCTATGATGTGGCCGATGGCCAGGGCACCGATGCCTCAGGCGGGCTGAGTTATTGGGGGACATACACGGCCAAAAATATGCGCGATGAATATGGTCACTTACCCTTCGCGCTTTCTGCTGAGCATCAAGGCGTGTCCGATTTCAGGCGCATTAATCCGGATTATTTTCGCAGTCTGGACAAAAAAATGGCTTACTTATCGGAAGAAGGACTTGTTCCTCTACTGGAAACCATTCGTCGCGATGCTGGTCCTTCCTGGCATGCCTATTTTGACTTTAACCAAACTTTCGCACGCTATGTTCAATACCTGATTGCCCGTTATGGCGCCTATAATATGGTGTTTAGTGGTATACATTTAGATTGGGTGCCAGAAGACTTCAGCCTCACAGCTGAACAGTTTAATCAGGCGCTGACTTATCACCTGGAGCAATATGGCCGACCGCCTTTTGGACAGATACACACGGTATTAATTGACCGCGCCACTCACACAACATTGGGTTATGGCGATCAGGTGCCTTGGCTGGATATGCACAGCGTGGGCAACAAGCCTCGCGATCACCGGGTAGGCAAGAACCTCCGTGCGCAGTTTTATCTGGAACATCCCCCCAAGCCGACCATGAATTTTGAGCCGTATTACACTGGTTGGCTACACGAGATCAACAAACCCGCTGGCGAAGAGCCCGAAGCGAATTCCCCCCGGGATATTTATTTTTCCCGCGCACAAATGTACGGTTCGGTGTTATCGGGCGGTTTGGCCGGGCATGTTCATGGTACAGCGGCTTATGATATCACCACCACCGGCGAACCTGAGGGCGCCCGGCCACATATCTGGGAGGCGCTTAAATATCAATCCGCTGAGTTTATGCGCCATCTAAAAACCTTTGTGCTTTCTGAAGGTAGCCGTTATCGGGATTTGGCGCCGGTAGTAGACGACATATTACCGCGCAAAGCGCCTAATGCACCGGACGACGGCCTGGATGGTTGGTCGTATATGTTACGTTCCGCTGAGCGGGACCTGGCGTTGCTGTATTTTGAAAATGCCGCGGTATCGCCGCAACTGGCCGGTTTTAAAGCTGGCGCACCTTATACCTTTATGTGGTATCAACCCGCTACAGGAGAATGGTTGTCTCCAATTACACTCATTGCTAATGCCGCTGGGAATATCAGGTTGCCAGAGTTTCCAGGCGGCAATTCGATCGCCCAACACGACTGGGCCGCTAAACTAATTGCCAGGTAACTCATTGGTCACATTCGCGGCTTTTCGCTTTTACTGAGGGCGAGTACACGATATCTTGATTATAAAAAGTGTGCGCGTTTGCAAAGCATAATTTCGGTGCCTGTCAGCTATTTGTCGTTTGTTTGTCGTTACCGACACCAGCCTGGTGGTATATAGTGCATCACAATTCAGTGAGGAAGAGGAATGTCTGTGATCTGTGAAATCATTAAGACTTAAAAAACGTTGGTCCCAGGAAGAGTTAGCTCAATTGAGCGGTTTGAATGTGTGAACTATTCAAAGAGTCGAAAAAGGGCAAAGCGTTGGAATTGAAACTCTGACGTCTTTGGCTGCGGTTTTTGAAATTTCAACAGATGAACTCGAAAAGGCTATTGAGCAAGCAAAACATTTACCGCTTCAAGAAGATGCGAATGCTGCCAAAGCGGAAGCTCAGCAAAAAAAGGCTGTTGAGAAAGTAAAATCCATCAAGTATTTCTACGCATTCTCGGCGTTTCTTCTGGCGGTTTTTGTTCTCTTCATGCTGCTCAACTATAATGGAGGAGAAAATGCAGGCCCATTGATTGTTGTATTTTTATCTTTTGTTGGGCTAATTGCTGCCCTCGCCGTTGCTGTGTTTAAACCGTTTGGTAAAGAGTGGGAAAAAGCAAAGGTATCCAAGGTGTTAGAGCAACAGAGCGATAAACAAGGCTCCGGCACTGAATACTGAGTAAACAAGTATGATTCGCCGGTAATTTGAGTGCTAACAAAATCAAGGATGTGGAAATAGTATGAATACGCAAAAGTGGGAAAAAATCCGTAGTAAAGTTAAAAGTCGCTTTGTGTGGGTAAATGGGATGCTCATTTGGGGGGCTTACAACAGCAATCCTGTGGTCTGTGATGATGGAGATCGTGCAACCATCGAATGACATATGGGTACGTCCATTAATTGCGCTTATTATATTTCCTATTGGTGGTATTGCATTTGGCTATTTCACCTGGGAAATATCAGAAAAGAAATATAAGGCTCAGATGGATGAGCAAAACACAGAGCAATAAATCGCGATGGCGCTTTTGCCGCCAGGTGAGGGTATTTACCACAACGATAGAAATGAGGTACTCATGCAAGGAAGTTGTAATTGTAAAGAGGTGAGGTTTACCACTAATTCAGTTTACCATCGTCTCTGTTGTAGTCTACAATTCACTAATATCGCATTGCAACGCTCGACTTACCAACCCTAGAGTGTCACCAAGCTCAATCAATTTTTGCAAGCTAATTCCACGAGTATTCCCTGTGTGACGTTTATGCATCTATGCCATGTCAATGTTATAGCCGAAAAAACTTGCTACCATGGCTAATGATACCAAACCACATTCAGCCATTGCAGTTTGGAGGATAAGAGGAGCAGACTTTGAAAAAGAAAAAATTTAGTACGTAACTACCCATTTTTTGTATCTTTATACCATTCATCAAACCACCTTTTGAATGCGACTCCAACAATCAAAAGGAAAATAATAATTAATATTGTTTCGCCAAATGTCCCTAGAATTAATATATCTCCTATCCATGCTAAACTAACAAGTATAAGTAATATAAAAATATACGTACTCCAAAATAACGTTCTTTGTTTATTAAGTTTTTTCATGGTTTTTCCAGTTTACCGACAATATCGATAAATTCGATATTGTCGGTATATTCATTTTTTTAGGCTTTAGTTAAATAAGTCATAAATAGCACTACCTAGCTCTTTGCCTAAATCATCGGCTCCCAAAGCTGTTGCTGCGGCGAATGAAGCACCACCTACTGCTGCCAAAGCAGATCCTACGGCAAATGCTGTCATACCTACGCTTATACCAGTAATTGTGACGCCTGCAATTACGAGCTCATCTACACCACCACTTACTTCTTGTAACTCATTTACGTTTAATTCACGCATAATGTACTTTCCTTAGATATTGGCTTTTAAACCAGGTTGTTGTTTGCTAGCTGTTGACTAGCGGTTAATAATAGTGGACACAATCACCTATCATATGTTGGCTAGTTTCACTATTAATTCCTTCGTTATTGGGTTCTGATTAGTTAACTCTTCCATTAAGCCTATAAATAGGCTCTAGTGACTATTCGATTAATGTGCACTGTTCTACCAGCTTGCTCAATACGTGTATTAGCTTCTAGAACTGCTCTGTGAGCGTCTTGCGAGGTGAAGTTTATTGGTAAGTAAGTCATGTTATCTGCTCCTCTGGATAATGGAGTAATTATGATTCATGAATAGCTGAATAACACCTGTATCTATGGATGTTTGTAGTTGGATTAGTCTTAAATATTTCGTCTTTCTGTAGTTGACGAGATAGTTAATTCATAGGTTTACAGAAGTATTATTTTCGAGGTCTGAATTATAAAAAGTAGATACTCCTTCAAGTTTAATTTGGCACTATTAGGTACAGAAAGGGGAAGCACAGAGAAAGGTTTGGATTGAACGACATAAGTCATGTACTACCCTGGTTCAGCATTCTGAATCGTTTAAGAGTAGTACATTTTCCAGAAAGTGCTTAGCTACACTTTAACATTCCAGAATGCGATCTAAAGAGTTACAAACTCCTCGGCGCTGGTGGGGTGGATAGCAATGCAGGCATCAAAGTCTGCTTTGGTCGCGCCCATTTTAATAGCCACACCAAAACCTTGCAGAATTTCATCCATGGCATAACCGATACCGTGTAAGCCTACTACCTTTTCATCGTCGCCGGCACAAATCAGTTTCATGCAGGTAAGCTGACGGTGGTGCGTAACGGCTGTGTACATGGCAGCAAAATTAGAGCGATAAATGGTTAAATTGTCTTTACCGAATTTGGCTTCAGCTTCGCTTTCGGTCATGCCGATGGTGCCTATTGGCGGGTGACTAAATACCACGGTAGGGATCATGTCATGATCAAGGTGTGCGTTGTCCTGACCATTAAAGAGGCGCTCACTTAGCATACGTCCTGCTTTTACTGCCACCGGGGTTAATTCCGGTTGGCCGGTAATATCGCCAACCGCGTAGAGCCCTTCGACATTGGTATTTTGAAATTTATCCACCACAATCTGGCCGTTGTTGCGCATTTCTACGCCGGTTTTTTCCAGCCCAATACCAGCAGTGTTTGGTTTACGGCCGGTCGCCCAGATCAGACAGTCCACAATAAGGGTGTTGCCATCGGTTAAACTTAACTCTAGATCGCCATTATCGAGTTTGCTGACTTTCTCTACTTCCGTTTTTTCGTGAATATCGATGCCTTCTTCCAGCATTAGCGTTTTGAGGGTTTCCTGCAGCATGGCATCGAAACCGCGCAGCGGGAGCTCCTGGCGCAAAATCGAGTGGGTTTCGCTGCCTAAGGCGTTCAGTACACCTGCCAGCTCAACACCAATATAGCCGCCGCCTACAACTGCGACGCGACGAGGTTGTTCTTCCAGTTCAAAAAAGCCGTCTGAATCAATGCCATGTTCAGCACCAGGAATAGCCGGGCGAAAGGGTTTGCCGCCGGTGGCGATTAAAATGTGCGGTGCAGTATAGTGTTCGCCGTTAACTTCAACAGTATGTGTATCAATAAAGGAAGCAAACCCTTTCACTAACGTGATCTGGTTGTTGCCTAATACCCGGTCATAGGAGGCATGAATGCGCGAAATATATGCCTCACGGCTGGCGACCAGTTTTGACCAGTCAAATTTGTTGACGGTGACATCAAAGCCGTAATCGGGACCATATTTATTAATGGCTTCCGCAACCTGCGCGCCGTACCACATGGCTTTTTTGGGCACACAGCCCACGTTTACGCAGGTACCTCCAACGGCTTTCCCTTCAATAAGCAGTACTTTTTTGCCGTGTTTTGCGGCCCGGTTGGCCGAAGCGATACCGCCGCTACCCCCGCCTATACAGATATAGTCAAACTGTTGCATTGCAAATTTCTCTCATTTTTAGTTACTTACCATTGTGACATGAATTCGTTAACGGCGACAATTCTCGCAGCTCGTCCGGTAGTAAATAATGACCGGCAGCAGGCTGAACAACTTTCGTCATCATTATGTGTATCTGATGAGTGCAGCGGCCCATGTCCTGACAGGTTTTTGCTCTGCATATTTTACATCAAATTGCAGAATTTACTGTTAAACGAGATGCCCAGCTGATTGAAGTAATTACCTCAGTTAGCTTGCAGGCCTTATAACACGTGCCGTACCCGCTGGTTTTTATTTCTGGTACAGGCGTTGCTTTAGTAGTTACACAAGATGTTTATTGAAAGATAAGTGTCATTTTCAAAAGCAGGAGGAATTATGAGTAACGTAAAAATTGCAGATTTTACCGCTCCGGGAATGAAAGACAGTCAGGCCAAGGATGCTATCGCTATTTTAGATGATCGCATGGTCGCGTTAATCGATCTTCAGTTAACGCTTAAACATATTCACTGGAACGTTGTAGGGCCAAACTTTATTGGTGTGCATGAAATGTTAGATCCGCAGGTGGAAGCGGTGCGTGAAATGACCGATACCATTGCAGAGCGCATTGCAACCCTCGGTGGTGTGCCGGTAGGTACACCGCAGGCACTGGTAGACCGTCGTCGTTGGCAGGACTACAGCGTAGGTAAGGGGCTCGTTACCGATCATTTAACTGCGCTGAACAAAGTGTACGATGGTGTTAATGAAGATCATCGATCAGCGCTGGGTAAACTTGAAGAAATTGATCCGGTATCGGAAGATATGCTGACCGGCCAATTGGCGCAACTGGAGCAGTTCCAATGGTTCGTAAGAGCGCACATCGAATCATCTACGGGCGAGCTGAAGCAGTAATTGCTGATTAAATCCCGTCAAAACCGTGGCAATGTGCCACGGTTTTTTTATGTCTGACAAAAATTACAGATGGCGGTGACATTCTTTTTTATATAATATGTAGCAAAATGTAGTGTTATATAATTTGGTGGTATTGTGGGAATTGTTAAAATATCGGACAAACTGCACGAAGAAGTGCGCAAAAATAGTATGGTTATGGAGCGCTCGATAAACTCGCAGGCAGAGTTCTGGATGAAAATAGGGCGGCTCGCGGAGCAAAACCCGACGCTGACATACGAACAAATTCTGGCTACCGAAATGCGCGAGCAAAATGTGACATCGGTGAGACTGGTGCATGAGTAACATTGTTATTAAGTCGCCGTCTGAACTGGCTCTGATGCGCGAGTCCGGGCGGTTATTAGCACAGGTTTTCGAGGCGTTAGACAGCGTTGTTGTGGCAGGCCTCACTACGCTCGACATCAACCAGTTCGTTGAACACTATATTGTTGAAGTACTCGATGCCAGGCCAGCCAGTAAAGGTCAGTATGGTTATCAGTACGCGCTCAATACGTCGATTAATGAGGTGGTATGTCACGGCGTGCCGTCGGCAACCAAACGCCTGCGCAATGGCGACATAGTAAATCTCGATATTACTTTGGAAAAAAATGGTTTTATTGCTGACAGTAGCAAGATGTACATGATCGGAGAGACGCCACTACTGGCTCAGAAGCTGGTGGATATCGCTTATCAGGCGATGTGGCAAGGCATTAACAAAGTCCGTCCCGGTGCGACAACCGGAGATATTGGGCATGCTATACAAACGTTTACTGAGCGCCACGGATTCAGTGTGGTAAGAGAATACTGCGGTCATGGTATCGGCCGTGAAATGCATGAGGAACCTCAAATACTCCACTACGGAAAAGCCCAAACCGGGGTGACGTTAGCCGAGGGAATGGTCTTTACGATTGAGCCGATGATTAATCAGGGATCGTATAAAACCAAACTGAAAAAAGACGGCTGGACGGTCGTTACCCGCGACCGCAAATTATCTGCCCAATGGGAACACACACTGGCTGTAACAGGCTCTGGATACGAAGTGCTAACCCTGCGTCCCGAAGAAATTACCGCTATGGACTTAGCGGAAAGTTAAAGCTGTATCAGGTTTCATCATTCCTTTCAGCCTCCGTTTCTGAATCTGTACCTGTATCAGTTTCTTTTTCGAGCAAAATATCAAAGGAGCGGTGGTGCTCTCTTTCATATTGTCTGAGCTTACTGATGGTTGCGTCAGTCAGTATATGGCCGGCGGGTAACAGCAAAATGTGATTTTCGTTATACAGGTTGTTACCAAGCACCATTCCGGGCTTTAAGTCCCCGGTACCAATGTGATCATCAATGTACATTGGCTTATCAATATCGGTGTCGTTTAAGAGCAGATCCAGAAACTCACCATCATAACGGGCATTACGGTACTTCTGAAGTTCGGCTTTAGCTTCCTTGGGGGCAATTTTCTGACCGGTCATGCGGCCGCTGACCAACCGCCAATAGTCGCGTGAGATTGCATGAATACGCGCGCCAACCGGAATCTCTTTAGCGACTTTCTTAAACAGACCGGAGCCGTTGTAGTGTTCAAACTGAAACTCGATAATTTCAGAGATCGGCTGCATGTGCTCAGCGGGAGCCAGAATCGTTTTCGCCAGGGTGGTTTGTGACAGGTAGTCTTTTTGTTGTTGGTAAGTCAGCTTTGCGAAAGGGGGCCGGAAAGCCTCTGGCTGTAAACCCAGTAAGCCTAGTTCACCAATAAGGCTGGCATAAGCATACAAGCGGGTGTCTTCTTGATTGATGCCAGCATGTTTTGCTAGTTTTTGCGTGAGTTCGCTGACTTCAATGGCGAATTTACCATCTACATCAGGGTTGATTGATATCACATTGAATAACACTTGTT
Organism: Alteromonadaceae bacterium; assembly: GCA_013373625.1. Taxonomy (GTDB): domain Bacteria; phylum Pseudomonadota; class Gammaproteobacteria; order Enterobacterales; family Alteromonadaceae; genus Alteromonas. The sequence goes on along the minus strand of JABXHM010000023.1, from coordinate 121,483 downwards.
CGAGCGCCCGGTTACGTAGCTGTATTCGGTTCAGCGCTACTCTTATTTGCCGTGTACGTTTATGTATCGTCTGTTCCAGATTGGCATTGATTTCTTTTAGCTTGTTATTCTGGCGCTGGGTCAGTTTTTGCAAACGGCTGTTTTCGTCTTTCAATTTTACCCTTTCCAAGCCCTCTTCGATGGTGTTGATTAAATCTGTATTCTCCCATGGCTTTTGCAGGTAACGGTGAATTCTACCGTGATTAACCGCTTTGATGGTGGAATCAATGTCGGCAAAACCCGTCAGTATCACCCGAAAGGTATCCGGGTATTTGTTAGCAACTACGGCAAGCAATTCTGCGCCGGTAATACCCGGCATTTTCATATCAGAGATAATCACGTGTATGTGTTTCTCGGCCATGACTTCAAGCGCTTTTTCGCCGCTATCAACTAAAATCAACTCAACTTTCAGAGTAAACAGGGCCCGTTTTATAGCACGCAGAATATTTTGCTCATCGTCTACACAGAGTACCCGGTACAAGGGGGTTTCTGCGTCTTCAGTTATCGTCATGGCCGTGTCTCCTGTTTATGTGTTTTCAATCCGTCTTTAGGGACAATAAGTTAATTTTCAGCGTCGCTATGCAGTGGTAACGTAACGGTAAATACCGTACCCTCGCCGGGTTTACTTTCTACGTCGATGTTGCCGCCATGTTCCTGAATAATGCCGTAGGAAATTGATAAGCCTAACCCGGTGCCCTGACCTTCTGGTTTGGTGGTGAAAAACGGATTAAACAGCTTGTCCATGTTGACGTCAGCGATACCGCCCCCGGTATCTTTGATCGTCACCTTGGCGGCATTGTCTACCAATTGCGTGGTAATGGTAATGACGCCCTGCTCGCCGGTTTCCTCAATAGCTTGTCCCGCATTGATCAGTAGGTTGGTAAAAACCTGGGTTATTTTGCCTAAATTAAAATACATATTTGGCAGCTCAGCAAAATGGGTTTCAACCTTGCAAATATATTTTAATTTGTTGTTAACCATGGTTAGCGTAGTGTTCAGGCAGTGATTGAGGTCGTACCATTGTTGTTCATCGGAATCGATTCGTGAAAACACTTTTAGCCCTTTAACGATTTCGCTGACTCTTTTTAAACCTTCTCGCGATTCTTTGATGAGAGGCGCCACATCTGCGCTGATAAAGTCCATGTCATGTTGGGTATAAAACAATTGAAGTTCTTCCACGCGTTTACGTAACACATCGTCGGGTTCATTGGCATCGAGATTTTTTGCTAATGCCAGTAACAGCTGAATAAGTGTCAGGTAATCATCAAGGGTGTTTAGATTGCTTGAAACAAATCCCACCGGATTGTTTATTTCATGGGCAACCCCGGCAGCGAGCTGCCCCACTGAGGCCATTTTTTCAGCCTGAAAAAGCTGCTGCTGGGCTTCCTTGCGATCCTTGTTGGACTGCTCAAGCTCAATGTTTTTATCCAGCAATGCCTGGGTGCGCTCAGCGATGATCTTTTCTAAGGAAACATTTAGTTCTTTTAGTTCGGTTTCAGCTTTGTCCCGATAATCGCTTTCGTTGGCAAGCGTTTTTACCAGTGTATTAAACGATCCGGCCAGCTCTGCGAGTTCATCATTGCCTTTAATGGTAATACTAATGTCCTGGTAGTTCTTCTCCGGAATGGCTTTCAACATATCCTTAGCGCCTCGTCGCAAAGCTTTTAACTGAGAGGTCAGATAGGTCCCCAACCCAAATGAAAAGACTGCCACCAAAGCCAGTTCCAGCAAGGCCAGTGAAATAATCCAATTGCGGATTTTCAGCACCGAGGATTGGACGGCTTTAATATCGATGCCGATTTGGATTTCACCATAATAATGACCAGCCACGGATATTGCGCGGTTGGTGTCGTAAACGGAATCATCAACATCGGACACGGCTGTGTCGCCAATAAATAGCTCTTCAGCAGCGGGGGGGGCTCCTGCTTGAGCCAACACTCTGTTCTGGTTATCAATCACTTTTGCATAGACAATATCAGGGTTTGTCATAAGTTCCTGAACCGATGCTTCAAGGGCCGCGAGATCAAGTGAAAGCAAAGCGTTCTTGGTGGTGGCGGCAAACAGATTGGCGGTTGTCTGCGCTCGTTTAACAACAGTGTCTTCGATTAATGCATTAATAAACGACAAGCTGGTGATAATTAAAATCAACAGCAAGGTGGCCTCGATTAATGAAGTGCCAGCAATGGTTTTAGTTTTTAATGAAAGGCGCATAGGTTAATCTCAGTAGTCGGGTCTTGATAGTGAGTGTATACCCAGTGACCTGACATCATCCCAGTCTTCATTTGTTGCCGCCTGTAACTCCCTGAAATTGAGTTTTTCTAATAATAAGCGCCCTTGCTCTGTTTTGCCTAGCTGCGCGAAGGCATTGATAAGCTGTTCCTTGTGAGGTTGTGGGACATCATTTTTAGCTGCAATAGCATGCCCCGTGTACTCCTGACTTTGCCATAACACCTTTAACTTCGCGCGCTGTTCAGGCGGCAGGTGTTCCAGTGAACGCATTATACCGCCGCCTGCCATAAACAAGCCTTTTATGACATTAAGATAGACTGAGTCGTGGGAATGTACATATCGCGGCGTAATACTTATTCCAGCCCGGCTGAGTTCGGCGCGCGGTACGATACTGGCAGCAAATGCCGCAGGTGCAGGGAAGGCCAGCGTTAAACCATGAAGTTGCGATAAGTCGGTGATCTGGCTATCGCGACGGGTAACTATAATGCCTTGCAGCGGTTTTTTTACATCCCTTACCAGGGGGTTGTATCCGCTCTTTTCATGAAATACCGTGTAGTGATACGGATTCATATAGGCGATGTCATATTGGCCTTGTGCAAGGGCCTCCTCAAAACTTGGGATATCTTTAGCCGTTACAAATTTAAGCACAATACCGGTTTGTGCTGACACATATTGCAATACTGGTGTCCACATTTCGGCGAGTTTAAAGGCAGACTGCTGAGGTACAACACCAAAGGTGTAATATTGAGTGGGTGCTTTAGTTATTGCAGGCGCTTGCTGGCTCACTGCGCTGGCACTGAAGATTACAATAAACGTGAACAATAGATACTTCATATCCGCCTCTCGTTACCACATGATAAAGGTTAAATATGTTTACACTCTGCGCACAGCAGAATCATCCGACAGCTTTGTGGTTGACCAATCAGAGTTACCTCGCAGTAGTTGAGTGGAGCTGTGTCGACTTTGTGGTTAATCACGATAAATCTAACCTTCTCCATTGAGCCTGGCTTTCACTTACAAATATAGTTTAGTACGCGATAGCAATCTCTGCCTACTTCCTTAACGCTATCACCCAATCACGAACTTATTCATCCGCAACGCTGGCACTTTGGTGGCAGTTATCGTTATACCTGTTATGTAGGGTGAATGACTGTAAAAACGTCTGGCATCTTTGTGCTCACTGATTGCCAAAAAAAGCCAAACGGTAGTGCTCCAGTACTTGTTTTTTTGTGTATAAACCCCATCAAAACACTATCAAATCATTGGTAACGGGACCTAACAGTAATTATGACAACAACTGCACTTGAACAGGTTGGTGGATTGCCACTATTTTCAGAAATCACACCAGACCAGGTAAAACCGGCAGTCACCAAAGCTATCGCTGACTGTAAGAAAACTATCGATGAGGTGGTTGACAGCGGCGACTATTGCTATGCCAATGTCGTTAGTCGTATTGATGAAGCCGATGATACTTTAAGTAAAATATGGTCACCGGTTTCGCACATGAATTCTGTCGTAAGCAGTGACGAATTACGTGAAGCTCATGATGCCTGTTTGCCACTACTATCGGAGTATGGCACCTGGGTTGGTCAGCATGAAGGATTATTTCAGGCTTATAAGGCGTTACGCGACAGCACCGAGTACGAGCAACTCGATGAGGCCCAGCGTAAGGTTGTTGATAATACGTTGCGGGACTTTACGTTATCAGGCGTGGCATTACCTGCCGACAAAAAACAGCGCTTCGCCGATATTCAGGCGCGCTTATCCGAACTGTCATCAACGTTCAGCAATAATGTCATGGATGCCACTATGGGCTGGACAAAACATGTCACCGATGAGGCTGAGCTTAAAGGGTTGCCAGAGTCTGCCCTTGATGCGGCAAAGCAAGCGGCACATCAAAAGGACTTACAAGGCTGGTTGTTTACACTGGATATCCCCAGCTATCTGCCGGTAATGCTCTATGCTGACAACCGTGAATTGCGCGAGGAAATGTACCGCGCTTATGCAACCCGGGCGTCAGAACAAGGGCCAAATGCCGGTCAGTGGGATAATAGTGCCATCATTAATGAAACGCTGGCGCTACGAACTGAAATTGCGTCTTTATTAGGTTTTGCAAATTACGCCGAACGTTCACTGGCAACCAAAATGGCTTCTTCCACTGATCAAGTGGTAGGCTTTTTACGTGACCTGGCTGCCAAGGCTAAACCCCAGGCAGAAAAGGAGCTGGCAGAGGTGCGTGCGTTTGCTGCTGAACAACACCAAATGGACAACATTGAAGCCTGGGATGTGCCTTACTTTAGTGAGCAGTTGAAACAACAACGTTATGCGATCTCAGATGAAATCTTACGTCCCTATTTTCCAGAAAATCGTGTTATCGCCGGGCTCTTTAGCGTAGTTGAAAAGCTCTATGGCCTGAATATCAGTGAAGTTGAAAATGCTAACACCTGGCACAGTGACGTACGCCTGTTTAGCATCACTGATCACGAAGGTACGCTGCGCGGTCAGTTTTACTTTGATCTCTACGCGCGCCCTAAAAAGCGCGGTGGTGCATGGATGGATGAGTGCCGGGTAAGGCGTTTTCAGGCGTCTGGCGAACTACAAACACCGGTGGCGTATTTAACCTGCAACTTTAATGGTCCGGTGGGTGATAAGCCGGCATTATTTACTCATGATGAAGTGGTTACGTTGTTCCATGAATTTGGCCATGGTATCCACCATATGCTGACGCAAATGTCAGTACCCGGTGTGTCAGGCATTAATGGCGTGCCATGGGATGCGGTAGAACTACCGAGTCAGTTTTTAGAGAACTGGTGCTGGCAGGAAGAAGCGCTGGGCTTAATTTCCGGCCATTACGAGACCGGTGACCCACTGCCCAAAGCGTTGCTCGACAAAATGTTGGCTGCTCGTGATTATCAAGCTGCAATGCAAATGATCCGGCAATTAGAGTTTAGTCTGTTTGATTTTGTGCTGCATATGGAAGATGGCGAGCATGTTGATGTGCAGCAGATCCTCGGACAGGTACGCAATGAAGTAGCAGTGATCAACCCGCCTTCATTTAACCGTTTCCAGCATAGTTTTGGGCATATATTTGCAGGTGGGTATGCTGCGGGGTACTACAGCTACAAATGGGCCGAGGTACTGTCAGCCGATGCGTTTAGCCGCTTCGAAGAAGAGGGTATTTTTAATCCACAAACCGGCGCTGATTTTCTGCATAACATTCTTGAAATGGGGGGGAGTCGCGAACCCATGGATCTCTTTGTTGCATTCCGGGGGCGAGAGCCACAGGTTGATGCCTTGTTGCGGCACAACGGCATAGTGGTAGCAAACAGCTAATGGCTATTGAGTCATTTGACGCTATTTACGCCCGGGCAGCTGAGCGTAAGGGTGGCATCAAAGGTCTTGAGTATATCGTCAGTCAGCCGCTAAAGGCGGCTGACGTCTGCGCAATACCTGATGACCGTGTGCTGTCGGCATTCACAAAAAAGGTGTTTCAGTCTGGATTTGTATGGCGGGTAATAGAGCAAAAGTGGCCAGAATTTGAAGCGTTGTTTTTCAATTTCGACGTCCAGAAAGTGCTGCTCATGTCAGATGAAATGCTCGAACAACGAGCCCGCGATAAACGCATTGTTCGTAACTTTAAGAAAGTGATGACCATACGTGATAACGCGTTGATGCTACATGATATTCGCCTCAATCACGGATGTGGGTTTGGTGAGTTTGCCAGCCAGTTTCAGGGCGCCAGAGTCATTGAGCTGTGGCAATACCTGAAAAAGCACGGTGCGCGCCTGGGCGGTAACACCGGCCCTTATGCGCTGCGCACCCTGGGCATTGATACATTTATTCTCAGCCGGGACGTGGAAGGCTACTTCCGTGCATATAATTTAATCAGTGGTGGGTTAACCTCTAAACGAAGTCAGACAACGATTGCTGACACCTTTGCTTATTGGCAACAGAAGAGCGGGCGAAGTTTGCAGGAAATTAGCCAGATTGTCGCGTACAGTTGCGGTGACAATCAGGTCTAACACACCATCCGGTTGTTCAGTAAGTGGCTAAGTGAGCATTCATTACAATGAAAACTTCCCGGGTTAGTTATATTTTATTTGATTTGGACGGTACGCTTATAGACAGTGTGCCTGACCTAGCGTACTGCATTGACGTAGCGATGCGCGCCGCAGGACTGCCTGTCAAAGGTGAGTCTGCAGTGCGGGACTGGGTGGGTAACGGTATTGAAAAGCTGGTGGCCAGGGCCGTGACCAATAGCGTACAAGGCTCGGCGGATCACGCTCTGTATAATGTCGCATTGGCTGCGTTTATCGAAGCTTATACTCACTATAATGGTAAACACAGCACGCTCTATGAGGGCGTGTTACCGACACTGGACTGGCTTATCGGACATGATTACCGGCTCGCGTGTGTGACGAATAAAGCGGCTGCGTTTACGTTGCCTCTGTTACACAATAAAGGCCTTGCGCAGTATTTTGATGTCGTCGTAAGTGGTGATACCTGCGCGCATAAAAAGCCGCACCCTGCACCGCTTAATTATGCCTTGAATGCCCTTGAGGCAAAACCGGACAACGCATTAATGGTGGGCGATTCCAAATCAGACATACATGCCGCCAGAGCCGCCGGTTGTTTGGTTTACGCGCTCTCATACGGTTATAATCATGGTGAAGATATCAGCTCTTACCGGCCTGACAGAGTATTAGATTCCCTTTCGGAATTACCGCATATTCTGAACAACAATGAATAAGCAAGTGTTCAGGCTGCATCGACAGCTAATCGTGATGGTAAGCGCAGGCACTTTTCGATACACTTGCTGAAGATTTCATTACAACAATGACACTGGGTAGTCCGGTCAGACAGCGTCGCGTCTGAACTGGGTAACAGCCGTCGATATAAGAAGAATTAAGTCATGTCAGAACAATACTCTTCCGCGCAAAATGATGACGCATCATCAGAACAATCTACCGATTTTGGCTTTCGTCAGGTCGACAGAAATAAGAAAGCGTCAATGGTAGCAGGTGTCTTTGACTCGGTAGCCGCTAAATATGATGTAATGAATGACTTTATGTCAATGGGAATCCACCGGCTTTGGAAACGTTATACCATTGATTGTAGTGGCATAAAAGCCGGTCAGAAAGTACTTGATCTGGCTGGTGGTACCGGCGACCTGGCGGCGAAATTTTCGCGATTGGTTGGCCCAACCGGTGAAGTGGTGCTGGCAGACATTAACCACTCAATGTTATCAGTAGGGCGCGATAAATTGCGTAATATGGGCATTGTAGGAAACGTGGATTATGTTCAGGCAAATGCTGAGGCACTGCCTTTCCCTGACAATCATTTCGATCTAGTCACCATGGCTTTTGGTCTGCGAAATGTGACCGATAAAGACAAAGCGTTGGCGTCAATATTTCGAATTTTAAAACCGGGCGGCCGCCTGTTGGTTCTGGAATTTTCAAAACCGACCAACGACATCTTGTCAAAAACCTACGACTGGTATTCGTTTAATATATTACCCACTATGGGGCAGTTGGTGGCTAACGACCGGGAGAGTTATCAGTATCTGGCTGAATCAATCCGCATGCACCCTGATCAGGATACCCTTAAATCGATGTTTGAGAATGCCGGATTTGAGCATTGTGATTACCAAAACCTGACGGGCGGAATCGTTGCCTTGCACCGGGGTTATAAATTTTAATGCCAACTGGACCATTGCTTAGTGCTGCGGCAGAAAATGCACTGAATCGTTTGCTGGCCCTCGACCCAGACTCCCGGCAAGCGCTCAACGCCTTGCAGGGCAAGCGGCTGATTATTGAATTAACAGATATATCACAGTGTTTCGCTTTGGTGTTCTCAAGCCAGATTGATGTCCTCATGTTAGGGGAACCAGTCATGGACATTAGCAAGCATGAATGCAGCATTAAAACACGGCTGGCCGTGTTGCCCAGCCTGCGTGATACATCTCAACTGACGCGATTAATTAAAGCTGGAGAGCTGGAAGTACAGGGCGAGTTGGCTATTGCGCAGGATTTTTCAGCCATTTTGCAGAACCTAAATATAGATTGGGAAGAACGCCTCGCAGTGAAAACCAATGACGTTGTTGCGCATGAGTTGTTTGCGGTGATGGGTAAACTTGGTGATCACTTCAAGCAGCTGTCAGGTAAGGCACAAGGGATACTGGGAAGCGCGCTCACTGATGAAAAGCAGCTAGCCGCTCATCGCCTGGCGGTGATTCATTTCTCCGATCAGGTCAGTGCGTTGCGCGACGATACTGAACGTTTAGAGGCACGCCTTACCAGGCTTGAGCGGAGTAAACAGTAAATATTATGCAGTTACTGAGGATTTACCAGATCAATCGGGTCATGCTGGAGCATGGTTTAGACGAACTGATCCCGTCCAAGTGGTTACCCTGGTATGCGCGTATTATGCGCGCAAGCTTATTCTGGATCCGCAATCAACATAAAGACAAAAGCGCCGGCGCCAGGCTTACCCTGGCACTGCAAACGTTGGGCCCGGTCTTTATTAAGTTTGGCCAAATGCTGTCGACCCGACGTGACTTATTGTCTGTGGATATCGCCAATGAACTGGCGTTGTTGCAGGATCGGGTAAAACCGTTCGAAACCGAACGTGCCCAGGCAATTATTAAACAGTCATTACACATTCAATCACTGAATGAGGTGTTCAGTACCTTTGAAACCACACCGCTGGCATCTGCCAGTATTGCCCAGGTTCACGCAGCCAGACTTAAAAACGGTGATATAGATGTTGTGGTTAAGGTGCTGCGTCCGGACATTCGCAAGACTATTCAAGCCGATACAGAGCTGATGCTGACCCTGGCTAAAATTCTGCAGAAGTGGTTACCTGATGGTAAACGATTGCGTCCGGTCGAGGTGGTCAGAGAATACGAAAAAACCATCGTGGATGAGCTGGATCTGACCCGCGAGGCGGCCAATGGTATGCAGTTAGGGCGCAACTTTGCAGGCTCTGAAGCACTTTATGTGCCGCAGATTTACAGTGACTACTGCCGTCCTAACGTATTGGTTATGGAGCGAATCTACGGCGTTCCGATATCCGATATAGAGGCGTTGATTACGCAGGACACCAATTTACGTATTCTGGCGGAACGAGGCGTTGAAGTCTTCTTTACGCAGGTGTTCAGAGACAGCTTTTTTCACGCAGATATGCACCCGGGCAATATATTTGTGTCACGGGAAAATCCTGAAAACCCACAATATATTGCCATAGACTTTGGTATTGTCGGCACGCTGAATCAGGAAGATAAGCGCTATCTGGCCGAGAACTTCATTGCCTTTTTTAACCGTGACTATCGTAAGGTTGCTCAGTTACATGCAGATTCCGGGTGGGTACCTTCTGATACCAACATTGACGAATTTGAGGGCGCTATCCGGACTGTTTGCGAACCCATTTTTCAAAAGCCGCTGGCTGAGATTTCATTTGGCAATGTATTAGTACAATTATTTAATACTGCCCGTCGCTTTAACATGGTGGTGCAGCCACAATTAGTATTACTGCAAAAAACATTACTCTATGTGGAGGGTCTGGGACGGCAACTGTATCCGCAACTCGACTTGTGGCAAACCGCTAAGCCGTTTTTGGAAAAATGGATGCGCGAACAAATTGGTATCAAAGCAGTGTTAACCAAGGTTAAGGCTAATTTTCCTTACTGGAGTGAAAAGCTACCGGACATGCCCGACCTGCTCTACGACACGCTTAAACAAGCCAAATATTTTCCTGAGCAACAGCGCCGAGCCAATATGCTGCTACTGCAACAACAACAGCAGGCGCAAAAAGCACAGCATCTTAGTATCGTTGGGGCAACGTCGATCCTCGTCGCGGCGTTAGTGCCGCTCTACCCACTCCACTGGAGCGTATCGGCAGCACTGGTGTTACTCGGTTTCAGTTGTTGGTTCAGAGCCTGGTGGAAGGGGCGAAGCAAGTCTGATTAAGGCATTGCTTATCATTTTTACCAGCAAAATCAGGGGGCCAAGAACACCCGTGACATTAATTATTAATTAAAAACGCTCACTTTTTATGATTTTAGTATCAATTTCTGTAACGTGTGGTTATAGTGGTAGTGTTCTTTAAATAGTTGTGCTTTCGTTAGTTATTAACGTAGCGTAGTTGCAACCGCTGGAGCAATTTGGCGATGTATGGTTCTGCAGTTAGTTTTGCCGTGAGTCACCCCTAGTTAAAGAAGCAAGTTCGTGTCACGTGACACAAAGGTTTTAAAGAGTTTTTTTGAGGTTTTTCATGTCTAAAGTAACTGGTACCGTTAAGTGGTTTAATGCTGAAAAAGGTTATGGCTTTTTAACGCAGGACGACGGCGGTAAAGACGTTTTTGTTCACTTTCGTGCGATCGTATCCGATGGATACAAGACGCTTGTAGAAGGTCAAAAAGTTCAATTTGAAGTTGAACAAGGACAAAAAGGTTTGCAGGCGGCTAACGTAGAAGCCATCTAATGATTTATGAGGTCTCTACCGTTGGTAGGGGCCTTTTCTATTCTGAATGACCAGTCTGGGAATTCATCAGGATAATCTTCACGTCACCTCGTGAGTCCTGGCCCTTTGCCTCGCCCGGTGCGTACAATAAGAGTATTGCATAATGATACGGCGGCTTGCGGTTCTACTTTTTCTGTATGGTATGTGTTTATCTGGTCTGGTGGCCAAAGAAAACGATGTTGTGGTGTCTTTTGCTGGCCAGCAACTGACAATGCAGGATATTCAACCTGATGCGTCAACCCTGCAAGCATGGCAGGATGATCCCACGCGTAAAGCCCGACTCAATATTTACCGTTTCAGTAGAGCCTCCGAGTTTATTAAGCGTCAGTTTATAAAAGATTACGCCGCCCGGAATGGTTTAACCGCTAGCCCAGCGTTTGTTGAGTCGTTTAAGTTAGCTTTTGGCGGCGATAGTTTAACCGACGACAAGTTAACCAGGCTGGCAGAGTTTTCAGCATTACAGTTTGCCGTCGACAGACACTTGTATGAGCGTCATGGAGGCCGGGTTATTTTTGACCAGAGCCATCCTATGATGCCGATAGAAGCGTATTTCTATGCCGTCCGGCACTATGCAGAAGCCGGCCAATTGGTCATTCATGATGAAACTATGGCCAATATGTTGTGGCAGAGTTTCGCTCGCCCCAATGCAATTACTCTGCAGCCAGATCAAATTAATTACAGTCAGCCCTGGTGGAATACCGTAGCACAGTAGTTGTCGCTAATCTCTACGATGCACTAGGGCTGAAAATGACAGTCAGCTCAATCAGCAAATAGTGACGTTGAGAAATACCGCTCGGCCCCATCTGCCAGTATGACAACAATGTTTTTACCATTGTATTGCGGCATTTGGGCCAGAAGACTTGCTGCATGCACCACCGCACCAGATGATAAACCTACTGCCAAACCTTCTTTCCGTGCGAGTTGTCTGGCCATATTAATGGCATCATCGTCACTGACCGCTATCACGCGATCCAGAATGCCGACATTCATACCAGCCGGTATATGGCCCGGATTAATGCCTTGAATTTGGTGCTCTCCGCTGCGCCCCTGGCTGAGCAGAGGGCAACTTTCAGGTTCGGCGGCAACAATCTGGATATGGGGGTTACGGGCTTTGAGAAATCTGCCAATTCCCGTTAACGTACCGCCTGTGCCCATACCGGCTATTACCACATCAATTTGTCCAGCGGTATCATCCCATAATTCCTGACCTGTGGATTGTTCATGGGCCATAGCATTGGCCGGATTAGCAAATTGGTCCATCGAAACTGCCCCCTCTAGATGCCGGATGAGCAAGTCTGCTTTGGCGATAGCACCGGGCATGCCCTGTTCGCGTGGGGTCGTCACCAGAGTGGCACCATAGTGGCGGATGAGCTTTTGGCGCTCATCTGACATGTGCTCCGGCATGACAATGGTGACTGCTATTTCATAAACCGCGCCAAGCCAGGCGCAAGCCACACCACTGTTACCCGAAGAGGCTTCAACAATGTGATGAACTGCTGTTTGTTGCTCATTTTGCAGGGCGTTCAGCATTGCCAATGCAGCGCGGTCCTTTATTGAGCCGGCAGGGTTGAAATACTCCAGTTTTGCCAGAATGTTTGCAGAGCTTTCGGTAGCATTATTAATGCGGTTAAGCTTAACCATAGGGGTGTTACCAATAGTCTGGACAATGCTGTCGAGTATCCTGTTTTGTCTGATTGGCGTTGTAGAATGTGGATTCAGCATAACACTCACTATTTGTTAGAATTTAATGAAGCAATATTATGCGCTGGCAGTGTTAGAAGGATTTGCTAATGTTTTTTATAAGTGGCAGTATTTTCACAACATATAGTCTTATGGTGCTAAAAAGTTGGAAAAATTTTCTATAGATAAGATTGATAGGGGAATTCTCAACCTTCTTCAGCACGATGCTGACCTCTCCGTTCAGCATATAGCAGAGCAGGTTGGCCTGACAGTTACACCCTGTTGGCGAAGAATTCAGCGTTTACAGCAACAGGGGTTTATTACGCGCAAAGTAGCATTACTTGATGCAACGTTACTGGGACTGAATTTAACCGTATTTGTACAAGTGAAAGCCGGCAGGCACGACGAAAAGTGGTTGTCAGAATTTGCCCGTCACTGCAGTGCATTCGAAGAGATTGTTGAGTTTTATCGAATGTCCGGAGAGTATGATTATATGCTGAAGGTCGTGGTCGCCGATATGCAGCGCTTCGATCACTTTTACAAGCGTCTTATCAAAGGTATGCCGATGGGTGATGTCACATCGAGCTTTGCCATGGAACAAATAAAGTACACAACGGCTCAGCCGTTAAGTGGGCTATAAAAGATGCACGTCATTAAATAATAAAAGAGGACTCAGTCATGTCGGTTAATCCCTATTGGCAGGATCTACTGCTACTTGATACGCAACTAAACGAAGATGAGCGCCTGTTGCGCGATGCTGCCCGTGAGTTCTGTCAGCAAGTGTTGCAACCTGGCATCCTGGAAGCCAACCGCAATAGTCGGTTTGACCCATCATTGATGCGCCAGTTTGGCGAGCTCGGCTTGTTAGGGGCCACCATTGATGGTTATGGTTGTGCCGGGGTGAGTTATATCGCTTACGGGCTTTTAGCTCGTGAAGTTGAGCGTGTGGACAGTGGTTACCGCAGTGCTATGAGCGTGCAGTCCTCGCTGGTTATGCATCCAATTTATCAATTTGGTAGCGATGCTCAAAAAGCGCAATATTTACCGAAGCTCGCCAGTGGCGAGTACATTGGTTGCTTTGGTTTGACCGAGCCAGATGCCGGCTCGGATCCTGCTGCGATGAAAACACGTGCAACGCCGACCGAGGGCGGTTATCGTCTTAATGGCAATAAAATGTGGATCACCAATTCACCCATTGCTGACGTGTGTGTGGTGTGGGCGAAGAACGCAGCCTTGGATGACGCCATTTGTGGATTCATTCTCGAGCGTGGTATGCAAGGGCTTAGCACTCCGGAAATTGAAGGGAAAATGTCGCTAAAAGCGTCGATTACCGGTGAAATAGTTATGGACGATGTCTTTGTTCCTGAAGCAAACTTACTCCCGAACGTCACCGGACTGAAAGGCCCGTTTAGCTGTTTAAATATGGCCCGTTACGGTATTGCCTGGGGCGCGATGGGCGCTGCAGAGTTTTGTTGGCATGCGGCCAGACAATATGGGTTAGAGCGCACGCAGTTTGGTAAGCCGTTGGCGCAAACGCAGTTGTTTCAGACTAAATTGGCCGACATGCAAACCGAAATAACGCTTGGCCTGCAGACTGCGCTGCGCGTAGGGCAGTTAATTGATCAGGGAGAATTTGACCCTGCTATGATTTCGCTAATCAAGCGTAATAACTGTGGCAAAGCGCTCGATATTGCCCGTAAAGCAAGGGATATGCACGGCGGTAATGGTATTGCTGACGAGTACCACGTAATGCGGCATATGGTGAACTTAGAAACGGTAAATACCTACGAAGGCACCTATGACATTCATGGTTTGATCCTGGGTAGGGCGCAAACCGGCTTACAGGCATTTTACTAACAGTCGAGCTTGCAAATCAAAACGACCAGGATATCGGCCAGTTAGCGTACTGGCTGAGTGTATTGCCTCACACCATACCTGCTTGTCAACGGTGATATGTTTACCAGCGCTTCAGCATGCCTTTGTAGACTTCATGATCGAGTAAAGACGTACGCGGTAATTGCGTTGTATTGTTTAAAGCCCGTTGGGCAGACGGCCAGTCAGGGTAAGCTTTACCATCAATATAAAACAGTGATGCGGTGCCCGTAGCGGTATTATCGAGGGGCAAAACCCCCTTGATGGACATCGGTGGTGTCTCGGTATGATGGACTTCTGCAGTGGTTACCCAGTCGGCAGTGCCATCTGAGTTAATGTCTTTGGACGTCCAGGCTATCGCCATTAATTTATTAAAACGCCCGTTATTTTGTATGGCGGAAATGTAGGCGTCAAAGTCAGTTAGAATTTGTGACGCATTCGGGTAATCTTTGCGTATGCTGAGAGTATAACCGGTCGTAATTAAGGGCGCAGGTGACACAAATAATGGCTGCTCGCCGCTATTGGTCAATAGGCGATTAAACTCATCAAGGATCAAGCCATCCTCCAACACATAGGCTGCACGTTGCTCAGAGAGTTGCTTAAACATGTCAAATACAGAGGGGTTACGCACCCAGGATACCGCTTTAACCCGGCGCAGCTCTGTTGAGTTGGCTATCATATTGGTGGTTGCTACACGGTTGTTGAGGATATGTGAGAACTGGCTAACGTCGTCTAAGGTATGCTCTCGGCTCGCTAAATACAGGCGTGATGGTAAATAGGTTTTACTGAAGAGCAGGTTATCGCGACGATCCTGCAAATTAAAATGGGCAAACTCGCCGTCATAACGGCCGGTCAGCAGCCCACTACCAGAAAAGGCAGGTCTATCTACCTCCAGAACTACCTCGACATTGAGCGCCGAAAATGCCTCAGCAACGAGATACTTAAGTCGCGCAGAGACGTCGCCGGGCTCTTCGGCGACCATTGTCGGTAAGGGGTTAGCGACTAACTTCAGCGGCGCGGCGGCGACGCTGTGTGCCCCCCACATGCCGCAAAGGAACAGCCCGCCAACACGCCCGGTTAACAACAACTTAGCCCATACCTCACGTATCATAATTGTCCTGCAAAGGGTTGTTTATTCACCAAAAGCTCCTGCCGCACCGGGGAATACTACCGGACTTTCAAAGCCATCTTTACTAACACTGGCTACCCCAAAAAAGTAGTTATCAATAACAATGTTTTTTAGCGTGAACTCATTCACGTCTCCTACAAAGCGACTGAACTGCCACTGCGGTGCATCGGTATAACGCCAATAAATTTTGTAACCGGCTAACTGTGGGTTCTGAGCTTTGTCCAGCGTTGCCCAACTCAGTGTAGTAGAGGGCTCCACGGCACCTTTTATTGTCACTTCCTGAGGAGGGCTCGGAGCCCAGGCCATGCCGGCCAGACTTACTGCGTTAAGCGCGGTGAGTTTGGCGGCATAGTCAAAGTTAACACCATCGAGGGTATCGCCATATTCAATGCCGTTTTCGGTGCGAATATCCTGGTGTTGGCGCGTATAGTTTTCATTTGTTTCCATAATCCGCACACCCGGGTAGCCTAAGTCGTTAAACGGGCGATGATGGCCGCCGCGGCCAAAACGATCGAGACGGTAAATCACCATGGTATCGAGGTTTTCTATATACCGGTCTGCCATTAAATCGATATAGCGCGCTAAATTACGGCTTGGCGAGTCGACCTCACCGCCGGTAAAGCGGCGGATTCTGCCTTCTCGCTCGGTTTCGGTCTGGCGGGTGCCTTCGGCAAAAATACGCGCGGTAGTGTTATTGATCACCCCGTTCACGCCTTCGATGTTGCCTATCATGTCATTGTTGAGAACCGCTTTTAATCGCCAGCCGTCTTTAGCTGCTTGTTCAGCAAGAATTTTTCCACCAAACAGTCCTTGCTCTTCGCCAGACAGCGCCGCGTAAACAATGTTGCCGTTAAATTTATACTGACTGAGTACACGAGCCGCCTCGAGTGTACCGGCAACACCCGAGGCATTGTCATTTGCGCCGGGCGAATCCGCTGTGGCATTCATAACATCCGACACGCGCGAATCAATATCTCCAGACATCAAAACATAGCGGTCCGGATCGCTGCTACCGCGCTGAATGGCAATGACACTGACTACCTCAACCGGATCAGGAATGCGTTTTTCACCACTGATGGTGGCAGCACTGTAATACACCTCCAGGCAATTGCCGCACTCGGCAGAAATGCGCTCAAACTCTGCTTTGATCCAGCGTCGTGCTGCGCCGATGCCGCGGGTATCTGACTCGGTTTCTGACAACGTATGACGAGTGCCAAAGCCAACCAGTTTGGTGATATCCGTTTCAATCCGCGACGCTGAAATATCGTTGGCAATATCATGCAATTGGGGTTGGTCAACATAATCGAGTTGATCAGCCTGCAGCGTCAAACTGGCCCCGGCAGCCATTAGTAACAGTGGGCGTATTATTGTCATGAGTACAACCTTGGTGTTATTGATTTATATAAAGGCGTAGGCGTCACCAAACAGCGCGTCTTTAGCTAATCCGCGAGCAAAAAAGTCATCGCGAGCTACCTTAGCCATATCGAAACGTCCTGCAATATATACTTGAATACCAGACATATCTGCATAGTCGGCAAGCACCGCATGATGCACCCAGCCTTTGCGGCCTTGCCAGTCATCGTCGGCATTTTCAACGACCGGAATAAAGGTCAGGTGCGGGTGATGGGCAGCCAGTGATACCAGCTCATCGTGGTAGTACAGATCTTCAAGGTGTTTGGCACCCCAGTAGAGCGTTATGTCGCGGTTAGGATTATCTTTCAGTGATTGCATTAAAATTGAGTAAGTGTAAGAAAAACCGGTTCCACCTGCGACAAGCACAATCGGCGTATCGCCGTCTTGCAATACGGCCTGTCCGTGACCTCCGGATACAAAAATAGCTTTTTCCTGACGCATACGCTCCAGAACTTCACCCGCGTAAGCATTGCCCGGCTCAGCACCAATGTGAAGCTCCAGCCGGTTATTGTCGTGAGCGGCATTGGCGATGGAAAAGGGCCGCTGGTCGTTCTCGTCCATATGCACCAAAATATACTGACCTGACTGGAAGTCGAATGAAACATCGGGTGTTAAATCCACCCGGAAAACGGTCTTGGTCAATGGTGCAATTCCCTCGACCTGGCATCTGATTTGTGACATGTATACTGAATCTCTTAATGTTTTTACCCGGCACTTGTACGGGTTGTTGTGTTTACTGTATTAACTATGGCTTGATTAACTGGCAGTAGGTTTGCCTGGCATAATGCCAAGCTCATCCCAGATCTCGTCGACCCGACGTTTCACTGCTTCATCCATAACGATGGGTTCTCCCCATTCCCGATCTGTTTCACCAGGCATTTTATTGGTTGCATCCAAACCCATTTTTGAGCCTAAACCAGAAACCGGTGACGCAAAATCAAGGTAATCTATCGGCGTGTTTTCAATCATTACTGTATCACGAGCGGGATCCATTCGGGTAGTAATGGCCCAAATCACGTCCTGCCAGTCTCTGGCGTTGACATCGTCATCGCAAACCACCACGAACTTTGTATACATAAACTGGCGTAAAAAAGACCATACCCCCATCATGACCCGTTTGGCGTGACCCGGATACTGTTTTTTCATTGTCACCACGGCCATACGGTAAGAGCAGCCTTCCGGTGGTAAATAAAAATCGATGATTTCAGGAAACTGCTTTTGTAAAATGGGTACAAATACTTCATTCAGCGCTACGCCCAAAATCGCTGGCTCATCTGGCGGCCGGCCGGTGTAGGTAGAATGATAAATGGGATCTTTACGATGGGTAATATGAGTAACCGTGAATACCGGAAATTCATCTACCTCGTTATAGTAGCCGGTGTGGTCACCATAAGGTCCTTCGGGCGCCGTCTCGTCCTGTGCAATATAACCTTCCAGTACGATTTCGGCACTGGCTGGCACTTGCAAGTCATTACTGATTGATTTAACAACCTCTGTTTTGTCACCTCGCAGCAGCCCGGCAAATGCATATTCAGACAACGTATCGGGGACTGGTGTTACCGCCCCCAGGATAGTTGCCGGGTCTGCGCCTAAAGCCACAGATACCGGATAGGGTTCACCGGGATGGGTTTGGCACCATTCACGAAAATCCAGGGCGCCGCCACGATGTGACAGCCATCGCATAATCAGTTTATTTTTGCCCAGCACCTGCTGGCGGTAAATACCCAGATTCTGGCGTTTTTTGTGGGGACCGCGCGTCACGGTTAAGCCCCAGGTAATCAGCGGTGCTGCGTCACCCGGCCAACAGTGTTGAACGGGCAGTTTAGTCAAATCGACCTCTTCACCACTGAGCACAACCTCCTGACAGGGGGCTTTACGTACTTCTTTGGCTGGCATGTTCAGCACCTGCTTGAAGACAGGCAGTTTATCCCACAAATCTTTAAGCCCCTTGGGTGGTTCAGGTTCTTTTAAATAAGCGAGCAATTTGCCGACTTCCCTCAGCGCTGATACTGAGCTTTGGCCCATGCCAAGCGCTACGCGTTCAGGCGTACCAAACAGATTCATTAACACTGGCATATCAAAGTTTTCCGGGTTTTCAAATAACAAAGCCGGCCCGCCTGCACGTAGCGTTCTGTCAGCTATCTCAGTCATTTCCAGTTTGGTGCTGACCGGGCGGGTAATGCGAACCAGATCACCGTTTTGTTCCAGTTTACTTATAAAGTCTCGTAAATCTTTGTATTTCATACTGTGTGGGTTACCCTGACCGCTGTTTTAAGGCTATTGGGTGAGTATACCATTATTGCTGGCGAGCCGATCACACTGGGGCGACAATTCAGCGCAAACCGGAAAAATTTACGTTCGCTTAATCAGCTTCTACACTTATCAATGAGCCTGCGTTTTATGCAACCGATTGCCTTTGATTTAAGTTAAATAAAAGTAAATATCATCATGACTTGTCGCCTAAACAGGCGCATACTGAATAAAAATATAATGACAATTTTTGCCTGGAGTGCCTATGGCTTTTTCTCACGAAGTTATCGAAGAATTAAACTTATTGTTAAAATTTCCTGCGGAAAGTTTGATGCAGGGTCTTAAAATTCACCATGATGCCACGCAATCAATGGTCGAAGCGGCCGCACGGCTCTATTCCAAAGGGCTAATCACTCAGGTTGACGGTGGTTACCTCACTGACCTGGGTATCGATGTAGTAGAGCATACACGTCGAATAAACAGTGCAATGAATATCAAATTTAATTAGGTTTTTGCGCCGCTTGCCGATAATTACGCAAGGCGTTAGCGATTAATCTGGGAAAGGTGTTATGCAGAACAAAACTCTATCATTACTGATCACTATACTTTCTGGTCTGTGGTTGAGTGCTGCAGACACGGTAAACGCGCAGGAAATTAAAGCGGTTCAGCTATATACCCAGGACGAGTTAATTAATCTGATCAACCGTAACGAACATCTGGATCGGGTGGTTATGGACAGATGTCAGCTTAACCGCGATATTGAGGCACGAGCCGAAGTATTAAAAGTACCAGCTTACCAGTTTCTGTGGGGTGATATGCTGGCCTGGGGAGTATGTTTAGAAGCCGATCCGGAACGTGGTGTCGACTTTATGCGCCAGGCCGCTAATCAGGGCTTACCGGCTGCACTTGAACAACTGGGGCGCTATTACAGTAAAGGTACCCTGGTGCAACAAAACCGCAAGCAGGCCGTTATTTACTTACGCGAAGCGTCAGCGCTGGGTAATTTGAATGCGCAAATGCAATTGGCAGAACTATTTATTGATGGTTACGGTTCACCTTACGATTACCAGGATGCCTACCAGTGGCTCTACAACGCCATCACCAACGATAAAGACACCCATCAAACTATTGCTAATTATTTAGCTGAACTCGAAAAGCTTATGCATCCGCGGGCGGTCAGGGCAGCGCGTAAGCCACTCGATTCCTGACGGGTAATGTCATCCTCTACTCAAAGATAGATCACAGGCTAGTGGTGTCTGCTGATTAAACTTGTTGCTGCATTACCAGTGTTGAATGGCTTGCGCTGGTACAAATATTGACCGATAGTTAACCCTTGTCAGAACGTAACAATTCTCGTAAGGAGAGGTGCAATGGAACTTGGTGCATTTTCAATTAGCTTGTCGGTAAACGATATTCATGCTTCCAAAGCGTTTTATGAAAAGCTTGGCTTTACTGAGTTTGGTGGCAATATCGAACACAACTACCTGATCATGAAAAACGGGCCGCATGTTATTGGCCTGTTTCAGGGGATGTTTAAGGGCAACGTTTTAACCTTTAATCCCGGTTGGGATCAGGATTGTAACGCCCTGTCATCATTTACTGACGTCAGGGATATAGAATCAGCGCTGGCAGATAACGGTGTGTCTTTAACGAAACAAACCCAACCGGGCTCCACGGGGCCAGACAGCATTGCCATGCTGGACCCCGATGGCAATGCAATTTTAATCGACCAGCATATTTAATTTTTTTAAAATCATACGCGAGCGCCGCTGTGAGTTGATTTTCTCACGTCATGATAAGACGTTCACTGCATAGTTGTATTTTGCCAGCATGTTACCGGAATACCGTACAGTAGTCGGGCTGACATATTTGTTTACAATCGATTTGACAGGCCAGGCTAGCGCGCTGCTTTGGTTTAACTTATGGTGTGAAATGTTAAGTACCCTCCAATTTTTCGTAAAGTTGTAAAAGGTAACAATAGTAATGAATAAGTTTATTATCGCCGGGGCTACCTCGGTCGCTTTACTGGCAGGCTGCGCCGCCGATAAAGCAGAGCAGGTACAAAATTCAACACCTGCTGTAAAAAGCGCGCCAGCCAGCGTTATCGTATCTCCGAACGATGACCGGCAATATGCCACATTTACTTTGCCAAACCAGTTAGAAGTCATGCTGGTTTCTGATCCCGCGGCGGAGAAGTCCGCTGCATCGTTGAGTGTGAGCGTTGGACTGTTGCACGACCCTATGACTCAGCAAGGCATGGCGCACTACCTTGAGCACATGTTGTTTTTGGGAACGGAGCGTTATCCGGATACCAAGGGCTACACCGACTTTATGACTGCCAATGGCGGTCAGCATAATGCTTATACCTGGTTGGATATCACCAACTATATGTTCAAGGTAAATAATCCGGGCTTTGATGAAGCACTGGATCGTTTTTCTGACTTTTTTAAAGCGCCAAAACTGTATCCTGAATATACCGACAAAGAAAAGAACGCCGTTAATGCCGAATGGTCGATGCGTCGCGAAATGGATTACTTCGGGCAGTTTAAGTTAGCCCGGAATCTGATGGGCGAACATCCGGCAAACCGATTCTTAATTGGTAATCTGGAAACACTCGGTGACAAAGAAGGCAGTGTATTACACACAGAAACCGTTGATTTTTACAACCGCTACTATTCTGCCAATATTATGAAGCTGGCCATGATCAGTAACCGCCCGCTTGATGAAATGAAAGCGTTAGCGGCGCAGTATTTTGGCTCTATAGAAAACAAGAACATTGAAGATCCTACGGTTACAGAGAAACTTGATTTTTCTGTGGTGGGTGGTAAGCGTATACATTACGTACCAAATGAAGATGTAAAACAACTTAAGATTGACTTTACCATTGAAGACAACAGCGATCAGTTTGCATATAAACCCAATCGTTTCCTGTCTTACCTGATAGGCTCTGAAATGCCTGGTACTCCGGCCTACCAGCTTAAAGCAATGGGGCTTATTTCTAATTTGAATGCGTCTGCCTCTCCGGCGATGTACGGTAATTATGGCTCATTTTCGATAGACATCGATCTTACCGACGCCGGTATGCAAAACCGTGAGGCAATTGTTGCAACGGTGATGCAGTATATCGATTTAATTCGTGAAAAAGGGGTTGACGAGAAATACTTTAGCGAAATCAAAACCAGCCTGAATAACCGCTTCCGCTTTTTAGAAAAATCCGATGAGTTTGGGTATGTCTCCAATTTGGCGGCTGCGATGCAGGACGTACCGGCTCAGTTAGCGGTAGCCTCGCCCTACTATTATGAAGCATTCAATGCTGATGCAATTGAAAATGTCCTTGATCAGCTAACACCTGAACGTGTGCGCATTTGGTACATCAGTAAAAATGAACCCGCTGATAGCCAGCTACATTTCTACGATGGTAAATACCAGGTATCGAGCATCAGTGAAGAAGAAAAAGCCAGTTGGCAGCAAGCACCGCAAATTGCCATGAGCTTACCTGCGGTGAATACATTGCTGCCTGAAGAGTTCACGGTTAAGTCGCACCCGCCTCAGGAAAAGCCTGAAGTTGTTATTGATAACGACGCGGTGAAAGTGTGGTATTACCCGAGTCAGGCGTTTACTGAGCAACCTCGCGGTGAAATGACGGTATACATCAATAGTGGTATGCCAGAATCTGATGCGAAGGCTAATGTGATGACCGCGTTGTGGACTGATCTATACAACCTGCAGCAAAGTGCACTGATGACAGAAGCGGGCATCGCCGGCATGTCGATGCGTCTTAATGATGGCAATGGTATTAGCTTGAGTATTGGTGGTTTTACGGATAAGCAGCCTGAGTTGTTGTCTGCGGCCCTCGATGCATTGGTTGTTGACGTCAACGAGCAAAATTTTGCACAAGCTGTCGACCGTTACATCAGAGGTTTGCAAAATCAAGGCAAACGGTTCCCGTTCTATCAGGCATTCGATGCTTACAGTAACATTGTCCGGGAAGGTAATTTTAATACCGAAACCTTGATTGATGCGGCAAAGGCTTTAGACCCACAAGACATGCAACAATTTATGCAGGACATGCTTCAGCGTAATCAACTGCGTATTTTTGCCTTTGGCAATTATGATAAAGCCGACCTGAATAATGCAGTGGAACGTGTGTTAGCTGCCTTACCGGCGGACCGGACAACGGTACCCTACGATTTCCGCAATTTCTGGCAGCCTCAGCCCAACGAGAAGTTGGTATGGCAGGAAGATCTAAGCGTCGCCGATGTGGCGGTGATTGATATGATGGTTCACCCTGAACCTAGCTACGCGACTCGCGCAGCAGGTACCGTATTGCGTGGCCACTTCCGCAGCGCGGCGTTTGACAAACTGCGTACAGAAGAACAGTTAGCGTATGCCGTAGGCGGTCTGGCTGCAAGTATTGGCGACTACACGGGTTTTGCCATGTATATTCAAACACCGGTAAAGGATGTTGCAGCAATGCAGCAACGCTTCGAACAGTTTAAAACGGAGTACGTAGATATGCTGGATGCGTTGACAGACGAAGAGTTTGCCAAGTTAAAATCGAGCGTTCTGGTAACCCTTAACGAAGCGCCCAAGAATATGCGCGATGAAGTTCAGCCGTTTATGAGTGACTGGTATCGCGAAAAGTTTGACTTTGACAGTGAGCAGCAGCTTATTGATGCCGTTGAACAGGTTACCATTGACGATATCAAACAGTTCTATAAGCAGACGATGCTTAATGACGAGGCTGCCCGAGTATCGGTTCAATTACGTGGGACCAGCTTTGTAGAGCAACCTTTTGCTGATATTACAGGCGCGAAAAAAGTGAGCGACCTCGCTGAATTTCATGCCGACATGAAAACGCAGTAACATGCGCTGAATGGCAATGAAAAAACCCCCGGCATGCCGGGGGTTTTTGTTATCAGGCGGTTATTTTTTGTCATTGAGTAAATTGTATTACGCAGTGAGTGTTTAACCATCGCAATTAGTATTATACTAGGTTGACTGTTTTGATTTAGTCCACTAAAGACTGCAAACAGTCACCTTGGCCAGATGACACACGGACTGCTGAAAAAGTGCACACCATAGGTCAACAGGCCCAAGCTGAAATTAAACAACAAATTGAGAATATATGATTGATGATCCGCACTACGAGCGGGAAAAAGCAAAATATGAAAATCCTGTCGCCAGCCGAGAATATTTGCTGGAAACATTAAAAGAGCATGGTAAACCCATGAGCTTTATGGATATTTGCCAAAGTGTTAACGCACAGGATGAAGACAGCCGAATTGGTATCCAGCGGCGCTTACGTGCCATGGAACGCGAAGGCCAAATCCAGTTTACCAAACAAAAACGCTATGCTGTATTAAAACAAGAACAGCTGATCCGCGGGCGAATTATTGGCCACCGCGATGGATTTGGTTTTTTACGGCCAGAAGATAACTCCGGTGATTTATTTATTAGTGCCGGACAAATGCAAATGTATTTGCATGACGACAAAGTAGAAGCCCGGGAAAGTGGCACCGACCGTCGCGGTAAACGCGAGGCCTACATAAATCAGGTTGTCGAGCCACGCAGTGAGCCCATTGTTGGGCGATATTTTACCGAGCAGGGCATGGGTGTTGTTATTCCTGACGACAGCCGCATAAACCACGAAATTATTATTCCTCCAGAGCATACGCATGGTGCCCGTCAGGGGCACGTAGTGGTAGTTGAACTCACCCAGCGTCCACGTCGACGGGTGAATCCGGTAGGACGTATTGTGGAAGTACTTGGTGAGCATATGGCGCCGGGTATGGAAATTGAAATGGCGTTGCGTACCTTTGATATTCCGCATGAATGGCCAAAGGGCGTTCAGCGTTATGTTGAAGGGTTAACCGATACCGTCAATGAAGATGACAAAATTGGCCGGGTTGATTTACGCCAACTGCCACTGGTGACTATTGACGGCGAGGATGCCCGTGACTTCGACGACGCGGTATTCTGTGAACCATTGGATGAAGGCGGTTGGCAACTGTGGGTCGCTATCGCCGATGTCAGTCAGTATGTAACACCGGGCAGCGCCCTGGATGCAGAAGCCATTAACCGCGGCAATTCGGTGTATTTTCCCGAACAAGTGGTACCGATGCTGCCGGAAGTGTTGTCTAACGGGCTATGTTCACTTAACCCGCAGGTCGATCGTTTGTGTCTGGTATGTGAAATGACCATCAGCGCCAGCGGTAAACTTGATAGCTATCAGTTTTATGAAGCGGTAATGAATTCTCATGCACGCCTGACTTACACAAAGGTTGGCCAGATCCTCGATGGCAATAAAGAGTTGCACCAGCGTTATGCCGAGCATGTACCGCATTTACGGAATTTGCACGACTTGTACCGGGCACTTAAAAAGGCGCGCGCGCAGCGTGGCGCCATCGAGTTCGAAACACAGGAAAGTAAATTCGTTTTTAACGCACAGCGAAAAATAGAAAATATTGTGCCCATAGAACGAAATGACGCACACAAGCTCATCGAAGAATGCATGATCATGGCCAATGTCGGTGCGGCTCTGTACATCGAAGAAAATAAGGCTCATGCACTGTTTCGGGTGCACGATAAGCCTGATGCTGACCGCCTGACGACCTTTACCTCGTACCTGAGCGAAGTGGGTGTACCACACCGAATTGTAGAGGGGGCAACGCCAGCTGATTTTACTGATGTGGTTAAGAAAACCCGCGGACGTCCGGATCAGGAATTGATCCAAACCATGTTGCTGCGGTCAATGAAGCAAGCAATTTATGATGGCGACAATCTTGGCCACTTTGGTTTGGCACTTGAGGCGTATGCACACTTTACATCGCCAATTCGTCGCTATCCTGATCTGGTGGTTCACCGCACCATTAAAGCTATCCTGAAAAAGCACGGGCATACGGTACATGGTGCCAAAGCTTACAGCGAGGCCGAAATCGATCAGCTTGGCGAACAGTGTTCCATGACCGAGCGGCGTGCCGATGATGCCACCAGAGACGTAGCAGACTGGCTAAAATGCGAGTTTATGCAGGATCACGTTGGCGAAACCTTTGAAGGGGTCGTTGCCTCGGTCACTAACTTTGGTTTGTTTGTTCGCATTACCGAATATCACATTGATGGCCTGGTGCATATTACCTCATTGGACGATGACTATTACCGTTACGATGACGTTAAACAGTGCTTAGCCGGTGAAAGTGGTGCGCGACAGTATCGGCTTGGCGATCAGCTTGAAGTAAAAGTTGCTGCGGTCAACCTCGACGAGCGCAAGATTGATCTGGTGTTAGACAATAAATGGCTGCAGGCCCAGGGCGGCAAAAAAGCCAAAGGTGGTGGCAGACGGTCACGCAGCGAAACGTCATCCAAAGATAAGGCGCCAGCTAAACGCGGCACGAAACGCAAAGGCGAGGCGACTGGCAAATCACGACCAGCAGCAAAAAAACGTGGCAGCAGTAAAGACAAGCAATCTAAGGGTACAAAACGCTAATGGCACAGCATGAATGGTTGTATGGTTTGCATGCGATGCAGGCCGTGGTGGAAAATGAGCCAGAAAGGCTCATTGAAGTATGGGTATTAAAAGGCCGCACCGATGAGCGATTGGTCAGTATCGTTAATCAGGCACGCCGTTTTGGAGTGTCAGTGCAGTTTTGCCATCGCAAAGCGCTTGATGAAAAAGTCAATGGTGAGCAGCACCAGGGGATTGTCGCACGTGCTAAAGCGGCTCGTACGCTGGACGAAAATGATCTGGATAAGCTGTTAAACAATACTGCTGCTCCATTGCTATTGGTGCTCGATGGGGTTACTGATCCGCATAATATTGGTGCCTGTTTACGCACTGCGGATGCCGCCGGCGCGCATGCGCTGATAGTGCCCAAGGATAAGTCCGGCGGTTTAACTGCAACGGCGCGTAAAGTGGCCTGTGGCGCGGCCGAAATTGTGCCGTTTATTCAGGTCACTAATCTTGTCAGAACCTTAAAGGATCTCCAGCAGCAAGGGGTTTGGGTTATCGGTACTGCTGGCGAAGCTGAGCAGTTGATTTACGAGACAAAGATCAGTGGGCCAACAGCGTTAGTGATGGGGGCCGAAGGAAAAGGAATGCGTCGCCTAACCCGTGAAACCTGTGATGAGCTGGTTAAATTGCCCATGGCAGGCAGTGTGTCGAGCCTCAACGTGTCAGTTGCAACGGGAATTTGCCTGTACGAAATAGTTCGACAGCGCAGTTTATAATGCATCGCTAAGATCAATCGCTGATGAAATCACTCGTTGAGCTTGAACGTTGGATACATGCTATCGATGAAACACATATTGTGTTGGGGTATGGCAGTCTGATGAACAGCGATTCACGTCGCCGCCATTCCGATATTCCACATCAGGGAGTCGAAGTGGAAGTATTTGGCTTCGAACGGTCCTGGATCACGCGTTCCCAAACTGAAAAGCAAACGTATGTCGGCGCAACGGCGAAATCTGATAGCTGGCTGAATGCTCAACTGGTACCGACCCACCTTGATCCCGCACTGCAAAAAAGAGAGCAGGATTATCAATTTACGCCGGTTGCTGTAGAGCAACTCAATTTTGAGCTCGGGCGTGCCATCAGTGAACGTCTAACACAATGGCTGCACCAGCGGAATATCTGGATTTGCGAGTCGCTGGCGGTTCAACCCTCTGAACCTGACTTTCCGGTTAATCAAAGTTATATCGACACTTGCCTGGCAGGTTGCCTGGAATTGGGGGGCGTAGCAGCCGCACAGCGCTTCATTGACTCTACAGGAAGGTGGGATCATCACCGCTACAATGACAGATTAACACCTCACTACCCCAGAGCCGCAAAGGTGAGTCAGGAAGCATGGGCAATCATTGATACCCTGCTTAAAGAAAGCGAATGAGCAACAACGAGCTTGGCCGTATTCGGTTTCGACAACTAACCCGTCATGACATTGACTTTATATTAGCCATTACCAGTGATGCTGACTGGCTAAGATATATTGGTGACCGTGGGGTTAACGACACAGCGGGCGCGAAGCAGTATATAAACGCGAGCGGAAAAAGTTTTGATAACAGTGGATATGGGCTTTGGGTTGTTGAGGCCGATCAGGTTGCAGGTGATAGTCGTATCGGTTTGTGTGGGTTTATTCAACGTTCATTTTTGTCCTGTCCGGATCTTGGCTATGCGTTTTTACCCCATGGTCGTGGACAGGGCTTTGCCGCTGAAGCCGTGCAACTGGCCTTAAGGTGGGCGCATCAGAAAATTAGCTGTGAGCGCATCAGCGCAATTTGTCGGCCTGACAATCTTCCCTCTGTGCGTCTCCTGGAGCGGGTGGGGTTCAATCGTATTGGCAAGCTCTACCAACCCGATTTGCCTGTTCATGAGCTATATTTACACACGAAATAAGCGCGTTATTGTACGTTTATTAGTCGCCTCATGTGCTACACTGTCAGTAAATTAACAACCACTAAAATGTGTCGGTAGCTAACACCTCTTATCAACCAAGTCTGCGGATCAGGAGCACGGATAGCCTTGAGTTTATTGACAGCGTTTAAAGATCGTTTAACCCTCATTAGTCAACATCGTGGCCGCAGGCTCACGTTGACAGCGATAATATTGTTTCTTACTTTTGACGTTGTAGCCTTGTCGCTGAATGTCTGGTTGTCTTACCGAATCGAAAACTCAGCAATCAATATTAATCTTGCCGGTCGTCAACGTATGCTGAGTCAGCGGCTGGTCAAAAGCCTGCTAATGATGGAGCAGTCACGCCTGGATGAGCAGATGTATTTGTCTTCTCTAGACGAAGTGAAGGATGCATTTGTGCGCTTCGATCAAACGTTGGACAGTTTTTATCGTGGCGGCGCCACATTGTCGGCAGCCAATGAGACGATTCATGTTGAACCGCTCGCGAGTGACACAACAATGCAACTTGTTAATCAGGCAATTCTTGAATGGACACCATTAAGACAAAAAGTAAGGCAACTCATTGGTCGTGGCTTTGACGATCAGTTGCTACGTCAGGCGGTTAGTGTCGCGCAGCAAAAAAACAATATTTTACTCAATTTAATGAACCAGTTAACGATCGTCCTGGAGCAGGAAACACAAGACGAGGCAATGGCAATTCGCCGCTATCAGGGCATTGCGTTTTTCCTGGCCCTGTTAAACTTTACTGTGGTTATATTGATATACCGATTGCGCGTTCGCAAGGCGGACCATTCAGTCGATCTGGTTGATAATATTATGAACCGCATTGCGACCGGTATTCTGGTTGTGGATAAAAATAAGACGATCATCAGGGCGAATAAAGTCATTGCCGATATGTGCGGGTATGATTTGCAGGACCTATGTGGATCTAAACTGGATAAGTTGCTGCATCAACATGAGGGAGAAATGTATGGCATACGACAACAGGGTGATAAATTTCATTGTCAGGTAGAACGAAGCGAAGTTGTCGTTGGTAACAGACCGGCTTTTGTTTACACAGTGATTGACGATAGCCAGCAAATTGCTCAGCAACGGGCACTGGCAATGCTTGCTTACCATGACCAACTCACCGAATTACCCAACCGTTATTTGTTTAATGACCGTTTGTCGGTAGAAATTAAACATGCCCGCCGCCGGGTTGAGAATATTGCGCTGCTGTTTATTGATTTAAATGCGTTTAAAGCGGTCAACGATCACTATGGACACAAATTCGGTGATGTATTGCTGACCAAAGTCGCCATGAGAATGAAAAACACGGTTCGTAAGTCGGATACTGTTGCCAGGCTCGGAGGCGACGAATTTACCCTGTTATTAACGGATGTGAGTTCTCCGGGGCTATGCAAACAGCTGGTAGAGAAATTGTTGGCGGAAATTTGTAAGCCTTACCTGATTCAGGATGAGGTAGTAGAAATTGGTGCCAGTATTGGTGTTGCCTGTTTTCCACAAGATGCTGATAACGAACAGGAATTACTTTGTATGGCAGATAAGGCGATGTACGTATCTAAAGCCACTGGCGAAAGCTGTATTACTTTCGCCAATGACGGCGCCGATGAAACAACCAAGAGTTGAAGCCCGCCGGCTGGCCTACTGCATAGGAGGCAGTAACGTGGCCTTGTTGAGAATGACGTTTTCAACCGGAGCGTCGGCAAAGCCTAATAATGCTTTGTATTCGGTTTCAACTTCGCCCATCGCGTCAACTACATCATATCCTTCTACCACTGAACCAAATACAGTATACCCCCAGGAACGCCCAGGATTGAGGTTGTCGTTATCTGCCAGATTAAAAAAGAATTGACGTGTAGCCGTATGGGGATCGTTCTGACGCGCCATGGCGACAGTGTACATGTCATTTTTTAAACCATTACCCGATTCGTTAAAAATTTCCGGAAACGATGGCTTTTCCTCGTAATCAACGGTGTAACCTCCTCCCTGGACGATGTAACCGGATATAATGCGCTGGAAAATCGTTTCGTCGAAACTGCGCTTGTCTACATAACGCAAAAAATTATTCACTGTAATGGGTGCACGACGACGGTCAAGTTCAATCACTATGTCGCCCATGGACGTTTCCAGCTTGACCCGCGGATAGTAATTATCTGGCTGAATTTGCGAACCATCATCTGCTTTCTTAGCAGCATAGCTTGAGACAGAAACTAAAATGAGTGAAAAAAAGAGTGCCTTTAGCATGGTTTGTCCTTATCGTTTTGCAGCGCTAAAAATAACAAATTTATTGTGACTGGCAAGTGTAGTGACACCGCCGAATAACCGTTTAAGCGTATGGTAATAATCCAGGTGCCGGTTGGCTACTACAATCAGGTGACCACCTTTGCCAAGCAGTTCGTAGGCGTCATGAAACATTTGCCAGGCAATATGATCGGTCACAGCATTTTGTTGATGAAAAGGGGGGTTACAAAACACTTTATTGATTAATGGAGGATTGACCAGTAATGTCTCCAAACAATTACTGGCGACAAAAGTGCACTGGTCCAGTTGCTCTGGAAAATTGTGCTGCACATTCTGTCGGGCCGATTCGACGGCCATGTACGACTCATCAACAAAGGTAACGCGACAATTTGCAGACATGCTCAGCGCGTTCAGTCCCAGAACACCGTTTCCGCAGCCTAAATCAACCACACTATCGTGTTGGCCTACCTGCATATTTTTGAGCAAAAAACGCGCGCCAATGTCGAGTGATTGCCGTGAAAATACATTGGCATGATTACACACCTCAACGGTTTTACCAGTTGGCAGACGACACTCCCAACTGGTTGGATACGGATTTGGGGCGTTACGTTTTAATGTGTCTGGCTGTGGCTGACAAAAAATCAGGCGAGACTTCTTTTTAGCCAGAGACGTAGTGGTTGGCCCGATTAAGCGCTCAAACAGATTTAGCACCGAGCGCGTGATGGCTTTAATTTTACCTCCGGCAACAATCTGTGAATCAGGCGTTACCACCTTGCGCAGGGCCAGTAACTGGCTTTCAAGCAAGGCCAGCGTGCGGGGTATTTTAATAATGACTAACGCTGGATTAGCCGGCAAGGTAGCGAGACAGTCCTGGATAGTAACAGACGGAAGCTGATTCTTTGACAGATTTTCTTGGAGTGACAGCTCAGCAATTTTAGAGTCGGATATCCATAGCGGCTGTCGATTGGCAAACACACACCCTAATGCACCGAAGTCATCGTTAAAAATTAACCATGGGGTAGCGGCGTCACTATTTAACTGTGGTTGGCTGCGAACCTGCTCAATGATATATTCATCAGCACTGTCCCATGCCTGCAAGCTCTTGTGTTGATGCTTTGCCGGATAGCGAATCAACTCAAATTCTTGATCGAACAGGCTAAAATTGGTTGTCATGGTGATTAATAATTCCGGTGTTAGCGTCAATGCAATTTAAATTATTTGCCAACCAGAGTTCCTCTCTGGCCGCCTTGCCATTACCCGATGCCGATATATTGTATCAGGCCGACTGGTTATCTGCTGAGGCCGGTCGTCAACTTCTGGTGGAATTGCAACATGAACTGCCCTGGCGGCAGGATTTTATCAAATTGTATGGCCGAGAGGTAAAAATTCCGCGCATGCAAAGTTGGCATGGTGCGCCACATTGCCATTATCAATATTCTAATTTGTGCCTTGAGCCACAGCCAATGACGGCGTCACTGATAAAAATTCAACGGCGCCTGCAGCAGGAGCTGGCGTGCCAGTTTAATTGCGTACTGGCAAACTGGTACCGGGATGGCCAGGACGGCATGGGCATGCACGCCGATAACGAACCTGAACTTGGTCCGCAGCCTGTTATTGCGTCAGTGTCTTTAGGGGCCGCCCGTAAATTCAGCTTTAAGCATTTACGTAGCGCAAAGCGCACAGACTTTATGCTGCAGCCTGGTAGCTTACTGGTAATGCGGGGGACTACCCAACAACACTATCATCATGGCCTGGCCAAGACGCGCAAGCCTGTAAGTGATAGAATTAACCTAACGTTTCGATACATTATTGAGCCTGGACAGACCCAATGAATGGGTGACTCTGCAGGCAAGCGCACAGGTAACTAAATGCAAGTTAAAGAGTTTATTCAACAACAACTCACCGACAATCTTTCTCCGACCTGTTTGGAGGTGGTTGACGAAAGTCATATGCATAACGTGGCTGAGGGGGCACAAAGCCATTTCAACGTGACGGTCGTGAGTGATGTTTTTAGCGGACAACGTTTAATTGCGCGTCACCGTGCAGTCAATCTGCTCCTGGCGGAGGCTCTGACGGGCCCGGTGCATGCACTGGCATTGCATACGTATACCCCGGATGAGTGGCAGGCTCGTCAGCAGCAATCTATAGCGTCGCCGCCCTGTTTGGGAGGTAGCAAAGCCGGTTAAACTAAGGCCGGACTGTTATCTCAAAGCAATTGCAACGCCGATAGCCAGTCAAACGCCAGAATAGTAAAAGGTAGGGACAACAATGTGGTGACGGCGATAATACTGGCAGCAAGTCTGTGATCGCCCCCCAATGTGCGCACCATCACATAACTGGCTGCGGCGGTAGGTGCAATGGTCATCAATAATACAATGCCCAATGGCATACCGCGCAGTCCTGCAATGTAGGCTAACCCTACCATTACCGCTGGATACACCAAACACTTACTGATACTGCTCAGACCTATATTAAACCAGTCAGCACTGAACGAACGGAACTGCAATGATGCGCCAGTGCACAACAGGGCCAGAGGCAGTGTTAGTTGGGCAAAATATTCACCGGTTACCGATACTATGGTAGGCATCGTCCAGTTAAAGTAAGAAAAGGGGAGTGCCAGTAAAATAGCAATGATTAACGGGTTTTTAGCTATGCTTTTGAGTTGTGAGGTAAGTGAGCGCTTGCCATCCTGGTAGAAGTTGAGCACAAATACCGACAGTACGTTAAATAAAATGGTGACCAGACCCAAATAAACTGACGCCGCTGCTAATCCTTCGTTTCCATATGTCTGGGCACAATACGCCAGGCCAATAATACCCATGTTGGCCCGAAAGCCCCCCTGAGTAACCACGCCTTTGGCGTCACGGCTATGAACCAACCAGTGACTGAGCAACATTAATAACACAAAGTAACTAAGTGTGCCGATCAAGCCCGTGATAATAAGCAATGGATTAGCCGCCTGACTAAAATCAGCCTGACTAATCGAAACAAATAATAAGGCAGGTAAGGCGACGGTAAACACCAGCCTTGAGGCGGTCGTGACGAATTCATGGTTGATTAATTTAACCCGGAGCAAAATATTACCCATAAGAAGTAAAACCAGAACCGGGCCGATGACCGTCAATGCGAAATTTAAAGTAGAGGACTGCATAAGGTGATAATGGGGCTAACGATGAGTGAAAGGCCTAGCATATCACTTTCCCCGTCGCTATGTGATGGATTGCCTGCCGTTAACATCGAGAGATGTTGTCAATCATCGCTGGCAAGGCTATTAAGTGGTCAAAGCCTTGCCAGCACTCAATTTACCCTGCTTTCGATGTTGCCAGTACTTGTTGTAAACCACGTTGCATTAGCGCTTTGCGGCGCTGACTGATCATCTGTCGGGAAATGATAAGTCCAATCACAATAGCGACTAAAGGCAGCCAACTGCCGTAACCAAACACCGAATAAAGCACCCCGCCCAGGCCAATAATCATAAATACCGGTAACAACCAGCAATACATTTGAAATAAGCGTTTCGCTGGTGGTGTAAAGCTGGTATCGCGGGCTTGCTCGAGTAACTCAAATTGTTCGTGCCTTTCGCGATCGGCAATCTCGGGAAAGTCATCAATGTATTCTTTAATATCCATAACCGTACATATGTTTACTATTTTGCGGCTAAGAGTGTAGGACTAGCGCTAGAGATTTACAATTGGAAACTGCCGCAGGTATACCGTTGCAGATATTATGCGGGACTAGCGAACGCGGAATTTAACAAACTGTTAAAGGACAAACGACGCCGACAATGGTAGAATCCCCGACCGTTTTTTAATCACCTCAGTGCTGAGAAATTAATGTTTGATATCATCACGAGTAAAGAAAGCAACGTAAAGAATGATGTGCTGTCGGGGATAACCGTTGCTCTGGCGCTGGTTCCCGAAGCTGTTGCGTTTGCGTTTGTTGCCGGCGTAGAACCTATGATCGGTCTGTACGCTGCATTTATGATGGGTCTGATCACATCAGCTATCGGCGGTCGCCCCGGAATGATTTCTGGTGCAACCGGCGCGATGGCGGTAGTTATGGTTGCGCTGGTTGCTCAACATGGCGTGCAGTATTTATTTGCCGCAGTAGTACTGGCGGGCTTGCTGCAAATCATGTGTGGCGTATTCAGGTTAGGTAAGTTTATACGCCTGGTGCCTTATCCCGTCATGCTGGGCTTTGTAAATGGTTTGGCAATTGTTATATTTCTGGCTCAACTGGGACAGTTTAAAGTGACCAGTGCGCTGGGCAATCAGGAGTGGATGAGCGGCAGCATGCTTTACATCATGCTTGGTCTGGTCGCACTAACGATGGCTATCATTTACCTGTTGCCAAAGTTAACTAAGGCAGTTCCTGCCTCATTGGCGGCGATTATTACCATTACTCTTTTAGTTCATGGACTTGATCTGGAAGCGCGTACGGTCATTGATTTTGTGCGTGATATGTTGCCGGTAGATCAGCGTGACAGTGCTACGCTGGCAGGTGAGCTTCCGAGCTTTGCGATCCCCATGGTGCCCCTTAACATGGACACCCTGATGATCATTTTACCAACGGCAGTGATCTTGTGTCTGGTCGGTTTAATTGAGTCACTCCTGACGTTGACGCTGATTGACGAAATGA
This sequence comes from Alteromonadaceae bacterium, assembly GCA_013373625.1. Lineage (GTDB taxonomy): Bacteria > Pseudomonadota > Gammaproteobacteria > Enterobacterales > Alteromonadaceae > Alteromonas. The sequence continues at coordinate 86,063 of JABXHM010000023.1, read as the reverse complement.
CAGACACCCGTGGCCGCGGAAACAAAGAATGTATCGGTCAGGGCGTTGCGAACACCGTAAATGGTTTCTTTGGCGGTATGGGTGGTTGCGCCATGATAGGTCAGAGCATGATCAATATTAACTCCGGTGGCCGTGGGCGTCTGTCAGGAATTACTGCTGCGCTGGTGTTATTAGGATTCATTTTGTTTGCAGCACCTTTGATTGAAATGATTCCGCTGGCGGCGTTGGTTGGCGTAATGTTTGTCGTGGTTATTGGTACTTTTGAGTGGGCTTCGTTCCGCATTATTCGTGGCGTAAATAAAGAAGATGCATTCGTACTGTTTTTGGTAACGGTAGTAACGGTCTTTGCTGATCTGGCCATTGCTGTGGTGGTAGGTGTGATCGTTTCTGCTTTAGTATTTGCCTGGAAAGCGGCACGGTACATCGACTCCAACACGCATATTGACGATGATGGCTGGAAAGTATATGACCTGCGTGGCCCGGTATTTTTCGGCTCCGTCACACATTTCAAAGATTTATTCGATGTAGCTGATGACCCTGAAGATGTGGTCATAGATTTTAAGCGTAGTCGAATCTGGGATTCATCTGGCATTGATGCCCTTGATGGTCTGGCAGATAAATATGAGCAAGCGGGTAAGAAGCTGCACATTCGCCATATCAGCCCGGAATGTCGCTCGCTACTGAACAAAGCCGGTAAGTTTGTAGAAATTAACGTTAACGAAGATCCGCGTTATCGGATTGCTACCGATAAACTGGCTTAACAAGCCAATAATCTAACAGAAAAAGGGGCTGCGCAGCCCCTTTTTTACACGTTCGCTAAACGTTGTCAATTATTGCCTGGATACAGCAATATTTACCGAGGCGGCGCTGCGCTGTGCGATGCTGATGGCATCTTCGGTTGAATTAGCCCGCGCCAGTGCGACGCCTAAACGGCGCTTACCGTTGATAGTGGGCTTGCCAAATAACCGAATGTCAGTCATTGGTTCACTGAGTGCTGTATCCAGATTGCTGTAGACAATTGAGTTACCTTCACCGTAGCCTAATATTACCGCTGACGCACTTGGGCCATAACAGCTGATATCAGGGATCGGTAAACCAAGAATTGCCCGGCTGTGCAAGGCAAACTCAGAAAGGTTTTGCGATATCAGCGTCACCATTCCCGTATCATGAGGGCGCGGAGAGACTTCGCTAAAGATTACCTCATCGCCACAAACGAACAATTCGACACCAAAAAGGCCATAGCCACCCAGCGCTGCGGTAATGGTATCAGCAATGTGCTGAGCAACAGTCAGGGCTTGTTCAGTCATCGCATGAGGTTGCCAGGAGTGCTGATAATCGCCATCTTTTTGAACGTGGCCAATCGGAGGGCAGAAAGACACACCCTGGCGAGTCCGCACTGTCAGTAGCGTTATCTCGTAGTCAAAATCAATGTGCCCTTCAACGATAACTTTGCCGGCACCGGCGCGTCCGCCTTCCTGCGCATATTGCCACGCAGCTTCTATATCTTCAGGGCTTGTCAGACGGCTCTGACCTTTTCCTGAAGAGCTCATTATGGGTTTGACAAAACATGGAAAACCAATGTCATTCACGGCGCTGATAAATTGTGTTTTATCGGCGGCAAAGCGATAGGGTGAAGTCGGTAACTTGAGTGATTGCGCGACTAAGGTGCGGATGCCTTCGCGGTTCATGGTGAGATGCACTGCATTAGCACTCGGTACAACAGTAAACCCTTCCTGCTCCAGTTTCAGTAATTCCGCGGTGGCGATTGCTTCTACTTCAGGGACGATGAGATCAGGCGCTTCGAGTTCAACGACTTCCCGAAGTGCGCTCGCATCCAGCATAGAAAACTGATAACTGCGGTCGGCAACCTGCATTGCGGGGGCATTTTTATAGCTATCACAGGCAATGACTTCACAGCCAAGGCGCTGGCATTCGATCACGACCTCTTTACCCAACTCGCCGCTACCCAGCAGCAGGATTTTCTTAGCCTGTGGCGTAAATGGTGTGCCTAAAACCGTCATGCGTTATCCTCTTTAGGTAAAACCCAGTAAATGCCGTGAAACTCAGCAACCGCTTGCGTATCGTCGAGAACTTCAACTTCCAGTTCCAGCCGGCACTTTTTGCCTTTACTGAGCGCGTTGAACTTACCTTTGAGGCGCTCTATATTGCATGTTGCACGTGGTTTCATAGTAATGGGTTTATGGTAATGAATATTACCGTCGCCCAATACAATATCACCTTCCAGGCCTTTGTCTTTGAGTTGCAAAAATATCATACCCCAACCGGTTAGAGTGGCGAGTGAAAAGATACTTCCGGCAAACATGGTGCCATGAATATTAATGTTTTTATTCAGTGAAGCCCGGGTTTCCAGAGTTTTACCGGTGTATTGATGAAGCTTGATGCCCATATGTTCGGTAATAGGTATCGTTTCGGTCCAGGTGTCCTGTAACTCCTGACACCATTCAGGATGCAGTACCAGTAACGAAAAGTCATTGAGCTTCTTGACCATTTGTTGACGTTTAAGCAAGCCCAGTTCATTGGGCGCTTCCCGCTCAACTTTAAAGCCACAAGCCTGGAAGAAGTCGATAGATACCTCACGGCTGTTGGTGACTGCCCGAATAGCGCCTAACTCTCGAGCCACAGACTCCAGTGCATTGAGCATGAATAGCCCCAGACCGCGTCGTTGATACTCACTGTGAACGGCAATGTGACGTATTTGTGCCTCTTCGGCGGTGTTCAGGTGAACCCGGCCACAGGCGATAATCTCACCGTCGGTATTGACTACCATGCGGTGCTCACTCACCTGTTCGTATTCGTCTTTTTCTGATCCCGGCGGGAAATTCCAGGGCTGACGCAGATATTGCCAGCGGAAGTGATAATACGCTGCGAGTTGCTCTTCACTTAGCGGTGTAATAACTTTAAACACAGGCTCGTATTCTCATTTCGGATTGGGGGTACATTAAATATTAAGCTACTCATTACAGCAAGTGGCAGGGCGAAGAAAGTGGCTGAATATGTCATACCTGAATGTGGAATGTAACCGGTCCATCGTTTATCAATTGTACCTTCATATCGGCGCCAAACTGTCCGCAGGCGACAGCTACACCTTGTTTTTCAAGTTCGGCAACAAATGCCTGATACAAAGACTCGCCCAGTGCAGGCGGAGCCCCGCGAGAAAAGCCAGGCCGATTACCTTTGCGCGTATCGGCGACCAGGGTAAACTGAGATACCACAAGTACTGCACCACCTGTCTGACGAATATTGAGATTCATCTTTCCTTCTTCATCGCTGAAGATACGGTAATTACATATTTTGTTGGCAAGTTTTTCTACTTCGGCCTGGGTATCTTCTTTCTCGACGCCAAGCAAGAGCATAATGCCCGCGCCAATCTCGCCAATGATAGTATCCTCGACAGTGACACATGCCTCACTGACTCGCTGAATTAATCCAATCATAATTTAATTATCGTAATGCTGAATGATAAACGTCAATAGCATCCCTGAGGGCCAGCCTGATCCCCGGTTCGGTGCTAGTGTGGCCAGCGCCGGCTACGAACTGCAGTTCACTGTTACGCCATGCCTGGTGCAATGCGTAAGCGCCCTCTGGCTTGCACACTGTATCACAACGACCATGAATAATTTTGCCGGGAATATGACTAAAAATGTGGGCATGCTGCAATATATAATTTTCTGCTATAAAACACTGATTAGCAACATAGTGCCATTCTAATAAAGCCAAACTCAAGACACTGCGATTGCCATCTAACTGATGACAATCCCTCTTCGAGGGATGAAGCCGCGCTGTCGCTTCCTCCCAACGGTACCAACGGCTGGCCGCCTCATGACGCCGGGCGATATCAATACTATTAAATGCGTCCTGATAATAAGCTAATATTGACTCCAAGCCCGTAATCTTATCAATATTAGCCACAAACTGTTGGTAGGCGTCCGGGTATATCTGGGCAGCCCCGCCATTGGGCGCCAAAAACCATTCAAAATCACTGACTCTGGCCAGAAAAACACCTCGCAGTATCATGCCAGAGACCGTGTCAGGTTCGTTAATTGCCGCGAGTAAGGCGAGCGTTGTGCCCCAGGAACCACCAAACAATAACCACTTTTCAATACCCAGCAGGCGTCGAAGCTGCGTAATGTCCTCGAGCAGGTGAGCGGTGGTATTGGCAGTGGTGGATAAAAACGGTGTGGAGCGGCCACAACCGCGCTGATCGAAACCGATAACATGGTAGGCGTTTAAATCAAATAATGCGGTATAATCTGGTGCCAGACCTGCCCCTGGCCCGCCATGCAGTATTAGTATCGGCACCCCCTCGGGGTTGCCACTGAGTTCATAATATACCTGGTGACCATCACTGGCAGGCATAGTGTCTCGCTGGTAACAGGTTGCAGGCATAGACAAGAACTCTTACAAATCAGCTTACTGAAATAATTGTATCTCAACCCTAATTCATTTAGTTTAATCAGTAAAATTGTATTTGATATTTGGAGCAATTATGGCTGGTCAAGGTTCTGGTGGTAATGTTATCGCCGCAATATGTAGTTTTTTTATCCCTGGATTAGGGCAATTAGTACAGGGGCGGATTCTTGCCGCGCTGTTCTTTTTTGTAGTTTGTGCGGTGAGTTATGCGCTCGGTGCAACAGTAATACTTTTCTTTATGTGGTTGGTTGGCGCGATTTTCCATTTATGGGCAATCATTGACGCTGCGAGATTCAGAGGCTGAGTATGGCCATGATTAAACAATTGAAAGTTATGTTCTTCTTAGCGTTTATAGGCACCCTGACTGGTTGTCAGAGTGCTTATTATGCTGCCTGGGAAAAGGTTGGCGTAGAAAAACGCGAGATACTGGTTGATCGGGTGGAGGACGCCCGTGAGTCTCAGGAAGAGGCGGAAGAGCAGTTTTCGTCGGCGTTGGAAGAGTTTTCGGCATTGCTGCAGTTCGATGGCGGCGAACTTGAAGAGGCCTATCAATCACTCAACGAGCAATACGAAGCGAGTAAAACTGCGGCCGAAGATGTGACGACACGGATTGACAAAGTCGAAAGTGTGGCCGATGCGCTTTTTGATGAGTGGGAGGAGGAGCTTGAAGAATACAGCAACGCAAGCCTGAAACGTTCGAGCCAGCAAACACTTACTGAAACCCGCTTAAAATACAACAAAATGTTGCGTGCCATGCGCCGGGTTGAAAATAGTATGCAGCCGGTACTACAAACGCTGCAGGACAATGTGTTGTATTTAAAACACAACCTCAATGCCAGTGCCGTGGGCGCTTTGCAGGGAGAGTTAGCTACGATTCAGCGGGACGTGAATAGCCTGCTTGCTGACATGCAATCGGCGATAGCGCAATCTGATGCGTTCATTGCAGATATGAATGGCCAGTAAGTTTTCGTCAATGTGTCCTCCACACTGACACAGCTCAGTGTGGAGGAACTCCTAGTACACACGGATTAAACAATCTCGTCTCTGTCACCCAGGCGCAGCGTGATAAGCAGTCAGATCTTCACTAATTACTGATCTGCCAGCCCTGGTAATTGTCACGTACGTTGGTTGGTGAAGCATTCATTTTATCGAAAGTCTAATTGAATTCAGACGAGCAAAAAACCACACTTACCCCTCTTTTCCTGCCGTGTATTTCAGGATGAACTATACTGGTTGTGACTCTGTAATGTAATCGGAGAGTAGTAGTAGTGACCAAGGTCTTTGTGCTGATTAAATGCTTACTGGTAGCATATATAACTGTATGGATTAATCCCTGCGCCATTGCTAACGATGTGCTTGAGGTGCGCCATCCCGTTAATTCAGATAATTCTGTGTATCGTCAGCGTGACAAATATTTTCTTGCCCAGTTATCGCTGGCATTAAAAATGGCCGAGCAAAGCTATCAACTGATTCCATCGCCGGTGCCGACCATGCCTGAAGACCGCAGCATTATGTTGATTAACAACGGCTACTATAACGTGCATTGGCTGAATACCAGTGAGAATCGCGAAGACGAACTTCTCGCCATAAAAATACCTTTGGCAAAGGGATTAATCGGCTGGCGTTTAATGCTAATTCATGCCAGTAATGCACAGCGATTTTCCAGCGTAAAAGACGTATCAGAGCTAAAAAAACTGGTTGCTGGGGTAGGGCATGACTGGCCTGATATGGCGGTATTTCAGCACAATAATTTCAGTGTTTTCTCGGCATCCAGTACCGCTGGTTTGCAAAGGATGCTCAACCTTAAGCGCATTGACTATTTTCCGCGTTCGATACTAGAGATCTGGCAGGAGCACGCTACGACAGAGCATCCTCAGTTAATTATCGACGAGAGTATGGTGCTGCAGTATCCCGCTGCAATGTATTTCTTTGTCGCAAAGGACAACGTTGCGTTACACGATGCAATTAAATACGGTCTTGAAAAAGCCATCGAAACGGGTGAGTTTGACGCGTTGTTTTATCAGTATTTTGGCGACGTCATTACCAAAGCCAAATTGGATCAAAGGCGCTTATTTAAAGTGAGCAACCCGATAATCAACGATCAGGAATACTTGTCAAAAGAAGCACTTTGGTTTTCGCCGGAAAAAATGCGTAACGAACAATAAACATTGGAGTTGCCATCCCCGGTATTTCTGTGATTTTTTGAATTCAGCCACAATAATGAGCGTTTTGGTGAAATAAGCAGACCAGTGACGTTACTTATTTGGGCGGGATGTCCTCTTCTGCTGATCCTACCTCTTCTTCATCGCTAAACGTATCACCAAGGCTACAGGTAAATTCAGCGCCTAATAAGACGACTATCCAAGACAAGTAAATCCATAAAAACAGCAATGGCAAAGCAGCTAGCGCACCGTATATAACCTGATAAGAAGGAAAACTGGTTACATACAAAGCAAAGCCTTTTTTGCTTAACTCGAACAACAATGTGGCCAGCACAGCTCCTCCCAGCGCGTGTTTCAACGGTACGCGCCGATTAGGCACCAGCATATAGAGGATAATAAAAGCGGCTAAGGCAGCGAAACTGGGGACCAGCTCCAGCAGGAAAGTACCTAACCCGGGTGTATATTCTTCTGCAAACTGCGCCAGACCTGTCAGGTAAGACGTCATAACCACACTGGCACCCATGAGCAGAGGCCCGAGTGTAATGACCATCCAGTATATGGCAAAGGTATAAACAATCGGGCGCTCACTGCGTGAGCGCCAAATGCGATTGAGGGTTTTATCAACATTGGATATAAGTAATATTGCCACTAAAAGCAGCGACAAAATTCCAACTGCGCCCATTTGTGACGCATTGCCCACAAAGTCACTCATATATTCATGAACGACATCACTGGCTGTGGGTACAAAGTTGCTAAAAATGAATTGTTCCAATTTTGTCCGCACAGTGGCGAAGGCCGGAAATGCCGACAATATGGTAAAAAATACCATAATGAAAGGGACCAGCGAGAGCAGGGTGACATAGGCGAGATGGCCAGCTGATATCGTAATGTTGTCTGATTTGCAGCGCGCCACAAAAATTTTTGCAAAGCGAATAAGTTGCGGTTTTAAATCAGTCCATCGAGCTTGCCATTCAGATAAAGTCACTTACATACCTCGCCTTAACAACGTTCGGGTTAGTCTACCTGTTGAGCGAAGAGGAGCAACCGTTTTCTTTACTATTGCCGGTGCTTAGATACCGCCATTCTGGGGTTTGACACCGAGCATATGACAAATTGCATAACTTAGTTCGCTGCGGTTCAGCGTATAAAAGTGGAAATGTTTAACGCCTTCTTTGGCTAATACTTTCACCATTTCCATAGCGATATTGGCCCCGAGCAGGTTGCGGGTAGTTTGATCATCAGCATCGAGACCTTCGTACATTTTGTGTAACCAGCCCGGTACATGTACGTTAGTAAAACCGGCAAATTTAACCAGGGTCTGATAATTGGTGACCGGTAATATGCCTGGCACGATGTCTAAATCAATACCGGCTGCTGCGGCCCGGTCACGAAAACGCAAATAGACGCTGGTATCAAAAAAGAACTGGGTAATGGCTTCGCTGGCACCGGCCTCGGCTTTGCGCTTAAGATTTAACAGGTCAAATTGAGCGTTAGGTGCCTCTGGATGTTTTTCCGGGTAAGCGGCCACTGAGATATCAAAGTCTTCAACGTCTTTAAGCAGGGCGACTAAATCGGAGGCGTACATATCGGTCTTACTGACACCTGGTGGTAAATCGCCCCGTAGCGCCACGATGCGACGAATACCGGAGTCCCAGTAGTCACGGGCTATTTGTTTTAGTTCAGCGGTACTGGCATCCACACAGGTTAAATGAGGCACTGCTGCAACGCCGGTTTGTTGTTGAATACGCTTAACAACATCGTGTGTCCGGTCGCGCTCACCACTGTTGGCACCATAGGTGACTGACATGTAAGCAGGCTTCAAAGGAGCCAGGCGTTCTACTGACTTCCACAGGGTTTTTTCCATGTTCTCATTACCCGGCGGAAAAAACTCAAAAGATACGTCAATGTCGCGTAACTCTGATAACGATTGATTAAGGGCATCGATTCCCTGCGCGTAAGACACCATGGTATTTTCTCAACTGACTCGATTGGACGTTTAGACGTCTAAACTAAATAATATATGTCTAGACGTCAAGCAGTTTACACTGCTCAATTGACCTTTTCTGTGGTTTGTTTAGAATTTCTTATAACAATAATGATAGTAACGCTGGGAATAAAGCATGGCAGAGTGGGATGGGAAATATATTTACCCGTATGCGGAGCACGGTAAAAAGAGTGAACAAGTAAAAAAAGTCACTGTTTCGATTCCGATCAACGTATTGAAAGTGTTAACCGACGAGCGAACCCGACGGCAAATTAATAACTTGCGCCACGCTACCAACTCCGAGTTGTTGTGTGAGGCCTTTGTGCATGCCTTTACCGGTCAGCCATTGCCAGACGATGATGATTTACGCAAAGACAATCCAAATCGTATACCAGCCGAAGCGCGCCGAATTATGCAGGCAATGGGTATTGATGTGGACCTCAAAGAAACTGAACTTGATAAAGACGCTGATTAAAACAGCGTTTATTACGGATAATGAAAAGGCCGCTTAGCAGCGGCCTTTTAAGTTTCTGTCGAAGGTGTAGCCCAGGGACCGGGACTAACAAATCAGAGCGCAGTACCCATGGGGTAAAACACGCTCGTTCGTTAGATTAAATTACGCTTTCAGCTTATACATCTGCTCTAATGCTTTGGGCATCGCTGCGGCATATTTTTTAACGTCTTCAATACGGCCTGTACTGACACGTGACCATTGTTGGTATGTGCGATACTGGCCGCGAATTAGGACATCCTGTTGCTCCATCGCCTGGCGGAACGCGTTAGCGTCACCGTCATCACCTAAGTTAACAAACACAAAGTTAGTGGTAGATGGCAAGGCGGTTAAACCATTGGCTTTTACCGCATCAAGGATAATGTCACGACCTTCTTTGACTTTTTGACGAGAGAAGTCTTTAAATGCTTCATCATTATAGCTGGCAATTGCCGCTGCTAAACCTGCCTGGTTAATCGAATAACCACCCAGGCCGAATTTATTAATGAACGCCATATTCTCTTCGCTGCCGAGCATGTACCCAACTCGCATACCCGCTAAGCCGTAAATTTTTGAGAACGTACGCGCAACAATGATGTTGTGCCCTTCGTTGATTAACGGAATCATTGAATGTTTCGGGCCATCTTCGATCAGTTCATTGTAAGCTTCATCAACCAATACCATGGTTTTCTTTGAGGCTTTAATACAGAACTCACGGAGTTTCTTCGGATCAAGCAGCTTACCCGTAGGGTTGTTAGGGTTACAAACGTGTACCATCGCTATTTCATCATCAATGGCGTTATAAAGGGCATCGAGGTCGATATCCAGATCAGCTGTGTTAGGAACACGAACAATTTCTGGTCCGCCCTGGCTGATAGGTGCCTTAGATGTCGTATCCCAGAACAAGTCAGGGCCCAGGATTTTACCCTTACTGGTTGCTGCAAAGGCAGCAAACGCCAGGATGAGGCTGGAACCTGCGGTAATCGATACGTTCTCTGGTTTCAGGCCGTTGGATTCAGCCAGCATGTCACGTAAATACATGCCTGCACGGTAGGCGTAGTAAGCACCGCCTGAGCGACTTGCTTCAGCAATGGCTTTTAGTGCCATATCACTGGGTCCGTATGGATTTTCATTAGCGTTAAGCTTGGCGATGCCAGGCGTTGGACCATACATAATTTGTGGTGTCTTCATAGGCTGGGCGGCTAAGCCTGCGGGGGTAATAATACCCGTTGCGCCAGCGGCTGATGCAGCCAGTGAGCCTCCTAAGAAAAGTCGTCTTGATGGATTGTAAGTCATTGAGTGTTCCTCTTATTGGAGTATGTGACCGACTATAATGCTTTACTGAACATGGCGACGGACACGATCACCAGGTAAACGCCAAACAAGCGTTTAAGCATTTTTTCGCTAAAACTGTGGGCCATCGATGCGCCTATTGGAGCTGTCATGATGGAACCGATACTAATCGCTATTAGTGCCGGCAGGTTGATGTAGCCTACCGTGCCAAATGGCATGGTTGCAGGGCTGGCGTTGGTCATGAACAAAAAGCCAATCGCGCCTGGTAAGCCAATTAAGAAGCCAACCCCTGCGGCGGTTGCTACCGCTTGCTGAATGGAGCGTTGGCACATAACCATGGTAATCACCGTTGGCGTACCGCCACCGATACCGAGCAGCGCCGAAAACCCGCCGATAACAAATGCCAGGGCAGCTTTACCAACACCTGTAGGCATACTGAAAGTCACCCCAGGGCGCACTACAAAATCTGGAAACAGGAAATATACAGAGTACAGCAGTACACCTGCGGCAAACACAATGGTCAGGCCGCCACTGCTGGTGTGATTAGCAATTGCTAAGCCACCCAGTACGCCAAGTATTATCCAGACAAACCAGGACCTCAGAATGACAAAGTCTACCGCTCCACGCTTTTTATGCGCTAATACTGAACGTGCACTGGAGATTACGATGGATGCCAAAGAGGTACCAATTGCAACCTTAACCAGTTCGTCAGAGGCTGGGGTAAAAAAAGGAAATACCGCGAGAAGGGCTGGTACAACAACAAAGCCTCCGCCATTGCCAAAAAGGCCGGAAGTAATGCCTGCGACAGCGCCCGCTACACACAAAGTGAGGACGAACCAGACGAGTTCAATCTCCATAACAACAGTGCTCCACTTGAGTTAAAAATTATAGGTTATTTATTATTATTATATGGTAGAAATTATAATGTTTTAGGCGGATTGTCGCGTTGATAGCGATGAGTTACCTGAATAAGTCGACCAGCCTTTTGGCTGGTCGACGACAGGTTAATTAACTGCGTTGAAGTGCAGTTTAGAATGAGTAGTTCAATTTCATATAGTAGAATCTGCCTTGCCAATCAACGATAGAATCGGAGCGATAGATACGGCCACAGCACGAATCACCCATTTCACCCGGATCCGGGTAATTGTCGAACAGGTTACGAGCACCAGCCGCCAAAGACAGGGTTTCACTGATAAAGTAGGTGCCTTCCAGATCGAACATGTATTCAGGATCAAATTCCTGTATAGCAGTGATCTCTGAGCTGCCATCTGAGTTTTCATAACCACCGTAGTAGTTTAAACGCGCTGTTACTGCGATATCATCCATCATATGTCTAACTGAGATGACGCCGCGGGTTTCAGGCGTGCCGTTTTCAAAGTCAAAGGTATCTTCAGCATTGAAGTATTCAGACGGATCGGAATCGAACTCATTGGTACCATAGTTGAATGAACCGGTAAATTTGGTATCACCGAATTCAGTTTCCAGGCTATAAGTTGCAACGACATCAACACCTTCTGTTACCGTATCAAATGCATTCTGGAAGTAGAATACGCCGCCAATGGTATTGGCTCCGGCTACACCGGCTGCGTCCAGCGCCAGATAGTTGTCGTAGGCATCACCAGATGTTGGATCTGTAGATACATCAAGCGTAGAGATGGAGTTAACCCGATCTTCCAGTAAAATGTTGTAATAATCGATGGTTAACGTGAAGTCACCGTAGTCAGCGGTTAAACCAAATGTAAAGTTGGTTGAAGTTTCAGGTTTAAGTTCAGAAGCACCTAATGCCTGGGCTACCACACCACCAGCCGGGAACAAACCGGTAGCAACCGGGAGGCCGTTAGGTAAACGGGTAGAAACGTTAGTGGTACCTTGCTGACCCGGCGTTGGCGCGCGGAAACCAGTTCCGTATGAAGAGCGCAGTGCTACTTCAGGCGTTAACTGATAAATACCAGCAATCTTGTAAACAACTTCTGAACCAAAGTCAGAATAGTCTTCGTAACGAATTGCTGCCTGAGCAAACAATTTATCCGTAAGATCACCTGAAATATCAGCATAAACTGCGTATGAATCACGCTCATAAGTACCGATGTAATCAGCTGAATAACCAGGGAAGCCGTTTGAGCCTACACCTACAGCGGTATAAACCGGATCGTCAGGGTTGCTACAATCCAGTCCGTTTGCAACCGCCGTGGCAACAGCTTCTGCGGTCGCAGTGCCGTCACAGAATCCCCAAGGATCAGGAGTAGAATAAGGACCTACACTGTAAGAATCTTCGCCACCTGCTGAAATCTCGTAAGACTCTTCCATATAGCTGGCACCGAAGGCAAATACATATTCTGCCAAATCATAGGTAAAGTCAGCCTGGAATTGTAATTCATCATTGCTCAGATCACCGGGTTTGAACGAAGTAGGTGAGTCAGGCCCCATTGAAGGGTTAATGGTATTTGACAGGGTGTAAGAAATTTCGTTGTAACCATAACGACCACTGAAATCATACCCTAAGTCACCCGTCATACCTTTAATACCGGCTGCGAATGAGTAATCGGTAATATCACCGAAGAAACGCGGCGTAAAACCACCCGGAAATTTTTCCAGTGGAGAATAAATACTACCATCGGGTTCGCGAAGATCTTCGATAGTACCGTTACCAGGATAACGATAGAAAAAAGAACCATCGCCTTCGCTTTCTGAGTAGTTTGCAAAGCTGTATAGCTCCATATCGTTACTGATAGCATAACCACTGTTTATGAAGACTTTGGCACCGCTGTAGTTAGGTTGACCCCAAGGCTGTACCTGAGATGAGCCATGCACTGTGCGACCCTGCTCTTCGGCTGCTGCGATATATTCAGGAGACTGGTCATCTACGCAAAACCAGCTCTCACAATACTGTTCGCCACGATAAGTGGCTTCAGAATCAGTAATCTCAGCAGAAATACTCATAAAGCCGTCATCGCCAAGAGAAAAGCCTTTGTTACCGCTTAATGTATAGGTATCGCCGTCGCCTTCAGAATACTGGCCAATGTCTATTGATACTGAGCCACCTTCAGCATTGTTTTTAAGCTGGAAGTTCATAACCCCGGCGATAGCATCTGAGCCATATTGGGCGGCTGCTCCATCACGCAGTACTTCAACGCTGCCAAGTGCAGCAGCTGGGATAGTTGCCAGGTCAGGACCCTGTGTACCTGAACCACCTATTTGTACCAATGCGGCGCGATGGCGACGTTTTCCGTTAACCAGAACCAATGTTTTATCGGTTGGCAGACCACGTAGCTGAGCCGGACGAATGAACGTACCGCCGTCAGAAATAGGCTGACGGGCTATGGTGTAAGAAGGAACGAGTGTCATCATGATATCGTTCATATCTGAAGAGGCGACACCATTAATATCTTCGGCGCTAAGTACATCAACCGGTACTGGTGAACTTGTTACCGAGCGAGGCGCACCGCGGGCACCCACAACGGCGATTTTCTCAACGTCTTCTTCCGCTGCTTCTTCTGCCATCGCATTGGTTGCAACGGCCATAGAAAGCGAATAACCGGCGAGACCTGCCAGTACTGCTGCATTTAATTTTTTGAGTTTCATCATGTGTTCCCTAAATTGTCATATCGCTATGATCTTTTTAAGTGCAACTACGAATGGACGTGAGTAGACGCCTCTGGCTAAAAGTGCCCCAAATTGGTTCGTAATAGCACCAAATTTAAACATTATTTGGACTAAATGAGCGCGTCAGCTTTCACTGACGACCCTACAGAGACTAAGAAAAGAGCAGCTATTTCCGGAAGAAAAAAGAATATTGAGGGCTATAGGTAAAATATGGAGCTAGACATATTGTTTATAATTAACAGATAGTTACCCTTTCATTGGTGGAATAAAATATTTTATAAAATATATGGCGTTAACAAGTGGTTAACATTACAGTGTTAAAACCTGACCATTTGGTGGCATGTAACTTGCTGAATTGAAAGTGGAAATATTTAGATTTTGGGTTAATAAAAGATTTGTTACAAGCCGTTGATCCGTCGTGTTATTCACGGAAATCAAAAAGCAGTTATCAAAAAGTTGAGTAACGATTAAATGAATTCAAAACAGCTTCAGTATTTTCTTGTGACGGTACAAAAAGGGAGTATTGCCGCTGCAGCGCGTGAGTTGGATATTGCTCAGCCTGCGATCAGTCAACAATTGGCGAATCTTGAAAGAGAAATGAGCTGTGCGTTGTTTGATCGAAGCTTTAAAGGCGTTAGTCTCACCGCCGCAGGAAAAATGTTTGAACGGCATGCCAAAAAGCTCATTGATGATATAAACGTTGCCAAAATGGAACTGCAACAGCTAGCGTCAAATCAACAGGGTACGGTAAGAGTGGGAATGTTACCGTCAATTGGTAATGTATTATCGATGTCACTGATAGCCCAGGTATCGCAATGGTATCCTCAGCTCAAACTGGAGATTAGTACCGGTCCCTCTTACGCGGTAAAAGAGTGGCTGCAAAGCAATGAGGTGGATATTGCACTTACCTATGAGCAGGAGATAGAAGCCGGGTTTATGTCGCTTTATCCGCTGATAGAGGAGTATATGTATCTGGTGGTCGGCGTTAATGACGCGTCTGCGTATTATCAGCTTTTAAAACACCGTGAGACCATCTGTTTTTGGGAGTTAAGTGAGTTCGAATTATTGACGCCAGGGCCTAAAGACGCACTGGGTCGTCTGATTGATCAGTATGAGCGCGATACCGGTGTCGGGTTAAAGCATGATAAAGCGTACTCGGGACAACTTATGACCGGGCTGCGTCAGGTCATTCAGGGCGAGGGATTGATGATATTACCTTCTGCAGCAATGTATCACCTTGAGGAAAGTAAGGTCGTGCACTCTATTAAAATTATCCAACCTGAAATGAAGCGTCAGGTGTTGGCAGCGACCAACAGTAATTTCACAATGACGGATGCCATTGTGAAAATGATTGCGATTATTCAGGAAGTTACCGCAAAAGAACAGCAAGTGGGACACTGGCGTGGAAACTTTGTGGGGCAGTTAATTGATAACGATATTAAATCGGTGGTACCGGGTTCAGTGGCTATTTAGGGGATAACGGCATTTGATTTGCGGCGCCGTTGCTGGAGCCAAAGTAACGGTGAGAGCAACGCAAACAACCCTAATGCGTAAAACATTTTACTGCCCAGACCTATAGCGATAATGCCACAAAATATGGCGCTAAAATACACCAGAGGCCGGTGCCGCAGGGATAACAATTTGTATGCAGCCAGCATACTGGCCAGATAAATGAGCACAAAAACGCCATTTACCCATCCAATGAGATCTTCAAGGTTATGAATACTCTTAGAGGTGAATATCAAGGTGGCGGACATCACCAGAAGTATTGCCTGCAATGCCCTTTGAGGAATACCGTAGCGGTTTAATTTTCCAAAGTAACCAGGCAGTACACCGTCCTGACTTAAGCTCCAGCACAACCTTGACAGACTGGCGGTGTAGACATTGACAGTAGCCAGCCCCCCAGATACCCCCAAAATTCCAATGATATATACGCCAAATCCTCCCACCAGTTGATCGAAGACCGAAGCCATCGCCAGGTCAGAGTCTGTTGTATCGGTAACCAGGTATGTACAGCCCAGATAAATGCCGCCAACCAATAGAGTCCCGGTCATAATGGCGGGTATCAGATCTTTCTCTGGCCGGCGAAAATCAGCGGCTAAGTGAGACAGCGCTTCAATACCAAGAAAGCTCCAAAAGGCTAACCCCATTGCCGACAATACGGGGCCAAATTCCAGCGTGCTGTGTACATTGAGAGCGGGTGAATTCGCCGGTATTAATAAGCCAATCACCAGTAACATAATGACTACCAGTGTTATCAATAGGGTCAGACCCAGTTGTATGGATGCAGAAAATTGAATGCCACGAAAGTTAAGGCACCAGACTAAGCCAACGATAGCCAACTGAATGGGCAAACTAAATGCCGGGGTGAATTGAAACAACGATTCAATAAACCAATACGTCATAATAATCGCAGCCGGTGCGCCAATTGGTACCACACATAAAAACAGCACGCCAATAGTGCGGCCCGCCGTTACGCCAAACGCCTTTTCGACAAAGTAAGCCGGGCCGCCCGCGTGAGGATATCGCGAAGACAACGTGGCAAAAACCAGTGCTACAGGGAGTATCGCGATTGTCAGCAATAGCCAGCTCAGTAGTGCCCAGTCACCCGCAACAAGAACGGTCATTTGGGGCAAAATAAATACGCTGGTGCCCAGCAAGGTAGTGGTAAGCAAGCCTGCGCCATGCCAGCGGCCAATTTTTTGTTGACTTGAAATCATGAATAAGTGACTTAAAGGATGCAAAGTGCACAGTATACCGGGCTTTGCAGTATGAGGGGTGGGCATTTTACGGGGCTCCGGCGGTTTAACTATTCATTCTGCAGAGGTGGGTTATAGTCTCTGGACAAGTGTCAGTATTTTTGACAGAAAAATATTGGGAAGGTCATGCGACTTGTACAACACGCTGAAATAATAGGTGAAAATATCTGTGGCCCAATTTATGCTGCACTGAAGCATAAGTGATAAAGGCGTTATGCTGTTATTTACTTAAGGGAGTTAAACCTATTCTGGATAGTACCAAGCCAACATAAGAAAGCGTAGTAGAGGTATTTTATGTCTTGTTTAACCAGGCAATTACAGCAAAAACTTGCTCGTTATATTCAGAAAAAACTAATAGTTGATGCACCTTGCGACCCATCGGTAGTAAGAGCAGAGTTGATAAACCGTGGCGTGTGTCCATGTAGCGTGACAGAAGGGCAGGTCAGGCAAATACTGGAAGTGGCCGGGTACAAATAATTCCAGGCTGTCATCTGTTCTCGCGGAGCCGAATTATAAAAAAGGCGCCATGTCAGTGCTGACAGGCGCCGTGTTTTTCAGTGCTTTTACGTGTTACTTAAGGTCAAAGCGGTCGTTTTGCATTACTTTTACCCAGGCATCAACGAAATCGTTAATGAACTTGGTGTCGGCATCCGCTGACGCGTACACTTCCGCAATAGCACGCAGTTCTGAGTTTGAGCCAAAAATCAGATCCACTGGTGTAGCTGTCCATTTGAGTTCGCCAGATGAACGATCATGACCCTGGTATACACCTTCTTCATCTGTTTTGCTCCATTTAGTTCTCATATCTAACAGGTTCGTAAAGAAGTCGTTGCTGAGACTGCCGGGATTATTGGTAAATACACCATGTTTCGCTCCCTGGTAGTTGGCATCCAGTGCACGCATACCACCCACCAGCACAGTCATTTCCGGCACCGAAAGATTAAGGAAGTCTGCACGCTCTACCAGCATCTCTGTTGGCGACAGGTAATTCATTTGTGGATCATAAAAATTACGGAACGCATCGGCAGTCGGCTCAAGTACTGCAAATGAGTCAACGTCGGTCATGTCCTGCGAGGCATCCATACGCCCTGGTACAAAAGGTACGGTAATATCGTGACCTGCATCGCTGGCGGCTTTTTCAATTGCCGCTGCGCCTGCCAGTACTATCGTGTCAGCCATTGAAATTCGCTTGTCACCTGCTGCATTGCGATTAAAGTCTGCTTTCACTTTTTCAAGTTTCATCAAAACCTTATCCAGCTCTTCCGGGTTGTTCACAGCCCAACTATTTTGCGGCGCTAAACGAATACGCGCACCATTGGCACCGCCCCGCATGTCTGTACCACGAAAGCTCGCTGCCGATGCCCAGGCCACGCGCACCAGCTCTTGCACCGTTAAATCAGTATTTAATATGGTGGCTTTGAGCTTGGCCACATCTGACTCTGTCACCAGCGTATGGTTCACGTCCGGGATAGGATCTTGCCATACAAGCGCCTCTTCTGGCACTTCGTCACCCAGGTAACGGGCTCGTGGGCCTAAGTCGCGGTGATTGAGCTTAAACCACGCTTTCGCAAAAGCTAATTCATACTCAGCTGGATCAGCACGAAAACGCTCGGCGATTTTACGAAACTCCGGATCTTTTTTAATCGCGATATCAGTGGTAAACATAATTGGCGCGTGGCGTTTACCTTCCACGTGGGCATCGGGCACCATTTGAGCTGCTGAAGGGTCATCCGGGATCCACTGAATAGCACCTGCGGGGCTCTTCGTTTTGACCCAGTTAAAACTGAACAGATTGTCCAGGTAGTTTGTCGTCCACTGGGTAGGTGTTACTGTCCATGCGCCTTCTAAACCACTGCTGGTGGTATCTTCTGAATGGCCTTTACCACATTTGTTTTTCCACCCCATACCTTGCGCTTCGATGTCAGCTGCGGCGGGCTCTGCCCCAACGCAATCCTGTGGCTTTTTAGCACCATGTGCTTTACCAAATGTGTGCCCCCCAGCAATAAGCGCAACAATTTCTTCGTCGTTCATAGCCATACGGCCAAAAGACATGCGAATGTCTTTTGCTGCGGCCAGCGGGTCAGGATTGCCGTGCGGGCCAACCGGGTTAACATAAATCAAACCCATTTCAACGGCGGCTAACGGCCCCTTGAGTTTACCGGCTTTATCACGGCGTTTGTCAGTCAGCATTTGTTCTTCAGGGCCCCAGTACACATAGTCAGGTTCCCAGTCATCTTCGCGACCACCGGCAAACCCAAATGTGTTAAAACCCATGTCTTCCAATGCAACATTGCCAGTCAGGGCCATGAGGTCAGCCCACGAAATACTGCGACCATATTTTTGCTTTACCGGCCAAATCAAGCGACGCGCTTTATCCAGGTTGACGTTATCTGGCCAGCTGTTCAGCGGATCGAAACGTTGCTGCCCGCCGCCTGCACCGCCGCGGCCATCGTGAATTCTGTAGGTCCCCGCCGCATGCCACGCCATACGGATGAAAAACGGGCCGTAATGGCCGTAGTCGGCTGGCCACCAGTCTTGTGAATCGGTAAGTACTTTACGCAAATCGGCTTTCACTGCGGCTAAGTCCAGCGCATTAAATGCCTCAGCGTAGTCGAAGTCGTCTCCATAGGGGTTGGACTCCACGCCATGGGCGCGTAATTTGGTGAGGTTTAGCTGCTCAGGCCACCAAAAACTGTTTTTCTTCGCCTCTCCCGCAACGGCACTCTCAGATGCTGCGAAAGCTGTTGGTGTTATCACAACGGGCGATAGTGCAAATGCAACGGCAGCGGCAATAGATAGTGTTTTTTTCATTGTCATAGTTGTTCTCCTCGTGACTGGCGGATACCAGATATTTAACAAATCAATTGTTAGTGAGAACAGCCAGATTAGATAATTGAAAATTCAGATTGTGCTGATTGGAAAATACGGTGATCTAATAAAATTATTTAGCAACAGTTGGTTAAGAATTTTATGCGGAGATCGAATAAATTCGCGCTCGGTGAAAGTTAAGCTAATATACTAATTTGAGATACTGCGGTTTACATTTAATTTACATTGCGCCCTTGACTGTCTGAGCACGCAGACTATGTGATTACAGACGTGCCCGCCACTTGAACTGAAGTACGTAAAAGAAGCTAAAGGGATAATATATCCTGTTGATATTGAATTGCTAATTGACTACTACAGAGTATCGCGCTCATTATGGTATGCTCAATATTCGTCTGGGCTACACGTCATAACCTTCTTTATTCATTATGGGTACAACACAACGACAACTGGTTAATTTGGATATGTTGTTTGCTGATGTGGAAATGCTCGGTATCAGCGAGTACAGTAGTGACACACATCGCAAATTGCTATTGGATATTCAAAACGTGCTGGAGCAACTGGAAATAGCCGTTCAGCATGAAACCGTGTCTTCATTTCAAAAGGCTGTTGCTGCCACAGGTTTGTCAAAAGCACTCGAAGATAAGCGGATGCCTGGCATTTACAAGCGCTTAATCGGTTACGTTTTGCAATACTGGCAGGCCGATAAAAAAGCGGCCGAAATTCTTGCTTCAGAATTTGGCGGTAACGCGGATAAGCGTTTGGAGCTTCTCCAGGTGAAGGGAATAAAAGCCAAGTCACAGTTCAAGACGGTTGCGCGTGCGATGGGAAAGACCGACTATGAACACTTTATCAGCGCTCTGGGTTTAATGCATGAAGACTGGCTTTGGTCCAGCTCCTGAATTGACTTGCAAAGTATGGCAAACCGGAATGCCCGGCCTGCCAATACATATTAGTGCTAGGAAACGCGATTAGAAACGGTATTCAAACCCGATGCTGGCTTGTTTTAAGTCCGTTTCAAAGTCGGTATCGTCGACATCATCGAACGCTTCACCAGCGCTTAACTCAGTATCGTACACAGTGTATTCAGCGTTAATTAAAAACCGAGGGGTCACTGCGTAATTGAGACCCGCGCCAACGAACAAGCTTTCGTCGTCTTCTGACGAATCAAATCCCGCTAGTCGATAATCCGTTTCCGACCATAACTGCCCGACTTTAGCGTAAGCAGAAAAACCTGCGGCAATAGGTACTAACCCTTTCAGTGCCAGCGTGTAACCGTCCGTAGAAGCGCCAGCCAAGTCTGAGCCATAGTCACCAAAATCAATATAACTGCCTTCGACGGCGACCCAGGTATTAAATTTATAACCGACCAGTCCTTGCCAGACGTCTTTGTCATCATCGAACTCATCTTCACCCTCTACGCGGAGATAGCCGTAGTTCCCCCCAACATAGATACCAGATTCATTAATATCGCTATCTAACTGTTGCGCATTTACGTTCAGCGTAGCGAAAGCGGTTAGCGTTGATAAGGCAATAATTGTCTTTTTCATAGTTTTGGTCCTTTTTTTACAATTGTCTGAGTAGATTGATTAAACAACTCAGCTTTAAATGTGTTGTTGGGACTAATTCAAGGTATATGCCAGCATGTTTGGCTATTTTCTACACAATGTTTTGTGAAATGATTTCACGATTGGCTACATTGTGCGCGCAGAAATGACAAATCACGCTATTTGTTGCCAAATGGCAACGTGAAGAAATTTCAACGTATAGGTCAATGTTTCAGGGGCAAACATAGTCAGGTAGGGGCATGATTATGATTGTGCTTAGGACCAGTTGCTCATTGCTGTGCACTTTTGCAGCAGAACCTAATGTTCTGATGATCCCAATTAACACAATGGAGTCATTAAGTGTAATTACCTAACTATTTTATTGTCGCGCTCAGAGTCTTCGTCCTGCGGTGGGATAAAAAATACTGTTGTTGCCGAATTTCGCCTGTATTGGTTGTAACCTGCACGGTCAGCGCGAATTGGAATTGTCATTTCAGGGGAGTGTATTGTTGAAAATAGTGCCAGATTGTCATCCAGGTTAGCCTTTTTTCTCGTAGAAGGCATGGTGTAATAACGAGGAGTGGCGCGTGCCTGAAGGTCCTGAAATTCGTCAAAGCGCTGATGCGCTTGCCGAGGTATTGGTTAACCAACAAATCGAGAGTGTGACACTTGGCCTGGACAAGATACGTCCATTTCATGATGCGCTGGCAGGACAAACGGTAAAGAACGTAACCTGCCAGGGGAAAGCGATGCTGATACACCTGACAAATAACCTGTCTATCTACTCGCACAATCAATTGTACGGAGTGTGGGTCATTAAAAAACGTGGTGAGATGCCTGACACTCAGCGATCGTTGCGTTTAGCGTTGCACGTTAAGGCACATAGCGCACTTTTATATAGCGCATCCGACATTAGTGTTTGGCGAACAGACGAATTGCCACAGCATCCATTTTTGCGCAAGCTAGGGCCTGATGTCTTCAGCGAAGGGCTGCATGCTGACGACATTGCGGCGCGCCTGGCCGACAAACGGTTCAGCGGTCGCAGTCTTTCAGCGTTGTATCTTGATCAGCACTTTATTGCCGGAATGGGTAACTATCTGCGCAGCGAAGTGTTATTTTTTGCCCGACTGCACCCTGATAAAAAGCCCAAACAGTTAACTTCAGGTGCCATATTGACACTCGCTGAGCAAACCATTGCCGTTGCATGGCGTTCTTACCGTACCGGCGGTTACACGGTGCCTGAAGTACCAAAAGATTTAGCCCTGACAGGCTCTGCGGAATATGAAGCCAGCCGTTTTATGGTGTTTGACCGGGAGAAATTGCCGTGTCGTGTTTGTAAAGCGTTTGTAGTGAGGGCTGAGCGTAATGGTCGCCGGCTCTACTATTGTCCGGTTTGCCAGGCGTGTTAAACATTCAGGCCTGGTATTTATTCTGGCACTGCCAGAGCCGGTGGCGTCAGGGGTAAAAACGGTATCGGGGCAGTGAAACGTCGCCATGTGCCATCACCAGGATGAATAATGATTAAGCTTTCAGCATGCAGTTGCAGGCGAGGTGCTTCGCCGGTGACGTGTTTCTCCTGAGCATACAGGCGATCGCCAATGATCGGGTGACCAATAGCCTGCATGTGCACCCTTAACTGATGTGACCGTCCTGTTATGGGACGCAATTCCACCCAGCTTTCTCCGCCCCATTGATTCTCTTCGGTGTGTAGTACGGTGTAATCGGTTAGCGAGGGTTTCCCTCGCTCCATATCGACCTTTTGCGTTGGTTTATCCAGCTTGTTAGCGGCCAGAGGCAAATCAATTCTGCCTCGTTGTTGTACAACGATGCCATGCACTCTAGCGAAATAGCGTTTTTTTGTAATGCGGCTGTGAAATTGCCGCGACAATTCCCGATTGGCAGCTTTATGCATGGCCATGACCATAACACCTGAAGTCGCCCAGTCGAGCCGGTGCACCACCGATGCAGTCGGAAATACCCGTTGCACGCGGCTGCTCAGAGCGTCCTGGTGACTGGGGCGGTTGCCGGTGACACTCAATAAACCACTGGGCTTATTGAGTACAATTATATCGTCATCCTGATACAACATCGTCAGGTACGGCGCCATTGGCGGATCGTACAAAAATGGTTTACGCATGTGAGTGGCTTACAATGCGGGTTAGCGCAAGGTGCGTTGAAATAAAGTTGTCGCCTGCTGGTACATTTGTAAGGCTAATGCACCATCATAGCGCTCCCCTTCATCGCGCATAAAAGCATGTACAGCGTTGACTTCCATCCACTGATAATTAAGCCCGCTGGCAATACAGTGCTGATAAATGGTTTGTCGCCCCTCGTCGGGGACATGAGGATCCTGCTTGCCCCACACAAAGAAGATTTCACCCTGAATATCTTTCATTTTAGCCAGGCTCTGTTCAGACTCAGGGGCCGGTAAGGTATTGCTGTGAATGTCTGTTGCGTATAAGCAAAATGCGGATTTTACGGCAGGGTTAATGGCTGCGCGATACGCCAGGTGTCCACCCAAACATACCCCCATGGCACCGACATGGCCATTGCAATAGGGTGATACCTGACAAAACTCTATCAATGCATCAGTATCGCTGTCATGGGCTTGCAGTGTTTTGGTCCACTTATCGTTGTTGCCTTTGTCCTTGCCCGCATCGTCATAGCCAAGCACGGTACCGATAGGGTTTAGCTCATGAAAGACCTCTGGCACGATGACCACAAATCCCTGGCACGCCATCATTGCAGCAGAGCGTGCAATGGGCGCTGTATGCTGGAAAATTTCTGAATAAAAAATGACAGACGGGAAAGCGCCTTCTGCAGCAGGGCGGTAAATATAGCAGCGCATGGTGCCGGTTGCGGTAATGAGATCCTGTGTTTCCTGAGTAATTTGCATAATTTACGTTGTCTTATTTGCATTATGATACGGAGATAAGTGCTACTTTAGCATTAAATGGAGCCCTGCGGCATGCCATCGATAGTATCAGTGACACCCTCACAAAGTTCAGAGCAATAACGCGTGTACCATGCAGGCAAGCAGCCACATTACAATGACATAGTGCCAGTTATTTTTTATGATTTGGCGCGCAGGAATACCGTATCGTCCTGTCATCACCAGGCCAATTCCTGATAGTGGCCCTGAACCGGTAGAAATTGCCCAGGTGCTTAAAAACAGAAAACCCAGGCTGGCTGGATCGGGTGACAGGGGCAGCAGAAGAGGACTTACAATAGCAATACTAATTAACGGATGGACGCCCGCCAAACCTATAATTATCATCACCGCACTGACCACTGCAAACATCCCGGAACTAAACGTATAGCGGTGTAAGTCGATGAGTTGGGGGTTAATTGCCAATAGGGTTTTTATACCGGCTGAAAATACTCCCGCTGCCAAAAATAACGCAAACTGTGCACCGGCACTCAATAACCGGTGCTCTATAAAATGTTTGATAGCAGGGACGCGAGGGCGCTCACGAATAAACAGTAAAGATCCCAACACCGAAATAATACTGATCAATACAATAATACTCACATCCGGAAAGTAATATTGCAGGAGCAGCACTGAAACCGCCATCAGGATGGGGATCACCAGACTTTCTGCTTTTAACGGATAACCTTCAAACTGTGCAGGGTGACGTTGCTTAATGTCCAGCAGCGTGTAACCAATGCTAAAAAGTGTCATTACCACACCCGGTATAACGGTAGCCGTCCAGGTCATGCCGGGCGCGTACATCAGGGCAACACCGGTAGCAATAAAAAAAGGTGACCACCAGGCGGCAGCGGTGAAACAACGAGTGATGGCAATTTGCTGAGCATTGGTGAGTGTGCCATTGCGCTTAAGCCGATCGCCAAATACCAGTACTACCGACAAATTGATAATTGCTCCCAGCACATTTGTGCCAATACTGGTAACTGCAGCGGCTCGGGCGCCACGGGGGAGGGCTTCATCGGAGTGTGGGGCATTGGTTAGCGATAAAAAAGAAATCGCTACAAACAGGGTTAACAAGGGGACATTCGCCGCGAATACGGCGTGCCAGTCGATACTGACACCAAGAGCTACGCCAGTGGCTAGGCCCGTCAGGCCAAGTACAAACAGGCACAGCGATTGTTTGCATGCTGAACGGTTTAAAGTGGGTAGCATCGCAGCCATCGTGAGCCATGCCAGTACAATGGCAACGTATGCTGACACCCATCCAGCTACGGCCATTAGCTGACTGGCAAGCGTAATAATTGCCAACCAGCCGCTGGCTTTACTGAGTAAGGTTGAGGTCATTGAAATTACTGGATTGATGACAAAATTAACCAGGCTGAATTTTACCATTGAACGGTACGATCTGCAGTACCGTTGAACGCGGTACAATACCGTTAAACTTATTAAAGCGACTGCAGCAAATCAGTAATCATTGCGCCATTGCGCGTGACTTTACAGCGCTATTGCAATCTAAGGTAAGCAGTGCTGCGTTTTTGCTGGTCACTGCTTACCGTGGTGCACTATTTTTTTATTGTGTAATCAATGGCGATTTTACCGAAATGGCCTGCTGACACTTCATACTTGAAGGCCGTAACCAAATCTTCCAACGGGAAAGTTTTATCGATAACGGGCTTAAACTTCAGCTTCTCCAGTGCTTGTACCATATCTTGCTGCATCTGACGATTTCCCACCACAATACCTTGCAGGCGGATTTGTTTCAGCATCATTGCTGCGGTGGGCACTTCACCATTAAAGCCAGTTAATACCCCAATAAGCACAATTGTACCGCCAATCCTACAGGCTTTGATTGACTGCGTCAGCGTCGCCGGTCCACCGACCTCAACGACCACATCAACACCACCATCAGACCAATCAGCAACAGTGCTGCCCCAATCTTCATCTCCTTTATAATTGACCGTAAAATCAGCGCCAAGCGCTTTGGCTTTTTCGAGTTTACTGTTACTCGATGAGGTGATTGCCACATCGGCACCCATAGCTTTAGCCAGTTGCAGTGCGTAAATTGACACGCCGCCCGTGCCCAGTAGCAATACCTTGTCCCCAGCCTTTATATTGCCCTCAGTAACCAGAGCGCGCCATGCAGTAAGGCCTGCAGTGGTAATGGTTGCAGACTCAGGTGCGCTCCAGCCTTGTGGTGCTTTGGTAAACCAGCTTTGTGGAGCTACCACCTTATCCCGTGCGTAGCCATCGATACCATCGCCAGGTGTACGGCTAAAGTCACCGATCGTTGGTTCGCCGGTTTGCCACTCGGGAAAGAAACAGGAGACCACACTGTCGCCCACTTTAAAGTCAGTAACATCATCACCAACTGCGGCCACTATGCCGGCACCGTCGGCCAGTAATATTCGATCATGGGCTTCATTTGTTGTGCCCATAGCAACACTTAAATCATGGTAGTTCAGTGAGCTGCCCTGAAGTTGTACCAGAATTTGTTCACCGGTTGGTGGCTGAGGTTCGTCTGTATCCGTCAGTGCCAGCCCATTGAGACCATTCTCCGGCGCTGCCGTTATTATTGCTCTCATTACTTTAATGCTCCTTTTATAACGTGTAGTGATGTATACACTGCTTAACGTATTTGGTTTAAAGTTTTTATTTGGCTGTACCTTAAGTTACAGCGCAATCACTTCTTGAAAGCGGTGCACAAGTGCAGTATCTGTTTTAAGGTATTTATTTTAATACCATTTGGGTATCACCCATAACTTAGATGTAGGCTAATAACAGTAATTCATTGTTATAGTGGCGAAAGTTCATAAATTCCATGTGTAATAACGGAACGTTTTTCAAGTATGCTGCTAGCTCTTCCGACCAGCGTTGCAATGGCCTTTGTTGTCAATTTGCTGGTTTGTCTTTATTTTTATGCGATGTATAAGAAGCAAAATGGACATTGCTCTTATCTGCATTGGTCGAGATCCTGCGGTCTATTTGCAGGCGGGATCGCCTTGTCTGTCTTGGCGCACAAATACAATGACTCACAGGCACTCAACGCCATATCGTGTTTTTTTTTATATGCGTCTACTTATGGCTTATTTTTCGGGCTCAATCTATTTGAGTTGGCTCGTCACTCCTCACACTTATTTCAGAAAGCGCAAATACTGTTCTTTGCCGGTGTTGGAGCCATACTCATCACCAGTTTTCACGGTCAACTGGTTAATTCGGTCGCCTCGATATTCATGGCAGTCATGTTTTTTGTTACCGAAGGTTACTTTCACGAGCGCAGGTCCCCTTACCAAACCGCGTACAATGCAGTACGCGCGGTGTTATTACTGCATGCATTCATTATGTTTCTGCAAGGCGTAGTAATTTTTGCGATAACGTTTTCAGGTCATGACAATGCGACAAATCAGCTGTTTGAAGCAGTGCTATTGTCACACTTGATTCTGGTCATAACCACTGCATTGTTATTACCCGTTTTACATTTGTTACGTCAAAAGCGTTATTGGCAGCAAAAAGCAGATACAGATGAACTCACTAACTTGCTGAGTCGGCGCGCATTTATTCAGAAGGCATATATGTCGTTAGCTGATCGTAGTATATCTCAGCACTCGTTATTGATGGTGGATATCGATCATTTCAAAGCCATCAATGATAAGCATGGGCACCCTTTGGGCGACAAAGTGCTTAAACAAATTGCCCGGGCGATGAATAGTGAGATAAGAAAGTCGGATTTAATTGGTCGCCTGGGAGGGGAGGAGTTTGTAATTCTTATGCCCGGCGCGTCTTCCGATGAAGCGCTCCGTATAGCAGATCGCTTACGTCAGGTGGTATCAAACGTAGACATTAAGCTACAAAGTGAATCCGTTAACGTTACTGTTAGCATCGGCATTTCTGCCTCATCGGCACTGCTTGATTCATGGGATTTGTTGCTGGAAAATGCTGACAAAGCGCTGTATACCGCCAAACGTCAGGGCCGCAATATGGTGTGTAAGTTTGACTCGCCACAGCCTTTTCTGGGCGCCTGAAAAGCGTATCTGCACTTTTACAAAGCCACGCATTCATTGCTGTAGTCATGCTGGCGCTGGCTCAGGTAAACTGCAATGACAACCTCATTGTGTTTAACGGTAACGAATTATGAATCATCAGGATTTTAATACTTTCTGTGGCCAGTTCACGGCAGCGACTCATGTGGTGCAATGGGGAAAATCTGATGTTTGGAAAGTGGCTGGAAAAGTCTTTGCTATTGGCAGCTGCACAAAAGATCAGTTACCCGCCTATACCTTCAAAACGTCAGATTTAAACTTTGAGTTTCTACTTAACTCCCCGGGTTATATTCCGGCGCCGTATCTGGCCAGCAGAGGTTTGAAATGGATTCAGCAGATTGATACTGCCGGTCATCTGGATGATGATCTTAAATACTATATCGCGGAGTCTTACCGAATTGTATCGTCTGGGCTCAGTAAACGTAAGCGCATTGAGCTGGGCATCGCAAGTGAGTAATCGCTAAGCCAAAACTCTAACTTTCCAATCATCTACTAATAATACGATTTGTATCTTTCACTCTCCTTTTCGGATTTATCTATGATGCAAATGATAATGGATATCATTTGCATTGACATTTGTTTTAATGGCTCTATCATTAGCAACCCTCAATACACAAAAAGCAACATAACGCATTCATTTATTCAAAAAGGACTACCATGACTTCTCGTTACGCATACTCTTGTCTGGCAATAGCAATCCAGTTTGGTCTGGCACAAAATGCCGTCGCCGCCGTTCCGGATAGCAGCGACATAGAACACTTAGTGGTTACTGCAACGGGCTTTGAGCAAAAGATTACCGAAGCACCGGCCAGTATCTCGGTGATTACTGCAGAGGATCTTAAAACCCGCTCTTTTACCTCTTTACTCGATGCAGTTAAGTATCAGGAAGGTATCGACATTGGTACGAGCCGGGATAAAACCGGTCAGGGGAGTGTGAGTATGCGTGGCTTAACGGGTGAGTACACGCTGTTGTTGATTGACGGCCGGCGCCAGAATAACCACGGCGATATTTATCCTAACAACTTTGGTGGTAATGCTTTCAACCATTTACCGCCGCTCGATACGATTGAGCGCATCGAAGTTATTCGTGGTCCGGCATCAACTCTGTACGGTGCCGATGCGCTTGGCGGTGTGATCAACGTTATCACTAAAAAACACCGCAGCGATTGGGGCGGTAACATCACCTTCGGACGCAGCCTGCAAAGCGATGATGACTTCGGAAACGAGATTACTACCGATTTTTCCATTACCGGCCCCTTAATCGACAACGTACTGAGCCTGGGCGTTCGCGGCAGCTTATATGAGCAACAGGCATCTACACCGCAACTGGCACCAGCCATTGATCCCAATGGTGATGTGCATGTGCGCTCATTAGGATTTGGTAGCGGTGGGCGCACGGTTGATAACAACAGTGAACACTATGGTTTTAGCCTCAATTACACACCTGCCGAAGGACACGAAATAGCGTTTGATTATGACGACTCTCATCAGGAATATGACAACACGCCAGAGTACAACCTGGAAACCGGTGAAATCGTCTATCCGTTAGGTACGCGTGACAGTATCGAGAGTTTATGGCAAGCGCGGCGTGGTCAGGTGAATCCCCGCGCAGGCTACGCCGCAGAGCAACAATTTGACCGTCAGTGGTGGTCGGTGGCCTACGATGGTCAGTGGAATTTTGGTACTGTGGCGGCATCATTAGCTTATGTAGATACCCAGAACAACGGCCGGACGCTGCCGCTCAGTGTTGCAGAGCGTTTGCTGCTACAAGAAATGTATGATGGCAGCGGTGACTACGCTGATATGAGTGAGGATGAGCGCCGCGATCTGGCTGAGCAAACCTTTTTACCGCGTCCGGCCCGCCCTCTCGATAGCAGCCAGTATACCTTTGATTTGCGGTTTGATATTCCGGTCGAAGACTTTGCCGGTGATCATAACGTTGTACTGGGCGCTCAGGTAATCGATGGGGAGCTCAAAGACGGCGTATTTGGTCTGGAATCAGGTGAGGCCGGTGCCGTGCAGGAACAAAATATGTACTCACTGTTTGCCGAGGACAACTGGGGCATACTGGATAATATGACGGTAACCGCCGGATTCCGCTACGATGATCATGACGTTTTTGGTAGCCAAACATCGCCGCGTATCTATGCGGTATATAACATTACCGACTACTGGACCATTAAAGGTGGAGTAAGTACAGGTTATAAAACGCCGCAAACCACTGATCTGTACGATGGCATTATTGGCTTTGGCGGCCAGGGCACCAGCCCATTTGCTGGTAACCCGGAGTTGCAACCGGAAACCAGCGTAAACTCAGAGATTGCGCTGTATTGGAGTCGCGGTGAACACAACTTCAATATTACCTATTTCAGTACTGATTTCGAAGACAAGATTGCCAGGGGCAATACTGTTCAAAGTTGTAATACCACCGGTGGTGTTCGCCCTTGTGTTAATTTAGGCCAGTACGACGAATTAGGTTATGACACCTACAGCCAACGCATTAATATCGACAAAGTTGAACTACAGGGTATTGAAATGGCCGGTCGTTACGCCTTCACTGCAGACTGGTCGGTGTATGCAAATTATACCTGGACCGACAGTGAACAAATGAGCGGCGCGCAGGCAGGTTTGCCGTTAACCAACACTGCCGAGCACATGGCGAATGTTAATATTACCTGGGATATTAATGCTGATCTGAACGTTTATCTGCAAGGCGAGTTCCGCTCTGACAGATATCGTGGTTACGACTCAGTATTAGACCGTGAGCTGTATTTTAAGAATTACTCATTGTTAAATCTGGGGGCTCGTTGGACGCTCAATGACTATGTGGTGGTGAATTTGCGCATTAATAACCTCCTTGATCGCGACTTTACTACTTATTCTGTCACCTATGACGACCTTAACAGCGATGGTCAGTATGAGTACCTTACTGGTCGCGGTGTCACCAGTGAAGTTAACTTCACCGATGATTACAATGTGAAAGATAAAGCCCGTAACCTGTGGGCCGGTGTCACAGTCAGTTTCTAGCACCGTTAAAATCGGCAGCCCCGTCCTCTATTAAAGGGCGGGGTGCATTATCGGTAGTCAGGCTTCTTGCTGATTAATTGAGCCCTAAATGTAAGTAGAGTCGGTTTGCTTCGCTAACCTTATAAAGTCGGCAATATACTCTACTTTTGTATCACCACTTCGTATACCTACGTGAATTTGCTTCATTATACCCTGCTCACCAAAACGCAGGCTGGTAAGGGGCATATGTTGTGCGTACTGTTCAATCAACCAGCCGGGCAAAGCTGCTACACCACGACCAGCGGCAACCATTTGCAACATAATCTCAGTCGTTTCAATACGCTTATGTTGCTTAACCCCACAGCCAGCCGGAGATAAAAACTGACTAAACACATCGAGCCGCTGGGGCTCTACCGGGTAGGTAATGAGGACCTCATTGGCTAAATCGGCTGGCGTTAGGTGCTGCCTGGTCGCCAAAGGATGGTCGCCAGCGACTACCAAACGGTGCTCATAGCCAAATACCGGAATAAAATCTACACCGCTAATAAACAGTGGATCGGGCGTGATCAGCATATCGATATCGTAGTCGAACAGTGCGCGCATGCCGCCAAACTGAAAAGCCTGTTTCACATCAACATCGACGCTGGGCCAATTATCCAGGTATGGCGCGACTACTTTAAGCAACCACTGGTAGCAAGGGTGACATTCCATGCCTATTCGCAGCGTACCTAACTGGCCGCTGGCAATTTGCTTAAGAAGGGATTCAGTATGTTCAAACTGCGGTAATATACGTTTAGCGAGCAGTAAAATTTGTTTTCCGGCTCGGGTAAGGCGAAGCTTTCGGCCATCTTTTTCCCACACCGGGGTACCTAACTGTTGCTCAAGCTTTTTAATACTGTGACTGAGTGCAGACTGACTGAGGTGCAACGATTCAGCGGCTTGGGTGAGTGTGCCTTGTTGCTCTATGGCTGTGAGTACGGCAAGGTGAAAGCGTTCAATCATAACTATGATGAATATTCATGGATTTTAATAATAATACCATTATTAATAATCGTTTTTC
This sequence comes from Alteromonadaceae bacterium, assembly GCA_013373625.1. Classification (GTDB taxonomy): domain Bacteria; phylum Pseudomonadota; class Gammaproteobacteria; order Enterobacterales; family Alteromonadaceae; genus Alteromonas. The sequence goes on along the minus strand of JABXHM010000023.1, from coordinate 53,936 downwards.
ATCGCTTTTCACCCATCAGTAATGTTAATGCACCACCTGACGAGACTGTTTTCGCGGCATGCGTTAAAATGAACGACTGATTATTTTTGCCGTTAAAGCAGTCTATTAAGCCAGTTTATTTTAAAATAAATAGTGGGAGGTCAAAATATAAACTAGTACATTGTGATAAAGGGTGCTACTATCCGTCCCGCCTCAAAAAGGTTCTATTTTTATTTGATCACTGCTTCTTCCGTTCGTCCATGTAAGTCTCCTAACGCGATTCACATTAAGACAATTCCGATTCAAGCCTGGTAGAAAACTGATAGCCCGCGAGTGCATGAATGGGTCGATAATTGTCGACTCGCAAAAATTTTAAATATTTAGGAGTTACCCATGTCTAAGACGACTGGTACAGTAAAATGGTTTGACGAAGCAAAAGGTTTTGGTTTTATTACACAGGAAAATGGCGGCAAAGACGTATTTGTACATTTCCGTGCGATTAAATCTGATGGTTTCCGTTCATTGAACGAAGGTCAAGCTGTGGAATTTGTTGTAGAGCAAGGCAACAAAGGCCCTCAGGCTGCTGACGTAGTAGTACTGTAAATTAGAAATTTATCCAAGATTGCAGGCGCATGTCGCCTGCTTATCCACCCCCTGTTATCCGCATTCCGCGTCTCCAATACCGAGGTATCAATGTCATTTAGCCAACTTGGGCTTTGCGCACCACTTCTTAAAGCTGTTACCGAAAAAGGTTACAGTGAACCTTCACCTATACAGCAAGAAGCGATTCCCGCAATCCTGACCGGTAAAGATGTACTGGCGGCCGCGCAAACCGGTACCGGTAAAACCGCAGGCTTTGCCTTACCTGTATTGCAGCGATTAGCGGCAGGGCCAAAAACCCAATCAAACTCAATTAGAGCGTTGATTTTAACCCCCACCCGTGAGCTTGCTGCCCAGGTAGAAGCAAACGTACGTGAATACAAAACGCATTTGCATTTAAAAAGTGCGGTGGTATTCGGTGGCGTGGGTATAAACCCGCAAATGCGTGCATTGCGTTCGGGCGTAGATGTATTGGTTGCAACACCAGGCCGACTGCTTGATTTGTATCAGCAAAACGCAGTGAAGTTTAACCAACTTGAAATTTTAGTGCTGGACGAAGCTGATCGCATGCTCGATATGGGCTTTATTCATGACATTAAGCGAATTTTAAAACTGTTGCCTAAACAGCGACAGTCATTATTGTTTTCTGCCACGTTCTCACCCACGGTGACTGAATTAGCGGAAACTATCACCAATAATCCATTAAAAATTTCGACAGCACCGGCGAATACCGCGGTTGAGATTATTGAGCAACATTTAGTTGCGGTGGATAAGTCGCGTAAAATTCCAGCGCTGATTAGCCTTATAAAACAGCAAAACTGGAAACAAGTGCTGGTATTTAGCCGCACTAAACACGGTGCCAACCGGATTACGACTAAACTCTGCGCTGCTGGCATTCCCAGCGCCGCTATCCATGGTAATAAAAGCCAGGGAGCGCGTACTAAAGCCTTGAAAGAGTTCAAAGACGGTACGATTGATGTGATGGTTGCGACGGATATCGCCGCACGTGGTATCGATATCAGTGCTTTACCGGTCGTTATAAATTTGGACTTGCCCAATACACCGGCAGACTATGTTCACCGTATAGGTCGTACCGGCCGCGCCGGAGCCAGTGGTCAGGCATGGTCGTTAGTGAGTGCCGATGAGTTAGATCAGTTAAAAGATATTGAGCGGTTAACACAGCAACTTATTCCACGCCAAACTCTGGAAGGCTTTGAGCCAAGTCAGAAGTTACCGGAAACCAAGCTGCTTGCGCCAAAGAAAATTAAAAAGCCAAAGAAGCCAAAAACCGCACAGGGTAGTCAGGCTGCACCAAGATCTGGCGCTGCGCCGTCACATAACGCAGATAAGCCACGTCAACAGCGTCGCCGCCGCGTTCATTCCGGTCAGTCCCGGGGCAATGCGGCCATTGCGTAACGGCCAGGATTAATGTCTCGCTAGCGCGAACAGTATCACAACAAAAAGCCCCGTCAGGCATCTGCATGACGGGGCTTTTTTTGCGCCGGTATCAGGCTTATGGAATTGCTATAGCCAGATGCTTCAGCATCAATACACGCTTTGAATAAACGTCATTACTCTATATCAGCGTGATACATCGTGTGCAGTGTACTCTGTTACAGTAGAAATGAAATATAACGATATACGAAGCGACAAGTTTACCGGGAAAGCGAGAAGCGAATATAAAACGAGGGAGCGGCTGCATGAGCCGACAACGGGGAAATGACGGATGTTATACTAATGTTGCAAGGAGGCTGATCCCTATTTGAGCAGTCCGCGTAATTGTCTTTGTCACAACACAATCACGAGGAACTACCAAATGAAGAGGATCAGTACACTCCTTGCAGCAGTAAGCTTACCATTATTTTTATCCGGTTGTCTGTTCGATAATGACGATGATGCACCGCGAGTCGAGCCACCACCACCTGCGCCGGAATTTGCCAATGTCAGGGTAATCCATGCAGCGTCTGACGCACCATTAGTTAACATCACAGCTAATGATGCGATTCTGAATGGCCTTGAAGGGGTTGATTATCAGGTTGCCTCATCGCGATTTGAAGTAGAAACAGGTTCCTATGATATCGGTGTTACAGCAATTTTACCGGGCGATAACGCAGAAGTGCTACAAGCGGATGTCGCCTTGGAAGCCGACATGAATTACGACGTGTTTGCTGTAGGCAATGTGGCTGATGACAGCCTGATGTTGTTGCCGGTGACCAGTGCAGAAACGCCTGTTGAAGCGGGCAACGTGCAGGTTCAGATTGTCCATGCAGCTTCGATGGCCCCCACAGTTGATATTTATGTTACAGCCCCGGGCACAGTCCTGGCCGACGAGCAGCCATTAGTTACCGCTGCATTTACGGATGCGACTGATCTAGTACAAGTCCCTGCTGGCGACTATCAAATCAGAATAACCCCCGCGGGCAGTACTGATGTTGTCTTTGATTCCGGCACGGTAACGTTAGCGGATGGCGCTGACTTGCTGGTTGCTGCAACGAATAACGTAGGTAGCGGCGATTCGCCGGTTACCCTTTTGGTTGCCGACGGAACGTCAGTGGCAAAACTGTGGGATGTTGATACGACGGCCGATATTCGCGTGGTACATGGTATCAGTGATGCGCCTGCTGTCGATGTGATTGCTAACAATGCGCTGACCTTAGTGGATGCGCTGTCGTTTCCAAACGCAACCGGGTATTTGTCAGTTGCCCCTGACGATTATCTGATTGATGTGGTTGCCGATGCTGATAATAGTGTGGTTGCGGTCGATGATGCTGCAATTACTCTGGAAACGGGCATGAGCTACACGGCGATTGCGAATAATGTATTGGCAGCACCAGAACTCGATTTACTGATGGATATGCCGCGTCGCGTAGCGACAGAAGTTAAAGTCAGAATCATTCATGCCTCTCCAGCTGCGGGTAGCGTGGATATCTACGTCACCGCTGATGGCGAAATTACTGGTGTGGACCCTGCTTTTGCAGGCGTTGACTACTCTACCGATGCACTGGCTGAAACCGGTTATGTAGGTCTGGCCGCAGGCGATTATGTTGTGACTGTCACGGCTGCCGGAACAAAAGACGGCGCCATCGAAACAGGTGTATTATCGTTGGCCGCAGGTAACATTTATACCGCTGTTGCGGTTGATGGTGCTATGCCGCAGCTCATCTTAATGGATGACTTCTAAGTTATCTGTGTATCCGATCGACAAATGATAGCAAGCCACAGGGGTTATTTACTGTGGCTTGTTTGTTTTTGGGGCTAGCGTAATCGATACCTTTTTACTGACTATAACGGTTTACAAAGTCAGTGCTAAACCAATACTACATTATCTCATTGACCTGTACATCTACCTCCATGGTAGTGCCAGTTTCCCCATAAAAACCACCTGAGATAGGCGGTGTAAGTTCGGCGCTGTGTGAAACCGACACTGCTATATGCGAAATGCCCGCCAGGCTTCCAAAGGTGGGGTCAAACCCTTTCCAACCTGCACCAGGAATAAAAACTTCAGTCCACGCGTGGGTAGCTCCTTCTTGTGCATTATTCTCACCGGTATGTACGTACCCACTAACAAAACGGCTGGCGAAGCCAAGATTGCGCACGGCCCGCATCATTAAATTTGCCAGATCGCGACAGGAGCCTGCTTGAGAAGACAGGGTAGTCTCAGGAGATTGCACGCCTTCCTCTTCTCGCTTGATATAGTCAAATGACTGATAAATTTTTTGATTAATACGCAGTAGTAACGCAAAGGTCTGGATGTGTTCAGCCGGTTGCCAAATGTCTTTCAGCCATTGAGTTAGCAATTCCTGGTTAATTGGGTTTTGGGTTTGAATATAGGGTGACAGGGCGATGCCTTCTTCGCCGGAATAGGCAAAGGGGTAGTCTATTGCATGGTCGGCTACCAGAAAATTATGCGGTTCAACATCAAATTTCTGAATGACAATGGTGCTGTGAATTACCAATCGTTGGGTTGCCTGCATGAAAGAGGCGATAGCGATAGTGTTCTCTTCAGCGTCGCGTTGCCAGCGCAGCTCTGCGGGTGGTGAAATACTTAGTTTCGATGATTCGATATGTTGATCGTGCCCTTCACGGGGGCGCAGACGAAGCGTGTGTGGCGTGAGTTCTACGGCACCAGAAAACTGGTAGGTCGTAATATGAATGATCTGCAGTTTTCTCATAGCGCTATTCCTTGTGGTTAACTTCAGATACCTGAAAACCGCGTACTAACCCAGGTTTGTTCGCCAGCAAATAAAGTGGGACTTTGATTTGATATGCCAGGCAGGTGATGTCTGACAGTGAAAGCAGACGCGGCTAACCGTAAATACGATGTTATTTTGCGGCTTCTTTGCTACTGAGCATAATGTCTGTCACCACACTACGCTCAACCAACGGTTCGCGCAACTTAAAACCAGATTAGCGTGATCGTTTCATACGCTTGCGAACTGCCCGCGAATGCCAGGCTGCTGGCACAATCACCAGCACCGCAATTAGCGCTAGCAGCCAGTGATAGTACTGGGTAAAAAAGTTAAGTTGTGCAATGTTACCGGCAATATCGGTATTCACATGTTCAGCATAAGCAATCTGACCCACTGCAGCGTCTTTGGCTATGGCAAAGCCACCACTTAATGCGCTTTCCCAGCCCAGTGACGACAACGATGAATAGGCTTTAAAGCCTATTGCTGAGGCACCAAATGCGATGACACCAATGGCCACCGTTCCCAGGCTTAATAAGCCAAACCCTACAGCACCTACCGTGATGACGCCAACTGAAATAATCCCCACACTTATTGGTGCAACGGCCACGCAGCCCCAGGCAAAAATAAGGCCCCGTGCGTAGGTACCGCCGGCTATCCAGCCATATGCGTGATTTTCGTCCTGCTCTGGCGTGTCGAACTGAAAATGACACAGTGGTACGCCAAATAATGTCAGTTTACTTTTGTATTCGCGTTGTTTGGCGCCTGGTTGATCGGCGTCATGTAGAAATGCATCAGGGTAAAATAGTCGCTCGCGCGCTCTTAATACTTTGGAGCTTTCCAGCATTTTGTGCACTAAAAAGAAGTAGCTGAAAATAAAAATAAATAGCATCGCTTGGGAAACAGCAGTGAATAGCGCGGCGTGGCCAGAATAGGTCATTGCTAACTGCTTTAATAGCAGCATAGCGCATGTAAACATCAATGCCGTGCCGATAAACGCTATGACAATTTTTATCACCAATTTACGCTCGTTGTCTGTTCTCGATTGATCTAACCCCGTACGCAGACCAAAAAATGTGCTGATAAAGCCAGACGCGATAGCCAGCACCGTAAATACAGAAGCCAGCTTGAAAAATGAACCGGCTTTAGCAGCACCTGCTCCCCATGCAGCGGCTTTAGCAGGAGGGGCAATACTACTGATAACCGCTAAAACACCGGTCGTAAAAGCAACACCAGGCTTACTGTTTTCCAGTGCGTCTTCAACAAAGCGACTCATGGCTGCTTTGAGCATTTTTCGGCCGCGGGAAAGGCGTTGTTTTACCGTGTCTTCAGACAATTCGAGCTGTTCTGCAACACGCTGCACAGACTGCTCTTCACGGTAAAACAAAACCAGTGGTTCTCGGTATGTAGGTTCCATTTGATCAAGCACTTTCCACAACAATGTTTGCTGCTGCGTTGCAATAGCCTCGTCATCAAGTACTGTTTCAGTGATCGGTGTAGTGTCGATATCGCTCAGTTCGACGCTTTCTGTTTCTGACTGTTTTGCCGTTTTGCGGCGGTAGCGGCTCACTTTAAAGCGCACTATGCCGCATAACCAGGCTTTAAGTTTTTTAGGATCACTTAAGGTGTCGAGCTTTCGCCAGGCCTCTACAAAAGCTTCCTGAGCAATGTCTTCACTATATTTAAAATCACCCACCGATGAGTATGCAATAGAGCACAACAGGTTTTGATAGCGGTTCACAATTACACAAAAGGCATCGCGATCGCCGCCTAACGAGCGCATTACCAGGCCAGCATCGTTTTCATCGGCTATGGGTTGGTGCTTACTAAATAATTTCATAAGTATCTTTAGCTGGTGGATATACCTGTAAGTGCCAACCAAATAAAAAAGGTGACACAACAAATTTAATTATTTTTTATTTTTCCTGTCACTTTTGGTTCAACACCTGGCACTTACTGGTTAACTGCACACGATTAACCGTGTCGCATGCTTATTCACTGACGTTATGTTAACCGCTTTACCGGAGAGAAAACCATTATGAAAATATTTAATACTACAACCCGCCTTTTATTGAATAGTGCAGCCTGTGCTTTGCTACTGTCTTTTTCAGGTGCCGCATTGAGTGATCCACTGCCATCAGTGGTTGATGATTTTAGTGCAGAAACGGATAACAGCTTAGGCTTACCCAGACAACATATGAATGACACGGTCGCCGGCGGCGGGACCTCCAGCAGTGTCAAAGTGAAACATGGCGTAATGTATTTGAGCGGTGATATTGCCCCGCCACGTGGCCAGCCGGGTTGGGCCAGCACCGTATTACTGTTGGACCCTCAGGGCAAACCACAAAGTGCCAGTGCCTATGAAGGTATTCGTATGCGCGTGAAAATCAACAGCGGTAATATGTCTGTGTCGGCTAATAGTACCGAAATTACTAATTTTGATTATCATGCGGCGCCCATTGTAGTAAAAGCCGATGGTGAGTTTCACGAAGTGAAAATACCGTTTAATAAAATGAAGCGCGCCTGGTCGGCACAAACACCACTGAATACCCAAACCCTTGCCAGTGTCAGCATCACCGCATTTGATATGCAAAAGGGCAGCTACGATTTTGCGATTGATGAAATTGGCTTTTACTAAACTGTTGCCTTGCTGGCATAGATAAGGAATCACCATGAATACCACCGCACATGTGTCTTTGCCAACAGGCAAAGAGACAAACGCTGTCCCGACAGAAACTCAGAGCACAGCCCGGCTGGATTATCTTGATGCGGTTCGCGCCTTTGCATTACTTTTAGGTGTCGTGTTCCATGCCGGATTATCCTTCATGCCAATGTTTATTGGCTGGGCGGTAATGGATATTTCTACCAGTCAGTGGATCCCGCTTTTCACCCTGATAAGTCACTCGTTCAGAATGGAACTGTTCTTTCTTATTGCAGGCTTTTTTAGTCATATGGTGCTGACACGCCGAGGTCTTCAGACATTTGTGGTATCACGGTTTTGGCGCATCGCAGTGCCTTTTGTGCTTGGCTGGTTTGTGCTGCGACCCTTGCTGGTTTCAGGCTGGATCATGGGAGGTGAAAGCATGCGTGGCGATGCCGACGTGTGGGCGGCACTTCTTGAAGGGTTTGTAAGCCTGAGCACATTGCCACAAGAGCTGTTTGTGGGCACGCACCTGTGGTTTTTATATTACATATTGATTATTACAGCCGGTGTACTCTTGGTTCGCTTTGCGCTTGAGCAAACAGGTGTGTTTGGCACTTGGCTATCTGGACTGGCTGCCCGTGCAGCACGGTTTTTGTGTGAGTCAGGGTTTGGGATTATTGTTGTGGCAGTGCCCACAGCAGGTTGTTTATGGTTTATGAACCACTGGGGTATGGATACCCCTGATAAATCACTACTGCCGCACATTCCGGTCACGCTTATTTACACAGGGTTCTTTAGCTGTGGCTGGCTGATGCAGCGCCATACCACAAGGATTGAAACATTTGCCCGGATTACGGGCACTAAAGTTAGCCTTTGTATTTTAGCTATCATTGGCGCTGCGGTCTTATCTCAGTACGAAGCCCAGCCAGGACACGAGCAATACACCTATCTGAAAGCACTGTATATGCTGTGTTATGCCGTTATGATGTGGTCACTGGTGGCACTGACAATTGGCGTATGTAAAAAATGGCTGAGTGGGCAAAACGCCCTCGTGCGCTACTTTGCCGATGGCGCGTATTGGTTGTATCTCATCCACCTACCAATAGTGGTTTGGCTACAGGTCGCGTTTGCGGAATTGCCGCTGCACTGGTCAGTTAAGCTTTGCAGTATCAGTGGCCTCACCGTGGCAATATCCTTCGTCTTGTATGAAGTGATGGTGCGCCGAACAGTGATTGGTCGGGTGCTCAATGGCCAACGCCAATTGGTAAAGTCAGGTATTAATGCCAGTGTTCGCTGAGGGGCGAAATGGCATGGCCGCCTTTGTCACTATCCCAGGTTACAGAGATCACGCACCAGCGGCGGCCATCGTTAAGCAACTGAAAGGTATTGATCCCCTCGGAGTAGGGCGGCGCATCTATGGCGTCCCGCGATTCATAATGGCTGAGTATGGTTGCCATATGACCAGCCTGAAATATTTGAGAACTGACCTCCGTTTCGTAAAAGTTGATGTCTTTGAATATTTGCTTATTGAGCGCGGTAAACTGGGCAACCGTGAGCGTCTGTATTTGCGGCAGACCTCCTTCGTCATGAAAGACGGGAATTATCTGGCTGGTCGGCGCGAACAGATCAGCCATCAACTGCCAGTCCTTGGTATCACCGGCAGCGCCTGATACCACACCGTAAAGTGCCGGAATTATCGATTCAAGCCGCTGTGACTGCATGGGCAAGGCATCGCCGCAAAAATGGGCTGACTCAGCATAAGCGGCATTACTCAGATAACCATAACCCAATACAATACTTGAAATAAACACAATGATTTTATGGATGACTAAACGCAAAATCGTTTTCATAATAGCTCCTTCAACAAATAAAGAATGAATTTTCAGCGATTCCCGGTCTTAATAAAATTGATTAATTCATCGTTTTATTTGAGTTTATATCAACTATGAAGCATATCTTCACCCATAAGCAATTACAGTTACTGGTGTTATTACACCGTTTTGGCAACCAGTCTGACGTGGCGAATTCGCTGAATATTACAGTCAGTGCGGTAAGCCATCAGTTGCGTCGTATAGAGCAGTTATGCGGTTTTCCGCTGACCTGTAAAAACGGCCGTCAAATGGTTCTGAATGAACAAGCAAAGCAGTTTGCCGATGCGCTGGCGCAGCATTTTGCCGAAATCGATACCCTTGCCACACAGTTTTTAAATCAGGCTCTCACCACGATAAATATCGGCGTCGACAGTGCGTTGGCCATGAACCGCTTTACCCAGGCACTCAGTTTAAGAGATATTTCTGGCACTGAGTCTGATTTGCGCGTACGCATGTTGCAGTGTAATGACGATCCGGTGACATTAGGGCTCGATATGGTGCTTGGTCAGCGCATTGTCGATCCGCAGTATCAAAGTGAATTACTGCAACGTGAGGAATACATCGCAGTTTGTAGTCCGGCTTATCTGGCTAAAATTACAAAGGGTACAGAGCATTGGACGGCTAATGCGACCTTGCTCACGCTTGAAGACGTCAACGAATGGGCGCAGTGGCAGGCAACAGTGTATCCAGCACTAAGTATTAAACGTCAAACCTATTTCAGCCATACAATATTACTCCTGCAGGCGGCGCTGAATCATCAGGGTGTAGCATTGCTCGAAAAAGCGCTGGTTAAAGAGCAATTAAGCAATGGCTTGTTGCGTGTTGTGGAGCCGACCAGTTTAATGGTGCCTGAGCGCGGGTACTATTTGTCGGTGCGCCGACAAATAGCCGGTCACACCTCAGTTAAACAGGAAATACGTTGGATTAAGCAGTGGTTGTAAGCATTATTGCGGTAATAATGCTGCGGCCGCGACCAATGTCATGATGATCACCAGCCAACGGTAATGTTGCTCACTGATTTTTTTAACCAGCCAAATCCCAGTGTAAACACCGGCTATGATAACCGGCAGTGTCATCAGATTTAGTTTAAAACTATCCCAGGTAATAGTTTCCCAAACCCACACATGAAAAGGCACTTTAAACAGGTTGATGACCAGAAAAAACCAGGCGGCAGTGCCTATAAACACATTTTTAGGCAACCGCATACTGAGCAGGTAAACCGCCATTACCGAGCCCGCGAGATTTCCCACCATTGTGGTAAAACCGCCCAGTGTGCCGGTGCCTACGGCAAACCAGGTATAATCAGGGACTTTGGTTTTATTGCGTTCCAGCCAAATCATTAGCCCCACGCTCACAAAAATAATGCCTGCCATGATTTGCACAAAGAGTGCATCGTCGATTTTCTCGCCCAGCCAGGTGCCAAGCAATACCCCCACAATGGCTGCAGGAAAGAGCTTGATTAAAAACTGCCAGTTGGCATGTCGGTGATAATGATGCACAGCAAATACGTCGGCCATAATCAACATGGGTAGCATAAGCCCTGAAGACGCTTTGCCGCCAAACATCAGTGCTAAAAGCGGCACTGACAGCAAGGTTGTGCCATGGATACCCGCTTTAGCCAAACCCACCATAAATCCGATAAGCAAAATTAAACTGATATCTAGCATTGAGAGGTTTGCAAGTATCACTGTAGTACCTTCTTTGTAATTTTTATTGGGTTTACGCTGCGCACGTTTATTCTTCTGACCAGCATTGCTTGAGTTTATCTTTGTAACGGCGGGATAAATTGACCTGCTGCCCTGTATTAAGCATTACTTCACCATCGCCGCTATTGTTGTAGCTGACAGACTTAATTTCATGACAATTGACCGCGTAACTGCGGTGTACTCGCACAAAACCTCGTTCGGCCAGGGTATCGGTAAGTTTACTTAAGGTTGCTCGTATGGGATATACGCCGCCATTGGCATGCAGGTTGACGTAATTGCCACTGGATTCCATCCACTTGATATCAGCCACTTTAACTAAAAATTCTTTGTCGAGTTTTTTTACCAGTAAATGCTCAGGCGTAGATGGCAAGCTGGTTTGGGATACGTTATCAGGACCACCCTGACTTTTAGAAAAGTCATTCTCGCTAATTAAATTAGCCTCGCCTTTTATGCGGCTATAAGCAAACCGGCACAGCGCAAAAAGCACCAAAAAGTTTATATAGCCGAGCATATCTTTGCGGTACTCATAGATAAACTCACGTAGCCAGGGTCCAAAGTTATAGTCGCCGCCAAGGCCGCTATAAATGAGTTCACGCAGCAGTACCATCAGGCCCACATGGCTGGCACTGAATGCTAGTGATGCCAGAAAGTGCACAACCAGTTGTTTGCCCGGTTGTGCGAAACGCAGTGGAAACCGTTGCCATAGCCAGAACACCGGCAGCAAACAGAGTATCGTGGCAACAGCGCTGGTGTATTCCCACACAAAGGGCTCCCACATACTCAGAGAGGTCTCACCATGGCGGGTAGCCTCCATCCAGGTGGATGTCGCATTGACTGAATTGTTTATTAGCAGATAGAGCGCGATTGCCAGCAGTGCGAATCGCTGCGCGTGGCGATCAATACGCTGTGTCAGCCTGTAAATAACTGAAGTGCTATGTGTCATATAACCAATCCTGATTTCCGAGCGCATATCTTTGCGTTTTAAACGCCTGATAGCAACCGTTTATCCCGCCGTTTAGCCCAGGGGCCTGCCATTAGTCACTCATTGCACCCGCTTATACCTGTTTTGTAGCGAATGCCAGACAAATTTGATGCACTGCCTGCTCTATTTAACAGTAAGGATTATTCATGCATACACGGCGACATGATATTGATTGGCTGCGTACACTGGCATTTGGGCTACTCATTTTGTATCACGTAGGCATGTACTACGTGTATGAATGGGGTTTTCACCTCAAAAGTGACGACCAATACGTTTGGTTGCAGGACATAATGGTCATGAGCAACCAATGGCGTATGTCATTGCTGTTTTTTATCTCCGCCATGGCCCTGGCCCTGGTTAGAGAACGCTATTCTGGCTGGGCACTCGCTAGCCTGCGTACTAAGCGACTCATGATCCCGTTATTGTTTGGGATGGCGGTGGTTGTGCCGCCCCAGCTTTATTACGAACTGGTGTACGGCATTGGGTATGAAGGCAGCTATGCTGCGTTTATGAAAGAATATTTTAATCTGGATACGACACTGGCACCGCATAAGCAGTCTGATATTGGTTTGCTTACCTGGAATCACTTGTGGTTTTTACCTTATCTGTGGCTCTATTCTCTGCTGGCGTTAATGGTCTCGCCATTACTTAACTTGCTTGCTGAGCAGTTCAACAAGATGCCCGCTAAACTGCTCATGGTCATGCTGGTATGTGCAATGGCCTTTATCTGGTATGCATTGCGCGCTGATTATCCGTCTACCCATGCGCTTATTGGCGACTGGTATAATCATGGTAAATATTTACTTGCCTTTGTGGCTGGCTATCTGCTCGCCAGCATGCCAGTGATCTGGCAAAAAGTGATCGACCATCGTCGCTGGTTTTTGGGTTTTGCGATAGTGGGTTACAGCTTAATTGTGCTTGATCGGCATGGCTATCTTGCCCTTGAAGAGGCTACCTATCAACTATGGTATGTGCGCTATATTATTGGCATTTTACTGGCATTAAACTTATGGGGATGGATTTTAATGCTGGTGGGCTATGCAGGGCGCTATTTACGTTCTGGCAGTAAGCTACTGACCTACCTTAACTGGGCTATCTTACCTTATTATATTTTTCACCAGACGTTGATTATTTTACTGGCCGTAGCGCTTATGCCACTCAATCTGCATGCGGGGCCCGAGGCGATACTCATCATCTTGTTAACCTGTGCTGGCTGCGCCGTTGGCTATGAAGTAGTCAAACGAATTCCTATTGTAAGCGGCTTGTTTGGGCTAAGGTTTTGGCCGCAGCGAAAATCGACCAGAACCGCTGCAGCGCGCAAGCATCAGCCATTACCCGATTCGGTGGCTAAATAGTTTATAACCTCGTGTTTGTCTCCTTAACGCCGGCCAAGGCAAAGAAGTCACTCGCCAGGAGATATCAATGCACCATGTCACACCCTTAGAGCAAGGAAGCTCTTGGTAGCCCGGTAACAGGCTACATAACGCTGACAACCAATTGCATATATTGTTTCTGGATGTCGGCATTACAAGTAAAAATGAAGGCATCCCATTCGCAGCTGTCATAGTGCTTTAGAAACAGTTGTTAGTGCTTTCAGTCAACGCTTTGCCGATTATTGAGAGAAGGGGGGGCTTTTTTGCCTATTATGAATAATATCTTTTCGGAAGTGTCGATAGATGATGAAAACAGCCCTCTGGACTTACGAGCGACCTCTGTGAGTTATCGTGTAACCAGTGTGAAAGATGCAGGGAAAAGGTAATTCCCTGCAAATGAATGGAAAGTGAGCGTCCGGCACTGGCACCTGGCCTTACTATTGGACATATACTATTATGCGGTTTTACGTTTTTTCCGAACGATAAACAGTCCGCCTAAACCGGCGAAGAAAAGTGCAAACAAGCTTGGTTCACTCACAGGATCAGCACTTACCAATTGTGCTGCTGTTGTAAAACTGAATGATGAACCTGAGGTCTGACGTTCCGCCTGGAAAATATCCAGCGTGTAGTCCTCACCAATAGTAAGACCAAGACTATCGATATCTACGTCGCCGTTAGCGGCGCCGTGGATACCACCAAGATCGATCACTAACTCACCATTGATGAATACCCATACATCGTCATCGCCGCTGAAGGAGAAGTCGCTGCCAGCACCAAAACCTGTGTAGGTAAATAGGGTGCGGATCTCAGTGGTAAAGTGATAATTATTGGCGAGGCCTTGGTTACCGAAACCTTCTGAACTGCTCAGTGGGAAATAATTATTCTCCGAGTAGGTATAAATACCTGATCCAGCGCTCGTTTCTGTGGCAGTAATACTTTTGGTAAATGTGTAATTTACGCCAGTGACGTCATTGTACCATTGATCGAAATTTGCTTGTGTGGACATTGTGGCGCCACCCACGTAGACAGGATTGCCATCAGCGCCCAGCGTGTCAGCCACCAGCCCAGTAACTAATCCTGATCCATTCGCGCCGTTATTTTCAAAATCAGGGTGGGTTGATGAGAAATCGCGAATTGTCGCCTGGAAAGTAATTAATGCTGCATTTGCTGAGCTTGCGCTCGCTGCCAGCAACGCAGTTGCTGCTACTGCCTTGATAGTAAGGTTTTTCATGGTTGCCTCAAAAAAATCAATGACAAAATGTTATCAAAATGTTGCATTTATTGGGCCATTATTTACTTTAGTTATTTTTATATTTTTTAAAACAATTGCTTATGGTTTCTCTATTTGCAGTTGTCATGGCGTACTTTTTCCTTTTGTAAAGAAAGCTGACATACACAGAGGGCATATAAGACTCTCCAATTCATTTTGGCAAATGCGAACCGCCTGGTTAAATAAAGATCAGGGTTAAATCCCGTGCTGGACGCAGGAGCGGTCGGAATTACAGAGTTTGAATGAATTAAATCCTTGGCATCACCGGCGAAAAAAATGTTATCTTTGCGCCCTGAATACAATTTGTATTACAAATGACATCACCTTATGCAGAGTAATAATCAGGTTAAAAGATGACAGTGAAAACCAATAAGCCCTTAGTAGAACAACGTGCCGACCCTTTTGTGCATAAACATAGCGACGGCTACTATTATTTTACAGGTTCAGTACCGACCTACGATCGCATTGAGTTAAGAAAGGCTGAAACACTGGCAGGCCTTAAAGATGCTGAAACCGTTGATGTATGGTTCAAGCACGAGAGCGGGCCGATGAGTCGCCATATATGGGCGCCGGAGATACATTATCTCGATGGTAAATGGTACATCTATTTTGCTGCCAGTGAGGAAGACGATATTTGGGCGCTACGCCCCTATGTGCTTGAGTGTAAAGGACAAGATCCTCTCAACGATGAATGGGTTGAGCTCGGCATGATGCAAGCGGCTGAAGGGGATGATAAATCGTTTACTGACTTTTCCCTTGATGCGACGATTTTTGAGAATCACGGCAAACGTTATTTCTGTTGGGCCGAGAAAACCGGTGGTCAGTTTGCAGCCTCGAACTTGTATCTGGCCGAGATGGAATCTCCCATCAAGCTTAAAACCGTGCAGTTTATGCTAACGACTCCCGACTACGACTGGGAGCGGGTTGATTTTTGGGTAAACGAAGGCCCTGCTGTGATCAAACATAACGGTAAAATCTTTATTGCGTTTTCGGCCAGTGCTACGGGGGCTTGTTACTGCATGGGCTACATGGAAGCCGACGAAAATGCTGACTTGCTAGACCGCAACTCGTGGGCGAAAACCCGGTATCCGGTGCTTGAAACCGATTACGATAAAAAAATCTATGGACCCGGCCACAACTGTTTTACGGTAGCTGAAGACGGTGAAACGCCGCTGTGTATCTACCATGCTCGTGATTACGAACATGCAGTGGGTGAGCCTTCGGTTGTGCCTGAAACAGACACTCGACCACTGGACGAAATCGTTAAAGATCCTTTGTACGATCCAAATCGCCATGCCCGCGTCATGGAAGTAAAGTTTGATGCCGAAGGCAGGCCTGTCTTCGAACTTTACTGATTGTATTGCAGAATAGAACTGACTGGTCGGCTTTAGAGTAGCCAGATTAAAACCGCAGGTCAGATAAAACGACAAACATTGTAGTCAATGTTTGTCGTTTGTTTTTTCTGAGTGCGTTAGTCTTGTGCTGCTGCGACCTGCGGTGTCTGGTAAGCCTGCGTTCCCCATAAAGGAACCGTTGACAAGCTGTGCTTAAAGCTGCCCGATGTTTCTTTGGTGGAATAGGATAAATACATCAGGGTTTGGCTTGATGCGTCGAAAATGCGCCGAATTTTCATGTTTTTAAACAAAACACTTTTTGATTTTGAAAACACCACATCCCCTGATTTTGATTTATCGATAGAGGCAATCATTGCGGCAGTGATTTCACCGGTCTGACGACAGGCAATAGAGCTATCAGAGGGATCGGCTAAGCTTAAATTAGCTTCAATACTCGCCACATGGCAGGTCACACCGCTGACGAGGGGATCGGTAAAGGTATCGATTTTGACATCTTTGGTGGTAAATAAACCTAAAGACACGTCAGCCACTTCGTTGCGACCACAGCCGCTTAAAAACATTGCACAAGCGGTAAGTACCAGAATTTGTTTTTTCATAGGGATAACCCGTTAACTCAATACGATGTATGACAGATTACACTGACTGGTGCCCGGTTGCCATGACGAGCGTACTGAGATGGTAGGTTATCGCCGATAGTTAATGTACAATACAGCGAATGAATCTGATTTGGCCAGCATTACGTTAAACACAGTATTACTCAGTGATGAAGGCCCAACAATGAAGGAATTTAATCATGCCATTACTCGATAGTTTTCGCGTTGATCATACCCGCATGCATGCGCCGGCTGTGCGCATTGCCAAGAAAATGACCACCCCCAATGGCGATCCGATCACGGTTTACGATTTGCGCTTTTGTGTGCCCAATGAAGAAGCCTTATCGGAAAAAGGTATTCACACGCTGGAGCATTTGTTTGCCGGGTTCATGCGTGAGCATTTAAATGCTAACGATGTTGAGATCATTGATCTGTCACCAATGGGCTGTCGCACAGGTTTTTATATGAGCCTGATTGGCACGCCGGAAGAAGAGCGGGTTGCTAAAGCCTGGCTGGCGGCCATGAACGACGTACTAAAAGTACAAAGTGAGTCTGACATTCCTGAACTTAACGAATATCAGTGTGGCACGTATAAAATGCATTCATTAAAAGAGGCGCAGGAAATTGCCCAGGATGTGTTAAACCGTAAAGTCGGTATTAACAGTAATGACGAGTTGTACTTAAGCGATGAGTTCTTAGAGCAATAAGCCCAACCAGTCATATTTTGAAACCAAAAGCCCTGGTAAATTGCCGGGGCTTTTGCTTATTATTGAGCGAAATATCCTTTTTGGGCGTCTACATCGGGAGCCCCAGCAATGGCCGTACTGTTAAGCTCAATGTTATTGTCTGTCTCTGCTCTTGCTCAGAATGCACCTGGTTGCACTGACAATGAAGTTGATATAGCTCACTGGCAAGTGTTGAAAGCCAATCAATTTAATGCCGTGGCGGCTGACGAAGGATTGTTGGCACAACTCTATGCCTGTCTGGCCGAACCTGATCCGAAGTTGCGAGACGCTATTGGCTATGAAGGTGTTGTTGCGCTGCTGCGAAATACACAGCTTACCCGGACGCAGCAGCTAGCATTGTTCGAACGGCTCACCAATGACTTAACTTGGCAGCGTAACGATGAACACGGGGTGTTCCTGCCATTTGTTGTGCTGGCCTACAGCGAAGTTATGCGGGCCGACCGTATCAATGCTTATCTTGAACCGGCACAACGGCAACAAGCGCTGGATGCTATTGCCGGTTACGTAGCACAGCTGCAGGACTACCGCGGATTCGACGCAGAGTCCGGCTGGCGTCATGGCGTTGCCCACAGTGCTGATGTTCTTTTGCAACTTGCACTGAACCCGTTATTGTCTGCTCAGCAGCATCAACAAATTGGCGACATTATCGGTCAGGCGTTGCTGCCAAATAAGCCACTGCATTTTTATGTTTATGATGAGCCGGCGCGATTGGCCCGGGCCTTTGCGTTTAACGTGTTGAGTCCTGAGGTGGACATCGAGGTTTGGCAGCAGTGGCTGGTACAGTACAGCAAGCCAAAAGGCTATGACGATTGGCCGGCGGTGTTTCAGTCACCAGCCGGACTGGCGCAGCGGCATAACAAGAAAGCATTTTTTCAATCACTTTATACTACCTTTGCAAACAGTCAGCAGGACAGACTACTTGCACTAATGCCCGGCTTACAACAAGCCATCAGAGCACTGCCATAATGCCTGATGCTGGACATTACCTGGCCATCAGCGCATAGCGTTTTCCTGGTAGCGTCTTAAGGTCGTAGGTATATACCTGCTGTAATTCTGTCATTGGCGGACGACTCTGAGTATGAATAACCGGCGCCTTAATCACAGGTGTTTGCAGCAGCGGATTGGGGTTGTCGCCACTGGCTTTATGCAGGCCAGTGCCACTTAAAGGTACATACGAACGCAATCTCACTGTGCCACCCAGCTCAGAGGTTAGCCATACCCGCGTTGCTTTGTTTTTTTGCCATTCGATGTCTACCTCGAAGCCACCCCGGGCGCGCAGGCCCTTTATGTAGCCATCCGGCCAGGCCGATGGCAGTGCAGGCAAAATATGCACTGCCCCGTCATGACTTTGGATAAGCATTTCCGCAATTCCTGCAGTGCAACCGAAGTTGCCGTCTATTTGAAACGGCGGGTGCGCATCAAAAAGATTGGGGTAGGTTCCACCCGCCTCGCTGAATCCGGATTGTCGCGACGGACTCAACTGATTTGTTATCAGTTTATAGGCGTGATCACCATCAAGCATGCGTGCCCAGAAATTCACTTTCCAGCCCATAGACCAACCGGTTGAAGGATCGCCCCTGTGCAGCAGGGTTTGCTTGGCAGCGGCAAACAAAGCTGGCGTTCGGTACGGAGAAATCTGATTTGAAGGATGCAGGCCATATAAATGCGAAATATGACGGTGTTGATCCTGCGGGTCATCCCAATCTTCAATCCATTCCTGCAACTGCCCGAATTTACCGATTTGCATGGGCGGAATGTTGGCAAGCATCGCTTCAACCTGGCGGATAAAACCGGAGTCGTCGCCACTTAACCTGGCTATTTCTATGGTGCGCGTAAACAAATCAAAGAGCAGTTGATTATCCATGGTGGTGCCTGATGTTACGGCAACCGTTGCATCTTCGCCTACGCGATAGCGGTTTTCCGGAGAGACTGATGGAGATACCACCATCCAGTCGGAATTCGGCAATGGCTGCAGTTGATCAAGAAAAAACGCGCTGGCAGATTTAAATACCGGATATTGCTCAATGATAAAGGCTTTGTTGCCGGTAAACAGGTAGTGTTCATACATTTGTTGGGTAAGCCACACACCGCCCATGGGCCAGAGCCCCCAGGATCCCATCCCGTCGATAGGGTCGGTAACCCGCCAAAGATCGGTATTGTGATGAGCAACCCAGCCCGGTGCACCATAAGTTTGCTGAGCGCTTTGTTTGCCTGTTTCGGCCAGCTCTCGAATCATATCAAACATGGGGCTGTGAAGTTCACTCAGGTTGGTGACTTCAGCTGGCCAGTAATTCATTTCCGCATTGATGTTGATAGTATATTTACTGTCCCAGGGAGGATGCATGTCTTTATTCCAGATCCCTTGCAAGTTTGGCGGTTGGCCTCCTGGCTGAGAAGAAGATATGAGCAAATAGCGTCCAAACTGAAAGTATAAGGCCGCTAGTTGCGGGTCTTTGGTGGTGGCGAAATCTTCTATGCGCAGATCAGTGGTTTTTGCGCTGTTCTCGTTGTTGCCGAGATACAGCTGCGTGCGATCAAAATACTGCCGGTAGAATTCGCTGTGAGCAGATTGCATCTGTTTGATATCGTTATTGAGCGACGCGGACAATGTCGATAACGCCACTTCATTCGGATCGCCACTCAGATCTTTATAGTTCACAAAATTAGTACCAATGGTAATACGTATAACAATTTCATCTGCATTGGTTACCGTGATTGAATCGGCATTTTTAGTAAGAGTGCCGCCGCTTGGTTGCACATCTACCAGTGCGGTAAAGCGAACTTTACCGGTTTTACCTTCGTGATCGCCTGTGGTCCCATGTACCACGAGCCTGTTGTTTTCTGTATTGATGTTGTGTTGTTGCGGTGTTTCAAACGAAAACGTCCCGCTTACCCTCTCCGGGGTATCGGCCGAAAGATGCACGACAATGACGTCATCGGTAAACGATGAAAAAACCGTTTGTGTGTAGCGAACATCCTTTACAGAGTAGGTCGACGTAGTAACGGCTTCACTAATATCCAGTTTGCGCTGGTAGTCGGTGAAGTTGTCATGGGAAGGAAAGTCCATAAGCAAATTGCCAGCGGTCTGATAAGGCATTCCCTGGTTAAGCGAAGAAATATGCTGGTCTGCGTATTGTTGCGCGTCGGTAAATTTTCCTTCATCTAACCGTTTTCTGATGATCGGTATGGCGCTTGCTGTTTCTGCACTGATATTATTGCCTGGCCCGCCGGCCCAGAGAGTCTCTTCATTCAGTTGTATTCGTTCATGCATCGGGTGACCATAAACCATAGCTCCCAGGCGACCGTTGCCAACCGGTAATGCTTCAACCCACTCGGAGGCGGGTTCATCATACCAAAGATGCATAGGTTGAGATACAGCTGGGAGTTCGCCCGGACGCGGATGTTGTTGGCTGCATGATGCCAACATCAATAGAAATAAACCAACAGAAAACAGCGTTCGATAAGTCATCAGGCGTTTGCTCTACATAAACCATTTTTGAACAATGTATAGATAGAGATATACCAAAGCAAGCCGCGAACATTGCCCCAGGCAATGGCAGGATGACTTACGATCCTGTATCGAGGTAACACAGGCGCTGTTTTAACCTTTGGAAGGGCCAAAGTGCATTGATTAGTCAGGCTATGAGTCAGGTCAGCTCAGGGGCATCGTAGTTTTCAGGCTCATCGGTATATATACATACATTCCAATCTGCCGCTAAGCCATCTTCTGCCTGACAATATGTCGCAAAAAAGTCACTGATTTCCTGACGTTGGCAGTGTGCTTCGAAGCTTGCCATATCAGCCCAGATTTCATTAAACGCAATCGGGAAACTTTTACCTTCCGCAAAGGGGCTATTAAGTTGGCGAGTAACAATGTACTGAAAACAGCCTTCTTCCCGTAACGTATTCGGCTCAAGGCTCTGCAACACCTTAAATAGCGCTTGTTCTTGTCCGGGTTTGGGTAAGAACTGGGCAATGCAATATATTTTTTTCGACATGACGTCTCCTTATTTTTGAACGCAAATCATAAAGGATGTCAGCCAGTTTGTAACTACAATCGGAGGAGGCGAATTAACTGGTCCGGCACTTCGGCCGCTTATGCTTGCTGGCATAGTATCAGCTATATATACAGAGTTTTGAGGATTACAAATTGATACAGAATTAACGGTTACCCATGGTAACCTTCCGAAAAGTCAAAACACACTTAATAGTATAAAGAGCAAAATAAGTCATGATGAAAAAAATACTTGCTTTGATTACAGCTGCGCTGGTCAGTTCCCACGCCGCTGCAACAGTCGTAGAAATTCGCACCAACATGGGTAACATCAGTGTCAATCTTTTTGATCAGGACACCCCTGAAACCGTTGAGAACTTTCTTGAGTACGTTAATTCTGGCGCCTATGCCAACAACGTAATTCACCGCCTTGAGCCAGGTTTTGTTATTCAGGGCGGCGGCTTTACTTATAACAATGAATTACCGCTGGATAATGTACCGACCGGAACACCAGTGACCAACGAGCCTGAGTTGTCTAATGTTCGAGGCACTATTGCAATGGCAAAACTGGCCAATAATCCAAACAGCGCCACATCGCAATGGTTTATTAACCTGGGCGATAATAGCCAGAACTTAGATGTTCAAAACGGTGGCTTTACTGTTTTTGGTCAGGTTATCGATGATGGCATGACTATCGTTGATGAAATCAGTGATTTACCTCGGTTTAATCTCGGTGGCGCGGCCAGCTCCATACCACTTATCGATTACAGCGCGGAAGATGCGTCAAGCGGTGTTGAGCCTGATGAGAATAATTTCGTGATCATTACGGATATTGTGGTGACAGATGCCGCTACCGAAACCAACCCTGATTTAAACCCGGTACCAAATACGTTGATTGACAGCAGCGGTGGTGGCGGTCAAAACCCTCCCTCAAGCGGCGGTTCATCTGGCGGCTCACTCAATCCTCTGGCATTGTTATTTTTTGCTGTATCAGTCGTGTTTTTCAGACGTTCTCGCAGAACATAAGTCGCTGTTAATTCCTGTCTGAACCCAAGAGCATTACCCTTTCTCAGAGGCAAGGTGAATAACCTTGCCTTTTTGCGTGTGTCGATTTTTTGCTATGTCTGCAAAATATATTGCATTAGTTGGTTAACAAAAAAGCCTGAGCATTACTTTGCGTTCAGACACTTGTGGACCATTTTGCAGTGCTTGTTAGCGTTTATAGACGAAATCGAACGCCCTTATAAAGCCTTAATCAGCGTGCTGAGCTCTGCCCAGACACTTCTTGATTCGATGGCATTTTCCCGTAACGCCGTTAATTGCTCCTTAGAATACCAGACTCCCTTTTTTATCACTGCATCCGGATAGGTAAGTACGCTCATCTCCTCAACAGGGTTGGCAGTAGAGTAAATAAAGTCGGCGGCATAATTCTCTGCGATTTTGCCGATTTCATTGTGTAAATTCAGCGCTTTGGCAGGATTAATGGTTGCCGCTGCGAGCACTTCATAGACACTTAGCCCTGCTTGATGCATTAAACGCATTTCGTTGTGTGTAGCTAATCCATGCGGTGAGAGTAATACACCAGAATCTGACCCCACTAACAACGGAACACCTGTATCACTTAATACGTCAGTAATATGCTGTAAGAACTTAAACGTTTTCTGATTGTGACGTGCCATGTTTTCTGATGCCGATAACCACCGTTTCACCTGATTTTGAGACGCTTCTAAGGCAATTATGTCAGAAGTATAGTTGGTAGGTATTGAGGCAAGAAATGTGTCTTTTTCGTTACTGAGCATAGTGAGTTGGTAGTAGATATTGAGCGTAGGTGTAACAGGGACACCCGTGGATTTTATTGCCTCGGCAATAGCGGGTAACCGATGCGGCGCAAATTCATGGTTGAGCGGGCCCTGGTAAATATCTTCAACATGTTCTAATGACTGCAATCCGGTTAGGGCGGTCACCGGCATATCCCCGGAGGCATGAGGACCATGTTTGGCAACAGGCATGGCTAGCTGCCTGCCGGCTACTACTATTGCTGTGAGAGCGCCTTCACTCAAATTGCCGTACACTTTTATTAAGTCATATCCGGCTGCCTTAAACTGAGTAACCGCGTTTTGAGCCTGTTCGACAGTATGCACAGTATGATGCAATGGTGCGTCGTTGTATGCAGATATTATAGGGCTGCTCACTGTTGCGCTGCTACCAATCAATTGTCCTGCCTCCACCTGATCACGCCAGTGCAACTGATCCGGCACACCATTCATGATACGTACATGGGTAACACCGTGGCTTAATGCTATTGTGAATGCTGCTTTTTCGTACATATGCACGTGCATGTCGATTAAGCCCGGTGTGACATAACCACCTTTACCATCAATGACCCTCCCGGTTTTGGGGTGTAAGGCGGTTGCTGTCTCAGCAATTTGTTGTATTTTCCCGGCATTAACCAGTATTGATTTGTTGCGGTGAATGGTGTGATGTTCTGTATCAACGATATTAATGTTAGTTAATACAAAAGAGTTATCCTGTGTGGTGGCTATTGAGGTTTTCGCACAACTAGCAGTGGCAATAATACATAACAGGGTGATTAGTCGTTTCATAATGAACTCCATAAACAGTGATGTTATGAAGTTAACAATAAAACTCATCAAGCGTGTCTAAGCTCTTGATATTAAGCGTCTAAGATCACGATCCTGTACTTTTATCAGACTTGTACTGACTGGGTGTTACGCCCATGTTTTCTTTAAATACCTTATTGAACGACGCTTTAGAGCTGAATCCGGCATCAGTGTACAACTGCGTCAGTGACATTGACGTTTGCTTATCCAGCGCCTGGCACACGTGCTGAACCCGATAGTCATTGATGTATTCATTAAAGGACTTGTGGGTAACGGTATTGATTGCTCTGGAAATCTCCCGCGTTTGTAGCCCCGTTAACTCGCTGATATCTGCCAGCGTTAAACGTAGCTGGAGAAACCACTTTTCTTTTTGTATCCGTCTGTCCAGTTCATTAAAGATTGACTGGTAATCCTCATTACCTGGCGAATGCTGTTTTACCTGTACTGATACATTTTTTACGGGACGGGGCAGCATATTCTGGTCGACGAACTTAACGATGATGATAGAAGTTGCAAGCAACCACACGCCATTATTGATTCCTTGCCCGAATATATTGAGCTCATGCGATATCAATATTTGGCTATTGAGCCGGACCAAATCAACAAAGTTAAACAGCGCAGTCACCACAATAAGCCATAGTAGCCAGTTCAAAGAAAAGTCGTCAGCGTCAGAACGTTGTTCATCTAATTTCTGTTTATAGTGTATAAGCAGTCGGGCCGTAAAATAGGCGTAAATAACGCGCCACACAGTACCAACGGCGATTACGGCGGCCACTTCCGCTGTAAAAAACAAAATTGGCAACACCGGCAACAAGTGCAGCCAGTCACTGGCTTTAAAGTTACTGTGAGTGGCGTGTTTTACCGCTAAATACACAGCGGGCCCAAAGAACATGATAAAAACAGGGCTAATCAGGTAAATATCGCGGGTGATGCCGGTTTCTTCGAGTATATTTACCGCTGAAGCGAAAGCGGTAAACCAAACTAGCAAGGCAATCCCTCGTAAATGGCTTTTTTGCCATAACAATACGCCGCCCAAAGAGGAGACGCCGACGGTAGCTGCCTGTATGAGGTTAACAAGATTGAGCGGTTCCATTATTTACATAGCTATCTGTTTTCTATTTGTTTTATGCGTTACTGACTGGCGAATGTCATATACATACCGGGCTTACAGTTAAAGTTTACCCGAAGTTACTGTGGTATGGCTAAATGTATTGGCTCAGCAAAACATACTACGGTCATTGTGCTTCGGTGCATCGAATACAGAAGCATTCAGACACCTATCAACGCTCGACAGTCAGTTTATGAATTTTTAGCTTCACTACGGACTGCTGCATAAATGCGCAGCAAAGATCAACACGCCTTAATATGCAGTAACTCATTACTTATTAAAGTAAAGGGCTGTGTTTTCCGATTACTCTACAGCGTGTATAAATGAGTGGTCGAGGATCTTTATAAAGACCTTGCAAGGCTGAAACGTTACTGTCGGTATCAATATACAGACGACCAATCAGGTCTATTAGAGTAAACTAGAATACAAACATGCTATTTTTTAATAGCATTTTAAATCGGTTGCGTAATACTTAGCTTACTGGCTGGTAGTTAAACGCTGCCTGACTTTAATGTTGAGTAATCTGCAGACGCTAAATTATGTCAAAAGAGTTAGAAACGTCATTTGCGACGCTAAAACAAACAATTCCGTTGTTGATCAAGCATAATCTGCCACCTATTCCGACCAATTATGCTATTTGGTATACCTATGTCAGCAATGAGTCGCCGGAATTAAATGCGTCGATAGATGCAACTATTGAAAACCAACAGGTTATTTCCGATGTGAAAGCAAAGGAATGGTACCGAAACTATTTAGCTGAATCGCAGGAAGTGGATGCCTGGCAACTCCGCCAAACCCTGGAGGCGATGCTTATAGAGCTCTCTCAGAACGTCAATGATACCCGTTCTGACACGCAAAGCTTTAGCCGCTCTATGGATGGTTGTATCGAAGATCTGAATAAAGTTGAAAAAGAAGGCTGGAGCATTGAAGAAGTCATGGGGCTGGTGCGCAACATGGTCAAAGAGACCCAGCAAATCAGGCAAAGTACACTGGGGTTTAACGCTGCGTTAGCCAACGCCGAAAAAGAAATATCCCAGTTGCGGGGGCAACTTCAGGAAACCGAAAAAGAGGCCTACTATGACGCCCTCACAGGACTGCGAAATCGTCGCTATTTTGATGCTGAGTTGGCGGCTAATCTTAAAAATGAAACGTTGTCATTGATTATGGTCGATGTGGATCATTTTAAGAAAATTAACGACTGCTTTGGTCATCTTATGGGCGATATTGTATTAAAAGCTGTCGCCAAGAAATTAAAGGCACATTGCCGTGAAGGGGCTGATGCTTTTAGGTTTGGCGGTGAAGAGTTTGTTATTTTGCTGCCTAATACGAATTTGGCTCAGGCAAGACACAGGGCTGATGTTATGCGCAGAGCTATTGAAAAAATAACAGTGGTAAATAAGCGTACAAACGATTCGCTCAACGATATCACCGCGAGCTTTGGTGTGGCGCAACTTCAACCTAATCAAAGCGGCAAGAAGCTGCTGGAGGCAGCCGATAAATTAATGTACGAAGCAAAGCGTTTGGGGCGGAACCGGGTTATGCCGGTTTGCTAGCGTACCTGGTTCAACATAAGACAACACGCGCTACAGAGAAGAAAATGTGCGTAATCGCTTAAGAGAGTGACAGTTCATCAGGTTTCGTGAGCAAACAAAGCAAACCTGCACCACCAAGCGACAATTGTGGGACCGCTCAAATGAAGGATACATAATATAAGCCGCAACACGTCATTTATGGAGTAAGCTTAGTGCTTGTTGTTGCCTTACTTCTTTCCATAAATGCGCTCTAGTCATAGGTCAATCATATTTACTATTATATTCAAAGCCTTTGCGTGTTTGTCCTCACGATTTATAGACCAAGTTAATGTATTATCAAGCAATGTGGCTGCTGTTTAAAGAATACAGGGAGATATCCATGCGTCTGCAATACTGCCTTATTGGCGTCTGCGTGTTATTGATGATCAGTGCCAACGCAGCAGGGTTTGGAGCAAAAGAACCCGCGCAGACCCGGCAAGCGTCAAAGACAGAGCGCTGCCTGGAAGCTGATTTAG
The DNA here is from genome assembly GCA_013373625.1 of Alteromonadaceae bacterium. Taxonomy (GTDB): domain Bacteria; phylum Pseudomonadota; class Gammaproteobacteria; order Enterobacterales; family Alteromonadaceae; genus Alteromonas. Next base: position 26,860 of record JABXHM010000023.1, on the reverse strand, counting down.
TGTTGTTTAACACCACTATCTATACAGCAAACGACCAGCAATGGACAGCGCAGGCGGTTGCCAGTTTGGGGAACAAAATCGTCTTTGTGGGTAGCAATCAGGCTGCTGAAGACTACATGTGCGGCGATGCGGAAATTTTTGATTTAGCCGGAAAAACCGTGTATGCGGGGTTAACCGATAGCCATCAGCATGTGGAAGGGGTGGGGCGCCGAACCAAAACCTTAAGTTTGTTTGGTATTCCTACCTTGAAAGAAACCGTAACCAGCATTGCATCCTGGGCTGAAAAAGTCCCAGATGGTGAATGGGTATTAGGGCGTGGCTGGATTGAACGGGAATGGTCAGACGAAAAGCGCTTTTTAACCAAACATGATGTCGATGCTTTTACTCACAGTAAGCCTTTATATATGCCGCGAGCTGATGGTGTTTCTGCGCTTGTAAATTCGAAAGCACTTGCCCTGGCGGGCATCACCAAACACACCCCTGATCCTGAAGGCGGTAAGTTTGAGCGCGATCCGGATGGCACACCGAATGGTTATGTGCTGGCCAACGCAATGAATGTCTTTCGCGCTATTATCCCTCAGGACACCGACGAATATTTAACAGACAACCTCATACAAGGTTTACAAGCCAATGCAGCGATGGGTTGGACACAAACTCAGGATGCTGGCATGTCTTACCGGTTAGTGGATCTAATGAAAGCGATCCACCGCGAAGGTAACATGTCGCATCGTGTCTATGCATCAGTACCCGTATTGGAAGCGCAGCAACGGTTCCGACGTGGCAGAGAAAAAACCGCCGATGACATGTTCGATGTGCGCGGCATAAAAGTATTTATCGATGGCACCCTGGGCTCACGAGGCGCTGCATTAATCGAAAACTATTCCGATGCACCTCACAATGGCTTTATGAACAGAATTACTCAACAGGCTCTGATGCCTGTGCTCCATGACGCCCTGCGACATGGCGTGCAAATTCAGACTCACGTTATTGGCGACAGAGCTGTGCGCTCGTTACTTGATTGGTATGAAGAAGCCTTTAATGCGGTGCCTGAAACACAGTGGACAAACAACGATTTGCGCTGGCGTATGGAACATGCACAAGTCATTACACCCCAAGATCAGCAGCGTTTTGTTGATTTGGCCGTATTACCCTCCATGCAGCCAAGTCACGGAATTGGCGATCTTAACTTTGCCGGCGACCGCCTTGGCGCAGAACGTCTGACCTACGCTTACCCCTGGCAATCATTAATCGAAAAAGGCTTAATGATACTTGCGGGGTCCGATGCGCCGGTCGAGGTCGGTGATCCTCGCATTGAGTTTTATGCAGCGGTAGCGCGTAAGCGGCTCGATGGAACCTCAGGACCGGGCTGGCACCCGGAACAGGCCGTGTCACGCAAAAATGCACTAAAAATGATGACAATCTGGCCTGCATATGGCGCATTTCAGGAAACGCTACGAGGATCGGTAGAAGTTCGTAAATATGCAGATTTTAGTATATTCGACAAAGACTGGTTAACAGTACCTGAGCAAGAAATTTTAACCAGTCAAAATATAATGACAATTGTCGGCGGTAAAATTACATACCAAAAACCCCGTGAAGCGGCTGATAAGTGATGAAGGAAAGCGCGTTACAATGCGTTAAGGAAGAGATTGACGTGTTGTTTAACCCAGTTGCTTCAGTTGCATACGTCTGTGGGTAGACTTCTACATTATCATGATGCGTAGTCGACTCGATGGTGGCCCGGCCATTGAGTTGTTAATGTTATTAAGGACGTCGTTCACAATGGCACGATTCGTTATTCCCAATGCATTGTTTTACAAAACGCCGGAAAATGTTTGCAATAGCAAAGGTGTCGCTGTTAGCAACATTGATAAAGACAGGTATAAAGCGAGTCGTCAGAACATCTGATATAACTGAAATAAATAAATCAGGCTCGCGAAAAAAACAAAACTCGTAAAATAGCAGCGCTGCAAGAAAACGCCATCAACGAACATCCTGATAACAAATGCTGGAATGCTTTTTACAACTCTTTGCAAAAGTTACCGAAGGTTGTACTATCTTGTTAAGACAACGTACAATAACAAACGTTGGATTACCGCAATATCGCTATACCTTTGTTAAATAAGCATTTATTAAGGCGGGTTGATTTCTCAGCAGTGTTTTTTTTTTAACATGAGAATGAAACAGCGCTCAATTCTTCGGTCTAAGCGTAAGACGACAAACTTACATTTATTATGTAAATTTTGTTTGATTATCGCCGCTTTGCGACCATAACTTTATGAAATAGTTCGCCCGCTGTTAAAATTTAGTTAATCATTTGATAAATTACATAACGCACATAGATTGATTATGCATAGCTACTTACTCTATTATGTACCATGTAAAGCGTTACATTAGCGTTTATGTAATGAATTGGTAATAAAGTAGTTAAATTGTAGCCAGCTACTGGTAAGAGGGTAACTATAAATTTATCAGTGAAACGCAATTAATATGAGAGCGCTTTCATCGGATTGTTAATATGTTGGAGTTTTACATACTAATAATCAGGGATAAAACATAATTTTAACCGGTATAGCACACTCATTCACACGCACATAATGTGGGATCTGGAGAAAGCACATGTCTAGAAGAAAGTTTGCCAAAACACAGCTGGCAACAAGTTTGTCATTAATCTTAGGAGTTTCAATTTCAACTCCATTATTCGCTCAGGAACAAAATGACTCTGAAACTGAAGTTATCGAAGTAACTGGTATTCGAGGAAGTTTGCAGGAAGCAGCCTCTGTTAAACGTTATTCAGCTGGTATTGTTGACGCGATCTCCGCGGAAGATATTGGTAAATTCCCTGATACTAACTTAGCAGAATCTTTGCAACGTATAACGGGTGTTTCAATCAGCCGTACAAATGGTGAAGGTTCAGAGGTTACCGTACGTGGTTTCGCCGGCGGTAATAACATGATTACGCTGAACGGCCGTACAATGCCGGCAGCGATTACCTACGGCGCGGGTTCAGGCGCAGATGGTACAACTCGTGGTGGTAACACCCGTTCATTTGATTTCCAAAACCTGGCATCTGAAGCGGTTAGAGCCGTAGAAGTATACAAAACAGGTAAAGCCAATATCGCGACAGGTGGTATCGGCGCAACCATTAACATTATTACAGCAAAGCCACTGGACAACGAAGGTTTTGTAGCCACTGCAGGTGTTAAGGCTGTTCATGATACAACCAACAGAACGGGTGATGATGTCACGCCTGAAGCCTCTGCAATACTTAGTTACGCAAATGACGATGCTACCTGGGGTATCAGCGTTGCAGCCATTCACCAAGAGCGTGATTCTGGTTATACAGGCGCGACTGTTAATAACTGGAATATCGACTATTGGGATGATATTGCCGATCCCGATCGGATGTGGAACAACGTTGACGCGAACTATATCAACGCTCCTGAGCAAGGGCAGCTCTATGCGCGTCCTAACGATATTCGTTATGCGTTCTCTAACACCCAGCGTGTGCGTGACAATCTACAGTTAAACCTGCAATTTGCACCAACAGAGAGCTTTACAGCGTCTATAGACTACACCTTTGCCGAAAATGAAATTGTAGAACAGCGTGGAGAAATTACGAACTGGGTACAAACAGGCAGTTTAACGGATACTGTTGAGTTTGATGATTCAACAGTTAAAACGCCAATTTACATAGCTGAAACTTATCCAGGTGGAGTGGATGAAGGTTACGAGCAACAGTGGCGTGAGCAAACCAACACACTGGATTCACTCGGTGTAAACTTTAAGTACATGGTTAATAACGATTTCACCCTTATTTTCGATGCTCACGATTCAGAAATGTATAGCCGTGGTACTGGCCCCCGTGGCTCTGGTGAATTGGCCGTTGGATTAGGTGCTCCCATTGTTACGTCTCGTGAGTGGTTCTGGGATACCGGGGATTTACCGCAGTATAAAAATGTTTATGACGACAGTCTTAGGGGCGCAAACAACAACGGTATGGTTGATGCGGGTGATGTAGGTTCATCTATCGCGCGTATTCGTAACGCCTCACAACGTTCAAATATCACCCAGTTTAAATTAGACGCTGAATACCTGCTGGACAATGGCCGTTTTGATTTTGGTATTGAAGCGCGTGAAATGGAATCGCGTTCGATGCAAACCGCAGGTAACAACATTGCCTTAGGTAACTGGGGCGTTGCTAACCCGGGTGAGTTTGGTGACCTGATTCAACCATTCGACCTGCCTGGTGAGTTTGATGATTTCAGTGTAATGCCTGGCGGTTACGGTTTTATTGCCGATGCGCGTGAGCTTTATACTGCCGCTGAAGCGCTATATCCAGGAATTCCATCGGGTACTGAAAATGCGTTATCGTTTGACGACACTATCCAGGAAGATACATTAGCTGCTTACGCTCAGGTTTCCTTAGATGGTGAACTTGGTGATATGTATTTCAGCGTACTGACTGGTCTTCGCTATGAAGAAACTGATGTAACGTCAACGTCACTGGTTGGTAGAACCTATTTCCAGTGGGAAGATAACAACGACATCAATTCATATGTAGATGATAGCGTGCCGCCAACGCTTGCTTCAGCTGAAAACAGCTACGATTATCTGTTACCCAGCTTAGACGTAAAACTGGAAATCAGAGAAGACTTAATTGGTCGTTTCTCTTACAGTAAAACCATTGCTCGTGCTGGTTTAGGTAGTCTTGGTGTGTCAGCCAGTAACTTTGGTGGCGGTGGCGGTTCAACGCTGCTAGGCGCGACAGCAACTGCAAGCGCATCAAATCCAGGTTTGTTACCGCTGGAATCGTCTAACACTGATGTGTCACTTGAGTGGTATTACGATCCAACAAGCTATGCGTCAGTAGGTTTGTTCCAGAAAGACGTATCTAACTTCTTAGGTAGCCGTCAGGTTGACCAGACCATACTGGGTATTCGTAACCCAACGGCTGGTCCTCGTGCACTGGAAGCTTATGCAGCCTTGGAAGACTTAGGTATAGCAGTGGATGATACGTCGTTATATGGAATGATGGTGTTGTTAAGCCATCCTGAAGTATTCCCGAATGGCGCAGCGGACTATACCGGTACACCTGAGCAAACTCAGCAACTGGCTGAAACTCCGGGATGGGATATTCTTGCGAATGAGTCTGATCCTGAGTACGTATTCAGAACCAGTACACCAGATAACAACCGTGCGGCAAAAATCTACGGTGCGGAATTTGCCGTGCAGCATTTCTTCGGCGAAACCGGTTTTGGTGTTCAGGCTAACTACACCATCGTTCGTGGTGATGTAGGTTTTGATAACGAAGCAGATCCAGACACGTCGCAGTTTGCCTTGGTGGGGTTAAGTGATACGGCTAACCTTGTTGGTTTGTACGAGAACGACAAGTGGCAGGCACGTATTGCATTAAACTGGCGCGACGATTACCTCGCTGAAGTTAATAAAGGCGATTCGAATAACCCGCGTTATGTTGAAGCGTTTACGCAAATCGATGTTAACGTTAGTTATAACGTTACCGAAAACTTCAGTGTCTTCTTTGAAGGCTTAAACATCACTGAAGAAAATACACGCTCTTATGCGCGTAATTCAACTCAGTTATGGTACTTAACTCAACTGGGCGCACGTTACAACCTTGGTGCTCGTTATAAGTTCTAAGGTTACTGTCAACCGCATTGGTAATTATGGATTACCAATGTGATTAAAAAAAAGCCGCTGTTAAAAGCGGCTTTTTTAATCGAAATAAAAAAGTAGTATGCTTGTTAAAATTCGGCATAGATGTATAAGTCAACGATAGTTGCTCGGTAGCGTAAAGTCGATTTGGCGAAAGGAAGTGAAAAATGACAAAACATGTGATGTTAAACAACGTTTATCATAAAGATACAAAAGTAGTAGCAAGCTATGCCAAAGAGTATGGCGACAACCAGGCAAGTGTGCTTGCATTCCCAACGGAATTTATTGAATTACAAAAACACTATCCTATTTTTCTGCGACAGGATCAAAACTCAGGCAATTACCACTGTACGGTGTTACTCGGCTTAGAAAAAGACGAAAACCTCTTCTTGGATCCTGATCATCCATCGGGGTGGAACGCCGATTATATTCCGGCAATTCTTAGTAAGGGACCCTTCTTAATTGGTTTTCAGCAACAAGAAGGCAGCGAAGAAAAAAATGCTGTCATTCATATTGATATGGATCACCCCAAGGTGAGTGAAAATGAAGGACAATCACTGTTCTTAACACATGGTGGTAATAGTCCTTATCTGGACCAAATTTCAAATTGTCTGCAGATGATCGATAGCGGTATCAATATACAAGAAAACATGCTGAAGCAATTCGCGGATTTAGGGCTTATCGAACCCGTCAATGTTGAATTTGAACTAAACAATGGTGAGAAGCGTACACTTAGCGGTAATCATACAATTCATGAAGAGAAATTGTTGGCACTATCTGCTGAAGATTTACATTCGTTAAATAAGAATGGCTATTTACAGCTGGCTTACGCCATTGTTGCGTCTACGACCAATGTGAGAAAACTGATTAATTTAAAAAATCTGCAATTAGCCAAATAGCATTAGCGACTATGTTACCCATTACCCGGCAAGCAAAAGAAGTTAATAAATGCCACGGGGGAAGTATTCCCGGTGACATACAAACCTATGAAGAACCTGTAATTCTAAAAGGCCTGGTCGATCATTGGGAGCTGGTTAAAATAGGGCGTGAATCGGATAGCAAAACCGCTGAACACCTCAAGTCTTTTTACAATGGCAGGCCAACACTCACGTATTTTGGTGAGCCTGGGCTTGATGGCCGTTATGGTTACAATGAAACTGCTACAGATTTGAACTTTAAAAAAGAAAAAGCGCAACTGGATGAAGTTATTGATCTCATCATCACGTATCTGAATGATGAGGCACCACCAAGTCTGTACATCGCGTCAAATGTGATAGATATGAACTTTCCTGGCCTGAGACAAAATAACGATCTTGATATGTCGTTTGCCACTCAGAATCCAAATTCAGAACCCCCAATCCCGAGTATTTGGATAGGCAATAAGTCAATTGCCCGCTGTCATTATGATGCATCGGATAACATAGCATGTGTCGTAAAAGGCAAGCGCCGATTCATTTTGTTTCCGCCGGATCAAATCGAAAACCTATACCCCGGACCATTATCTCCGACACCCGGCGGCCAGGCTATTACGATGGTGGATTTGCATAATCCGGACTACCAAAAGTTTCCCAAATTTAAGCAAGCAGTAAAAAATGGCATCGTTGCAGAGCTTGAACCGGGTGATGGCATTTTTATTCCCAGCATGTGGTGGCATCAGGTTGAAGGGCTTAATAATTTTAATATTCTGATCAATTATTGGTGGAGCAACGCAGAGCGCTTTATGGGCTCTGCCATGAATGTACTTCATCACGCTATGTTGAGCCTGCGGGATAAGCCTGCGCACGAAAAAGCCGCCTGGAAAGAGGTGTTTGACTATTACATTTTTAACAATGAAAGTTTACCTACACAGCATTTACCTGATGAATCACATGGCCTGCTTTCCCCCATGGATGAACTCAAATCTCGTCAATTGCGAGCCATGCTGGTAAATAAATTGAATCGATAAAGTAAGAGGCAGGACATTGAATAAACGCGTGCAAAATATTGTTATTGCCGGTGGCGGTACAGCCGGGTGGACCGCTGCAGCAGCCATTGCCAAGCAAATGGGCCCTACCGTTAATATTACCCTGGTGGAGTCTGACGAAGTTGGCACGGTAGGAGTGGGTGAGGCAACCATACCGCCAATGCGGGTATTTCATAAGTTACTTGGCATCGGTGAACAGGAGTTTATGCGCGCGACATCCGCAACCTTTAAGCTCGGTATTCAGTTTGAAAACTGGGGACAACAAGACGATACCTATATTCACTCCTTCGGCGTAACCGGCCGCGAAAGTTTCGTAGCGCCGTTCCACCATTTCTGGCTTTATGGAAAAGAGCAAGGATTAGCTAAAGAGTTTGGTACCTACTGCTTTGAACTGGAGGCGGCCAAGCAAGATAAGTTTGCAACCTCAGATAATTCAAACGTTCAGTACGCTTATCATTTGGATTCGAGTCAATACGCCGTATTGCTGCGAAAATATAGCGAAAGCAGAGGCGTTATCCGCAAGGAAGGCAAAATTGAGCAGGTCAATCAACATACAGATTCAGGTCATATAGAGAGCCTCGTGCTGGCGTCAGGTGAAGTAATTGCTGGCGATTTCTTTATCGATTGTACCGGGTTTAGAGGCTTACTCATCGAACAGACGTTGCAGACTGGCTATGAAGATTGGTCCCATTGGTTGCCATGTGACAGTGCTGTAGCGGTGCAAACCGAATCTGATAGTGCACCTCGTCCTATTACCAAAGCGACCGCTCATGATAGTGGCTGGCAATGGAAGATTCCGTTGCAGCACCGAGTCGGCAATGGGTTGGTGTATTGCAGTAAATATCTGTCAGATGAAGATGCCACGCAACGCCTGCTGGATAACGTTAGTGGGAAGACCATTACAAAGCCCAAAATTATTAAGTTTCGTACTGGCAGGCGCTTAAAGGCGTGGAATAAGAACTGCCTGGCTCTGGGGTTATCCAGTGGTTTTGTTGAGCCTTTGGAGTCGACCAGCATACATCTGATCATGATGGGGGTTATCCGCTTTTTGAAGCTCTTCCCCAACAATGGCGCTAACGACCTGATTGCTGATGAGTATAACCGCCAGACAGTGGATGAGATCGTTAAAATCAGAGACTTTATTATTTTGCATTACCATGCCACCAGTCGCCAGGACAGCCCGTTCTGGCAATATTGTCACGACATGGAAGTGCCTGAAACCCTCAAGCATCGTATGCAGCTGTTTAAGGAGTTTGGTCATGCTTTTCAGGAAGACGGAGAGCTATTTAGAGTCGACTCCTGGACTCAGGTAATGTTAGGGCAGGGAATAATGCCGGAAAGTTATCATGCCAGCGTAAAAGGAATGCCTGTGAATGAACTCCAACGCTTTTTGCAAGGAATAGAAATGTCTGTGCTTAAGGGGCTGCAAAATATGCCATCACACGAGGCTTTCTTGCAACATTACTGCAGTAAAGAGTAATAAGCTTTATAAAATAAGTGCCACAACGAACTAGCCTTATAGCGTTGTGGCTTTATTGTGCAATTGACGTATCCGGGTATAACTTTCGCTCTGGTTGTGCGTGCTGTTCCATCGGATTTGCAACTTCGTCGCTTGTTATTTAATCATTGCTCTCTTCCGGCGACTCCAAATCAGTAACTGTTACATTACCTTCACCACCAAAGTTAATTGCACGTATCCGCATGAGCTCTCTCATCTTTAGTAATTGTGCATAAGACTTATCGCTTCGGTGCTGAGTTGCACTGGTTGCGACACTGCCTTCATGGTTTCGATACGTGCCATAAATATCGGCAATGCGGAAATTTTTAACATTAGTTACCAAGGCGTCATTGTGTGCGATATTGGATCTGGTATATGGGTCTGCGTAGGTTATCAGATGGCTTTTAAGATCTTCCTGAAAATCAGGAAAGAACATTGCATTTCGTTGGTAGTACTTAGATACTCTAACCGTATTACTGCTGCCATTAAACTGAGTACCTCGGTTTGAGTTGATAAATTCCTGGGCGTTATCTTTTAAATTTTTGAACACATTTTTGCCGGTGTAGGCTTTTTTACGAATATTAGGACTACCTTTATAGCCTTGATATAAACCATAAATAACCAGTGGTTCCTTGGGATACAGCGCTGGGATAATATCGTAATGAATATCGTTTAAACTCAGTTTAACGCCCTCCACATTCAGCAGCTTTTGCTGAAAGAATGAGTTTTCATCCTCCAGTAAATCTCTGAAGCTCTCAACCGGGTAAAGTTTCGCGATTTCATTAATAACTGTCACATTGTAAAGATTTAGCCAGTACGCTAACTGTTGCTCTTTGGTTAACAGGTGCATCGGGGTTAAAGTTGGAATCGCCTCCAATTCCTTTCTCAGTCTGAGAATTTTTTCCTGCTCCTGCGCTAATTTTTCGTAAAAAAAGCGATTAGCTTCGTTTTCGGTCGCGCCATCTGTCGGCTGTCTCATTCTGGTGCCGGTTAAAGGCGTTGCTTTATCTGCGTATTTTCTGGTGGAACGCCCCATATTGAGTACACCAGCGTGCAGTAGCTGATTGAGAACAGAGTAATCTATTGTTACTGTGGCTCGTTGAGCGTGCTTGTCAAAATGCAAGTGGGTTTCAGGCCTATCACTCGTTGCAGAAACAGTAAATACCGCAGAGCAAATCCAGCCAATACTGAGTACTTTAGTTAATTTAACTTTACTAAACATAACCTTAGTTTCCTTGTTTGTTTATATCCATCGCTTTGTCAGTGTAGTACGTAATTTATACTGCTTTCAAGGGTAAATTACAGCTGTCCTTAGGACTATATTTAGTTCGTTTATCGAAACTGAGCATACCGTTGTTATTGGTTAAATCATGGCGAAGACTGACAAACATCCCATTGAAAGACTCAATACAGCTAACGTGCGCCTGTACTAGTTTTATACGGGACAGTTCGAGCGCCTTTACAGGGGGTTTCCGTTCTTTTCACAAAGGCTTCAAAGAAATTTTGTGGTTGGGCACACTCCGATTGCGTCAGGCGACAGTGACTGAAGCAACCCTTAAGGATATCTTTACAATTGCCTGCAAAGACTACAGTGACGCGTCATAAGGACTTAGCCTTCATTGGAGGGCAAGGCCTTTACGACTCTCTTTCATTACGCCATGCAAAGCATTAAGCCGAAGCGTCATCGATAGCATTGGGTGACAATAACTGGGCGTCGTTCCATATGCGTTGAGAGACTACACTGTGATTGCCCTCGAGTTTTCTTACTAAGAAGTGTTCGATAGTATCGACAGAGTAGCCGTCAATATCCAGTAATACGATCTCGCCGTTACGCAATTCAGTCTCGACCATGTGCCGTGGTAGCCAGCTCCAGCCGACACCCGCCATGATTAACGATTTTTGCGTTTTGAGATCATTAACCAGAAATGTTTTGGCACCAGAAATTATCGATTTATACGCCAGTTGAGGATGTTGTTCCACATCCTTTAGTACGAGCTGGGTTTCGTCCAGTAATGCTGCGCCATTAATGGGCTGAGGTAACTGGGCAATAGAACTGTGAGCAGAAGCAACAGCGACCCGCTCAACGGAAAATAAGTACTTGAACTCCAATTCACTGCTAATCGCGCTGCTCATTGGTGCAATGGCGATATCGGTTGCTCCTGCGTTCACGTCTTCGGCGATGTTTACAAAGGTCTCAGTCATCAAGTTGAGCTGCATAGTTGGAAAGGCCTTGTTTAGCCTGCCAATAAAACTGACAACGTGAGATTCAGATACAAAATGGCTGACTGTAATGACAAATTTACTCGGAGGCTTGCGCCATTTCTGCTTTGAAAAGCCATTGAGTTCGGTTACTGACCGCAAAGCAACACGGGCTTTATCATAGAACGCATTTCCTTCTGAAGTAAGGACCAGTCGATAGCTTTCTCGAGAAAATAGTTCAATTGCCAGGGTATCTTCAATCGCTCGGATCGACGCACTGATAGATGGTGCAGATTTATGCATATGTAGACTGGCCGCTCGAACTGAACCGTGTTTTACCACAGCTTCGAACGCCCTCAGTTGCTCAAGGGTCATAGGTCATGTAGTCAATATTCGACTCAGTCTCAACATCCTGCTTTACTGTGTCGGATCAAAAAAATCTAAAGTTTGCAGAAGTTGTTCCGATAACTTCTTTAACCCAGATAATGCGTATTTTGTTTTGCGATCTTAACTCGCAAATATTCACTACCAAACGTCAATTTATTACTCTGACCGAGAAGTAATCGACGCCTTATACCCTCGGCACCAAGACTAGCAGTTGGTGCGAGTCAACTCAATAAGGTTGATGCAATACTTACATGTTTGCGTCGATCCGCTACCCACCCGGATACAAGCGTTAGCGCCGCATCGAGACATGGTTGTAAGGTATTCCCAAACAACAAAGGCAAAAATTCCATACATCTTAAGTGCGTGTTTGTCGCTAAATTGACTGGCGAACTCGAAACAGAACAGGTGTGTCATGGAAATTATTTCACCCCCTAATCAAGTGTATAACGCCGCTGAAGTTGCACCTCCCCAGCAATCTCAAACGGAGGGGTTCTTCAACAACTTGCTTGCTCAATTTACCTGGGCAGACGCTGATGAAAACTCCTCCGGGACTAACGATGGCCATCAAACAGGCGAGGCAAGTTCATCAACGAGTAGTTCGGTGCAAGAACCTTTGTCGCACATTGTGAATCATGCGATATCAACAGCGCTGGACAGTGCGCCGGACAGCCAAGTAATTTCGTCAGAACTTGTTAGTGCCTTTCAAAATAATTTACTCCAAGCCCTCACAGCTTCATTGTATCAAGCCTCCGCACAGGCCAGTAGTCAGAAGGCTGCAGATACAACGACTTCAGCTGAACAAGTCACTATTGAAAGTACCGCTGCTGAAGGCGTTGGCACATCTGAGAAAAGCCTGGGAGCATCGATTTTAGACGTTACATTTGGTGAAGATGGATTTGGTATGGATGATATTTTTGACACGGTTAACGTGCTCAACCATATTCCTGTTGTCTCTGAAATCTATCAGGAAGTGAGCGATCACAACGTTGAAGCGTTCTCGTCCTTCGCCGGCAGTTTTATGTTATATGGCCCGGCGGGCTTAGCCTTGACGGCGGCCAATATTGCGACGGAGCAGTTAAGTGGTAAGTCGATTATTGGCAACGCTGCTAGCTTCGCCTCAGACATTTTCAATTCCATGATGTCTGAAGACGCGCCGCCAGAAACTGAGTTGCCGGTAAGTGCACCGCAGATGACACAAAATGTTGGGAGTCTTTCTACTTCTCCATTTAAAAATGGAGGCTTTTAATGAAACGACATATTGCTTTGATAATGCTAATAGGTGTTTTGCTGGGCGGATGTATGGCACCCATAAAGGAGACACCGTCGGTAGTCGAATCGTTACCGACCAATCCTAACGTTGAAAAAACGCTGACCAGAATCGAAAAGGTGCCAACCCCTTCGTTACCGGATCATCCGAAGTACGCTCCAATAAGAACAACGCCTACACCAGCGCTGCGAGTACCGTCGGGATCGATATTTGATAGTGATAACTTTGTTGGTATTTTGATTCAGAATCGGCCCTACCAAGTTGGGGACATGGTACAACTTGTTCTTGAAGAAGAGACCAGTGCCTCCAAACAGCAAGAACTCAAGAAATCAAATAGTGCCGAGTTAAACGTTGAGCCACTGACGTTAGCTGCCGGTCCATTACGCATCAATAGCGGAGATGTCGAACTGGATCATCAGCAGGACAGTGCCTTTAAAAGCAATTCTAATTCACGGCAAAACAATTCTCTGGTCGGTACAATAAATGTTTTTGTCAGCGATATTTTAACGAATGGAAACTTGGTAGTGGCGGGCGAAAAATGGATCACCCTGAACGAAGGCCAGGAGTTTATCAGGGTGACAGGGGAAATTCGCGCAAGAGATATTACACCGCAAAATACGATTAGTTCCACTAAATTAGGCAATGCCCGCATTGAATACAGTGGCGAAGGGAGACAACAGGACAATCAGGAACCTTCTTTGATCAGTAAGATTCTGTCAATTCTTGGATAGGTTATCAACGATGCGGTGGTGGTTTTTACTCTTTTTTTCACACAACGTTATGGCATCTCAGTGGTATAACGGCGAGGCGAGTATGCCCATTGGCGACGCGCCGTTAGCACAGGTTCGCGAACAGACAATTAAAAATGCGATTGCCAACGCCTCCTATATGGCGGGCGCAATGGTAAGTGCAGAGGATGTCTCACTGAATGGCGTATTGGTAGGCAGTCAGGTGATGGTTGAATCGCAAGGTGAGGTGCGCCGCGTTAAAGTTGTAAGCGAACAAATTCAAAACGATATTCTTACCGTAATGGTTGAAGTGGACTTAGCCATTTTTCACGAATGCCAGCCTTCGCAGTATCGACGTCATTTACTGATTAGCCCCTTCGTCATTCAAACTCCCCATCACACGAAAGTGGGGAGTTTAGTGGCCTTTGGCCAACATGTGAGTAAACGGTTTGAGCAGCAAATTAATGTGTCTGATAACGGTTTTAAAGCCCATTTACTCAGACAGACTGTTTTGCAAAAACCGCCTATGGAGGTCGCTGATCAGCAAATGCTCACTGCCAAGGCTGAGTTTCTCGCAAGAGAATATGGCGTTCAGTACGTGCTATTTGGCTATCTTCGTGATATCAGTTTATTTAATCAAACAGAGCGGCTTTGGTTAACAGAAAACACTAAATTGAAGCGTAACTTTACAATGCGTCTGTATATTATGGACGTGTTCCAGTCGCAAGTTGTGCTGGAGGACTCTTATCATATCGAAGCCGATTGGGATTTTGACTTGTATCAGCCGGTGGACTTAAATAGCAGCCTGTTCTGGCAGTCTCACTATGGCCGAAGTGTCCTGGGCAGTATTGCTGATGCCATTGTCGATATCACAGATAAAATGCAATGCGAACGTCAACTTGGTCAGATAATTGCCCGTGATCCGGATGGTTTCATTATCAATCTAGGTAAACAAGATGGTGTAAAAGTGGGTGATACTTTCGCTATGCAGCAATCACTTAGGTATCGGTTGCAAGCCGCTTCTCCACAACAGTTTTTACCTTTAAACGATGACATACTTTTTAATGTTGTAGCGTTGAGTGCAATCACTGCTAAGATAACACCAAATCACTTAGGTCAGGGGTTAGAAGGTCAGATTTTTGATTTGGTTTCGCCAGTTGAAAACGAGTCGGTAATGGCCATTGATTCTTCACTCGCTATACCTAAATAGCTTTACATTAAAGTTGGGGGGAACTTAATTATGAGGGCGCATTTAGTTTTTTAGTGCACTTACACAACACTCGTGAACCCTTGTTTATCACATGAAATCTTTAAAACTAAGATGTGTTCCAGACCGGCCTTTGCAAGTCCGGGAACCGTGAAAGTGGATTTTCCGGTTTACATTTTTTTTGTGTGGAAAAGGTGGCGGTTTGCCAAACAAATTATGCAGCACTATTGTTAGCGGCGATGACGCTTCGAGCCATTCAACATCGCACCGCTGAAGCAATTAGGTTGAGCTATAGAGTAAAACTATTCCTTACAACAATCCCATTTACAGCCTAAATACAGTAAACTTGCGCCTATATTGCGTTTATACAGGACAGTCCGTGTGGCTTTACAGTGGTTTCCGGGGCATATGCACAAAGCCCTTAAAGAAATAAAAGAGTCGATAAATCAGGTTGATATCCTGATTGAAGTACTCGATGCACGCATCCCTTATTCAAGTGAAAACCCGGAAATTAGCAAGGTAAGAGGCGATAAACCGGTCCTTAAAATACTCAATAAATTTGACCTTGCTGATCCGGAACTGACAGCTCAATGGCAAGCGCATCTGGAAAGCGAGCGCGGGGTCAAAACCATTACTACTTCTACTAATAATCCGGAAAACAGTAAACAAATCATCAAACTCGTGCAGAGTATATGTGCCCAAAAACATGCATCGGTAAAGTCGATAAATGCCATGATCACAGGTATTCCTAATGTCGGCAAATCAACCTTAATCAATATTTTGGCTGAACGTATCATTGCCAAAACCGGCAACGAACCCGCGGTGACCAAATCGCAGCAACGCATTAACATCGGTGGTGGTATTGTGCTTTACGATACGCCGGGCGTCCTCTGGCCAAAACTCGAAAATCCCAACTCCATTTATCGTCTTGCCGCGTCGGGCGCGGTTAAAAACACCGCAATGGAATATGACGATGTGGGATTTTATGCCGCCGACTATCTGATTAAGGCGTATCCTGAGGCCATGAAAGAGCGCTTTAAGTTAGATGAGTTGCCCGAGACTGAAATAGAGTTTTTAGAAGCGGCGGCTAAAAGTCGCGGCGCCATTATGGCCGGTGGCAGAGTTAATTTGCACAAAATATGTGAAGTGTTACTAACGGAGTTGCAGGCTGGCAAGCTGGGCCAGGTTACACTTGAAACACCTGATATGATCATTCGCGAAAAAATAGAAATGGTTGCTGCGGCCGAGAAGAAAGCCGCTGATAAAGCAAAGCGTAAGCAGAAATTTAAAGACGGCTCATTAACGCCAGATAAACTCGATCGCAAAGAAAAGCGCAACGAAAAGCGACAAGAGCAGAGCCGCAGAATGAAGCAGCGTCGGCGCTAGCTGGCTTTTAACCGCTTATTGGGTAGGGGGATGTGACAGCTGATACACACAAATACCAACCGCACTGGCCAGATTCAGTGATTCTATACAGCCACTGCCACTGATGGTAAATGCCTCGGCACTGGTTGCCTGCAAGGCGGCCGAGGGCACGCCCCGGGCCTCATTACCAAACAGATAACACGGGTAATCGGCAAAGGTGCTGTGATGAATATCCGTACCGTTTAAATCAAGATACGCGAAACGGTCAAACTTTGCCTGCAACTGCGCCAGGGTTACCTCTGACTCTACCGGCACATGGAAAATCGCCCCCATACTTGCGCGTACCGCTTTTGAATTAAACGGATCGACACTGTTAGGACTGAGCAGCAGACGAAAACCGCCAAACCAGGCAAGGGTTCGCAAAATGGTGCCTAAATTACCCGGATCCTGAATTTCATGCAGATAAACGCAGCGCTCACCCTGCGTTGCAGTCATTTTCTCAACGCTTGTTTGCAAAGGAACTCGCGCAATGATGCCCTGGGGCGTTTTAGTATCGCTGAGCGAGGCCATTTGTCGGTCAGACACGGTGACGACATCAAAACGATCGTCTAACACAACGCCACGCTCGCGCCAGCTGTTGGTTACGTATACGGTAATTGCTTCAGACATTAGCGCTGAACGTTGTAGCTCCTGCACTAAATGTTCGCCTTCTACTAAGTAAAAGCCAAACTGCGAGCGGTATTTTTTTTGATGCAGTTTTTTGACGTCGTCTAATTTCATGATGCAGGGATTTCCGGATACAAAGAGCCAATGGATGCTCGTTAACGCGCGCATTGTAGCCTGTAATAGTGTGTAAGTCAGGTAGGAGACAAACTTTGTTGCGTGGCTTAATTGGCAAATGACGTCGGCATGTTTACAATGTACGCCGATATCCCACCCGTAACAGCAGAGTTGACATGGCCCGCTCAAAAACCAGTAAAAAATGGATGGAAGAACACGTAAACGACCCGTATGTGAAAAAAGCGCAAGCAGACGGCTATCGCTCACGAGCCAGTTACAAACTCATCGAAATCAATGACAAAGACAAACTCTTTCGCGCAGGCAGTGTGGTGATGGATTTAGGCTCGGCCCCCGGCGGTTGGTCGCAAATCGTGGCCCCAATAGTCGGCGAGCATGGCCGCGTAATCGCTTCTGACATCCTGCCTATGGACAGCATTATTGGTGTTGACTTTGTGCAGGGCGATTTTACTGACGAGGCGGTGTACAACCAAATTTTAAACGTGCTGGGGGATGCGCGTGTCGATGTGGTGATTTCAGACATGGCACCTAACCTGACTGGTGTCAGTACGACCGATCAGTATGCGTCTATCTATTTGGTGGAGCTGGCTTTGGATATGGCCAGAAATGTATTACAACCCGGTGGCAGTTTCTGCGCTAAAGTCTTTCAGGGCGTTGGCTACGATGAATACGTAAAAGACGTACGCTCGTCATTTAGTAAAGTGGTGGTAAGAAAACCTGCCGCGTCGCGGCCCCGTTCCCGGGAAGTGTATTTGGTGGCAACCGGCTTTAAAGGGTAGCCGAAGTTGTCGCAAACACTCAGGTCGGGTTGACTGTTTACCTAACCATTTATTGTTATCGTTCTAACAGTGGCAGTTTATCCGGTACCCCGTTCCAGTCGTCAGCATCTGCTGGTGGTGCTTTTAATTCGGTAATACTGGGCCATTGCTGACTGAGCTCGGCATTAATGGCTAAATAGGGCGCCTGACTATCGGGTAACTCAGTATCCTGAAAAATCGCTTCGGCCGGACATTCAGGCACACACAACGCGCAGTCAATACAAATTGCCGGATCGATGGCCAGAAAATTCGGCCCTTCAAAAAAGGCATCTACCGGACACACCGTCACGCAGTCGGTATATTTACACTTTACGCAGTTGTCGGTCACTACAAAGGTCATTGTGATGTTGTTCTGATCAATTTACGCTAATTATAAGGGTAAAGTGATATAAGCAAAAGGCAAATGACGGAGAATGGCTACCGCAATGCTGACATCTGCATTACACTATACGCGCTCTGACAGATAGGCTGTCCGGCAAACCAGGACCTTCCCCCCATGTTACGATTAACCGACATAAAACTGCCTCTTGATCACAACGAGACTGCGCTGACGCAGGCCATCGTTAATAAGCTGGGCATTGATGAAACGCAATTGCTTAGTGCTCAGGTGTTTAAACGCGGTTATGACGCCCGTAACAACAACGCTATTCAGCTTATCTACACCGTAGATATAGCAGTGCAGAACGAAGCTGACTTACTGTCCCGGTTTGCCACGGACCCTCAGGTGCGCGTCACACCGGATATGACCTACAAGTTTGTGGCGAAAGCGCCGGAAAGTCTTAATCATCGGCCGGTTGTGGTTGGCCTTGGCCCCTGCGGCATTTTTGCCGCGCTTATTCTGGCGCAAATGGGCTTTAAGCCGATTGTGCTGGAACGCGGTAAAGCAGTGCGTGAGCGAACCAAAGATACCTTCGGATTCTGGCGCAAGCAGCCGCTCAATCCTGAATCGAACGTACAATTTGGTGAAGGCGGTGCCGGTACGTTTTCTGACGGCAAGTTGTACAGTCAGGTAAAGGATCGCAAGCATTACGGCCGTAAAGTGTTGCATGAGTTTGTAGAAGCGGGCGCACCCGAAGAGATCCTGTATGTCAGCAAGCCGCATATTGGTACGTTTAAGTTGGTCAGTATGGTAGAGAAAATGCGCCAGCAAATTATCGATCTGGGCGGTGAGATTCGCTTTTCTACCCGTGTTGAAAAGCTCGACTTAGACGAAAAAGACGGCAAATTTGCGGTAAAAGGGCTGCATTTATCAAACGGTGATTACCTCGCCTGTAAACAAGTGATCTTAGCCTTAGGTCACAGCGCCCGGGATACCTTCCAAAATCTCTACGAACAGGGTGTGTATATCGAAGCCAAGCCCTTTTCTATTGGCTTTCGTATTGAGCACGAACAAAGCATGATTGACCGTTGCCGGTTTGGTGACAATGCCGGTAACCCTATTCTCGGGGCCGCCGATTATAAACTGGTGCACCACTGTAAAAATGGCCGAACGGTGTACAGTTTTTGTATGTGCCCGGGTGGTACTGTAGTGGCGGCCGCATCAGAGCCTGGCCGCGTCGTCACCAATGGTATGAGTCAGTATTCACGGCGCGAGCGCAACGCCAACAGCGCTATCGTTGTTGGGATCACCCCAGAAGAAGATTATCCGGGACATCCGCTTGCGGGCATTGAATTACAGCGCCGTCTGGAAGAGCTGGCCTTTAAAGCCGGCGGCGAAAATTACCATGCGCCCGGTCAGTTAATCGGTGACTTTCTTGCCGGTAAGCCAAGTGCAGCATTGGGGGAAGTGACGCCATCCTATACGCCAGGGGTGACGCTTACCGATCTGAGTAAAGTGGTGCCTGATTATGTTACGCAGGCTATTCGTGAGGCCATACCGGCATTTGATCGACAAATTAAAGGCTTTGCCAGAGCCGACGGCACACTCACCGGTGTTGAAACCCGCACGTCATCGCCAGTCTGTATAAAACGTGGAAAAGACTATCAGAGTGTTAATGTGCAAGGCCTGTATCCGGCGGGCGAAGGGGCTGGTTACGCTGGCGGGATCTGGTCGGCAGGTATCGACGGTATTCGGGTTGCCGAAGCCTTAGCAGAGGCCTTTGACAACCAGGCGTAAACCCAGGCCCTTAACGTGACTGCGAGTGGATATTCTGGTTAACACGCAGGTAATATCTTATTGGGGGACAGGCAAGTTGCCTTTCGCAGCCCATTCAGCGTTGTTTTTACAGTGAACGATAGAAAATAGTGTGCCATTTAGCACTAACGACTGTAGTAATACACATTAACTGTCACAGAAGAAATAGCACGTGAAATCAATGACTCCACTGAATGCGTTACTTATTGTTTGTACACTTTTTTTCTTAAGTTTGACTTCATTCGCGCAAGATAACGGTGCAGAAACTACGCAACGCAAAGACTCACCGAACCGCGATCTGACTGGGTTTGAAGCACTCAATGAAGCCTTGCCTTTATGGGAGTTTGGTGTGGGGGGCGGGCTTGGCGAAGTGCCGAATTACCCAGCCTCCAGCGAGCGTAACTTTATTGCACTTGTGGCGCCATATGTCATATATCGGGGGGATGTGTTGCGCGTTGGCGGTGGCGGCGGGGCACGTGCGGTGATGTTCGATAACAGAAATTTTGAGATAGATATCTCAGTGGGTGGTGCGTTTGCAGCTGATAGTGACGACAACACAGTGCGCGAGGGCATGCCTGAACTCGATTATTTGTTTGAGATTGGCCCGCAACTGGTCTATCGGGTTAAAGACTACAACTTTGATGGCGGCGGCAATGCGCGTCTGAATTTAAGGCTTCAGGCTCGCGCTGTATTTTCCACCGATTTCGCAAGCGTCGACGACAGAGGCTTTGTGTTTGAGCCACAACTTGCCTACCAGCAGCGCGGCACACTGTTTCCTGATACCGCGTTGAATGCATCAATTAGTCTGGTCTTTGCCAGCGAAAAACTACAAGACTACTTTTATCAGGTTGACCAGGCCTTTGTAACAGCAGACAGACCTTATTTTGATGCGAAATCCGGCTTTTTAGGCGCAGAGGCAAACCTGGGTATCGCTTTTCCAATCCGCAAAAATATAAGAGGCTTTGTGGGCGGTACCTTGCGGTTTCATGGTGGGGCAGCCAATGAGGATAGTCCGTTATTTGAAAATGAGATAACCTACAGCATTGGCGCAGGTTTTGTGTGGCGTTTATATCAGAGTGAACGTAAGGCAATCTGGTAGTTGAAACCCGCGCTACTGCAATGAACAGAAGCTTGTCAGTTGGGTTTGCAGTCATAAAATTCTTATCAATTACGCGTTTGTGAACGGTAACGAACATGTCCAGAGTTAGCACGTTCGATGCTACAATAACGCGGATTTAACCATAGCGGCGCGTGTTTATGAGCTTTTCTTCTTTAGGGTTACACAACAAGTTACTGGCAGTGCTTGATTCACTTGGTTACGCAGCGCCAACGCCAATTCAACTCGCCGCTATTCCACCGGTGTTGGCCGGCCATGATGTAATGGCCGGGGCCCAAACCGGTACAGGCAAAACGGCTGCCTTTGCCCTGCCTTTAATTCAACGCCATTTAGAGCGCGAAAACGCCAATAGCGCTATTCGCGTATTAGTGCTGACACCTACGCGGGAGCTGGCACGGCAAGTACACCAGAGCTTTGTAAAGTACAGCGAAGGCCTAGGCATGCGCTCAGTAGTGGCTTATGGTGGGGCGAGCATTAATCCGCAGATTGATGCGCTTCATGACGGATGCGATGTATTAGTGGCAACGCCGGGAAGATTGCTGGAACTGGTTATTAAGGCGATGATTGACGTCACTTCCATCGAAACACTGGTGCTCGATGAAGCTGATCGCATGCTGGATATGGGCTTTATTACTGATATCCGGCGAATTTTAAAGCGACTGCCTGAAACCCGCCAAACCCTGTTTTTCTCTGCGACCTTCAACGATGACGTATTTGCCCTCAGCAAAACCATTTTGCAACAGCCAAAACTGATAGAAGTGGCTGAACGCAATTCGGCGGCAACCAAAATTGAGCAGCAATTTTTTGAGGTTGATAAATCACGTAAAGCGGCGTTGGTCGCCTATTTGATAGGCGCTAAAAACTGGCAGCAGGTCCTTATTTTTACGCGTACAAAACAAGCGGTGGATGTGCTTGCCAAAGAACTGGAAAAAGACGGTATCAGCACCGCTGCAGTGCACGGTGATAAATCACAAGGTGCACGCGATAGGGGCCTGGAAGCATTTAAAGCGGGCCGTGTAAGGGTGCTGGTAGCGACCGATGTGGCCGCGCGAGGTTTGGATATTACGCAATTACAATACGTGATTAACTTTGAGCTACCCTACAACGCCGAGGACTATATTCACCGCATAGGCCGCACTGGCCGTGCAGGCCAGGCTGGCCTGGCCGTTTCATTGGTGTCGCGCAAAGAAAAGTACCTGCTCGACGACATTGAAAAACTCATTGGTGGAACCGTGTCTTTGCAGTGGATGCAAGGCTTTGAACCAGGTCTGCATGAGCAGGATGAAGTCACCAGTAGCAAACGTAAGCCGTCCAAAAAAGCGTTGCGTGCCAAGGCGTTGGGGAATGGCAGTAAAAACAAACCCTCCGCGGGCAGGGCGCGTCGGCGCTGAGCTCAAATGGTTTGCCGCACCGACACCCGTCTTCTTCGCTGCGGGTTTAGTGAAGCGGGTATCCCTAAGCAAATGCATCCCCCTGGTTTTAGGTTAATGGTTCGTGAGAGCGCCGCCACGAACAACATTTTTAAGAAGAACAGCTATAGTGCGAGATACCGCCTGCGCGCATGAATTCATCAGGACGCAATCGGTAATACTTCTCTTCAATTTCCGCGGATTGTTCATCATATGGGCGGGTTAGCACCTGCTGTAGCTCATCAATCAGTGTGGTGTCACCGCTCGCCGCTTGCTGATACGCTGGCACAATTAACCATTCGCGCCATGTGTATTTGGGATTTACTTTTTTCATCCGTGCCGACAAGTCATCCCGACCTGTAGTGTTGTCTGCACTACCCAGGGCCTTGCTGCGCCAGGCTGCTAACCAGTTATTCCAGTCGTTTGAAAGGGCGTCATCGGCGCGCTTATAAAAACTTTTACTGATACCGGATACATCCTCTGGCAGCGACGATAGCTCCCGAAAGAAAATAGTGTAATCCACCTGGGTTCGGGTCATTAACGTAAACAACGTCATCACTAGCTCACTATCGTAGGTGTCTACCCCGAGTTTTTCTGCCCACATTGCGTTAACTCGGGCGTCAACTTGCTGCGGAAAATCGTTGAGTATGGTCTCAAGTGTTTTGATTTGCGTTGTATCATCAGCCATGAGCGGAGCCAGTGACCGGCAGAACATCTCAAAGTTCTTAAAGGCTGCAACAGGCTGATTAAAAAATGAAAAGTGTTGACCCCCCCCTGTCCATGGCTGAAACATCGGGTCGAATTTTTCGCAAAATCCGAAGGGGCCATAGTCCAGGGTAAAGCCGCCTGCTGCGCAGTTATCGCTATTAAAGTTACCCTGACAATAGCCGACCCGCAGCCAGTTAGCCATCAGCGAGGCTAAGCGCTGACCAAACGCTTTGGCAAGTTGCAAAAGCCGTGCAGCAAAGGGTTGCGAGCAGTCAACATCAGGAGAGTATTCGCGTTCAATCAGATGCTGTACAAGCGCTTTAAGCTCCGGCATGGCTTTGTCGTGTTGATGAGAGCGAGCACGGCGGGCAAACAGCTCCAGTTGCCCAACACGTATGAAAGACGGTGCTACACGTGTGGTAATCGCAACGGGGTTGGTGACCAGTATTTCAGGGTTTTCAGACGTTGAGCCTTCAAGGTACCAGGGGCGATCGACCGTTTCAGTTTGCGACATAATCAAACTCAGCGAACGGGATGTGTTAACGCCCAAAGCGTGCATATGTTCCTGCGCCAGAAATTCTCTGACACTCGAACGAAGCACTGCTCGTCCATCGGCCCCACGGCAGTAGGGGGTGCGACCGCCGCCTTTTAACTGCATTTCCCAGCGTTTGCCTCCGGCAACCAGCTCTACAACCGACATAGCCCGGCCATCACCATAACCGTTGCCAGTTTGAAACGGACATTGCTGAATATACTCGGTGCCGTAAATAGAAAGTGCATAGCCGGTGGCCCAGCCTGTCTTTTTCATGGGGGCAGGTAGCTGGGTCATATCGCCCGAAAACAGACGTATAAACGCTTCGGTTTGCGCCAGTGAATCGTCAAATCCCAGTTCGTCAAACAGCGCCTTACTATGGGCAAGGTACATCGGTTCTTTGAGTGGTGTTGGCTTTACCGGCACGTAATGGCCCGAAAAAACCTGCCTTGGATGATGATCATCACCGGCTTCGGTAGATTGCGGATCGGGCGATAACGTATCGAGCAGGGAATAGTCTGTCAGGTCTGCAAAATCGACAAGACAGTTAATTTTATCAAATGTCATCGATGTGTCTGTCATGGTTTCACTCACCTTACTTTGTCTGCGTTTGTAGGAACGTCTTGCATTCTCTTCACCACACTATCGATAAACGTAATGACTTTCCATCCTTCTCTGGTGATGACCAAATAAAGCTGGGTCGCTAACCAACGTTATCGGTGAGCAACCACTCTGGTATGGCTCTTGAATAACCCCTGTATTAGTCATTCGAATGGCAATTTTTTGACAGTAGGGGCCAATATGAACACCAAGACGTTAATTCGTAATATCGAAAACCTTTCCGCCACATTGGATCAAAAACAGTTATCTGCTTTTTTGGATATTATGGACGCAGTAGCCGCCTTGGCGACTGAATCGCAGGAACTGTTAAAGCAAGACAGTTCAAGACGTTTGGCATCGTCTTCAGCAGTGGCCGGAAGAATACATTAATTGTTTGCATGTATAAAACTCCTGGCCCATTGAAGCAAAGTAGTCAATAACCTGTATAGTGAGGCTGGCAACTTTTTGCAGAAACAAACCATGAACGTCACAGAGCAGCTAAACAAGTCGGTATTCAGACTGTGCCGGGATGCTAGTGAATAGTAAAACTACTGAGTTTAGAAACAGCGTGATAAATAAACTGGATAATCTGGACGAAGCCGTCGCCCATCAAATTTTTACCGTATTTCAAAGCGCCTACAAAGTTGAGGCTCATCTTATAGAGGCTAGTCAGTTCCCACCACTTTTGCGAACCAGAGAGGATATACAAGAGTCAGCAACACTGTTTTATGGGGTATATGAAAGTGGCTGTCTCGCTGGGGTTATCGAAATTGCTAAAAAAGGGAAAACCCTGGAAATTGATAGTTTAACCATAGAACCAAGCCATTTCAGGAAAGGTATCGCAGGTATACTGATTAGATATGTGCTTGATAGCTTTGAGTATGCGCAAGCAATAGTAGAGACCGCCGTTGCGAACGGACCAGCAATAAGTTTGTATAAAAAATATGGTTTCGTTGAATTTAAACGATGGACACCATCACATGGCATTCCAAAACTCGCCATGTCAGTCAAAAAACGCCCTGTCTGTTAAAAACGTCTCGGTATTCTTGGTGAGGGCCTTATCTGTATCACTTAATAAACGTGTATCCAGTATGTTGTCGAGATATTCCATCACGTCTATTTCTCCCTCCGGTGAAGATTGATAACGGTCTCAGTGAGAGTGGCCATTAAAGGAGCTACAGGGTGAGTGCAGCCAGTCGCAAGTGAGTCTGGAATCGTTGAAAAACAAAAAGGCTTTATCCCTGAGTGTTTTAGTCTCCATTTTCATTCTCCTTAGTATTTATTAACAAACGGCTTAGAAAACGCTCTGCTTAACATACGATGGCACGATGTTATTGTTATCCTTTGCTATCAGCATCGAACTGATCTGCAGCTCGAATGATAATAAACTTGCCTTGGGACTTTTCACCGTACTGAAATTCACGGAAAATACGACCTCTGTTCGAGCAAAAGTGCTCGGGTTGCGGTCAGTAAAAAATGGGAATTATCATGCCAAAGGCAAGCGAAATTAAAAAAAATAACACCATCGTATTTAACGGTAAAACGTGTATTGTCAGGGATATAGAGCGCTCTGTACCGCAAGGCAGAGCGGGTGGCAGTATTTATCGTATGCGAATGTATGATGTGGTTAGTGGTGCGAAGTTTGATGAAACCTTTAAAGACTCCGATATGCTGGAGATGGCTGACTTAGTGCGTCGTCCTTCGATGTTTTCCTACATCGACGGCGAAGAGTATGTGTTTCTCGATAAAGAAGATTACACGCCTTATCATCTCAATAAAGACAGCATTGCCGATGAAGTGCTGTTTATAAACGAAGACACCGATGGCATTTCGGTGGTGATCGTGAGTGACACGCCCGTGGCGCTCGATTTACCTATGAGTGTGGAACTGGAAATAGTTGAAACCGATCCGTCTATTAAGGGTGCTTCTGCCACTTCACGCACTAAACCTGCGACCTTATCGACCGGCCTGGTCGTTCAGGTGCCGGAATATATCAGTACCGGTGAGTGGATCAAAATCAATACCGAAGAGCGCAAGTTCCAAAGTCGCGCCGATAAGCACTAATGGTATTGCTATGAGCAACGATCTGAAAATTGAAGACCTGATTGAAGGTGATGGTAAAGCGGCTGAAAAAGGCGCGCTCATTACTGCACACTACCGCGGCTGGCTCGAAGATGGTACGGAATTTGACTCCTCTCATAAGAAAGGACGTCCGTTTCAAACGGTCTTGTCTAAAACTAAGGTGATTCAGGGTTGGTTTCTGGGGTTACAGGGCATGAAGGTTGGCGGTAAGCGCAAACTGTGGGTGCCTGCAACACTTGCTTATGGTGAACGTCAGGTTGGCGCTATGATCCCGCCAAACAGCGACTTGACGTTCGAAATCGAATTGCTAGAAGTACTTACCCGCGACGATTAACGGGACAACCTGGTCAATAATAACGGTAAGTCCGGCCG
>JABXHM010000121.1 GCA_013373625.1 Alteromonadaceae bacterium | reverse complement strand
GAGTAGCGTTCCTGATAGATGGTGTCGTAATAGCGAATATCGGCTACCGGCGCTTGCGATACCCCTACATGAAACTTATCGCCGTGGCGGAATAACAAATTGAGTGTTGAGCTACCGCCACCAGAGTGCCCCCACACGCCCACCCGGCTGCTGTCAATTTGTGGCCAGCGCTTGGCAATGGCATCGAGGGCATCAACCTGATCGCGCACGGTAATACTGCCGATCTTTTTGTAAATGGATTTACGCCAGTCGCGGCCTTTGGGCGCGCGGGTGCCGCGGTTATCTACCGACACCATAATGAAACCTTTTTGCGTCATCATGCTATTCCAAAGGTAACTTTTGCCACTCCAGCTATCCTGCACTGTAGAGCCCCATGGCTCACCGTAAACGTAAAAGATAACCGGGTATTTTTTAGTGCTGTCCATATCCGGCGGAAACATGATCCAGCCATCGAGAACCACGTCGTCACGAGCCTCCACCTGGAAGAACTCATGTTTTGGTAATGCTTCGTTCGTCAGCTTGTCTTTTAGCGCCTGATTTGACGTAAGTTGGGTGACCGTCACATGCCCATCGGTTTTAATGATCTGGCTGCTTGCAGGCTGGTTAAAGCGGCTGTGGGTATGCATGGCATAACTGGCGTCTTTTGACATTTTATAGCGGTTGTTACCCGCAAATTCTGCCGGCGTTACCCGTTTTGGCGGGCTGCTGCCATCCAGTGATGTTCTGAATAAAAAGCGCTGTTCGGGGTGTTCCGGGGCGGCAGTAAAGTACAGGCTGTTGGTGTTTTCATTTAACGTAATCATGTCGACCACGTCGTAATCACCGGGCGTTAAATCAACAATCGATGAACCATCGCGGGAAATACGATACAAATGGCGCCAGCCATCGCGCTCGCTGTGCCAGATAAAATGACTGCCATCCGGTTGCCATTCAGCCTGATAGTACCATTCTAAAAAGGCATCATCGTGGTCGGTGTAAATGGTTTCAAGGCGATTATTTTGCCAGTCAAACAGTCGTAGCGTATTGGTGTTTTGCGGGCGGTTCACGTCCTGAATAAGCACCGCGTCGCTGGTACCTGCCCAGCTAATGCGCGGTATATACCGGTCACGGTTATCACCGGTTAAGTCAGCCCAGCGGGTTTGCCGATCACTGAGCGCAACAACCCCCACCCGAACGGCGGAGTTTTGTTCTCCGGCTTTTGGGTAAGGAAACTTAGTCAGCGTAGGGTAAAGTGAATCAGTATTATTGATCATAGTGAAAAACTTCACTCCGGAAGAATCGAGCTGCCAATAGGCAATACTGCTGCTGTCAGGGCTCCAGCGAAAACCATCGGTAATGGTAAATTCTTCTTCGTAGACCCAGTCAAAGTTGCCGTTGATCAGGGTGTCGCTGCCATCAGTGGTCAGCGCGGTAACAGCCTTGTTGCCTAAGGTTTCAACATAAATGTTATTGTTCTGCACATAAGCCACTTTTTGGCTATCAGGGCTAAATTTGGCGAACATTAAGCTGGTGGGGGCCGGTTCATCGCCACCCAGTTGATACAGCGTATTGCTGTGTAAATTGAGTACCCAGTAATCGCCACGCGTACGGTAGCGCCAAACCTTTTGTGCCTGGGTAAATATAAGTGCCCACTGGCCGTCATCTGACCATTGATAATCATCAATGCTGAGTGCTTCCTTTGCGCCTTCAGGGGTGAGTTGCTCCAGCGAAATCAGTACTTTTCGGCCGTTGCCATCGGGTTGGTAAAAAACAATATCACTGCCTGTAATACTTTGCTCTGAATCGTCCTCTTCGTTATGAGTCGTGCGACTTTCCAGCACCGTATAGCCGCTACCATCGTCGAGCCAGCGAAAGTAGGGGGCCCGCTCGGCGCTAAACTCATTATTGGTATAAATACGCTCAAGAGACAACGTGGGCGTAGGTGGTTCATTTTTGTCCGGTGCCGGTGCGCAGCCAGTCAGGCCGATAAACGTTAAGGCAGCCAGCCACAGTGTGCGTGTTTGCAACATAAGTTCCGTCGTTATTATTGTTAAGTGTTAGCAGAGTTTACTGAATACCGCGCCATGCGCCAATGGTATTGCGATGTAAGTTGATGGTATGCGACGTAAAAAAGTGTGCGATACAGCTGGCGAGTGGCATATCAGCGAACTACTTAAGCCCGGCCTGCTGTGTGTGCAGTGAAGTGCCGGGCATAGCCAGTTAGTCGACGTACATTTTTTGTTTAAAAGTGAGGCGCTCTGTTTTATCCCCACGCCTTACTTCAATATTGAAGCGGTACGTTTCATCGTGGCGAAAACTAAACACGGTAAGATAATAAATGGCATCGCCTTCCTGCACCTTTTTAAAGGCCAGTTCTTTTTCTGTGCCGAGCAGGTTGGTTGCTGTGCCCTGCATACTCATAGTTTGCGCTGCTTGCGTGTCACTGTTGAGCACCGAGATATTTACCAGTGCATTGTATTTACTGCGCACAATACCGTACTGGCGGGCAACGTCAGCACTAAAAAAAGTTGAATTAACAACGATGTAGTGCACATCCCACTCACCCAACTGCACTTTTTGTTCGGCGCTAACCTGGCCGCTATTAAGCAATAATAGCGGGGCAAGAATGAACCCTAATAGTAACTGTTTGTAGCTTTGTATACGCATAATCAGTCCTGATGAGTGATAACCGGTTAGTTAGTAATACGGCAGAAAATCGCGTAAGACCAATTGCAGTGCCTGAAGCGCTATAATCGCCACCAGAACCGACAGGTCCAGCCCGCCAAGCGGTGGCAAAATGCGTCTTATGGGCGCTAAAAACGGTTCGGTCAGTTGCTGCATGACCAGTTCAATTGGATTGCGACCCTGCGACACCCAACTTAATACGGCACGAAGAATAAGCACCCAGAATACCAAAGTGAGAAATTCTTTTACTACATCCAGCGCACCAATTATAAGCAGACCGAGTGGGTTAATACTGCCGCCAAAAAGTAAGTTAAGGGTAAGGTATTTGCCTATGGCAACCAACAAGGCGAGCACCAGGGTCGCGACGTCAAAAGCGCCTATCGACGGAATAATCCGGCGCATCGGCGCAATAATCGGATGCGTCGCTTTCACTACAAACTGGCTAAAGGGATTATAAAAGTCAGCCCTGGCCATTTGTAGCCAAAACCGCAGTAAAACAACCATCAGATATAAGTTAAAGACCGTCGTTATTAAGAAAACCGTGGCGCTCATTGTGTGTTCCTATACTAAAATAAATTGGCCATTTCGTCGGCGCGGGCAACCGCAGACTGCATTGCTTTGGCAACAATGCCCTGCAAATCACTGTCGATCAATGAGTTAACTGCTGCTGCGGTAGTGCCGCCTTTGGAGGTTACCTGAGCGCGCAATTCGCTCAATTCAAGTTGTGGATTTTCACAGACCATCTGGGCGGCTCCCAACATGGCTTGTTGGACTAATTTACGGGCATCCTGCTGGCTGAAACCCATTGCCATACACTCTTCCTGCATACCCTGTAAGAACAGGAAAAAATAAGCCGGGCTACTGCCTGCGGCGGCAATCACGCCATTGATATCATCTTCTTTTTCCACCCACAGCGTTTTGCCTACGGCGCCCATCACACTGGTTACGTAATCACGATCACCGTCGCTCACATCTGAGTTGGCGTATAAGCCTGACATGCCCTGACCAAGCAAGCTGGGTGTATTGGGCATAATTCTTACAAGTGGGTATTTTCCACCAAGCATTTCCTGCAGGCGCGCTACCGGCAAACCGGCCGCTATCGACATAAACAGCTTGCCCGATAAATCGTTGTCCTTAGCAAACGCGGCGCACACATCTTCCATCATTTGTGGTTTCACCGACAATACGATGGCATCAGCAAACTGAATCGCCTCATCATTGGATTGGGTCACTTTTATGCCCAGCTCTTCTTGCAGCGCATCCAGTTTGGGTCGCGAACGGTTGCTGGCAATAATCGAATCCTTAGGATAACCGGATGAAACCAGTCCGGCGACGATACTGCGGGTCATATTGCCCGCGCCAATGAATGCTAATTTACGATGTTGCATGAGTCTCCTTAGTAGCAGGGTCTGTATTTATTGTCGCGCACCAAAAATGGCGGTGCCGATACGGACCATGGTCGAACCATAATGAATAGCCGCTTGCATATCATTGCTCATTCCTACCGATAGCGTGTCGACACTGTCAAACTGACTTGCCAGGTCGTTATACAACGCCTGCAGTGTCGCCAGCGTCTCTTGTTGCGCTGCTGGCGTGACATTGTTAGCCGGTATCGCCATGAGTCCGCGTAAAACTAATCGTGGCATAGTAACAATTTCTTGCACAAGTGCGGGCAATTCTTCGGGCTTAATGCCTGATTTGCTGTCTTCCTCGTCAATATTCAATTGAATACATACATTCAACGGTGGCATATCGGCCGGCCGCTGGTCATTGAGTCGACGCGCAATTTTAAGCCGATCAACAGATTGTACCCAATCGAAATGCTCTGCCACGATTTTAGTCTTATTAGACTGTATGGGGCCAATCATATGCCATTCAATGTCTGTCAGTGAGTTTAGGCTCTGTATTTTACTGACACCTTCCTGAATATAGTTCTCACCAAACAATCGTTGTCCGGCTTCATACGCTAGCTGTATATCTGATACGGGTTTGGTCTTGCTAACCGCCAACAATTGTACAGAATGTTCAGGACGCTTAGCAGACACGGTGGCTTTTTGGATATGTTGTCGTGTGTTTATCAGTCGATCTGCTATTGTTTGCATTAATAGTACTTACCTAATAATTGGAGAAGTCTGGCCGTGGATATTACCGAACTTTTGGCTTTCAGTGTCAAGAATAACGCATCAGACCTGCACTTGTCTGCCGGGCTACCGCCCATTATTCGTGTTGACGGCGAGATGCGCAAACTGAATGTTGACGCTCTCGATCATAAACAGGTACATGCCCTGATTTATGAAATCATGAACGACAAACAACGCAAGGAATACGAAGAAAACCTCGAAACCGATTTCTCTTTTGAAGTAAAAGATTTGTCACGCTTTCGGGTCAATGCGTTTGTACAAAACAGAGGTGCGGCGGCCGTACTGCGGACTATTCCCAGTAATGTTCTGACTCTCGATGATCTGGGTGCCCCTCCTATCTTTAAAGAAATTATTAATCAGCCAACGGGTATTGTGCTGGTAACCGGCGCGACAGGTTCCGGTAAAAGTACTACGCTGGCGGCCATGGTCGACCATATTAATGCACATAAACGCGAGCATATTCTGACTATTGAAGATCCTATTGAATTTGTTCACGAAAATAAATTAAGTGTGCTGAACCAGCGGGAAGTGCATCGCGACACCCACAGTTTTTCGGCGGCTTTGCGTTCTGCTTTGCGGGAAGATCCTGATGTTATTCTGGTGGGGGAGTTGCGGGATCTGGAAACCATCCGGCTGGCAATTTCAGCGGCAGAAACCGGCCATTTGGTGTTTGGTACACTGCACACTAACTCGGCGCCCAAAACCATTGACCGGATCATTGATGTATTCCCGGCCGAAGAAAAAGCCATGGTGCGTTCAATGTTATCAGAATCGTTACGCGCGGTCATTTCGCAAACGCTGCTTAAAAAAGTAGGTGGCGGCCGGGTTGCGGCACATGAAATTATGGTAGGTATTCCGGCTATTCGTAACCTTATTCGTGAAGATAAAGTTCCGCAAATGTATTCGGTGATTCAAACCGGACAGGCCCACGGTATGCAAACCATGGATCAATGTTTACAGAGACTCGTTGCCTCTGGTGTGATTTCGCAGCAAGACGCGATGGCGAAGATGGTTGATAAGCAGCGCCCTGGTTTTTAATGCGCATAGCGAAGGAGAATACGATGCTTGATCAATTGCTGCAAACCATGGTCGACCGCGACGCTTCAGATTTATTTGTGACGGCGGGCTTTGCTGTTAGCGCCAAAATCAACGGCAAACTCACACCACTTAACGACACAGTGCTGACCGATACTGGCGCGCTTGATTTAGTCCACGAGGCAATGAGCGACAAACAACGTGATGAGTTTCATTCAACCAAAGAGTGTAACTTTGCCATTGCCCGCGACGGTATAGGGCGTTTTCGCTGCAGTGCTTTCTGGCAGCGCGATCAGGCCGGCATGGTAGTACGCCGCATTGTCACGCAAATTCCTCAGGCCGACGATCTTGGCTTGCCGCCAGTACTCAAAGACATCATTATGGCCAAGCGCGGACTGGTATTGTTTGTGGGGGGCACAGGTACCGGTAAGTCGACTTCATTAGCGGCGCTGATTGGTCATCGCAATACCCATTCCCATGGGCATATACTGACGATTGAAGATCCTATCGAGTTTGTGCATGAGCATAAAAACTGTGTGGTCACGCAGCGCGAAGTGGGCATTGATACACAGTCTTTTGATGACGCGCTCAAAAGCTCGTTACGTCAGGCACCGGATGTCATTTTGATTGGTGAAATTCGTTCTATGGAAACCATGGAATATGCCATGTCATTTGCTGATACCGGCCATTTGTGCGTAGCAACGCTGCACGCCAATAACGCTAACCAGGCAATCGAACGCATCATGCACCTGGCACCCAAAGACCAGCACGACAAGTTGCGCTTTGATTTGAGCCTGAATATTCGCGCCATTGTTGCCCAGCAACTCGTGCCAACATCAGATGGTAAAGGCCGGGTTGCCGCAATTGAGATATTGCTCAACTCTCCGCTAATACGTGACCTTATACAGCGTAACGAAATTGGCAGTCTAAAAGAAGCCATGGAAAAAGGGCGGGAGCAGGGTATGCAGACGTTTGACCGTGCCTTATTCGATTTGTATAAAAGCGGTACCATAAACCTTGAGCAGGCATTACATCACGCTGACTCACCCAATGATCTGCGATTAATGGTAAAACTCGATGCGAATAACCCGGAAAGTGATGGACTTGGTTCACTATCCGGGGTGTCGATTGATATGGATTAATCTATGATTCGGTTAAAGTCCGGCGTTGGCCCCTTTGTTATTCAGCAATACCATGATGCCCTGACAGAGCAGGGAATCGGCTGTGTAATGCGTAACCAGTTTATTGGCGGCGCGGCTGGCGAATTGCCGGTCCAGGATACAGAGCCCGAATTGTGGTTGCTGGACGCCGAAGACGCCAGGCACGCCGAGCTGGTCTGGCAATCACTGCAAGTTAACACTCAGGCCACGCCGTGGGTGTGTCTGGCGTGTCAGGAGCCTCAGGATGCAGAATTCAATGTGTGCTGGCAATGTCAGCAACCACGACCTGAGACAACAGATAGCTGCACGTCCTGACGTTCTAACAATAAATATAGTGGGCGCGGTTTATGCCCAGAGGTTTTCATACCAACTGGTAAAAATTAAACAGGCTGAAACGCTGTCTACTTTACCTTTGGTGAGTTTTTTATAGCCACCCAGTTCAAATAACATGGCACGGGCATCAGCAGTGCTTAGTCTTTCATCCCAGGTTTCTACCGGCTTATTAAATCGCCCGTGAAGACGGTTGGCAAACGTCTGTGCCCGCTCGGTCATAGTTTGTGATGTACCGTCCATGTTTAATGGCAGACCTACCACTACTACATGTGGTTGCCATTCGTCGTACAAGGCCTGGATCCGTTGCCAGTCAGGAATACCATCGCGCGCTTTGAGCGCTTCAAGTGGTGCGGCAGTGCCGGTAACTTCCTGGCCAATTGCCACACCAATACTTTTGGTGCCAAAATCAAATGCCAGCACAGTACGCTGACCGGCTTCAGGCATGTCCAACCTCAGGCGCGAGTTGCCATACGTCTACCCCTAAACTGTTCACCGCCAGTTGCCAGCGTTGGTGAATAGGGGTGTCGAATAATATCTTAGGGTCGGCCTCGATAGTTAGCCACGAGTTTTCCTGAATTTCCTGTTCGAGCTGTCCGGCACTCCAGCCTGCATAACCGAGTGTAATGATCGCTTGATCGGGCCCTCTGTGATTGCCCAATGCGCTTAAAATATCTTTCGACGTAGTGACCATAATTTCAGAGGTAAGCCCCAGACTGGAACTCCAGCCAGGCTGTGGGCTGTGCAAAATAAACCCGCGTTCCTGACTGACCGGGCCGCCCGCCAGCACAATTTGCTGACCTTTTTCGTCGTCTATCTGGGCGTCTTTGTCGGCTTGCTCCAACAGTTCTCTGAGAGTCATATTCGTCGGTTGATTAACAACCAAACCCATCGCACCGTCATCATTATGCTCACAAATATACGTCAGGCTACGTGAAAAAAACGGATCTTCCATGGATGGCATGGCAATCAAAAAATGATTAGCCAGACTCTTAAGCTCTGTCATAGGTAATACCTCGTTTATCTGCACCGGGCAGCGTCAACAATTGGTTAGTTAAGTTTTGCTTCAATTGCGTCAAATAACTCTCCCATAATATTGATATCAAACGCGCCTTCGATTTCGCGAACACAAGTAGGACTGGTCACATTAATTTCGGTAATACGGTCGCCAATGACATCCAGACCCACAAACATTAGTCCTTGTTTGACCAGCGTCGGGGCGATTTGTTCAGCTAACTGGCGATCGCTGTCGCTGATAGGCTGTGGCCGACCGGTACCACCGGCCGCCAGGTTGCCGCGGGTTTCACCGGCTGAAGGCAGGCGAGCCAGACAGTAAGGCATGACTTTGCCGTCTACAATAAGTATGCGCTTGTCACCGTCTGATATAGCCGGTAAGTATGCCTGAACCATCATATGGCGTTGACCATTATTGGTAAGCGTTTCAATGATCACGCCAAGATTGGTGCCGTCTTCACCCACTCTGAAAATGGACGCACCGCCCATACCGTCGAGAGGTTTGCAAATTACATCGCGATGTTTGGCATGAAACGCTTTAACGAGCTGGCTATTGCGAGTAACCAGCGTATCGGGGATCAGTGCCGGGAAGTAGGCAGTAAAAAGCTTTTCATTATAGTCACGTAAGCTTTGTGGTTTATTGACTACCAGTGCCCCATCCCGTTCAGCCAGGTCAAGGATATGGGTGGCGTATAAAAATTCGCTGTCAAAAGGCGGATCTTTACGCATCAGGATGACGTCTAAGTCGCCGAGAGTAAGGGTTGTCTGGTCGCCAAGCGTATAGTAATCAGTAGCCTGATCGCGAACCTGAACCGGCTGGCCAATTGCTTTGGCGATACCGTTGTCGATGTACAGATCCTTCAACTCAAGGTAGATCAGTGATGCGCCGCGTCGCTGGGCTTCCAGCATCATGGCAAAACTGGTGTCTTTCGCAGGTTTAATATGGGTAATGGGATCCATCACCACACCAACAGTATAGGTCATAAGGTGTTCTCTAATTTACTCTAACGTTAGAATGGAGGTGCATTGCATGCATTTCAAGCGGTGATCGTCACGATGACCATCAAAATGCCCCGCATTGCCATACTTTAATTACCTGAGTGCGGCAGTACGTTAAATATCACCAAAGGTTGCTTGCAATATAGACAGACCGGATAACGCGGCAGTTTCTGTGCGTAAAATTCGGGGGCCTAGCGAGCAGGCGGTATAGCCTGCCTCCTGAGACTGGTGAACTTCCGCATCGCTCAAGCCGCCCTCAGGTCCAATGAGCAAACGATAGCCTTTATGATTGGCAGCAAGTTGCGTGAGACGCTGTTGACTACCAGGAGCCAGCACCAGACGTGTTTGTTGAGTTGAGTCGGACAGCCAGTCTTGTAGTGATATCACCGGATGGAGTGTCGGTAAGGTATTGCGCCCGCATTGCTCACATGCCCCCTGGATTATTTTTTGCCATTGTTGGAATTTCTTCTGCCAGCGTTTTTCATCCAGCTTTACCGGACATCTCTCGGTAATCAGCGGTGTAATATCGCTAGCTCCAAGCTCAGTGGCTTTTTGTAAAACCCAATCCATGCGATCGCCTTTCGATACGCCCTGGCCTAAATGCAAGGGTAATGAGGATTGCGGATCGATGGCGAGTTTAGAGTCAACTTCGATGATCACTTGTCGGCGCTGAGCGAGTACGACAGTTGCAGAGTATTCATTACCATCGCCGTTAAACAATACGACGGGATGACCGTTTTTCAAACGCAGCACATTGGCTACATGATGCGCCGTATCGGCGTGAAGGGTGATTTCACTGTCTACGGCGATAATGCCAGCATGATAAAGGCGTGGAATACGCATAAGATCTCAGGAACAGAATAAAATGGACGCTAGTTTAGCCTTCATTGTGCCGTCAGTTCAACAGGTGGACTCAATACAATATAAACAGACTAATCGCTGATTACTTGTGACCTGGCTGTAACAAAGTTATCTGTTGTTTGCGACGGTTTTGCATGTACTGGTGTGTCACGTCGGGCATGCACAGTGTGTCTGCCCTTATCACCCTTGAGAGAATAAGCCAAAATAAGCAGTACTATGGCAAAAAGACAACTAAGTAGTAACATTTTTCCATTCCTTAACAAGTTCACCGGCAGAAAAGTAGTTGGAGCACTATGCCCGATCCGGAGGTGTGCTTATGCATACATACAAATACGAATGAATAGCCCCGCATAACTTTGCAGGGAGCGTTACTGAAGACGTTGTCTAAATCAGAGTACGGAATATAGAGTTTATTAGCGTACAACGCCAGTAAAAGCACAAATATTCATCACTTTATATGGGTAGTTAACCGGCCAGAACGAGAGCGGCATTCACTATACAGGGCGGAGTCTACTGATACATTGTGACAAAACTATGAAAAAGGTGAGATGCAGAGCAATTTAGTTGCGTAATAATATGTAACGCTGGTAACTTACAACGAGTTTATTAGTAAAGGAAATGGCTTATGTTTACCCAAGAAAACATTGAAATGTACGTTAACACCTATGCGATACCCTGGGGTATCAATATCGCGATGGCGCTTATTATTTTCGTGATCGGTCGCATCGCTGTAGGCGTGATCATTTCTATGTTTGGCAAAATCATGTCCAAGTCAAAATATGACGACATGCTGGTAGACTTTTTAAAGTCTATTCTTAGTGCAGTGCTAATGCTCTTTGTGATAGTCGCCTCACTGGACGAGCTAGGTGTCGATACAACCTCATTAGTCGCTATACTCGGTGCCGCTGGCCTGGCGATTGGCTTATCGCTGCAGGACTCGCTTAAGAACTTTGCCGCTGGCGTCATGTTATTAGTATTTAAGCCTTTTCGTGCTGGTGATTACGTTGAAGCTGCAGGTGTTGCCGGAACAGTTAAAAAGATTGGTATTTTTACCAGTTCAATGAACACCCCCGATAACAAAGAAATCATTGTACCTAATGGTAAAATTTACGGTGATAACATCATCAATTATTCTGCAATGGCGACACGCCGAGTGGATATGGTATTTGGCATTGGTTATGGCGATGACTTACGCAGAGCCAAGGAAGTACTTGAACAACTGGTGAAAGAAGAAGAACGAATTTTATCAGAACCTGCACCTGTGGTTGCCGTTGCCTCGTTAGGTGACTCCAGCGTTAACTTTACAGTACGTCCATGGGTGAAAAAAGAAGACTACTTTGCTGTATTATGGGCATTTACTGAAAACGTCAAACTGCGGTTTGATGAAGAGGGTATCTCGATTCCTTTCCCGCAAATGGATGTTCATTTATTTAAGGAAGACGACGAAGACGAAAAGGACGATGAGTCCGATAAATAAGCATTCGTCTTTGCATAAAAATCCCGGCTCATGCCGGGATTTTTAGTTTACGGTGAGGTTGCGGTTTTTAACGGCGACAATTCGCTTTACTGGCACTTGTATTGTAGTCGGCCATGGCAGCCTGCATATGCGCTTGCAGATCTTTAATTCGACTTTGTGGCGCCGGGTGAGTGGATAACAGCTCAGGCGGTCGCTCGCCTCTACTGGCCGCTTCCATATTTTGCCATAAATCTACCGACTCGCGGGGATCAAACCCGGCCTTGGCCATTAATTGCAGGCCAATTAAGTCAGCTTCAGACTCGTGAGCACGACTGAAAGGCAGTTGCACACCAAGCTGAAAACCCACACCTAAGCCGGCCATAATAGCTTGGTTGTAGGGAACTTCGTTGGCGGCAAGAACCTGGTTGACCACCTGAGAGCCGGTATCAATGAGTGTACTTTGCGACATCCGTTCGTTACCGTGCTGGGCAATGACATGGCCAATTTCGTGGCCAACTACTGCGGCCAGCTGGTGCTGGTTTTGCGCGACATTTAATAAGCCGGTGTAAACGCCTATTTTGCCTCCCGGCAGGGCAAATGCATTCACTTGTTCATCGTCAAATACAACCACTTCCCACTTTCCCGAATATACCCCCTGGGGTACATAAGGCAGCAAGGTATCGGCCACACACTGAACATATTGATTCTTGCCAGGCTGTTTTGAAACCGGCTTTTCGCTTTTCATACTATCGAAGGCCTGACTGCCCATTTCGTCGAGCTGAGAGCTGCTAAACAATAACAGCTGGTTGCGCCCGGTGGGTGACGTTGCACAGCCAGTCAATGCCGTGATAATCAACAGGGCCGCAGTGATGTAAGCTGGTGCCTTCATATAATTAATCCTCTGTATGTCATTTTTGATTTCAAATCTATCTGAACGTCACATTACTGTCATAGTCGCGCCATGAAAATGTCATCAGGCTTTCTTAGGCTTGTCACTTTACGCACAAATAACGATTTGTATGTTAGGCAAGTTGTCTGGTTAAGCATACTTCATTTAATAACAAGAAAGGAAATCCAATGATAACGTCAAAACTAAAAATAAGCCTTTTGGCATTAGGTATTGCAGGCTTATTAACCGGTTGCAGCCTTGATGGTGATGATGGCGTCGACGGCGCTGATGGCGCACCAGGCCAACAAGGTGAAAGCGGCGCACCTGGCACCGATGGTTTGGATGCTAATCGCGGCGTTGCCATGTCTGTCATTGGCAGAGCGTCCCTTGAAGCGGAAGGCGCGGCAGAAATCGTACAATTTGACGTGGCAACCAATACAATTTACGTCACAAACAGCGATGCGAATACCGTTGCAATGATTGATATCAGTGGCCTGACAGATGAAGCGTTGAGCAGTCCCATTACCGACCTGAATTTAACTGTAGGGACAGAAATTACTCTCGCGAGCAACATAGAAGGAACTGAGTTGGACGGCCTTACCAGCATCGCGTTGTCCGGTGATTTACTTGCTGTAGCGGTACCCGCTGAGAACAAAAGCGATAATGGATTTATTTTGTTTTACAACGGTGTCTCATCCATGGCGCCTGTGTTTCTAAAAGCGGTTGAGGTCGGCAATTTACCCGATATGGTCACTTTCACACCCGATGGCAGCAAAGTGCTGGTGGCGAATGAAGGCGAACCCAGTGGGGATTACACCATCGATCCGGAAGGTTCCGTCGCAATCATTGATGTTGCTGACAGCGTACCTGCTGATACAGCCACGATACTGGATTTTACAGCATTTAGCACACAGAAAGATGCATTGATTGCAATGGGAATGCATTTTCCCAACCCGGCAGGGCGTACTATTAATGGTCAGCTAATCAGCACGAGTGTGGCACAGGACTTGGAGCCAGAATATATCACTGCCAGCAATACGAGGGCTTACGTCACTCTGCAGGAAAACAACGGCGTTGCAGTAATTGATTTGGCGACTATGGAAATGGATATTGTTGGCCTCGGGTTTAAAAACTGGGGCGAACTCAGTATTGACGTTCAGGAAAACGGTGAAGTCGGCTTTGGACAGTATCAGGGCTTATATGGTGTATATATGCCAGACACTATTACAATGTACAGTTGGAAAGGTGCTGACTTTTTACTGACGGCCAACGAGGGGGATGCCCGCGAATATTTTATTTCAGATGATATGACCGAAGCAGAATGTACAGCGGCCGGTGGTCAGGATTTTGATGATGGTGAGTGCTTAGCCTTTACCGAAGAAGTTAAATTGAAAAAGTTAGATGCCGAACCTGGCTCATTGCTTGAATTGCTGAAAATGAAGGGCGAAGCTGACGATCTGCGCGTAACTAATGCGTTAGGTGACGCTGATGGCGATGGTGAATACGATGCGGCTTACACATATGGTGCACGCTCATTTACTATTTGGGATCAAAACGGTTTGGTGGTCTTTGATTCCGGCGATGACTTTGAACGCATTACCGCTTCATTATACGGTGCTGCATTCAATAATGGCGATGACGAAAACGAAGGTGACTCACGGTCTGAGAATAAAGGACCTGAACCAGAAGCGTTAACGGTTGGAAAAATCGGTGA
Source organism: Alteromonadaceae bacterium (assembly GCA_013373625.1). Taxonomy (GTDB): domain Bacteria; phylum Pseudomonadota; class Gammaproteobacteria; order Enterobacterales; family Alteromonadaceae; genus Alteromonas. Next base: position 8,940 of record JABXHM010000121.1, on the reverse strand, counting down.
ACGCACGTATGCCTTTATAGGATTAGAGCGCATGGGCGGTATTTTTGTGTATGACATCACTAATCCATACGACGCATATTTCGTTGAATATATCAACAACCGTAACCTGACCGAAGGTCTTGAGGTGGGCGATGCGATTGGTGATTTAGCACCTGAAAGTTTGCTTTTTGTAAAAGCTGAAGACAGTGTTACAGGCCAGCCGATGTTAATTGCGGGTAATGAAGTGAGCGGCACGGTGGCAGTTTATTCGGTGTCGCAATTGTAACGAGTCTGGTTTAACTAAAAACCCAAAGCCGGCAAATTGTGAAATGCCAGTCAGTTAAGCTGACTGGCTTTTTTCTTTATGGAATATTGGGTTGGTCTCGTTCTTAACGAGTCACTGATAATATCAGTCTGGTGCTTTATCAGGTAACCTCATCATTCCCAAGTATTCCATCAGAAGTAACAACCTCTGGCGTAATCTTCTATATTGAGCGGCGTTAGGCCGATCGCCGGTTTTTTTATACCTGCTGATTTTTGTACTAGACTCAAACTTAACGTGGTCAAAATAAGTTAGTGGGATGACAATATGGCAAAGTATGAAGTGTTAATCGTCGATGATGATTTCATTACGTTGACACTCCTTAAAGAGGCGCTGAAAGAATTTAACGTTTTAACCGTCTCATCACCGCTCGATTGCTTAAAGGCTGTGGAGGCGCTCGAAGAGCCACCATACCTTATTATTCTGGATCTAATGATGCCTGAAATGAGTGGATTCGAGCTGTGTACAAAGCTGATAAATATTGTTGATACTGAGCAAACCGACATTATTTTTCATACTGCCAACTCGGATTTAGAAGAGCGGCTAAAAGGCTTTGAAGTAGGTGCCAGCGACTTTTTAGTTAAACCTATTGAAGTACCAGAACTACAGAAAAAAGCGCGTCATATTGTGTCTCGGGGTATCGAAAGAGAGAGCATAAAAGCTCAGTCTGACAGCCACTCTCAGCTTATTGAAACGGTGATGACCGATTTGGGCGAGCAAGGCATTCTGATCCACTTTTTTAGAACTTGTAGTAAAACCTATACCGTAGATGCACTGCTTGAATTGATCGTCAGAACAGGGGAGGATTTTGGCATTAAAAGCTCGGTACAAGTTAAATATGAGCTCAATCATGTGGAATACTGTGAGACAGGCTCGACGGATACCGCATTGTCTGAACTGGAAAAAGAATTGCACGATCGGTTAACGGTTGCAGACAGAATTATGACACGTGGAAATCGCCTTTTCTTAAATTACGAACCTTTTACGCAGATTATAAAGAATATGCCGTCCGATGCTGAGCGTGCGGGTCGCTACCGGGATCATTTGGCGATAGTTTTAGAAACGGCTGTCTCACAGTTGCAAACGATTATTCAGGCTGACGAAGTGGACCTGATGATTCAGGAACTTGAAGTGGTGCAAGCTAAATGTGAAGAGGAAAATATCAATCGAAACCGGGGTGTTATGGAAGCATTAACCGGTTTAGTGGCAAAGCTTGAGAGTCGAATTTTTGATTATGGTTTAATTGAACAACAGGAAAATGAACTATTAGAGTTGTTTAAACAGAGTACTGACAAAGCTTACGAAACCATAGACAACGCCAGATCAACGCAAGAGTTAAAATTGATCATGTCGCGATTACGCGCGCTGCGGGAAATGAATCAGTCCAATAAAGAAAACCAGGTCGACACCCAGCGTGTTGAGTTGTTTTAACGGTGTTATCAATAGAGTAATTGTTTTGGCAGGAACGCTTCTCGCAGTGAAGAAGTGTAAAGCGTTAACGCTTACACGCGCAGTACCATGACTTTTATCGTATAAACGTTTAAGCTTATGCGAACTCATTGGACCTGTCGTGCTCGTTGCCGGAGCACAAAGGTTAGTAACGCAGAGATTAAACAACATGAATGCAAACGTAGTGTTAAGTGGTGTCGGTCTATGGACGCCACCCTATAAAATTAGTAACGAAGAATTGGTTGCCAGCTATAACGCCTGGGCTGCGGCATTTAACGACAAACATCAGACACAGATTGACGCTGGCGAAATCGTCGCAAAGCCCTTTTCCAGTGCCGATTTTATTGAAAAAGCATCGGGCATAAAGAGCCGTTATATCTATCAAAAAGAAGGTGCGCTGGATATCATGCGAATGCGTCCTTTAATTCCTGAGCGGCGCGAAGATGAACTCTCAAACCAGGCTGAGATTGCTATAGAAGCGGCGAAGTTAGCGTTAGCCGACGCGAATAAAACTGCTGCCGACGTTGATGCAGTGATCGTTGCCTGCGCTTACACTCAACGCGCCTATCCCGCGATTGCGATAGAAGTACAGTCCGCTCTGGGGATTGATGGTTTTGCTTTTGATATGTTGGTCGCTTGTTCAGCAGCGACCTTTGGCATGCACAGGGCATGGGAAATGGTGGCATCAGGTAACGCGAGGTGTGTTCTGGTAATTAATCCTGAGTTGGTGTCACCGCAGGTGAATTATACCGACCGTGACAGTCATTTTATTTTTGGTGATGTCGCGACCGCCACGGTATTAGAAAGTGCTGATACTGTTAATACAGACACGAGTTTTGATATTTTAAGTACGCAGGCAAAAACCGTATTCTCCAGCAATATACGCTCCAACTTTGGCTACATGAGTCATGCGAATGACAGCGACCCTTTTGGCGCCGACAAGTTATTTCATCAGGCCGGTCGAAAAGTGTTCAAAGAAGTTTGCCCAATGGCCGCAGAGCATATTATCGGACACTTAAAGCAACATAATATAAGTGCTGAAAATGTAAGGCGTTGGTGGCTTCATCAGGCGAATATTAATATGAACCTGCTAATTTGTAAGAAGTTACTCGGTCGCGATGCATCGGCTGATGAAGCGCCGATTGTACTCGATGAGTATGCCAATACTGCTTCGGCTGGGTCGATTATTGCCTTTGCCCTGCATCATCAGGATTTAGCACAGGATGACGTCGGCATTATCTGCTCTTTTGGTGCCGGTTATTCCATTGGGAGTCTGTTGATCCGTAAAAGATAATGGCATGGGCGTGCTGTTTATGATAATAAATCATCATAAATAATAGATGTTTAGCGAATTGCTGCTAACACCGGTAATTCGCAGGCTTTAGCAGCGCCCATTGTACAGAGACAACAAATGATTGCAGATATCGGCTACGGCCTGAATAGTATTGGTTACCTGATTTTGTTGCTTCTGCTGTTAACGGTGCGTAAGCCAGGCCTGGCAAAGTACATGCTGAGCCTGGCCACGTTGGTCACATTGCTGTGGTCATTGAGCTTAATATCGCTTTTTAGTGGTCCTCTCAGCGTTATACACCTGCTGCAGGCCGATACCCTTAAGCAGGGAATATGGATTTTGTTTATCGCCAGTTGTCTGAAATACGACTTCGACAACATTTGGCAGGTGCTACGTCAGCCAGCGACAATTGCAGCGTTGGCCGTGCCGGTTGTCGCGTTGTTGCTGCCCTGGGTTGTACGGCTCGATGTCACATGGCATTTTTTACTGCAAACGCTAATCGCTTTGGAAGTGCTGATTTTACTGGAGGTACTTTACCGCCAGGTAGGCGAGCATCAATGGGCTTATAAACCCCTCGCGTTGTATCTGGGTGCTACCCAACTCTTTGAGTTTGTCTCTTATGCCAATGCCACCATGATTGCTCATGTTGAGCCTGGCTTTATAGCCGCCCGGGGTTATATTTACCTGCTCTTGTTACCTTTCTTAGTCATCGCCACCCGACGTATTAAACATTGGGGAATGAATATATTTATTTCCAGAGATGTGGTTTTACACAGTTCTCTTTTATTAGTCGCCGGTTTGTATTTATTTGTGATGGCGTCGACCGGTTATGTCATCAATTATTTAGGGTGGGACTGGAGTTTTACGGTTCAAATTGTATTAGTGGTGCTATCGCTGGTCTTGTTGGTGACGCTTTTTCTGTCTCATAGCTTTCGTACCAGAATTAAGATTTTCATCACCAAACACTTCTTTGCCAATCAGTTTGACTATCGCAAAGAGTGGGTAAAATTAACCAATGTATTAGCTAACAATGATCAGTCTTTGCCGAGCGTGTATCAAGCGGCGCTGGACGGTGTTATTGGTGCTATAAATTATGACAGCGGTGCATTGGTTAAAAAGCAGGGAGCAAGCTTTACTACGGTTAGCAGCCAGTACTTTATCTCGGCGGACGAAACCCAGGAAGTGTTAAAACCATTATGGGATCATTGTGATAAAACAGGCCAGCTTATTGACCTCAACGAGTATCAAACCAAGCCCTATAATTATGAAGGGTTAAGTTTGCCGCGAGCATTTTTTGAGAAAACCGATATTCAACTGGTAATTCCATTTGTTAGCGAGAACAAGATGTGGGGTGTGGCGCTACTCAGAGCGGTTGACCGCCCCCGCATATCACTCGACTGGGAAGTGCGGGAGTATTTAAATGCGGTTACCAACCAAATTGCTAACTTCATCTACCTGCACGAAGCTGCACAATCGCTAACCGAGAATGCACAGTTTGCTGCGTTTAACCGGATGGCGGCATTTGTACTGCATGATTTGAAAAATGTGATGGCACAGATTGATTTAATTCTGTGTAACGCTGAACAGCATAAAGCCAATCAGGAGTTCATTGACGACACTTTTGAAACGCTTCATCATACTAAAGCCCGCATGGATAGAATGTTGCGTCAGTTAACCGAAAAGCAGATTGAAGAAGGTCGATCTGATGCAAGTCATACACTGTCAGACCTGATTACTCAGGTTATCGAAAAACGATGTCAATCGATGCTGCCGATTCCGCATTTAGTGGTGACTGAGCAAACCAGTGTGGTGGTCGATCAGGATAAATTAGCCAATGTGATGTATCATCTGCTTAGCAATGCGCAACAGGCAACCGCTGATGACGGCAGTATTGAAGTAACGTTGGTCATAGATTCAGAGCGACAGCATCAGTTAGTGTTTATCGAAGATGATGGTTGTGGCATGAGCGAAGAATTTATAAAGCACCGGTTATTTAAGCCTTTTGATACAACCAAAGGCAATGCCGGTATGGGGATTGGCGCGTATGACGCAAAGTCGTACATGGAATCAATCGGTGGGTATTTAAATGTGCAAAGCCAACCGGGGATGGGTAGCTGTTTTACATTAGGTTTTCCCGTTAAATAACAAGAACGAAGAAGTAGCCGGATTAGAGTGGATAAAATATGACTGATACCATCTTGGTAGTTGACGATGATTTAGGTATTCAAAAGCAGTTAAAATGGAGTTTAACTGACTACAATATTGTTTTTGCAGATGATCGAACATCAGCAATAGCGCAGCTACGTCGCTATGAGCCTAAAGTGGTTACACTGGATTTAGGCTTACCTCCGGATCCTGCCAACGCGTCTGAAGGCCTCAAAACACTCGAAGAAATTTTAGCCTTAGCGCCGAATACCAAAGTTATTGTCGTAACGGGTAATAACGATAAACAAAATGCGCTCAAAGCTATCGATGTTGGTGCCTACGACTTTTATCAGAAACCCATAGATTCAGATACGATAAAACTACTGGTTAACCGGGCGCTGAATCTGGCGAAGTTGGAAGATCAAAATCGTATTTTAGCCAAAACACGTCCCGCAATGGGCAGAATTATTGGTAATAGTGATGCTATTCAAACCGTTATGCGCAGGGCCGAAAAAATAGCCGGTACCGATATCAGTACGTTGTTATTGGGAGAAAGTGGTACGGGGAAAGAAGTATTTGCCCGCTCAATTCACGAACACAGCCCTCGCAAAGATAAGCCATTCATCGCTATTAACTGTGCCTCAATACCTGAAAATTTACTTGAGAGTGAATTATTTGGTTATGAGAAGGGCGCGTTTACCGGCGCCAATAAAACCACCGTGGGGAAAATCGAAACCGCCCAGGGCGGCACCTTATTTTTAGATGAAATTGGTGACATGCCCATTGGTTTACAGGCAAAAATGTTACGATTTTTGCAGGAGCGCGTAATAGAACGTGTTGGTGGGCGCAGCGAAATTCCTGTTGATATCCGGGTGATTTGCGCAACCCACAGAGATCTTCAGGCCATGGTTGCAGATGAGACATTCAGAGAAGATTTGTTTTATCGTATCGGCGAAATACCTATAAACATCCCACCGTTGCGAGACCGTGATCAAGACATCATTTTGTTAGGCAGAACCTTTTTAAATGAGTACCGCGAAACCTTCAATGCTAAAGCTAAAAGCTTCAGCGAGGGAGCTATAAAAGCCATGCTGGCGCACCGCTGGCCGGGCAATATCCGTGAACTTCAAAATAAGCTTAAGTCAGCCGTGATTATGGCTGAGGGAGCCTTGGTTCAGGCCGAAGACCTGGGTTTGGCAGAGCCATCTGAGGATCTGGAAAATGAAACATTAAATTTACGCGAAGTCAGAGAGGCTGCTGAAAGCAAAGCTATTCGCAGGGCGTACCAGCGTGCAGACAAGAATATTTCTAAAACCGCCGAGCTGTTGGGCGTGACACGACCAACATTATACTCCCTGATTGACAAGTACCATCTGGAAGATCTTAAAACCGGGCAGTGATTGCGCTGTACCGGTATCACACCGCCAATACTGCCGGTTAACATTTGTTGTCGATACGCCAGAAGTGTTGAATCCATAAACGTATCAGGCGCGATTTAGCCATCCCACTTTGTTCCGACATTGCGCTGAGTTGGGCAATACACTCCTGGGTTAAGGTAAACGTTGCACGATGCATGGGTGAGTTAGCCAGTTTGTCACTTGAGGTAAACTGACTAGTCTCCGGTGGCGCAACATTGCCGGTCGCGTATTCCAGCGCTTCGGCAATGAACTCATCGGCGCTGACCGGTTGACCATGGCGACGTTCAGCCAACTGCGTGGAGCGAGACAGATTGATCAGACTCATGTTGCTCTCCCTTGCCGCGGGTAAGAAGTTCTTCAATAATACTGCGAATTTCGATTGCCGCTTTACCTTTGGATTCACTTTCCAGAACAGAGCGACCGGACTCCTCTGAGTCGTCATACATATTACGGCTAAAGGTGACCGAATTCAGCACCGACACTTCAAATGAACGACACACTTCTTTTGCTTCCAATATCCGCGACGCCAACGATGGTAAAGAAGGGCATTGAGTAATAACGAAAGCTGCATTCATTCGCGGGTTAACCATCTTGCAGGTCGACAACACGTCTTCCATATGCGGCACCGTTTTTAAATCGCGCCGTTTCGGACGTAAAGGTATTAGTATATGGTCGGCCACCGCCATGGAGGAGCGTAGCGCTAAGTTATCCTGCCCGCCACAGTCAATAACAACATAGTCATACCGCTCTTTCAGGCTAAGTAATTCGTTGCGTATCTTACCATAGAGCTGAATACAGGTAATTGAAGGAAGTTCGTCATTGCTGCTGCGTTCCTGCGCCCAATCTGATGTAGTGCGCTGCGGATCGCAATCTACCATTAATACGCTGGCGTTCTTTTCACAGCGTAAATACACAGCAATATTTTGTGCCAGACAGCTTTTGCCGCTACCACCTTTTTCACCACCAACTAATATCATCATTGTTCAATCCTCATTAAGTAATCGCAATTACGTAATAAAAAAGTGAACTTACTGCTGCTGAACATCGCTTACCGGTAGAGTAAACAACACACCTCTAACAGTGTTCGGTAACCCCGCTATCTTATCTGTCGACGTAGACCGGAGGCTTTGCGTAACCTACCTTTCGGTAAGGAGTGCCTTTTTCATATACTGCAATGATGCGTTATGCATCGCGGGTTAATCTTAACCCAAAGCATAGAGCAATGAGGACGGTGGAGCTATTCATCGCAGGCATCCATATTTATATTCAGGGATTTTAAATAATACCCTAGAAACAGTCGCCAAAATCTACTAATGAATTAAAAGTGATATTTTTGATTGTAATTATAGATTAGCGTAATTGGTTTATTTAACTGGCTGTCTGCATGTGGCGCGTTATACTTATTTAAAATTTCAAGGAGATAGTTATGACACATCCCGTAGACAAACCTTCATTTGAAGGCAAAAAAGTACCCGATGTCACTTTTGCAATTCGCGAGGGAGAGCAGTGGGTTGAGCGTACCAGTGATGACATTTTTACCGGTAAAACCGTAGTGGTATTCTCATTGCCTGGCGCCTTTACACCAACCTGTTCATCCACGCACTTACCAAGATACAACGAATTAGCTGACACATTTAAAGAAAATGGAGTCGATGAAATCGTTTGTATATCAGTGAACGATACCTTCGTAATGAACGCCTGGGCGGCGGACCAGGAGTCAGACAATGTATCTTTAATTCCGGATGGCAACGGTGAGTTTACTGACGGCATGGGCATGCTGGTGGATAAGGCCGAGCTCGGATTTGGTAAACGCAGCTGGCGCTATTCTATGCTGGTTAAAGACGGTGTTGTCGATAAGATGTTTATTGAGCCAAACAAGCCGGGTGACCCGTTTGAAGTCTCTGATGCGGATACCATGCTGACTTACCTGGCGCCCAATGCAGTGAAACGCGAGCCGGTTAGTCTGATTACCAAACCGGGTTGCCCATATTGCGCTAAAGCCAAGGCGTTACTGCAAAGCAAAGGGTACAAGTACGAAGAGATTGTACTTGGGCAGGGACCAACACTGACATCGCTGAAGGCTATTAGCGGTCGTGATACGGTGCCTCAGGTGTTTATTGGCGGTAAGCATATTGGTGGCAGCGACGATCTCGAAGCCTACTTTTCTTAAACGTATTGGTACATATACCAACAAGTAATGGCACAGGCAGACAACCAGGCCTGTGCGCTTACTGTTTAACATATTAGAAACGGCCTGCCATGCAGGCCGTTTTTTTATTCACAACAACTGTTTTTCCTTCTATTTCATCGCGATTGCTCTCGTTATCATCGCTATT
>JABXHM010000027.1 GCA_013373625.1 Alteromonadaceae bacterium | reverse complement strand
GCAGCGGAGTTGGCCATTTCACCAACGGCTGTTTCTCACCATATCAATAAGCTTGAACAACGACTCAGCGTTACCTTGTTTGAACGCTCTGCAAGAAAGGTCACGCTTACAGAGCTTGGAAAAGAATTAGCTGTCGCAACAAGTGAGGGCTTTTACACAATACAGTTAGCTCTCGACAATATTGCGGTTAAAGAGAAGCAGGTTAATGTGTCAACCACATCGGCATTTGCTGCATTAGTGCTTATACCGGCTTTACAGGATTTTTACGCAAATTATCCACAGGTAAATGTCAACATCACTAGCGGCGAAAACATAGAAGCAAACAGTTTTACACTCGCTATTCGGCTAGGTGACGTTAATCAACAATCACCAGGTGAAATTATCAAAACTGAACAGTTTGATTTATTTTGCACCGCCAGTAGTGCACCAGCATTTAACCAGACCAAGCCACTCACCATCTACACTACGCAATGGAAAAACACTGCCTTACCAGCAGTGCCATGGGAAGAATGGTTGCAACGTAACCAAGTGCCCAATAAGAACATTGAAATGAGGTACTTTGATCAGGAATTATTTGGTATACAACAAGCGTTACAAGAAAATGCCTTCGTGTTCTGTTCAAACACGCTTGTGCAAAGCTATTTAAAGGCGGGTCTGCTAGAAAGGCTAACCACTCAGCCTGTAGACTCGCAGCTTTGCTACTACATAGCAGATAAAGACAAACGCCTTTCACGTCATAACATGATGTTTGTTGAGTGGTTAGAAAAACAGCTTAAATAACGTTTAACGCACAGTACTAAATATAACTTTAGTAGCTTTATGCTTTTCAACATGAGCCTTTAGAATAAAACCTCAAGAAAAGGATAGTCCAGTTATCTAAACTCAATCATTGTTTAATCAAATCATGACGTAGATTCTTCTTCAGAATAGAGTTTTGACACAATGATACAAATTGAAACAGATTTTTTGTGTATGTCGCGTATAAAAAAGATTGGTCATTTAGGACATATATATGAAAAAGCTTTCTCTTATACTTTTCCCGCTGGCAATTAGCGCTTGTAGCTCAGACGATCTCGATTTACCAATTATAGTAGAGCCAGTCTCGGTTACCACAGACTTTAATAATGGTGATCAAGGGTGGGGGGCTGGCTTCTCTGATTATACCCAAGGAAATGAAGAAATTTTTGAGTTTAAATCGGAAATACGTGCAGTACCCAACAGTGATAGCCAAAAAGGTTTTTACCTTAGTGCCCATAATAGGAGCGATGATGTTTTTATGTTCCTAAAAAAACAAGTCAGTGGTTTTGAGCCAAATCAACGCTATTTGCTGGAAGGTACTATTCATTTTTTTACTAACGCTGGCACCGAGTGCTTTGGCATTGGTGGTAGTCCGGGTGAGTCTGTATACCTTAAAGCCGGGGCATCTGAAATAGAGCCGGCTCAAGCTGATTACCACATGAATATTGATATCGGCGCTCAGTCTCAAAGTGGTAACGATAGTGTCATGATTGGTACCATTGGTGTACCAGGTATTGGTTGTGAGTCTGAGCAGCCTGTTGGCGAAAAAACAATCGAATTCTCAGGTGAAGCGGGTTTCGAGTTTGTTTCGTCAGCAGATGGCGATATTTGGGTCTATTTCGGTACTGATTCCGGATACGAAGGTAAAACCCAAATGATTTATACTGAGGTCACCTTCACTTTTACTCCTCAGTAACTGTAGGCAGTGGATAATGCTTCTTTTGAAAAGACAGAAAGACAGCGTCTGATGTCTTTTGCCACTCATAGTGCTGGTTTTTGCTGTCTCTGGCCTGATGAGTGGTTAAAACAAGAATAAAAAAATTTAATGGGTAGCTGGGCAATTAGCTGACAGGTTACTGAACAATAAATGTTTAAAAAGAGATAGTGATGAAAATATGTTTATTCACAATACTCATGTTGTTTGCTTTATGTGCGCGGGCTGAGTGGGTCAACCCAAGTGAACAATACACCAATGAGTACAAAAATCATGAGAGTGCAAAGTGTCCGGTTGTAAAGGATAATATTAAACACTTTGTTTATTTTGCGAGAGACCGTGAAGGGATTATTAATCATCCGCTTTTACAGTCTGAGCATTTCGCAGGTGCTCAAATTATGTATCCCTGGGCCAAACTTGAACCTAATGAAGGTGAGTATGATTTTGCGCAAATTGAGTCAGATCTAAAGTATTTGCAAGCACATAATAAAACGCTTTTTATTCAGCTTCAGGATGCCACGTTCACAACGGCCTTTAAAGCCGTGCCAAATTATTTAATGAATGACCGTTATGCCAATGGTGTAACACAGCAGTTTTCTGACAGTGGCGAGGCGGAAGGTTGGGTCGCTAAGAGGTGGAACAAACAAGTTCGTGCTAAATTCGCAGAGCTATTATACGCATTAGGCGAACAATTTGATGGCAGAGTGGCGGGCATAAATCTGCAAGAGTCTGCAATAGGCGTCTCAGCGAAAACCTCAGCTGACTTCTCGGAAGAGGGGTACGTTGAAGCGTTAAAAGCAAATATGTCGGCCCTCAAACGGGGATTCAAACGTTCAGCAACAATACAGTATGCGAATTTTATGCCGGGAGAGTGGCTACCTTGGGAGAATAAGGGATACCTCAAATCAATTTATGAACATGGTGAACAAATTGGTGTTGGTATGGGGGCGCCAGACTTAATGCCACGAAGAAAAGGGCAATTAAACCATGCGTTAGCAATGATGCATGAAGGTGAGTTTTCAGTACCGTTAAGTATTGCTGTGCAAGATGGTAATTACATTGGTAAAACCAATAGCATGGAGCTACAAAGTCAAAGAAAGAACTTAGTGCCGGGTTTAGTATCATTTGCGAAGCATTTTTTAAAGGTCGACTACATGTTTTGGACTAATCAAGCGCCCTATTTTGAGCAGGATGTTATGACGTGTTTTGATTGAAAACATTGCACAAAGATAGCGCTTTTCGAAGCGCTGGGATTGATTAAAACCACGTTTTGTTTCCAGGGCGGAACAAGCAAATCAAGCACCAAATGGCGCAACGCGTCGAGAATAGAGTATTAAAACAGCTGGTCAGCAGAACATAACAAAGCGTAAGCTCATGTAAAATAGAAGGAACTTGGCCCCGTAGGGCTGGTGCTTTTAAGCTTTGTTGCGTTGAATTTATTCTGGGTTAAGTTTAACACCGTAATACGGTAGTAATCACTATCTGGCGCAGCAACGGTCACTCTGCGTCGGCGCCTACCACGTATTTTATTATTCTTGCGGCCAGTATGTTTGTCATGGTCGGCTGCATTAAGCAGGTTATAAAAGCCAGTCTAAAAACTAAACGAAATTTTAAGCCTCATCATCGCCGTCGTTATCAATATCATCGTTATCAAGATCAGCTGCGGGCTTGCGGCGCATTGGCATGTGGCCAATGTCTTCGCCTGTCATGGTTTTAACCCTGCGGGTTTTCTTAACAGCAGGCCTTGCTCCGTTCGCATTGGCTTTATCGCCTTTTTTAGCTGTCTTGGGTTTTACAGGTTTGGGTTTAATGCCCTTAAATTTGGCGGGTAAATCCGGGTGCGCTTCAGGTTCAATTGTGTAGCTGAGTTGTTGTTTAAGTGCTGTAAAACTCTGCCAGTCTCGCTTACCTACAAAAGAGACTGCTGCGCCCTGGTTTCCTGCACGGCCAGTACGGCCAATACGGTGCACATATTCTTCCGGGTGTTTAGGCATGTCGTAATTAACCACCAGGCCCACTTTAGATAAATCCAGGCCACGAGAGGCCACATCAGTGGTTACCAGAATATCAAACTGACCGCGGCTGAAATCGTTCATGGTGAGCGAGCGCTTTGATTGGGCATAGTCCCCGCGCAGGGCCCGTGAACTGCGCTCAGGCAGAGCATTGCTTAGCATGTCGGCCAAGCGTTCGGCGTCGTCACGAGTGGCGGTAAATACAATTGCCTGGTTATAGTCTAGGTTCGCTAACTGATTAACCAACAGCGCATCTTTATGTTCAGGATGATCGGCAAAGTAAAGTGTTTGACTGATGTCGGTGTGCTCAGCATTCGCGCTTCCAACTGCAACGCGCACCGGCGCTTTTAGCAGGTTATCCAGGACGTGGTTAAGTTCCACATGATCCATGGTGGCGGAAAACAGCATGGTCTGGCGTTTACGGTGATCAGCCTTACGGTTAATCATGTTTATTGCCTGAGCAAAGCCGAGGTCGAGCATGCGATCGGCTTCGTCAAAAATAAGCATTTCCAGACCGTTAATAAAAAAGCTTTTATCTTCTAAATGATCGGCTATCCGGCCGGGCGTACCCACAATGATATGCGGGTTACGGCGCAGGGCCTTGGCCTGATCATTATAGTTATCGCCGCCTACGACTAGCGCAGTGGCCAGGCTTTTCTTCTGGCATAACCATTTGGCTTCGCCAAATACCTGCTTGGCCAGCTCCCGTGTGGGCGCCAGTATTAATACGCGGGGATCCTGTTTGCTTAACGCTTTTTGGGTGAGCAAACGGTGTACTGCAGGAATTAAAAACGCCAGGGTTTTTCCCGAACCTGTTTTAGATGACGCAATAATGTCTTTGCCCAGTAAGGCAGGAAGAATGGTTTTTTCCTGAACTTCAGTCAGTTCAGTAAACCCTTTATCTTCTACACGGCTGACAAGAGTGTGGTGGACAGGTAAATCGGTAATTAACAAGGTAGTGACGCTCCGCTTAATGATCGCGCCTATTATCCCTGAATACGCGGGTGAGTAAAGCCACAGAACGAATATTCATAGGGGGAGTGTGGAAAACGCAGATAACGCAACACGACTTGCGTTATCTGCTCATTACCAGCGGCAGACTACTTAAGCGAAATGCATCTCAGGAATATCACCCTCAACCACTAGTTTTCCGGCTGTTTTGGCTTCAATTTCGTCAATCGATACGCCTGGTGCGCGTTCACGCAGATAGAACGCGCCGTCTTTCACTTCCAGAACGGCTAAATCGGTGATAATGCGGGTGATACAATTCACCCCTGTGAGTGGTAATTTGCATTCTGCCAGGAGCTTAGAGTTACCGTGTTTGTCGGCGTGAGTCATGGTAACAATAATATTTTTAGCACCGGCCACTAAATCCATAGCGCCGCCCATCCCCTTAATGAGCTTGCCAGGGATCATCCATGAGGCAATATTACCGTTTACATCCACTTCAAAGGCGCCCAATACCGTAAAGTCAACATGACCACCGCGGATCATGGCAAAACTCTCTGCCGAACTGAATATAGACGCGCCGGTACTGGCCGTGACCGTTTCTTTACCAGCGTTAATCATGTCTGCATCAATGGTGTCTTCGGTTGGGTAGGGGCCCATACCGAGTAAGCCATTTTCTGATTGCAACATCACGCTGATACCTTCTGGTACGTAATTGGCTGCCAGTGTTGGAATACCAATACCCAGGTTCACATAACTGCCATCCTGGAATTCCTGCGCCACGCGCATTGCAATTTGATCTCTTGTTAATGCCATGGTCGCCTCCTATTTAGCCGTAACTCGGCGTTCGATACGTTTTTCAAACGTGCCTTTAATTACCCGATCTACATAAATACCTGGCGTATGGATATGCGCCGGATCCAGCTCACCTGGATCGACTATTTCTTCTACCTCTACCACCGTTATTTTACCCGCTGTCGCCGCCATAGGATTAAAATTCTGCGCGGTATGACGGTAAATACAGTTGCCATAGCGGTCGGCTTTCCAGGCCTTTACAATGGCAAAGTCGCCGGTAATCGACTCTTCGAGTATATACGGGCGGCCGTTAAATTCTTTAACTTCTTTGCCTTCACCGACCGGTGTACCATAACCGGTAGCGGTGTAAAAGGCTGGTATTCCAGCACCACCGGCACGCATTTTCTCTGCCAGTGTGCCTTGTGGCGTTAACTCCACTTCAAGTTCGCCATTGAGCAGTTGCTTTTCAAACAGGGCATTTTCGCCGACGTAAGACGACACCATTTTTTTGATTTGCTTGTCTTCAAGCAGTATTCCTAAGCCAAAACCATCCACGCCGCAATTGTTCGACACTATGGTGAGGCCCTTGGTGCCCATTTTTTTGATCTGGGCAATGCTTCCTTCCGGAATACCGCATAACCCGAAGCCTCCGGCAATAACAGTCATGTTATCTTCTAACCCCTGCATTGCGGCTTCATAACTGGATACGACTTTATCGAAACCAGACATAGCATGCTCTCCTGTAATTAATAACCAGTGTCAGTATTAATCACCGTTAAAATTATGTAAAATTGAATTAATATCACTATTCATAAATAAAAGTTATTAATATGAGTGTGTCGTACCGAAACATGCAGGCGTTTGTTTGCGTTGCTGAGTCTTCGACGTTTGCTGAAGCGGCCGAAAAGCTCTTTTTAACGCAGCCGGCGTTATCCAGTGCCATTAAAAAAATGGAACAGCAACTGGGCGGGCAACTATTTAGTCGCACTACAAGGCGGGTACAACTTACGCCAGAGGGCGAAACCCTGTTGCCGCAGGCACGTCGATTATTGCTCGAGTGGGACGATGCAGTGGAAGGTGTGCAACATTTGTTTGCTATGGCGCAAGGGCGCTTATCGGTCGCAGCAATGCCGTCATTTGCTGAATCAAAATTGCCCGGTATTCTGGTGCGTTTTCATCAACAGTTTCCGAACATTCGGTTACGTATCCACGATGTAATCATGGAAGAAACCATTCATGCGGTGCGCACTGGTCGAGCTGATATTGGTTTCTGTTTCGAACCAGAAGTAATTGATAACCTTGAGTTCTTCCCTATGTTTGAGGACCGCTTTATGGCGGTTATGCCCAATGAACATCCGCTTAATGCGAAGCGCATTATCAGCTGGCAGGATTTGGTAAACAAACCTTTCATTATGCTTAATAAAGGCTCTTCTGTAAGGCAGTGGACAGAACACACGGCGGCGGCTTTTGGGCCTTTGAATATTGTGGCTGAAACCGGTCAGTACGGCTCGGTTGGGCAACTCATTGCCCAGGGGCTGGGTATTTCTGTGGTGCCGTCATTGTGTTTGGAGCAAATGCTCCGCAAAGGATTGGTATGTCGCGATATTTCGGACAGTCCGCTGGTTAAGCGGGTTGGTATGGTGCGGGCCAGCAGAGGCGTAACTTCGGTTACCGCACAAACGTTGTGGCAACAGGTTGTTGAGCAGAATGTTACTAAGGCTTAGCCACTGACCATTGGTTTCAACGGTATCTGATTGAGTGGTTTAGTTTGGTGTTGTCAGGCAGGCGTCCCAGTAAGGCTGATCACCATAAAAGTCGGCGGCGAAGTTAATAAAGGCCCGCACTTTGCTGGCCAGCAGTTGCCGGTGTGCATACAGGGCGTAAAGCTTCATTGGTGGTGGCTCATGGTTGCGCATAATCCGTTTTAATTTGCCCTGTTCCAGGGCCTTATAACATATAAAAGTAGGCTGCAGCACAATACCATGGCCTAATACGGCCGACTGAGTGAGTAATTCGCCATGATTACAGCTCAGCGCCGCATTGTGCATGTTTTGCCCTTCGGCAAGTAAGCTATGGGGCGCGGGGCTGTTTGTTTCATCAATATAGCTGTATCGCAAATAGCGGTGAGTTTTAAGTTCGTCCAGGTTGTGCAGCTCACCGTACTTAGCTAAATACGACGGCGCTGCGCACATGACTAACCGAATGGGCGTCAGCGGTTTAGCGATGAGCGAAGAGCTTTTTAGATGACCAATTCTAAGCGCAATATCAAAACCTTCTTCAATGATGTCTACTTTGCGATCACTGAGGTTTAAATCAATATTCACATCAGGATACTGCTGTTGAAAGGCACTCATTAGCGGCGCGAGGTGCTGGGTGGAGAAGGCGACTGGCGCACTGATCCTGAGCAGGCCGTTGGCCTGTTGTTGCATGGCATTGAGGTCGTTCTCCATGCTATCAATTTCTTCGAGTACCTGGCTGGCGCGTAATAAATACTGTTGTCCCGCTTCGGTAAGGTGTACTCGCCGGGTTGTGCGGTTGAGTAATCTGCTGGCCAGATAATTCTCTAGTTGTGATACATACTTACTCACCAATTGTGGTGATTTATCAAGTTTTTCAGCCGCTGCACTAAATGAACCTGAGCGCGCCACGGTCACGAACGCGCGCATTGCTTCAATTCTGTCCATGGGGTTTATTATCAATGAAATGTTGATAGTTACTCTATTTTATCTGTATTAATAAGTCAATTGGCGAGTAGTAAAGTGGTTGCAACTGAGTGAGGCGTCATTCGCTTCACATTTAAGCAAATTAACCGGAGATTGATTTATGAACACAACATTACTAAAACTACTTTCTACTGATGCGGGTTTTGCGGGGTTACTCCTGCGGCTACCAACAGGTATTGTGTTAGCCGCCCATGGCGCACAAAAATTATTTGCCTGGTTTGCTGGTTACGGGCTTGAAGGCACCGGCCAGTACATGAGCAGTCTCGGTCTTGAGCCTGGCTTTTTAATGGCCCTATTGGCCGGGAGTGCCGAGTTTTTTGGTGGTCTGGCACTGATACTGGGCGTGTTAACCCGACCTGCTGCGTTGGTGACGGCATTTACCATGCTCATGGCAATACTGACTGCGCATAGCCAATACGGCTTGTTTATATCGAACGGCGGTTATGAATACGCACTGGTGCTATTGGCGGTAACCGTATCACTTATTTTAAGTGGTGCAGGGCGATTGTCGGTTGACCGAGTCATAGTGCACCAACTTACCCGACAGGCTTAAGCGCACACAACCCTGTGTTGTATGAAGGCCTGTGTTACTTGGCAGTTTATCATTCAGTTACTTATGGGCTGCGATTAAAACAATCATAACGAGCAGCGGCTTTGTGCCGCTACTCCTAAGTCGTTTCAGGAGACTCAAGTTGAAGCAATCATCACAACAAGCAGTATTTATCTCTCATGGCGGAGGGCCTATGCCGCTGCTGGGTGACCCCGGTCATCAGGCATTGGTTGAGCATCTTAAAGCGCTTAGCAAGCGTCTGCGCCGCCCCTCAGCGATATTAGTTATCAGTGCACACTGGGAAGCATCCGTTGCAACGGTAACCAGTAGCCCGGCACCATCGCTACTGTACGACTACTACGGCTTTCCTCCTCAAAGTTATGAAATTGCTTACCCTTGCGCGGGTGAACCAGCGCTCGCAGCAAGCGTGGTCGCAATACTTCAATCTGCGGGTATTGTGGTGAACAGCGATGAAGAGCGTGGCTTGGATCATGGCGTGTTTGTGCCGCTTAAGCTGATGTATCCGGATGCCGATATTCCAGTTGTTCAGTTGTCGCTGCTGAGCAGCCTTGATGCCCGCCAGCATATTCAGCTAGGCAAGACCATCGGCGGGCTTGAATATGAGAATTTACTGATTATTGGTTCGGGATTGTCGTTTCATAATATGCGTGCATTTTTTGCACCGGATACTGCTGAGAGCCGCGCCAATAATGTAGCGTTTGAAAACAGGCTGAAAAACGTAGTGACTGCAGAAGACATCAGTGAACAAGCGCGCTCAGAACAACTCGGCAACTGGGAGAATGCTCCTGGTGCACGGTTTTGTCATCCCCGTGAGGAGCACTTGTTGCCACTGCATGTTTGTTATGGCGCGGCCAGCAGAGCAGTAGATATAGGCGAGTCTGTAGTTGTGCTGAATAAACAGGCTGGTACGTTTGGCTGGCTATAGTGAGTGTTTGATCAGTCAACGCGCTCATCATTTCAGGAAATAACCGTTTCCATGAGCCACCAAAGTGGCACCCAAAATAGTAATAATTATAAAATAGCGACGTATTTCACTATTGTTTCTTTTTCATTTTGCTTCCCTGGGCCTCTTGTGCCGCTGAGTTTGAGCCAATTATGATGTCGAGTGACCTGCATTGAAAAGATGACTGGAAAGAGAACGGCCACTTTTACTCAAACACAAGTTGCGAATAAAAATATTCCTGCTCTTGATCAAAGTAGGTTACCCGTTTTCCTTTTTGCATATTTAAGCTATCACCGGCTTGCAAAAGTCTCCTTATCATTGACATATATATTGTTGTCCAGGGGCCTTCTTCAAACGCTTTGCCGACAATCTCACAGGTTGACTGTTTGCAGGTAAGACTAAGTATTTCAATACGATTACTCAGTTCATGGAGCTGAATCATGTCACTTAAACGCTGCTCCATTTGCATATGCCACTGATCATTTCTATCCGGGTTGAGATTTTGCTGTACTTCATTGAGAAACGCGTTGTCTTCAGTAGCCTTAGCTAAGAAACCCTCGGCAAAATGCTCAGGCACTCTATCGTTAAATAATTCTTTTAAAGCCTGCTTATGTTGCGTTTGCCATTGTTTTAATTCGCGAATG
>JABXHM010000113.1 GCA_013373625.1 Alteromonadaceae bacterium | reverse complement strand
GCGTTAAGCGAACGCTTGTTAATTCTGACCAAGACTAATTCACGTTCACGGGTTCATCGCCCAGCTTATATGGATTACGTAGGAATTAAAGAGTTTAACAGTAAAGGCCAGGTCACCGGAGAACACCGCTTTTTAGGCTTATACTCGGCCAGCTTTTACAACAGTAGCACCAAAGATATTCCGTTGCTGGCGGATAAAATTGAGCGTATTTGTACATTGTCAGAATTTGACCCTGACACGCATGCATTTAAAGCATTCAACAATATCGTTGAAACGTACCCACGCGATGAATTGCTACAGACACCTGAAGAAGATATGGCGGAAATTGTACGTGGTATTTTTCAAATGCAGGAGCGGGGAATTACCCGCTTGTTCGTACGCAAAGATACCTTTGGCCGATTTTATTCTTGCATGGTTTACGTACCGCGGGAGCGATACAACACACAATTACGCAAAGAAACCCAGGCCCTCTTGCAGCACTCTCTGGGTGCCACAGGCGAGGTGGAATTTACCACCTTTTTCTCTGAATCAGTCTATGCACGAACGCATTACATTGCCCGAGTGGAAGACAACGATGCGGAAATCGATGTGAAGGATATTGAACAAAATATTATTGAGTTAACCAAAACCTGGAATGACAGGTTGTCGTCTGCACTGTCTTCTGCTTATGGAGAAGCCAAAGCGAAAAAGCTTGAGCGTAATTACGTCAATGCCTTCGCACCGTCTTACACAGAATACAATTTACCTTCTGCCGCGTTGGTCGACATTGAAAAACTCGAACAACTCGCGCCCGAAACAAATTTGGGTATGTTGTTTTACCGGCCTCAGGAAGAACAGTCCGACAGCCAGGTCGTTAAACTCAAGTTATTTCATTTACATGCACCGATCCACCTTTCCGATGTAATGCCTATTCTGGAGAATTTTGGGTTACGGGTAATAGACGAAAGTCCGTTTAAAATTCAATGTGCTGACGGTACGCTGAAGTGGGTAATGGACTTCACTATGTTGCACAAAAGCGGCCATGATCTGGATATGGATAAGGCCCAGCAACTGTTTCAGGACGCGTTTGCCAAAGTCTGGTTTAATGAATTAGAAGACGATGGTTTTAACCGTTTGGTGTTAAGCGCTGAACTGACAGGCCGCGATGTCACCATACTGCGTGCGTTTGCCAAATATATGCGTCAAACCGGCAGTAGCTTTAGTCGTGATTACATTGCCAATACGCTGTCTAATTACCCGCATATCGCTGAATTACTGGTGCAATATTTCGGGCAAATATTCAACCCCGCTAAAAAGCCGAGTACGAAGCGCCAGCAAACCCTTCACGATAAAATTACCACAGCACTGGATCAAGTTAGTAATCTTGATGATGACCGGATTATCCGCCGCTATCTCGACATGATTGACGCGACGCTGCGGACTAACTTTTACCAGCCTGCCAGTGATGGCTCGCAAAAGCCGTATGTGTCGTTTAAGTTCTTGCCAGAAAAAATTCCGGATATGCCGCTGCCGCTGCCTAAGTACGAAATATTCGTATACAGCCCTAAAATTGAAGGGGTACATTTGCGCGGTGGACGTGTAGCCCGCGGTGGCTTGCGGTGGTCTGATCGCCAGGAAGATTTCCGTACTGAAATACTTGGTCTGGTAAAAGCCCAGCAAGTAAAAAATACCGTTATTGTGCCGGTTGGCGCGAAAGGTGGCTTTGTGTGTAAACAAATGCCCGAAGGTGCTAGCCGTCAGGAAATCCTTGAAGAAGGCAAAGCCTGCTACCGCACTTTCATTCGTAGTTTGCTGGATATTACTGATAACATTGTCGATGGTGAAGTTGTCCATCCTGAAAATGTAGTGCGCCTCGATGAAGACGATCCTTACCTGGTCGTTGCGGCAGATAAAGGCACTGCGACTTTCTCTGATATCGCCAATAGTATTTCAGATGAATATAACTTCTGGTTGGGTGATGCCTTTGCATCGGGCGGCAGCATTGGTTACGACCATAAAAAGATGGGGATTACCGCGCGTGGTGCCTGGGAGTCGGTTAAACGGCATTTCCGTGAAATTGGTATCGACTGTCAAACTACCGATTTTACCTGCGTGGGTGTGGGTGACATGGCCGGGGACGTATTTGGTAACGGTATGCTGTTATCTGAACATACGCGCCTTGTGGTGGCATTTAACCATATGCATATCTTTTTTGACCCATCTCCGGATGCAGCGAAAACCTATCAGGAACGCAAGCGACTGTTTGAAAACCCCAGTCTCACCTGGGACGACTACGACAAATCACTGATCTCCAAAGGTGGTGGTGTGTTTAGCCGGGCAGCGAAGTCTATCCCGTTAAGTGCCGAAATGAAGAGCTGGTTAGGCACGCGCCAGGCCAGTATGACGCCTAATGAGTTAATTCATAATTGTCTTAAAATGCCCGTCGATTTAATTTGGAATGGCGGCATTGGTACGTATGTTAAGAGCAAGAAAGAGAGCCATACAGACGTTGGCGATCGCGCTAACGATTCGGTTCGGGTGAATGGCGAGCAAGTTAAAGCCAAAATTATTGGTGAAGGCGGTAACCTTGGGGCTACTCAGCTTGGTCGTATGGAATTTGCTGCCAATGGCGGCCGAATTAACACCGACTTTATCGATAACGTCGGGGGTGTTGATTGTTCCGATAACGAAGTAAATATCAAAATATTGCTTAATGCGCTGGTCAGTAACGGTGATTTAACCACTAAGCAGCGTAACAATCTGTTGTATGACATGACTGATGACGTGGCGAAAATTGTATTACAGGACTGTTACCGTCAAACCCAGGCAATTTCGATCACTGAAATGACCGGCGTCTCCTCTTTGAAAGAGCAATTGCGCTTTATTCACGGTTTGGAACGCGATGGGGCCCTGAACCGCGAGTTAGAGTTTATTCCGAATGACGATGAAATATCAGACCGCGCCGTGTCAAACCGCGGGTTAACCCGGCCTGAACTTAGTGTGGTGATTGCCTATGGCAAGATGGTGCTTAAAGATCAGTTGAATATTCCAGAGTTGACCGACAACGCTTATCACGGGCAGTTGTTGATTAGCGCCTTTCCACCGGTACTTCGCGAACGGTTTGCAGAACAAATGCAGCAGCATCCGCTGCGCGCTGAAATTATCGCAACCAAATTAACCAATAATATGGTTAATGATATGGGCGCCAATTTTGTTTATCGCATGCAGGAAGAAACCGGGGCCGATGTGGTTGAGATCACCAACGCCTACAGCATCATTAAAGAAGTATTTGATGTGGGCGAACTGTGGCAGCACATTGAAGCACTGGATAACAAGGTCGACGCTGCCGTGCAATTAGCCATGCTCGAATCGGCACGTCGTTTAATGCGCCGGGGGACACGTTGGTTTATTCGTCACGGCGACAACTGCAATAATATTCAGCAATGTATTGAAAAGTACCGTCCGGTTGTTGTCGAACTTTCCACCAATCTGACTAATTATTTAGTAAAAGGTGAAATTGACCAACTCGAAACGGCGACTCAGAAATGGCTGGATAAAGGTGTGCCAAAAGACGTAGCCGCGCGGGTAGCTGCATTTAGCAATTTATTCAGCGCCCTTGATTTGACCCAACTGGTTGAGCAGGGTAAACATAAAATTGATGTGGCTGGCCGGCTTTATTATCAACTCGGCTCTACTCTTGAATTACACTGGTTCCTGGAGCAAATCAATAATCAACCGGTGGGCAACCACTGGCAGGCACTTGCCAGAGCGTCATATCGTGAAGAACTTGATTGGCAACAGCGTTCTATTGTCGCAACATTGCTTGCAGGGAATACCAAGTCAAAAGATGCTGATGCCATTTTAGATAATTGGATGCAAAAGAATGAAGGCTTGCTGAATCGTTGGTATCATATGATGAGTGAATTCAAAACCAGCACAAGCCACGATTTTGCGAAGTTTTCTGTTGCCCTGCGTGAATTGATGCTTTTAAGCATGAAGTCTAACCAGTAAACTACGCAACCATGGGTTGACACCATCTTGTACCAACGGCATTGCCTGAGGTGCAGAATGGCAACAGAATCATCACAGCCCCGACAGGCAATTTGCCAGCCGGGGCTTTAATTTATGGCGTTAAAACACTTCATGTACGAACTGATTCAAAAAACACTGCTTAAATGTGAGCCCGAAAAGAGCCATGATTTCAGTATTAAATGGTTACACCGCACGCAGCGCACACCGCTTGCGGCATTTTATCGTGAAACAACTCCCGATAAACCGGTGACAGTCGCTGGCGTAACCTTCAGAAATCCGGTTGGCCTCGCGGCGGGGCTCGATAAAAATGGCGAGTGTATTGATGCATTTGCGGCAATGGGCTTTGGTTTTATTGAAGTGGGCACAGTGACTCCCCGACCACAAGCGGGCAACCCCAAACCGAGATTGTTCAGACTGCCGGAAAAGAAAGCTATTATCAATCGTATGGGCTTTAACAATAAGGGGGTTGATTACCTGGTTGAGCAGGTCAAGGCCAGTCGTTATGACGGCGCGCTGGGTATCAATATTGGTAAGAACAAAGATACCGAAGACGCCAACGCCCTTGATGATTACCTCATTTGTCTGAACAAGGTATATCAGTACGCCAGTTATGTAACCATCAATATTTCGTCGCCCAATACACCTGGTTTGCGTAATTTACAATACGGTGAAGCATTAGAAGGTCTGTTAAGTGGTTTAAAAGACGCGCAGCGCACCCTGACCGACAAACACGGTAAGTACGTGCCGCTGTTTATTAAGATTGCGCCGGATCTCAGCCAGGAAGAAGTCGAGAGTATTGGAGCATCGCTTCTTAAATGTGAAATGGACGGTGTCATAGCCACCAATACCACACTGAGCCGTGAGGCCGTTACCGGACTCGAACATGCACAGGAAGCCGGTGGGTTAAGTGGCGAGGTTTTGGCAGAACAAAGCCAGCTCGTCACCACACAGTTAAGTAAAGCCCTCGGCGGTAAAATACCGATTATTGGCGTGGGTGGTATTCATGATGTTGAAACGGCGAAAGCCCGCATGCAGGCGGGTGCTCAGCTGGTACAAGTGTATACTTCCTTTATTTATCAGGGACCAGGGTTAATTAAACAACTGGTCGAAGGGCTATAATGTCTATATCAGAAAGTCAAAGTGGCTTCTTAGTCACCACCAGCCGTGGCCTTGATGAACTGCTAAAACAAGAAATCAACCAACTGTGCCCGGATTGTAACCTCGCGATTGTTCGCGGTGGGATCCGGGTGAGCGGCGATATCGAGGCAGCTTACAAAGTGTGTTTGTGGTCGCGTTTGGCTAATCGGGTTATATGGATCCTGAATGAAGGCGGGGCCGCTTCAGCAGAAGAGCTTTACGATACCGCACGTGACATTGACTGGTCGATGCATTTTAGCGTTAACAACACCTTCAGTGTGCAATTTAATGGCAGTAGCCGGGCCATCAATAATACCCAGTTTGGCGCCCTTAAAATTAAAGATGCCATTGTTGACCATTTTTATGAAGAAGCTCAGTCACGCCCGAATGTTGAGCGTGATATGCCGGATATCGTTATCAGTGGCCGGTTGCATCGCGATAAGATTATTGTCGGAATAGAACTCTCCGGCGGTAGTCTGCACCAGCGTGCTTATCGCCAGGACACCGGACTGGCGCCACTTAAAGAGCATGTTGCCGCTGCCATGCTAATGCGCAGTGGTTGGGCAAATAACCCACAGTTGCCATTGGTAGATCCCATGTGCGGCTCTGGTACCTTAGTGATTGAAGCGGCCCTAATGGCCATGCAACGCGCGCCTGGTCTCAGCCGCAAGCGCTGGGGCTTTAGTGCCTGGCTTGGGCACCGTGAGTCACTGTGGCAAGCCACCGTCAAAGACGCCAAAGCACAACAAATATCGCCGCCTTTGCAATTGTTCGCCAGTGATGTGGATCGCCGGCTGATTGCGATAGCCAAACAAAACGCTAATGAAGCCGGAGTATTTGAAACGATTAACTTTAGTGTCAATGACGCCACAAAGCTTACACCGTCTGTCCAAATCAAAGAGTCTGGCTATATGGTGTCGAACCCGCCTTACGGCGAGCGTTTGGGTGAGTTGACATCACTGATTCCGTTATTCGCCCAGTGGGGCCAACAATTAAAGGAACATTGGCAGGGCTGGCAGGTATCGCTGTTGTCTTCAAATCGCGAACTGCTGCGCTTACTTAAACTGCGTGGTAATAAAGAATATAACCTGATGAACGGCAAGCTGGAGTGTAAGTTAGTAAATTACACGCTCGATGAAGCCAATTGCCAGCAATTTGGAGATAGTCAGGACAATGACTTTGCCAACCGGGTGAAGAAAAACCTTAAAAAGCTTAAACCCTGGATTAAGCAGCAAAATACCAATTGTTATCGTATTTATGATGCTGATTTACCCGAATATAACGTGGCTGTTGACCGTTATGACGATTGTCTGGTAGTCCAGGAGTACGCACCGCCTAAGACCATTGACGCCGAGAAAGCCCGTCGTCGATTACAGGAAGTCCTGTTGTACCTGCCAGCGGTTACCGGCGTGCCGTCAAAGCAGATTATGCTGAAGGTGCGTGAACAACAAAAAGGTAAGCAACAATACGAAAAAATAAACCAGTCTGGTAATCGCAAGGTCGTACACGAAAACGGTGCTCAATTGTACGTCAACCTCACTGACTATTTAGATACCGGTTTGTTTTTGGATCACCGTATAACACGCCAGAAAGTCATGTCTATGGCCAAACAAAAAGACGTGCTTAATTTGTTTGCCTACACTGGCAGTGTGTCGGTGTTTGCAGCGCTTGGCGGAGCGCGTTCAGTGACCACCGTGGATATGTCTAACACGTATCTTAATTGGGCTAAAGACAACTTCAAACTGAACAATTTAAAAGGAGCTTACCACTTTGTGCAGGCTGACTGTTTGCAGTGGTTGGCAGGCCACAGCGGCCAGTATGATGTGATGTTTATCGATCCACCGTCGTTTTCAAATTCCAAGCGTATGGATACGACCTGGGATGTGCAACGCGACCATATCATGCTCATTACCCAGGCAAAACGGTGCCTTAAGCCTGGTGGAACCATTATATTTTCGAATAATCGACGCGGCTTTAAGCTCGATCAGGACGCCGTAGCAAACCTGGGATTAGCCGCTGATAATATTTCTGCAGAGACGATTCCGCAGGATTTCGCGCGTCATTCTAATATTCATCAGTGCTGGTTACTGACATCATCATGAAAGTCGCTTTTTTCACCGGACCGCAGTGCAGTTTGTGCGATGATGCAGAGGCATTAATCGCGCAATCTGAACAGGCGACCACGCTGGAAGTCACTAAATATAATATTCGCGAAGACACCGGGCTTTATCATCTGTACGCTGTGCGTATCCCCGTATTAAAACGCGAAGACAATGGTCAGGAACTTGGCTGGCCGTTTAATCTTAATGAGTTGGAGTTGTTCCTGAAGTGAGTGTGTTACAACTTAAAAATATTTCTGTCTTGTTCGGTACGCCGCCACTACTGGATGGTATTGAACTGGTCGTTCAGCCGGGTGAGCGGGTATGTATTGTCGGACGTAACGGCAGCGGCAAGTCAACCTTAATGAAGGTCATTAGTGGTGACGTTATTGCCGATGAGGGCCAACGTATTATTGATCGCGATACGGTTATTGCCCGGCTAGAGCAGGATCCACCGCAAACCACTGATATCGCCTTGTTTGATTATGTCGCAGAAGGACTTGCCGAAGTCGGTGATATTCTTAAAAAATACTTTAAGCAAATACAGCTGGTTGCAGAAGATCCCAGCGAGAAAAACCTCAATACCCTGCAGACATTGCAAGAACAGCTGGATATCCACAATGCCTGGCAGTTCGAGCAAAAAATTGAGCAAATACTGACCATGCTGCAGCTCGATGGCAATGCCTCGCTGGCTTCTTTGTCGGGAGGGTGGCGACGTAAAGCGGCGCTGGCTCGTTCACTGGTAAGATCGCCCGACATCCTGTTACTTGACGAACCAACCAACCACCTCGATGTACAAATGATCCGCTGGCTTGAGCAGAGCTTACAGCAGTATCAGGGCGCCATTGTGTTTGTCAGTCACGATCGGGCCTTTATTCGTGCGATGGCAACACGTATTGTTGATCTCGACCGGGGCCAGTTAACCAGTTACCCTGGCAATTATCAGACTTATCTTGACAAAAAAGAACACGACCTGGAGGTTGAGGCCAGTCAGCAGGCCGAATTTGACCGTAAACTTGCTCAGGAAGAAGTGTGGATCCGTCAGGGTATAAAAGCCCGCCGTACACGCAATGAGGGTAGGGTAAGAGCACTCAAAAAGCTCCGCGAAGAACGGGCAGCGCGTCGCCAGTTAACCGGCAACGCTGCAATGGCTCAGCATACTGCCGCTCGCTCAGGCAAGCTGGTATTCGAAACCCAACAGCTTAGTTACCATATAGAAGATAAAACCATAGTTAAAGATTTGGATCTAACCGTGTTACGGGGCGACAAAATTGCACTGGTTGGCCCTAATGGTTGCGGCAAAAGTACCTTAATTAAACTCTTGCTTGGTCAACTAACACCGGTCTCAGGCAACTGTCGGCAAGGTGCTAATCTTGAGGTGGCTTATTTTGATCAGCATCGCCTGGGACTGGACTTAGAAAAAACCGTTATCGACGTGGTGGCTGATGGTAAACGCGACTTAATGGTAAATGGTCACCCTCGTCATGTTATGAGTTATTTGCAGGATTATTTGTTTAGCCCGGAGCGCGTCAATGCGCCGGTGAAGTCGCTGTCGGGCGGTGAAAAGAACCGCCTGATGATTGCAAGGCTGATGCTCAAGCCAAGCAACGTGCTGATTCTCGATGAACCGACAAACGATCTGGACGTTGAAACCCTCGAAATGCTCGAAACATTGTTGATTAATTATACAGGTACTGTGATTTTAGTTAGCCACGACCGTGAATTTGTTGATAATGTTGTAAATTCCAGCTTGTTGTTCACAGCAGATGGTATCATTGAGGAGTTTGTTGGCGGTTACAGTGATATTGAAAGCTGGTATTCGCAGCAGGGAAAATCCGTTTTTATTAGTTCTGCAGTAAAAGCAGTAAAAAATGAAACTAAACCTGAAAAAACCAGTCCGACAGCTAAGACTTCTCTGCGTAAAGCGAAGAAGTTATCATATAAAGATCAGCGTGAACTTGACCAGTTACCCGCGCTAATAGAAAAACTGGAACAACAGGTAGACGAACAGCAGGCGTTGGTTAACCATCCTGACTTTTTTAAGCAGGAAAGTGAACAAACAGCGCCCGCACTCAGTGCTCTCGCAGAGAGTGAAGAACAATTATCTCAGGCCTATGCGCGCTGGGACGAACTAGAAAGTATGCTGGATGATTCACAGCAGTAAACAGGATTTTGAATGAAACTAAAACAGCTTGCATCTGCAGTAATCCTTGCAACCTCAAGTATCCCGGTTGTCGCTGCAACCTATAATTTAAATTTGGCGCCGGTCCAGGACAAATCGTTTTTTAATTTTGCGCAGTCAATCGATAACACTGGCACCATGGTTGTGATCAGTGAATCCGAATACAACCCACCGATTGATTTGAGTTTGCTTAATTTTGAAAGTGAGGTATTCAGAGCGATTTTTGAAGATCCGGATTCTGCTGAAGTAGGTAATTTTACCGATCGTGATTATCAAACAATCTATTCTTTTATTGTCAATAATCGCGGTAATAACGATTTACGACAACAAGCTCTCGCTAATTATCGCAGTTATCAGGGCGACACCGTAGATGCTGAGCTTATTCCGGGTTTTGATGTCATTAATAGTGACACGAATGATTATACGCGCAGCGCATTTGCGATTGTTAATGATTCATACAGTGGCCAGTATTTTGTTGGTTCTGGTAACACTCCATTTTTTAAAGTGGATACGGTTGACAGTAATGATGAAGATGTTACCTATGTGGTTAACGATACCTATACACAGGCCTTTGTCTCTGTAAATGGAACTGTAACGGCATTACCGCCTACCTCTCCAGATACAATCAATGGTATTAGCCAAGCCTTTAGCATTAATAGTGCATTGCAGGTAGCAGGCTGGGGTAGTAGCGCTTACACGGAGTCTGTGAACGACAATATCGAAATTTGTTTTGACGATGAAGAACGTGGAGATGTGCCTATTGAACTATGCAAATTTTCACTGGTTCGTTCGCTTACCGACGCTAGTTACCGCCGCGCAATGATATGGCAGCTTGACACACAGGGTAACTTACTCTCGACAACTGAATACGGGTTACTTTTTGAACCGGAAGAAGATAACAATTCCACCGTTTTCACCTCTAAGGCAAATGCGATTAACGACAGTGGTATCGCTGTGGGACAAAGCCACAACGGTGAATCTGTGGTCTATACCGTACCCAGTCAAAACCCCGTAGCCCGCCGCTTTGCTCAAACTGTCGCTGCGACCTTTATTGACGGAGTCACTGCTGAGTTACTACCAGAGAATTCAGCTAACTTATCGAGTGAAGCAACTGATATCAACAACGATAACTGGGTGGTAGGTACAGTTTTACGGGAAAACAACAACATTGCTCGTAATCAGTTATTCGTTTATAACATCGATAGTGGCGAAGAGATTTATCCGGATGGCTTTTTTAAGACAGCAGCCGTTAACCCCAGAGCAATCAACAACAATGGTATTGTCGTGGGTGAAGGAGAGTTTGAGTCGTCGGTGCGGGTTGACCGTGAAGTCCGTGCTTTTATGTATGATATCAATGTTGGCGAATTTATTGATTTAAATACGTTGCTTACCTGTGAGCAACGCCAGGTGTACACACTGGTAACAGCTGTTGATATAAACGACAGCAATGAGATTATCGCCAACGCACGTATCACTGACGATCAGCGTTACATTACAGGCGAAAAAGTACTTAATGACGCAGGTGAAACTAATCAGATTGACCGTGTCGTAGCGGTTAAGTTAACGCCTAACAGTGCTGGCTCAGTAGAGCAATGTGAACAAGTTGAAGAACCTAAATTTGAACGCAGTGGTGCATCCGGCACTTGGTCTGGTTTAGCCTTGCTAAGCATTTTTGCACTGATGCGTCGCCGCATTAGAAAGTAGTGCTGTGTAACAATCAATAAAGTCGACATGAAGCCCGGTTTAATCCGGGCTTTTTTATATGTTTTTGTTAACTCAGAATTAAATAACAACCGTTTTCTTGACCCGTTTCAGAAGGGAGGAGATTGCTCTGTAGATTCAGAAATGCCATGTCGGGATCGGACAAGCCTGTAATAATGTCGTGTATAAAAAGCTTTGTTGTGTGTTTTATTTACGCATACCAGATTGCAGCACTTTTTAGATCGTTTTATTTTAGTGAGTGAAACAATTATGCAAAAAAAGTGTAAAGTTAAATAATACTGGTTTTCAATAAATTGCAAAAAAGCAAGCAGTAAAATGGGCAAAAGGGGTTGAACCAAGCGGTGCATTGCACTATTAAATTAGTAGTGTTCAGAAAAAGCCACGCTACCACTTTTAATGTATCGAGTTGTTGGCTGCTACTGAATACTGTTTAACCCAACCAAAGAGGCTAATCAATGAAAAGACAAAAAAGAGATAAACTGACTCGTGCCCACGCTAAAGGTTATCAAGCTGGTATTAGCGGTCGCTCTAAAGATATATGTCCATTTCAAACGAATGAAACACGTTCACAGTGGTTAGGCGGGTACAGAGAGGCCATGGAGGACCGCCAAACAGGAATGGTGGTTCGATAACATCTCTTTAGTCAAAGCCCCTTAAACAGGGGCTTTTAATTTTATAACTCAGAATGCGCTGGTATCCTGGAATAATCCTACTTTGAGATCTTTAGCAGCGTAGATTTCACGACCATCAACCTCAACAATACCATCAGCAAGCCCCATAAACAGACGACGTTTTACAACACGCTTCATTTGTATTTTATAGGTAACTTTCTTAGCGGTAGGTAATATCTGGCCGGTAAACTTAACCTCGCCAACACCTAACGCTCTTCCTTTACCCGGACCGCCGCTCCAACCCAGAAAGAAACCAACTAATTGCCACATAGCATCGAGTCCTAAACAACCAGGCATAACCGGATCACCAGGAAAGTGACAATCGAAAAACCATAGATCTGGCGTGATATCCAGTTCGGCGATAATTTCACCTTTATTATGTTCGCCGCCATCTTCTGTAATACGGGCAATACGGTCCATCATAAGCATGTTAGGTGCAGGTAACTGACTATTTCCCGGGCCGAACATTTCACCGCGACTACAGGCCAAAAGGTCTTCTTTGGTGAAGCTTGATTGTTTTGTTGTCATTTTGTTCCCATCGAAATTCATAAACGTGGGTAATTTAGCGAACACTTGTACGCTAAACAACTCTGAACAGTCATTTTTTTACCTATTCACGTCGTGTTACATTAATATTAGGCTAAATTGATTAAAACAGAGCCAACGATTACCCATCAATGCTGTTATTTGCTTAAGCAACACTGCATTATACCTTTGAATATACTACACCCAGAAGAAAAGCACAGGTCATGTCAGAATCTAAAAAATCGCCGCGTACAAATGCTGATAAACAAAAACGCTTCAGAGAGCGTCAACGCGCGGCAGGTAAAAAGCAGGTCAGGGGCTATGTGTCACCCGAAGCACTTAGCTGCTATGAGGAAATTCAGGAGAAAACCGGCTGGAGCGACAGCGAAGTATTGTCCAATTCGCTGCGCTTAATGTATGCGGCTTATCGTTGTGGGCAAGTAAAGTTACTGAATGAATGGCTAAAAGATCACAATCGCTGAAGTTATGGCCTTTAATCTCCCCATAATTTTTTAAAGCTATCATCCGGGTCATACAGAGCAGCCTGTTTAGCTATATTGAATTGTCTGGAGCCACGAGGGTCACTGCCAACACCTGCCAGATATTGCCAGTTACCCCAGTTTGCGCCAACATCATAGTCAACTAACTGTTGCTCAAAATAGGCGGCACCATAGCGCCAATCCTGATTCAGCTCATTAATTAAATAGCTCGCTACCCATTGCCTGCCCCGATTTGACATGTACCCCGTTGCGTTCAACTGGCGCATACATGCATTTATATGCCCGTTAGCAGTGGCTCCACTTTGCCAGCGATACAAGTCATTATTAGCCTGGCGCTCAGGGACTGAGCGTTGTTGTAGTCCACCATAAGAAAACCAGTGCTTACCGTGTTTTTGCTGCAACCACCAAAAGAACTCTCGCCAAAGCATTTCAAAATACAACCAGTAAGTTGATTCATTCGCGATAACTTGATTTTCAAACTGCCGAAGTTCACTTACTACATACTTCGCTGACAGGCAGCCTGACGCTAACCAGGCAGATAACTTACTTGAGTAATCCCATCCATCCATACCGTTACGAGTGGATTTGTATTGAGTAATGAGCTGGCTGTCAAACAAGTAATGTTGTAGCTGTTTTCTCCCTGCTGTTTCGCCGCCGTTAAAAGAAGATACAGAACCGTGGTGCAGTGGCAGTCCCTGCCAGTCAGTTTGACTTAAAGCGGCCGGTGGTGGCGGCATCGCACTAGGACGGGCAATATTTTTGAGTGGCGTAATATTGTTCTCTATTTTTTTGCGAAACGGACTAAATTTATCGGGCATCTCGCTAACAGGAAAGGGCATCACCTCAGGTTCAAACAAACTGTTGTTATGTGCACTAATGCTTTTCAGTTGAGGGAAATGCCGCATGATTTGCTCAATCTGCGCTTGCTCTTCGAATCCTGGGTGTTCGCCATAACCAATTACGGATACGTTTGAATTCTCGATAAGCCTTATCATTTCGGTTACCGGTTTACCGATAACAACCAGTAAATGTTGATGATAAGCCTCTAGTTGTTGGTTTAAGTCAACCAGTGACTCAAAAATAAATTGTTGCCGATGAATACCCATACGCGAGCAATCAAAGCTGCCAGGATAAAACCAGGCCGGGTCGACGCAGTAAACCAGGATCATTCTATCAGTACAGGCTGACAGCCTGGCGAGGGCGGGTTGATCGTCTAAGCGTAAGTCGTGTCTGAACCAGTAAAGGCCAGTGGATTGAGTATTTTTCATATCCGTTTTACGCAATTCACATCTATAGGGTTTAAAACATAAAACACTTTTCCATGCCGGTAGATCGAATTGTCAAAATATACGTAGTAGCTGTATAAAATAAAAAAAGGACATAAATTGTGACCCAGCCTGTTTGTCTCGTTTGGTTTCGCCAGGACTTACGTGTAATAGATAACCCTGCACTCCAGGCCGCTGTTGATCACGGCAAGATCATTCCCATCTATATTTTTGACACAACTCTCGCTCATGATGAACAACCCGGCGGGGCATCCAAATGGTGGCTTCATCACTCATTAAAAGCGTTAGATAAACGTTTAAATGCTCATTTGCAATATTACTCTGGTGATCCGAAAACCCTGTTACCCGACCTTGTAAAAGCGTATGGGGCGAACGCAGTATTTTGGAACCGCTGTTACGAACCCGCCGCCATTGAACGTGATAAGCAAATTAAAACGCAACTACGGGATGACAATTGCCTGGTTGCCAGCTTTAACGCTTCGCTCTTATGGGAACCTATGGGTATTCGCAAACAGGATGACGGTGTGTACAGGGTGTTTACGCCCTACTACCGAAAAGGGTGTCTGCAAGCCCCCGCACCGCGCTATCCCTTAAGTGCGCCTGAGCGTATTACCTATGCTAACCCACAAGACAGTGCAGCATTACAGCCCCATGGATTAGAGGAGGCCCAGTTACTACCCGATATTAATTGGCACAGTGAATTTCAATCGCACTGGACTCCCGGAGAGGATGGGGCAGCAGATAAACTCAGTGAGTTTATTAAACAGGCAGCTAACGGCTACAAATCCCAGCGTGATATACCCGCAGTGCGCGGTACGTCGAGATTGTCGCCTCACCTGCATTTTGGTGAGATATCACCCAATCAGGTGTGGTATGCGCTATTAAGCGCTTTCGACGATCAGGGCAATAGTGATCTCGATTGTTTTTTGAGTGAGCTTGGCTGGCGTGAATTCAGTTATTACTTGCTGTTTCACTATCCAGATATCACTACTAAAAACTTCAATAAACAATTTGATAAATTTACCTGGCGTAACGACGATGATGACTTTGCCGCATGGTGCCAGGGAAAAACCGGTATTCCTATTGTAGACGCTGGTATGCGTGAATTGTGGCGAACCGGCTATGTGCACAACCGGGTACGTATGGTGGTAGGCTCCTTTTTGGTTAAGAACCTGTTGATTGACTGGCGCAAAGGCGAGCGTTGGTTTTGGGATTGTCTGGTTGATGCCGACCGCGCCAGCAATGCTGCCAGCTGGCAGTGGGTAGCAGGTTCGGGTGCCGACGCGGCGCCGTATTTCCGTATATTCAACCCGGTACTGCAAGGCGAAAAATTTGATAAGCAAGGTGACTACGTAAAACATTATTGCCCGGAGCTTGCCAAACTGCCTGACAAGTATTTACACAAGCCCTGGGAAGCGCCCCAGGATGTGTTAGATAAAGCCGGTATTACACTCGGTGAGAGTTACCCGAAACCCATTGCTGACTTAAAGCAAAGCAGAAAGCGTGCGCTGGATGCTTACGCAGATACCAAGGACAATTAATGGCGGGGGTATTGCGTTTAATATTGGGCGACCAGCTCAACACATCGATATCCA
Organism: Alteromonadaceae bacterium; assembly: GCA_013373625.1. Taxonomy (GTDB): domain Bacteria; phylum Pseudomonadota; class Gammaproteobacteria; order Enterobacterales; family Alteromonadaceae; genus Alteromonas. The sequence goes on along the minus strand of JABXHM010000113.1, from coordinate 14,142 downwards.
GTTTGTCTGACTGTAATAAACATCAGGACACCATTTTACTTGCTGAAGTTCGCGAAGAAGCCACTTATGTAAAACATCATAAAAAGAAAATCGTGTTGTTGTTTTCAGCGATGCGCCATTTTGCTGCAGATTTGGAAGCCGACGGCTATCAGGTTATATACCGGCACTATAATGACGAAGACAATCAGGGGTCCTTGTTAAAAGAAGTCAAACTGGCTTGTCAGCAGCATGAATTTAATAAGGTGGTAGTAACGTTTCCCGGTGAATACCGGTTGTTAAAAAGCATGCAGCAGTGGTCGTCACAACTAACCTTGCCGGTAGAAATTCGCGATGACGATCGTTTTATTGCAACGCTTGAGCATTTTAAAGACTGGGCTGAAGGACGCAAGCAGTGGCGTATGGAGTATTTTTATCGTGACATGCGCCGCTATACGGGTTTGCTAATGGAAGGTGACTCGCCCATAGGGGGAAAGTGGAATTACGATCAGGATAACCGCAAGGCAATGCCCGCCGATGTAAACCCACCTAAACCCTACACGGTAAAGCCCGATAATATTACCCGGGACGTGATCGAATTGGTTGAGCAACAATTTAATGATCACATGGGTAGTGCCAACGACTTTAATTATGCCGTGACACGGCAACAGGCACTGGACGTATTGAACCAGTTTGTTGGTGAGCGGCTAGGCAAATTTGGTGACTATCAGGATGCCATGCGCGAAGGCAATGTTTGGTTGTTTCATTCGCACCTGTCATTTTACCTTAACTGCGGACTTTTACTGCCCATGGAAGTCATGAAATGTGCTGAGCAGGCATATTTTGACGGTGAGGCACCGCTTAATGCGGTTGAGGGGTTTATTCGTCAGATATTAGGATGGCGGGAGTATGTGCGTGGGTTTTACTGGCATTGCATGCCTGAGTTACAAAACCAAAACTATTTTAACCATCGTCGTAAATTGCCTGATTTTTATTGGACCGGCCACACCAATATGAATTGCCTGCGCCAGTGCATTACTGATACCAAACAGCATGCCTATGCCCACCATATTCAACGCCTTATGGTAATTGGTAACTTTAGTTTACTGGCGGGCCTGTCACCAGAAGACGTTAATGCCTGGTATTTATTGGTCTATGCCGACGCCTATGAATGGGTTGAAATGCCCAATGTGAGCGGTATGATTTTATTTGCTGACGGCGGTAAACTGGCCAGTAAGCCTTATGTTGCCAGTGGCCAGTATATTAACCGTATGTCAGATTACTGCAAAAACTGTGGTTATGCGGTGAGTAAAAAAACCGGTAAAAATGCGTGTCCGTTTAACTACCTGTACTGGGACTTTATCATTAAACATCGCGATAAATTAGCCGGTAATCATCGTATGGGGCTAATTTATAAAAGTCTGGAGCGAATGTCTGAAGATACCATTGAGGCTATGCAGAATCAGGCTCAGCAATTGCTGTCATCAATAGACGATGCGTAAGTCACAATTGCCCGGTAAAGTCTGTCCGGTTTGTCAGCGGCCATTTGTTTGGCGCAAAAAATGGGAGAAAAACTGGCCTGACGTGAAATATTGTTCAAAGCGCTGCAGTGGTGCACGTAAAAGTAAACACTAAGCATAAATAGCACGATGGGTGCAGGCTGATTTAAAAGTGGAGTACGTCGTACGTCAGGGACTATCTGCCGCAACGAGTGAAATTGTCATTACGCAGCAAATATATCTTTTGCTACTATAGTAGTGTAGCGTATAGCGCCGCAGCAATGTGCTGCGTAGCCATGATTTAGAAGATTATTATTTGAAAACGTATACCTGCCAGTGTGGCAATACATTATATTTCGCCAATAGTCTGTGCCTGAATTGTCAGCGCCCTGTGGGGTTTTTGTCGGACATTCAGGTTATTTCGTCGTGCGATATCAATGCTCAGGGGCAGTGGATTGCAACGGCGAACGGGCGGGCATACCGCCAATGCAGAAATTATTCTGAGTCCAATATATGTAACTGGCTTATTCCCCAGGAGAAAAATCAGACATTGTGTGATTCCTGTGAACTCACAGTCACAATTCCTGATTTATCAAAAAACGAAAACAAAAAATTGTGGTTTAGAATGGAGCAGGCCAAACGCCACCTCCTGTATACGCTTAATAAGTTGCATTTACCTGTTGTTGGCAAGCGAGAGGCTGCTGATGGCATGTCATTTCGTTTTCTTGAGGATCAAGAGGAAGCGATATTTGGCAGAGAGTTAACCGTAAAAAATACGGTAATTACCGGTCACAGCGACGGTGTGATTACGATCAACCTGAAAGAAGCAGAAGAGACCAAGCGTCTTGAGATGCGGGAAATGATGAATGAGCGTTATCGCACGCTGATTGGTCATTTCAGGCATGAGTCTGGCCACTATTACTGGGACAAGCTGGTAAAAAACAGCAAGCATCTTGACGATTTCAGAGCGTTGTTCGGCGATGAACGCCTGAACTACCAGCAATCTCTATCGCGATATTATGCCGAAGGACCAGCACAGGACTGGTATCAGCATTGTATTAGCGCTTATGCCAGCATGCACCCCTGGGAAGACTGGGCCGAAACATGGGCTCATTACTTACATATGGTCGATACGCTTGAAACTGCCAACGAATACGAAGCAAGTCTTGAGAATAAAGCAATATCTAACCCGTTAATTGAAGAGTATCCGTATTCGCCCAGTTTTAATGAAAAAACCTTTGATACGCTGCTTGATGACTGGGATAAACTCACCACACTACTTAATGCCTTGAACCGGAGTATGGGGTTGGACGACGCATACCCCTTTGTGCTAACGCCGCCCGCCCGTGAAAAACTTCACTTTATTCACTTATTGGTAAGAGAATCCTGATTTTTTTCCCATTCGAAGCGGGGCAGCTGATCGAAGGCTCTGCGCAGGCCATCTGTCCATTGCTTTTGCGTTGACTTGTACATCGGGCTGTTGAGTGAGTAAGAATTATGAAAGGGTTCTTCTAAACTGTCATTTTGATAGATCGCCAGCTCGATAGGGGGGCCCACGGATATATTACTGCGTATCGTTGAATCTAACGACACCATGGCGCAGCGCGCCGCATCTTCCAGGGTTGTGGTCCTGGCGATTATCCGGTCTAAAATAGGTTTACCATATTTGGTTTCACCGATTTGTAAATACGGCGTATCTTCTGATGCGCTAATAAAATTACCCTGCGGATAAATATGGAAGATCTCTGTCGTCTGGCCATCAATTTGCCCGCCCAGAATAAAGTTCGATTCAGCACTGGCGTTTGATTTCTCCATTCCCTTAGCGTGCATTTGCTGTTCACGCTGACTTAATTTACCAATATACTGCGCTACCTCGAACAGTTGCTTGCCATGCCGTAAACTAAACTCAGCCTCCGGATCGTTAAGATCGCGGTTAATTGCATTCATTACGGCCTGAGAAGTGGCCAGACTCCCTGAGGTCATCAGTACACATACCCGCTCACCGGGCCAACAATAGCGGCGCATTTTGCTATAGGTTGCTACATAATCTACGCCAGCATTGGTGCGAGAGTCTGACGCGAAGACTAAGCCGCGATTTACTTTTACAGCTAAACAATAAGTCACTCGTGATTCTCTTAATTAATAAGGAGTTTATTAGGCATAGAATGGATTGTTCTGAAGTATTTTTCCAGCGCAAATTGTCATCAATTTGTCATTAATTACATTGCATTTTAGTGCGAAAGCCGTTTAGATGGGTATTGTATGTTCACAGATAGACGCTAAGGATTGTAAATGGCAATAAGATGGGGAAATTATCGGGTAGGGCAGTTTTACGACGAACTCATTCGCGTAGCCAATAAACCGCGCCCTGCTGCAGCAGAAATTTGTAAATACCTTAGAAACTTAACTGAGCAGGAAATAGAAGAATATAAAACGGCAGCGAACACCGCCATACATGTGATGGGGATCACGTTTACCGTGTATACCGAAGAAGAAGGTTCTATAGACAGGGCCTGGCCGTTCGACATTATTCCACGAATTATCGACAAAAAAGAGTGGCTGCAAGTTGAGAAAGGCCTTAAACAGCGCGTTAAAGCGCTAAATATGTTTATTGATGATCTTTACAATGAGCAACGTATTCTCGAAGCCGGTATTGTACCCAAGAGCTTGTTGGAAGCGTCTAAAAACTTTTTGCCTGAGTGTATGGGAATTAAGCCCAAACACGGTGTGTGGGCACACATATGCGGTTCAGACTTAGTCAGGGATCAACACGGCACGGTTTACGTACTTGAAGATAACCTGCGGGTACCGTCCGGTGTGTCTTACATGCTGGAGAACCGTCACGTTATGAAACGGGTCTTCCCGGATATGTTCGAAAAATACAACATATTACCGGTGGATGATTACCCCTCACAACTTTACGACATGCTCACTCAGTTGTCCCCGCGCGACATTGAGCAGCCCGAAGTAGTGGTATTGACCCCCGGCATCTACAACTCAGCCTATTTTGAACATGCGTATCTTGCCCAGCAGATGGGCGCAGAACTTGTTGTTGGCAGCGACCTAGTGGTTGACGACGACGATGTGGTTTATATGCGTACGGTTAATGGTTTGTCGAGAGTGGATGTCATTTATCGCCGTATTGATGATGCGTTTTTAGATCCGGAAGTGTTCAGAGAAGACTCCATGCTCGGTGTACCCGGTTTAATGCGGGCCTGGAAAGCCGGTAATGTAGGTCTGGCAAATGCGCCGGGCGCAGGTGTTGCTGACGACAAAGTGGTTTATGCCTTTGTTCCGGAAATCATTAAGTTTTACCTCAACGAAGAGCCGTTATTGCCTAATGTTCCTACCTATAAGTGTGTGAACAAGGATGAGCGTGATTACGTTATTGAGAATATCGATAAAATGGTGGTAAAACCGGCTAACGAGTCCGGCGGGTACGGCATGCTAATAGGACCTCATTCCAGCAAAGCTGAGTGTGAAAAGTTTGTCCGGTTAATTCGCCGCGATCCCCGCAATTACGTGGCACAGCCTATGTTGTTACTGTCGACAGCCCCCACGCTAATCGATAACAAAGCTGAACCACGACATCTCGACCTGCGACCTTTTATACTCAGCGGCACAGATATACATGTCACGACCGGAGGTTTAACCCGGGTTGCAATGCGACGCGGTTCAACGGTCGTCAACTCGTCGCAAGGTGGCGGTAGTAAAGACACCTGGATTGTAGATATGGAGGCCGAATAATTATGTTGTCCAGAGTAGCTAACCATATTTACTGGATGGAACGGTATTTGGAACGTGCTGAGAATACCGCACGTTTAATACAGGTAAACACCCATTTACTGCTCGACTTACCACGCAATGTTATGCTTGGTTGGGAACCAATAATCGATATGCTTTCTTTTCGTGACGTGTTCTATGAGCAATACAAAGAGCCTGACGAAAAAAGCGTGATCAAATTTATGGTCACTGATACCAACAACCCCGGTTCGATTATTAACTGTCTGGCCGCCGCGAGAGAGAATGCGCGTATTATTCGTGAGATCATTCCCACTGAAGCCTGGGAACTAATCAATAACTTACACATGACAGCCAAAGCCGACGGCCAGAGTGTGCTAACACGCCGGCACCGGTTTAGTTGTTTAGAGCGAATCATCACTTCTAACCAAACCATTACCGGATTGCTTGGCGGCAGTATGTTACGCGGTGAAGGGTATGCATTTTTACGCTTAGGACGACACCTTGAGCGCATTGATATGACATCACGGATTATTGATGTGCGTTCAGCGTCGCTGTTACCGAGTGTGTCTCAGGAACAATCTGCGTTTGAAAACATCCAATGGATGGGTGTGCTCAAATCACTAACAGCGTATCAGATGTACCGGCAGGAAATGCGTATACGCATAAACCGCTCTGATGTGTTGGAGTTTCTGATGAAATACCACAAGTTCCCGCGTTCTCTGAGTCACGGATTAATGCAAATTGGCAAATGCCTTAAGGAACTGCCTAACTCAGAGCTCATTCAGGAGAATGTTAACGCATTATCCAATAAGTTAGAAAAGCTCAATACTCAGAAATTGCCGCAGGATGGGCTTCACGAAGTTATGGATGATATTCAGTTGGGCGTGGTTAAAATTCACCAATCAATTAACGAGCAATATTTCTAAACGTAACATTGACATACGGCAGGCACTGCGTGTCAGCCGTATGGCTACAGAGAGTCAAATAAGGTAATAGAAATGACTGTTTACAGTAGCTAAGCCCGGGCTTAATTTAAAATATTGATATAGGTTATTGCCGCATTGAAAAAATATTATCGAGCGTTAATGCTGTGCAAACTGCCATTGCTTATAAGTGTGGCGACGTTAACGATGCCTGTCAGCGCGCAACAATCAACTGAACAAACGCCTACTGTAATTAAAATCCCCGCTAAAGTATTTGAAGATAAAGAAATTTATCGCTATTTTTCTGACGTATTAAAGCTGGCTCTGGATAAAACTGCCAGTAATGAAACGCCTACCATTATTAAAACTGACCCTGCAAATGCCAGCCAAGATCGATTGCTAAGGCGAGTGAAAGAAGGGGCGACAGATGTTACCTGGGCGGTTTCTTCGGCTGAACGTGAGCAAGAAAATTTAGCAGTATATGTTCCTCTTGCTAGAGGACTATTGGGGTATCGCGTATTTATTGTTCATCCTGATTTGGCCAAACAGTTTGCTGATATTGAGATTGATGCGTTAAAGCAATTAATTGCAGTGCAGGGGGCTGGGTGGCCAGATACCGAAACATTGCGCTACAACAACCTGGAAATTGAAGAAGTGCCTTATCGCATGACATTTAAGCTGATTGACACTCGCATGGCTGATTATTTCCCGCGTTCGGTAATTGAAGTTCAAGCAGAAATAAACAATCGACCGCAGCTGTCACTGGCGTTAGAAGAGTCCGTTGCGTTGTATTATCCGTCACCCGTTTATTTTTTTGTGAATAAAGCTAATACGCAGCTTGCCAACAGAATTCATCGAGGTTTAGATATAGCGTTACAGGATGGCAGCTTTACCGCATTGTTTGATAGCCAAACTTTTGCAACGGTTGCCAAAAAACAGTTCAAAAACAGACGGGTGATTTCGCTGGAAAACCCAACACTGACCGAAAAATCAAAACTCGCGTTAAAGACCTACCAATCTTACCTAGTCGACATAAATAACCAATAATATCAAATACATATGCCTACCTGGCCATTTCGAGCTTTAATTATTAGACGACTGGTCTATAATAATTAGACGATCGGTCTATAATGTGACTTTCAAGAGGTAATGACGATGCAGGCCAGGCGTGGGCGCCCGCCCAACAAAGACAGAAACTTCGACGATACCAAAGAAGCCTTGCTGTTAGCAGGGATGGCTATTTTAACGGAGCGTGGGTTTAATACCGTCGGCATCGATATGATTTTAAAGCGTGTCGGCGTGCCTAAAGGTTCGTTTTACCATTACTTTAAAAACAAAGATGACTTTGGCTTACAGGTAATAGCGCGATACGACGATTATTTTTGTGCGAAGCTAAGACGGTGTCTGGCATCAGATCCTATGTCACCCCTTGATGGCCTGGCGGCTTTCGTATCAGAAGCGATTGAAGGTATGGAAAAGTACCGCTTTACCCGGGGCTGTCTTATAGGCAACTTCGGTCAGGAAATGCCGATCCTTTCTGAGCAATTCAAACAGCCACTGGCACAATGCCTTAAGCATTGGTCATCGTTGCTTGCACAGAACTTAGAACAAGCAAAATCACTGGGTAAAATTTCTTCTACGGTTGACAGTACCCGCCAGGCAGAGTTTTTCTGGATTGGCTGGGAGGGGGCAATACTCACTGCCAAAGTAATGCAGTCCGCCGATCCCATGGTTAAGTTTTCCGAAGGATTTATTCAGCAACTCACCACAACCCAATAAGTGGAGGACACAATGTTCAACGCAATTTATATCAACAAAGATGATGATGGCTACCACGCCGGACTACGTGAACTGGATGAATCAGTTCTCCCTGACGAAGACGTATTTATCGCGGTTGAATACAGTACACTCAATTACAAAGACGCACTGGCTATTACCGGTAAAAGTCCGGTAGTACGCAACTTTCCTTTGGTGGCGGGTATCGATTTGGCCGGAAAAGTGCTTGAGAGTCGTTCCAACAAGTTTAAAGCCGGCGATGCTGTGCTGGTGAATGGCTGGGGGCTTGGCGAGCAGTACTGGGGTGGATTGTCTCAAAAGGCGCGGGTCGATTCTCATTTTGTGCAAAAAATGCCAGCCGGACTTACCAGTAAACATGCTATGGCTGTAGGTACCGCCGGTTATACCGCTATGCTTTGCGTTTTAGCGTTGGAATCACAGAATATTACGCCCGATAAAGGTGAAATTCTGGTTACCGGTGCCAATGGCGGAGTAGGGAGCACGGCCATTGTGATTTTAAGTCAACTCGGTTACGACGTTGTGGCATCGACAGGTCGCCTCGAACAAGCCGATGCGCTGAAAGCGCTGGGCGCAAAAGAGGTTGTTGACCGCGCGACTCTTAGTGAGCCCGGTCGGCCATTGACCAAAGAACGATGGGCAGGTGTTGTTGACTCTGTTGGCAGCCATACACTGGCAAACGCGTGCGCAGCTACCCAATCTGAAGGGGCTGTTGCTGCTTGCGGATTGGCGCAGGGCATGGATTTTCCTGCTACGGTAGCGCCCTTTATTTTGCGCGGCGTTAAACTGATGGGCATTAACAGTGTAACCCAGTCGATGGAAGTTCGTGAAAAAGCATGGTCACGGGTTATTGACGACCTGCCAGCAGACAGGCTGGACAAAATTTCACAAGTAGTCAGCCTCGCCGACGCCCTCGGCATTGCGCCGCAATTTTTATCCGGACAAGTACAAGGGCGGATTGTTGTTGACGTGAATCGCTAGTTAAACATCCACAACCATTTAAGCAGTGCTAAAACAGCACTGCTTTAACCTACCTTTTTACTACGCTAAGTTCTGCGAGTTATTCACCGCTGCATATTATTATTGAGGAATAATCTACGCCTCAAGTTGGTACGCTTATCATTCAGTGCTTGATGGCAGGGTAACATCGTTCTATTTATTAGAAGCATCCAAGAGCTTAAAAAGCAGCCAGAATCCAACAAAAAAGGTTACGCGTAACCTCTTAAGTTATTGATTTTACGAAGCGAGGTAATTTTTAAGCTTAATCAGATAATATTATGACTCTGTCAGAAAATGGCCTGAAACAAACGTTTCAGCGTTCAACTAAGCGAATAGATGCAGAGTAAACCGGACAAATTCATGGTCGGCAAATACGCGTTAATACCACTATAGCCACTCTCTCACTACATGTTTATTGATTCGCTATAAACACCTGTCGCTTGATTGGTGTGCCATGCAGAATAACGGTATCAAGAGACTCCCAGTGTGTAACGCTGGTGCTAGGGTCTTTCTCAAGTAACAGTAAATTCGCTATTTTACCGGCTTCAACAGTACCGTAATCGTTTTGCATGCCAAACTGCTTGGGACCATTGAGCGTGGCCGCCGCAAATATCGCCTTAGCCGATACGCCTGCCGCCGCCATTTGTTGAATTTCTATATGGGTTGATAAGCCAGGTGCTGCGGCAAAAGAGGGACTGGACGGATAATCGGACGCCAGTAATAAAGGATGGTTATTTTCAAACAGGTAATTGGCTGCTTGTTGTGCCCGGCCAACACCATAGCCAAGTAATTCACTAATTTTGGCATCTGGCAGATCACCAAAGTCTGCGGCGACTTCTTGTTTAAACCACTGACCTTCGGCGGTATCAAACCAGGCTATGAGTTTTTGTGGTAGTACTAAATGTCGCTTAGTATCAGACAACACCGTATCGTCGAACATGCCATGCAAGGCCAGCATGACCTGAATTGTGGGCATATAGGCCGTGTCTGTGGCGATGAGTTTATCGAGTGTTTGGCTAACGGGCGGGTTGTTTTGGTCTTGCGGCCATTGCCAGTTCCACATGCCGTGAGCCACACCATCAACATTATGTTTAAGCGCTATCTGGTACATATCGATAGCGTTAGCATGCGCCCAAACCTGCATTTGATGTCGGTCGGCGGCTTTTCGTATGCGTGATAATGTTGAATCGCTGAGCATAGGCCAGTGCGAAGCACCGCCAAAGCCGTCTTCTATGTATATCTTGATACATGCGGCATCAGTACTGGCAATGGCAGCAACAACGGCTTCTGGCGTGTGTTGGGCTCGGTCGATATGGCTGGGTATGTCTGCTTCATTATCATCATCGACAATAAAATAGGGTGAATTGTTTAGCGTATATTCGGCATCTATGGCTGGGTAGCCACCAACAACGGGAATCGGCTGACAAGTAAAGTAATCAGGATGAACACTGGCAGACTCAAACTCTGTTTGACCGTCGGTTGCCCCCAAATTGAGTACCTGAGTAACACCGTAATACAAAAAACTCTTAGGTTGCTGTTGAAAATAGGCATCTACCAGATCTGAATGTTGACGAGCCATATCTGAATTAATAAAACCGATACCCGGCACAGCGCCAATATGAACATGGCTGTCCATGATACCTGGCGTAAGGTATTTGCCTGTACCGTTAATACGTGTGGGATTTTCTGTGAGTGGCTTAAGTGCAGTGGCTGATATATCAGCGATGCGCCCATCAACAATTCGAATATACTGGCCTAACAGCTTAGCTGGCAAATGGGCCGAGACAATCGACACGTTGTCGATGAGGAGCTCCTGACTTTGTACTTTACAGGCCATTAATAGCAATGCCGTGGTTATAATCCGTATTTTCATTCGTAGCTTTCCCGTAAACAGATATTCCTTTGTGAAAAATAATAAATGAAGCGGTTTAGTTGCCCAACCATAACTTTGTAAACAAACATTTTTAGCGTATTTAAGCCAAACGACCTTGATTTAATGCTGTGCAGTATTACGTTAGATGAATGCGCCCGACAAAAATGCTTCAATTATGGATACAATTACTGCCAGTTATATTGCTGGCGGCTTCGTTGCACGCCCATGTTTGCCATTCAATGGCCAGACAGCATCAACAGGCTGAGTCTTTCCTTCAAGCAGATTCACATTCACATACTTTCAATTTACAGTACCTGATAAAGGATAGTAAAAGCGATTGTAATCAATGGGCTGGCACAACAAGTCAGTATATTTGGCCATTGCGGATTGTGCCTGTTACACAACACGCCAAAGACCAATTTCCACAAGAGCAGTGGCCAGCACGAAGCAAGCTCGGCAGCTATTGGAATATCATTTCATATCAACACTTTAAAGCATCACTTGCATAGTCTTTTAAGCAGTTAATTAAAAGTACCAGCCTTAGGCTGACTTAAATTGTTTAAAGGATAAAAAATGAAACTCTTACAACATATATACCTGCCGCTACTGGTGTCATTAGTTTTTGCATTTCTCATTGGTTTCTTTGTGCTGATGTATCGCTGGGCTCGAAAACAAAAGGGCGCTGCGATGGCGTTTGGCATGATGGTGCAAATGTTTTTGCCTGATCCTAAGGCACAACAAACCATAGAACACGTCATAGAAGTTAAGCAAAAAGAAAGTAAAAAGTCGCAGCAGTCACAAGGCGATAAAAAGTAGAGTCACAAGCGCTACGGTTGCCAAACTTTCACCGTGAAATAACTACTTTTACTGTGAAAAGTCTCCAATCAGCCTCAATGTAATCAACATGCTGATATGTTTAGATTATTGTTTTTAATCACTTTATTGGTGTGGTATCAGAGTTGCAGAAGAATTAAGAAATAAATATCAGGAAATAGTGATTAAGGAGACCATGGTGTCAAAAACTATACAGACTATTAACCCGACCACTGAAGAAACCGTTGCCGAATATACGTTGATGAGTGAAGCCGAAGCCGAGAGCGCCGTAGATGACAGTCACACTGCGTTTTTATCGTGGAAGAAAACTGATTTTGAAGACCGCGCGACATTAATGAATAACCTGGCAGATGAAATTGAAAAACAGTCAGACACTATCGTAGACATGATGGTAAAAGAAATGGGTAAAGTGGTTGAGCAAGGCAAGCAGGAAGTGGCTCTGTGCGCTTCAATCTGCCGCTATACCGCTGACAACGGCGCTGCTGTGTTAGAGGATGAGAATCGTGTTTATGAAGGCGGTACGGCCATTATTACCTATCAGCCACTAGGTGTGATCCTGGGAATTCAACCCTGGAATTTTCCGCTTTATCAGGTTATCCGATACAGTGCGGCAAACATTATGGCTGGAAACACTACAGTAATGAAACATGCCAAAAATGTTTTTGGTATGGCCAGGCTGATTGAAAAGCTCTATCTCGACGCGGGTTTTCCAAAAGCCGTGTACCAGTCGCTGCTTATCAGTGGTGAAACAGCCAGTACGCTAATCAAGCACGACAAAATTCGTGGTGTAACCTTTACCGGCAGCGACAGCGTGGGTAAATCTGTTGCCGAAACGGCTGCCAGCCTAGCCAAAAAGACGGTACTGGAGCTGGGCAGTAATGATGCATTCGTGGTGTTATCCGATGCTGATATCGAAACGGCCGTACAGGCATGTGTAAAGGGACGTATTGTAAACAATGGCGAGACGTGTGTTGCGGCCAAACGCTTTATTATCACTGAAGCAGTTTATGATGAGTTCAAAACGCAATTTCTTGAAGCATTTAAAGCGCTTAGGGTGGGTGACCCCACTGCGGAAAATACCGATTTAGGCCCAATGGCTCGCAAAGACTTACGTGATGAGTTGCATGAGCAGGTAAAGGAGTCTGTTGCTAAAGGAGCTTCAGTGTTGATTGGCGGTGAAATACCAGAGCGTACTGGTTGGTTCTATCCGGTGACAATTTTAGAAGACATAACGCCAGGAATGCCGGCTTATGACGATGAATTATTTGGCCCGGTAGCGTCGTTCATTAAAGCCAAAAACGACGCCGAAGCGATGAAAATTGCCAATGATTCTCGCTATGGGCTCGGCGGTGGTATTTTTACTACCAATAAAGTAAAAGCAATTCACTTAGCGCGAGAGGAATTTAACACTGGAATGGTCAATATCAACGGCTATTCTTTGGCGCAACCCAACTTACCGTTTGGCGGCGTGAAAGACAGCGGCTACGGTCGTGAACATGGCGGATTCGGGATGAAAGAGTTCGTCAACGAGAAAACCATTTTTATTGCTGAGTAAGCAACTACAACATCGCCATTAATACAGAGCAACAGCCTTAACAAGGCTGTCTGCTCTTTAAGCGTTTTTACCAATAAACTACCGTGCACGCGGGAAACCTGTACTGATTGGCTCTCCAAAGCCTAACTCAATTTCCTCTTAAACAATCTCTTGAGTAACATGTTATTTGCTGCATTCCTGCAATACATCAGTACTAGTATGGCGAGGCTATACACTAATAAGCTGACCTGGTACCAAGAAGAGCCTAAACTGTATAAATATCAACTTAAATACATAATATATCGAGATAAAGCACTCAAATGTCTGCACAAAAAGTAATTGTTTTTGATTTGGATTTTACGTTATGGGATTGCGGTGGCGTGTGGATAGACTGCAGCCAGCCACCATTTGTAAAGCAAGATAACAGGATTATTGATGGCCGTGGTAAACACATGCGCTTGTATGAAGATGTACATCGCATACTAGAACACTGCAAAACACAGGAGTATGGCTGTGCACTCGCATCACGCACCACAGAGCCAGACTGGGCAGAAAGGCTTTTGGAACTGCTCAATATTGAACATTATTTTCATTATCAACAAATATACCCGGGCAGCAAAGTCGCTCATTTTAAAGCGCTCAAAAGCGCGTTTGAATGTGAGTATCACGAAATGGTGTTTTTCGATGATGAAATGCGCAATATAGATGAAATAGAAAGACTGGGTGTTAAAGCAGTAAATGTACCAAACGGACTCAACTGGACATTGTTTAAAAATCATATCTAAGTGGCTTTGTTAGCCTTGGCATCGATAATACATGGATGCTACAAAATACAGACTGTTTAAATGTGAAGGTTTAAAATCACAACGCTGCTCTGTAAATGAAAAAGCATAGCCACTGGTTATGGCAGTAGATTTTACGTAGCGCAACGTGTGATAAAGCCAATTAACTGCAGTAACAAGCAAT
>JABXHM010000072.1 GCA_013373625.1 Alteromonadaceae bacterium | reverse complement strand
TGATCGAGCGCGCGGTCCAGGCGAAGGGCCCCGCGCCCGGGCTGTCGAAGAAGACGACCGCCTCGCCCGGATCGTCGTAAAGCGTCGCGATCAGCACCGCGTCGCGGTAGACCTCCGTCTTCCAAAGGTCCGGGCTGTTGCCGGTGGTCAGTTCGACGCGGGCGGAGCCGCCGGTCTCATCGATCACAGCCAGGCTCGTCGGCGCTGCCGGCAAGTCGGAGCTGGCCAGGGCGGTCACGTCCTCCAGGAGAACCTTGGCCGACGGGTTGCCGTCGATGGCCTCGAACCACAAGCGCAGGTCATAGAGCGCGCCGTCGATCAGCGGCGTGATGGTCGCCCCGTAGCGCTCGCTGGCCACCGGCCAGGACTGCCAGTCGCCGCTGTCCGCCACCGCGTATTCCAGCCGCAGCGCCAAGGCATCACTCGGCGGGGCATCGCAGATTACCGCGATCCCGGCCGTGAAGCCGTTCTGGGCGGTGCGGATCCCTGCCCCGGCTGCCGCCGGGTTGCTTGGCACAGGGATCACCTGCTCCTCGTTGGCGTCGGGCAGCTTCAGCGGCTGGCCTTCTTCATAGGCGGACCAGGACAGGCAGTCCTCGTCGTATGAGGCCAGTTTCAGCACCACCGCGCCGTCATAGAGCCGCAGGCTGTAGCCCTTCACCCGCCACCAGGTCGCCGGCAGCTCGGCCATGTCGATCCCGATGAACCGCTCGAAGAGCGCCCGGCGCGCCGAGGGGCGCCAGACCGCGATCAGCTCGTGGGCCGGGTTGTCGCGCTCAATCCGCTCTTTCGCGGCCCTGCGCCCCTGCCCGTGCGAGGGCGCGAAGGCATAGTCCATCTGGGGGCCGACTGCGACCTCGCCGTTCGCAGCCTCGCGCGCAGGATCCTCCCAGGTGTCCCCGGTCGTCACCTTAAACTTGAGCGCGGGGTCCACGTAGGTGAAGGGCAGCTCAGTATAGCGATCAAGCTTGTCCGGGCCGGACGACCAGGAGGAGATCTCCAAGAGCTCATCCCGGCGCAGCGTCACCTCTGGCGGGCGCCACTTTCCGACATGGATCCCGATCTTGCCGTTCGGCCTGAGCTGCACATCGCCAGCGCAGGCATCAAGCATCCGGCGTAGTACCTCCCCAGGTTTCTCGGTCAGCGCGTAACTGCCGCCAATCTGCCAGCGCTGTTCTGTGCCCCCGTTGGCCAGGGGGATCGCATCCTCGGAATCGTCCGCCGCTACCCCGAGCACGTCATCATCGACCCACCCGGACCTGTTGAAGCCGTCGGGGTGTTCGATCAGGTCGGCTATGGCCAGCGCCATGTTTTTCGAGAAGACCGTGAGCCCGCTGCGCGGATCCCGCAGCTTCGTCGTGTTCGCCCGGATCACCAAAGAGGGCTCACCGTTCGGATAAGTGGTGCGGAAGGCATCCGCCGGGACCTGGTCTGCCGTGGTCAGCGAAGTCCAGAGACCGTCCAGTCGATGATCCGCATCGAACTCCGGCCAGTTCGCCCCGATCGGCTCATACCTGGTCGACGGCACCGCCCCTAGCCTGTCGAAGATCCGCACCCGCTTATAGGCACCATGTTGGTATTGGGCCTCCTGCACGTAGCCGTCGGCCGGGTTCACCGTCACCTCGTTGTTGTCCAGGATGTAGGCCAGGACGCTGTCGATCTCGCCGTGGCCATGAACCAGTACCCGGTAGAACATGCCGGTGCGTGTCCGGAAGAAGACGATGGTGCCTCCAACCTGGACGGTTCCGTAATGCCGGATCCGGGGGCCGACCGCCTGCTTGATGTTCAGTTCGACGTTCTCAGGGTCCGCCGCCGTCGGGCGCCCCTGGAGCGCGGACCCAGCCGCCGCCAGCAGCACCGAGCTGCCGATGGCCGTGGCAATACCGACGGCGTTCAACACACCGAGCGAGGAATACAGCGCAAAAGAGCCCCCGACCCCGAATGTGGTGGGCGCGATTAACAGAAGAGCTTGGGGCATTCAAAGGGTCCAGCGTTCCAAGAGATCGAACTCGGCAGGGCTGACCACCCCGCCCTCTGCCTTGAGCCAGAGCCGCCCCTCGCAGAGCACCCCGGCAACGATCGTGCGGCGCACACGGGCCACGGCCACACCGTCGCCCTCGCCCCCCGCAGGCAGCCAGGACATAAGCCGCCTGGACAGAGCCAGCAGGCCGCCCTCGCGCATGAGCAACTGGCGGCACTCGAAGGCTGTGGCGTAGGTGCCGCGGATCCCCGCCGCCGGGTCGCGCCCGGTAACCTCTTCGACCAGCGAGGCGCACCAATTCGCGCAATCGTTCTGCCCATGCAGGAGCGGATCCCAGCCTGTGCGACGAATGAAGTCAGCCGCGCTCACCAGGTGGTCCACTTCGGCGTCGTGCTCATGACCTCGGGCACGTAGGTCAGCCCCTTGTCTCCCGGGTGGCGGCGCAGCTGGTCGCGGGCAGTCAGCATCCCGTAGACCGGCGCCCCCTTTCGGGCGAGAGGTCCCTCCACCGTCATGGAGAGGATCGCGGCCGAGGCAGAGTAACTGGCTGTCACCGTGTCCATCACGCCGAAGTGGATTGCCGTCGGGATCCCCACAGGCGTCGGGCGGCCGTGCGCGTCGAGCATGTCGTCGCTCATGACCTGCTCATAGAGGATCGCATCGCGGTTTCGGTATTCCCCTGGCTCCCCGATCAGGCCCGGGATCAGCCCCATGCCGTTCACGCCGCGCTCATCCTCTTCGAGGATCTCCCAGGGCACGCCCAAGTGGTATTGCATGAAGGGCGCCAGGTCTTCCGGCCCGCCCTCCACGTCTCCGACCCCGACCAGGTTGCCCAATCCCTGCCAGGTATGGCCCTTGTCCGGGTCCGCATCGGTGAAGGGCAGCAGGCCGTTCGACAGGTAGACCGCGCCCGAGGCGAACCGCAGCTCCAGCAGGAGGATGACGTGCACCGCCTCACGCTCCAGCTGCGCCTGCACCGCTGCCGGGTCCGGCTGGTTCGACAGGTAGATGCTCATCGGTCGAAGGCCTCGATCACGTCCAGAAAGAAAGGCGCGCCATAAGAGGCGAACTCATGAGCCGCCTCGGCCGCCGCATCATCCACGAACCGCACCCGGATCTTGGGCGCGTTGACCTCGACCGCATCCCCGGCGGTCAGCGCCGTCCGGAGCGGCGGATTGAAGGTGACGGTGCCGCTGTCATTCGCCGCAACCCGATAGAGGAAATCATTGATCGAGAAGACAGCGCCGACTGCCAGAACCTCGCCAAGCGTTCCCGACAGCTGGATGATTCGCGCGCCCACTGGCGCATCCGCTGCGGCCGCCGGGTTTACCGCCTCCGGCAGGGCAAAGCCCGTGCCGTCCGAGAACTGCGTCCCGTCGCCGTAGCTCAGGTAGCCGGCAGAGATCTCCGCTTCCGACACTCCGAGAGACCGCAGAAACGCTGCCTGCCCCATGGCTGCAGAAGGTGTAAGCCCGTTCGGCACCGGCAGGCTGAAGGTGTTCGCCGCCCCGCGCACCTCATCCAGGAAAGCCAGGTAAGCGCCCTGCGTCGCGCTGGTGCCCCAGGCGTAGATAACGTGATACCTGCCGCGCCAGACACGGTTCTCGCGGAAGATCCACTGTTGGCGCCCATCCAGACCCGCGCCCGGCGATGTGGTCGAGGTCCGCAGGCGCCAGTGCTCCACCGGGCGATAGATCAGCGGGCTTGGCAGGGGAATGACGCTCATGCAGTCCTCCGCTGCCGCTGGGCCATCTGAACGTTGTTCTGCTGGATCTGCTGACCGGAGACCTGCCCGGAGATCCGCGCGACGGCTGCCCGCCAGTTTCCGTCCTGATCCACGAAGGTCCGGACGTTCACGTCCAGCGCGTTGCTGGCGGCAACCATCTTCTTGGACAGCTCGTTTGGATAGACACGGGATCCAGAGGGCAGATCCACGATCTCACCGCCCCGCTCGTTCAGGCGCGTGAGACCGCCTCGCCAATTGTCTGTCCCGTTCGCATTGGACCCGATCCCGAAGGCACCCAGGATGCCAGATGCGACCCCCCCGAACCCACCCATGTTCCAAAGAGCATCGAACCCCTTGTCCAGCACAATGTCAGAGAGCTTGAGCAGAACGTCCCCAAGGGCATCCCCGAGGGACTTTGTTCCCTGGACCAACCCGCGAAGCCCTTCGCGCATGCTTCCCTTCCAGTCCTCTGTCGCTTTCTGCAACTCGGTGAGCTGTTCCTTGGTCTTCTTGGCTGCACCGGATCCCGCAGTGCCAGCGGTTCCAAAGGACGTTTCAAGCTGGTCGACCGAGGTGCGCGTGGCGTCCAGCGCATCGGTCATGTCGTCGCCGCTGCCAGTGATTGTCTCCCGCAGGCGTCGCCAGGCCTCCAGGGGCGAGGTCGCGAGGGCGCGCAGCGCGGACGAAGCGAGCCGCGCATTGTCGGCCGCGCGCTCCGCATCGTCGGCCATTCCGGCAAGCCCAGAGGTGTCGGGGCCTTCGAAGGTGTCGGTGTTGAAGCCTTCCTTGAACGCATCGCCGGCGGCCCGGGCCGCGTCTTCAGCGGCACCTGCAAAAGGATTGTCTACGCCCGCAAACTCGACATTGCCGACAACTCCGAACGACCCAAAGCGGGACTTCAGAGCCTCCGGGATCTTGTCATTCACGTTGGTGATGAAAGTGTTGATCTTGTCGATCACGCTGTTCAGCATGTCGGCCACCGCCTCAACCATGCTGTTCGCCGCGCGGTAGGCCAGGTTCCCGATGACCGAGGGCAACGCCGACCAGAGCGTCTTGATCGCGTTGAACGCACCGCGATAGATCCCGATGTAGCGGTTCGCGAAGGCCACTCCACCGTCGATCAGCGCAGCCAGGACGTCGAGTCCCACCGCCTTCATGTCCAGCCATAGGCCACGGATCTCGGCCACTCTGGAGGCGAGCCTCAGCTTCAGGCTGTCGAATACCTCCATGCCGAATGCGCGCAGCTCGGCCCAAGCCTCCGCGACGCTTCCGGTCGCCTGCACCAAACGCGAGAACCACAGCACCAGCTCACCGACCAGCACCACGATGGCCCCGATGCCGATCCGGATCAGCGCAGTTCGCACCAGGCCAAGCACACCCGCTAGGCCTAAGCCGCTGAGCTTGGCCGCGACGAAGGCCCCAGCGAGATAAGTCCCGAATCCCACGGCCGCCGTGGCCGCGTAGGCGGCAAGCCGATCGAGGTTTCCCATAAGCAGCTTGATCATCCTCGACAGAGCCCCGCCCTGCCCGGTGGCCTGCACCAAAAGATCGGCAAAGGTCTTCAGCGACGGCAGCGCCGCCATGGCGATCTGGTTGCGCACCCCGGTCATGGCCACCCCGATCTGGGACATGGCGCGTTTGGTTTCCCGCATGGCCGAGATTGCCCGGCCGTCGAGTACGGCCCCCACGGCTTCCGCAGAATCACCCAGCCGTTGCATCTCCGCGCCGCCGTCCTTCAGAAGCGGGATCAGCGCGGTGGTATCCGACGCCATGGCCTCCAGGTAGAAGGTCATCTGCTGCTGGTTCACCCCTGCCTTCTGCAGGCTGTCGACGTAGAGTTGCAGCGCCTCTGGACCGGACAGGCGACGAAACTGGTCGGCCGTCACCCCGACTTTGGGCGCGATGTTCTCGAAGAAGTCCGCCATCGGGCCGCCGCCGGTGCTCAGGAAGTCGCCCACCCGGTCGTTCACGTCCTTCAGGATGTCCGCCAGCTTGTCCTGCTCGATGCCGACGCTGGAGGCCGCCGCGCTCCAGCGCTGGAAGGTCTCTGGCGTGGCGTTGGCGACTTGGGACAAGCGCGAGATCTCGGTCGCGGCATTGACCGTTGCAACCGTGATCCCGCCCAGGGCAGCCACGCCGGCCGCCAGCGCAACACTGACCCGCTTCGCCATGAGGGCGACCTCGCGGGAGAACCCCCGGGTCTGACCGCCGGCCCGGTCCAGACCGCGCTCGAAGCTGCGCGTGTCGAGACCCAGGACCGCCTGCATGCGCCCCATCATTGTTGTCGCCATTCGCTCCAGGTCCTCTTGGGAAGTTGACGTCCGAAGGCGCGCTGCCGCGCCCTCCGCTCTGCCGCGACCTCTTCCGGGTCGCGCTCTTGGTCAGGTTCGATGATCTCGGCCAGGTCCGGGATCTTCTCGGCGCGCTGCAATTTCGCCGTCAGCCAGGCCAGCTCGCGCTTGCCCTGGATCTCGTGCTTTGCCCGGGCCACCGCCGCGTCCATGTGAACCACGAACAGCGCCGGGGTCAGGCGCAGGAAGAGGTCGTAGCTGTGAGCAGGGCCGACCTCGAGGAACCGAAGCAGCAGCTCCTGCAGGCTGCGCGTCTGGAGCGGCCTGTCTACTTTCCCCGCTGCGTGCCCTTCCCCTTGCCGCGCCCCTTCGTGGGCGCCGGCGGAAGGGCCGCGCTGATGCCCTCCATGAGCGCGGTCGGCGCTTCGCTCATGATGTCGCCCGCCTGTTGCAGCGTGACCTCAGGCTGGTGACGCACAAGCCCAACCCATAGAAGCAGCCGCAGGTCAGAGATCCTGGGCGGCTTGTCCTCGTCTTCCAGCGCGGCGATCACATCGAGCGCGGGCACGCCCCGCTCTTCCTCGAAGAGCGCCAGGGCGTTGAAGTCGAAGAGCAGCACCCAGTCCTGGCTGAGCGCGTTGAAGCGGGTTTCTCCACGGAACGGCTTCATGCTCAGACCCCCACGCCGGGATCAACGGCTTCGCCGGAGACGATGCCGTTGATGCGCAGGTTCAGCGTTGCTGCCGACTTGCCCTGGACCGGTGCGGTCCGGCCATAGGAGCGCACGAAGCCTGCGTAGACCTCGGGCGTGCCGCCGGCCGCCGTCACCTCGATCTGGATTATCTCGCCATTCGCGGCCAGGACGCGCAGCAGAATGTCCTGATCGCTGTCGGGCACGTAGTCCATCGGCACGGCCAGGGTGCCGTTGTCGAGCATCCCGGCCACGTATTCCTTGGTCCGGTTCGGGGAGGTGTGCGAGGTGACCTCGACCTCGTCGTTTTCGCCTTGGGGGAAGTCGAAGTCGCCGATCCCCTTGAGCTCAGTCCATTCCGGGATTTCACCCCGTCCGATACGGATCTTCGCGCCGTACCCGATGGTTACGCCGGTTGCACTCATCGTCTCTACTCCGTTTGAAGGGTCAGGGTCCCGCGCGCCAGGTGGTCACGCGGAAGCTCAGGGTTGCGGTGCCGATCCGGCGCCCGCCGGATCCGTCGACCACGGTGGTGGTCTCTTCCAGGACGCATTGCGTCTGCAGGGTTCGAAGGGCCGCGATGACCGTCGCCTCGATCACCGCCGTGTCGTCATCGAGGTCGTCCTCGATGTCCTCATCCCCCCGGCGCTTGAGCACGACCTGAAGAAGGGTGCCTTTCTCGACCGACGTATGGCTTTCCACCCGGGAGCGCTCACTGGGGGTCACCACCCCCATCACCGGCAGCGTGTCGGGATCGATGTTCTCGGCCCAGGCCGAAAGGTAGGTGATGCCCGCCAGAAGCGGGTCGGCCTGCAGCGCAGCCCGGACATCGGCGCGGAATTGCGAGCGGTAATGCATGGGATCAGTCGACCTCGTAGAGCTCGCAGATCACCCGCGCATCCACAGCGGGCGATCCGGACGGCCAGACGTTCTGGATCTCATAGGTGATCCCGTCCGCAGGCAGGATGCGATCCCCGCGCTTCACCTCGGGCGCGAGCGCATGCGTCACGGTCCAGGTGGGGGCCATCACGAGGACATCGTGACCCTCGGAATCCGTCGCCTCCGTCGGCTCCCGACGGAAGACCGAGATGATGTCGCGGGGCGTGCCTCCTTCGGGTGTATAGGTGACAGGCCCCCCGAAGACATCGATCAGAAGGCCTGCCATGCCATCGAACAGCGAGGTCATGCCGCTTAGCGCACCGCGCCGTCGACCAGGACCGTGCCGGTGGTCGATGGGTTGGCCGCCGCCGCCACGGCCGCACCGATCAGCGTGTTGGACGTTGCCGTGGTTGTCGCCACCTTGTTGGTATCGTCCCAGTAGATCTTCGCGCCTTGGTTCCAGGCCTGGGCCGAGGTCTTGGCCAGCTCGAAGACGCCGCGACGCACCAGCACGACATCTTCCGTCGCTGCGGCGGCGCCCTGCGCAACGCCAAAGATCGAGCCAACCAGCGCACCTGCGCCGGCAGTCACGTCATAGGGAGCGGGAAGGGTGATGCTCTCACCCAATTGTACGAAGTTCTTCATGTCAGGCCTCCTGCCGACAGGGTTGCGGAAAGACGAAGGGCGGCCCGAAGCCGCCCTTTCGTCACATCAGAGAAGCCGACGATCAGGCGCCGGCGTTCTTGTAGGCCCCGCGGAACTCGCTGGCCGCCGCGCCGAAGATATGGCGGGCATTCATGGTCACCTTGTCGGGGTTCATGCCCTCGATCGTCTGGACGGTCGGCGCCTCGTAGCCTTCGAGATACGCCACCGAAATTGGCGGCAGATCCTCGGAAACCAGATACCAGGAGGTATCCGAGCCACCGGCAGCCGTACCGAGGTTCGGGATCGTGACCGGACGCAGGGTGCCCTTGTAGGGGTTGGCGTCGGCGTCTTTGCCCGGCGTGGTGGCGGTGGCGAACTGCAGGGCCGTGACTTCCAGCGCCGGCGGCACGATCAGCAGGTTCGGCTCGACCATCAGGAAGTCGTCAGCATCCTTAGAGCCGTAAGCCGTCTGTTCCCAGAGCGCCTTCCGGCCGAGCCCCACGGAAGCGACAGAGATCGCGGCAGCTGCAGCGGCGAGGTTCTTGTGGTCAGCGTGGAACAGTGCCTTGCCATCGGACTTCAGCTTGGCATTGGTGCGCATCAGCGACCACACCATCGAGGCCTCCATCACCCGCGAGGCCATGGCGAACTCCCGCGGGATGCGATTGAACGCGCCCATGTCATCGTTGACCACCGCCTCGAACGTCAGGTGAATGGTGCGCCCGCGCCGCTCGACTTTCAGGCCTTCCGCCTCATCGCTCAGCGTCGCTTCCTGGTATTCGCCGTTTTCCTTCACGGTCTTGAGCTGGAAGTCCCCGCCAAAGCGCACCGCGTGCAGTTCGCGGAAATCCGACGCGGTCATGGGCGTGCCGGTGACGATCTGCCAGTTCGCGCCGCGACGTTCGTACTCGGCCACCAGGCTCCGGTTCATGACCTCGGTCGTGACATAGGCGAAGTCCGAGACGCCATGCGCGCCGCCCATCATGGTGGTGGAGCGCATCCCCGACCGGATCGTGTCATTGTCCGAGAAGCTGCGATTGCTGCCGGACAGCTCCATGGCCAGACCCCGCAGCCGCATCCCACGGTACTGCTCACCCGGGCCGGTGTAGTCGCGCATCATCGCCTGGATCATGCCCTCCATCCGGGTTTCGCCTTCATCGCGGGTGATCCGGGCGCGCGGCCCGCCGTTGTGGGACAGCGGCTCGGCCTGCGCCATGAAGGTCATCATGCGATTCCCAGCGGTTTCGGCGGTGGTCCCGTCTTCGATCAGGCGGTCCACCTGCGCCTCGGTCAGCTGACCCGAGGCCATGAACGGGCGGGCCATCTGGCGGATGGAGGACTGGCGGGTCCGTTCAGCCTGCATGGCGCGGCTTGCAATTGCCTCTTCATCGCTCTGCCGCATGGTCGTCTGCGTCGTGGCCGGAGCCTGGGGAGTGGGCGGGGTGACCGCCGCATTGTCGTCTTCCGGATCCATGTGGACCTCCTCGGTTGCGGCCGTACTGGCCTGGGGTTGACCGGCGGTCGCGGTCGGTTGCGCGGAAGGCGGATTGCCTTCCCCGTGAAACTTCTTCGCGCACATGCGCAGGTTGGCGATGGAGCGCTGATGCAGGGCCATGATCGTGGTCAGGGTCGCATCGGCCTCGGGCTCTTCGCCCACGATTCCATCCGCGAAGCCGGCGGCCACCGCATCTGCAGGGCCAAACCAGGTCACGTCGTTCATCATCCGCATGACTTCATCTGCGGTGCGGCCGCAGCGCGCCGCGTAGACAGAGGCGTAGACCTGCGCCAGGCGGTCCAGGTCCTCGGCTTCCCGGCGCATCTGTTCGGCCGTGCCGCAAATGCAGGAACTCGGGTTGTGGATCATCAGGAAGGACCCGGCCGACATTTCGATGCGGTCGGCCGACATGATCATCAGGGAAGCCGCAGATGCAGCGACACCGCCCACGATCACGGTGACCCGGCCGCGATGCGCCTCGAAAGCCGAGCGGATCGCCTCCCCTTCGTAGGGGCTTCCGCCGGCCGAGTTGACGCGGACGGTCACATCACCGTCGAACCCGGCAAGCGCCTCCCGCACCATGCGCGCCGAGAAGCAGCCGCTTTCCATGTATTGGCAGAAATCATGCGGAAGGACATCGCCCTCCAGGATGATCTCGCCGTTGAGGATCAGGTCGTCACCGTCCATCGTCGTTCTCCTGTGTCGGTGGGGTTTGCGATGCCGCCGGCGCACCATCACGCGCAGCATCTTCTGCCCGCTCCCGGGCGATCACGTCCGGGTCGTAGCCCATTTCCCGCTGCTTTCGCTGACGGCTGGTGAGTCCGGCCTCGATCTCGTCCACCGCGGCGCCGATCTCCTTCGAGGGGTCGATCAGGGGGCGCCGGGGTGGCGTCCAGTCCAGAACGGAAGGCACCGGGGGCAGCCTGCGGGCCTCCCGGACCAGCCGCCACGCATCCAGCGTCCAACGGCCGATCCCGGCGCACATCTGACCGATGATCAATTGCTGCTGCCAGACTTGGATGAAGCGGTCCATTTCCATCCGCCCCATGCGTCCGGAGCTGAAGTTCACCCCGGTCAGATCCCCGAAGCTCTCGTAAGTCAGACCGAGCCCCGTCGCGATCGTGCGGATTCCCTCGCGCATGAAGTCGGGATAGCCGTCCACCTTCGGTGGTTCGGAAGAGGTCATCTTCTGGCCCGGCGCCAGACCCACGATCGCGCCGGGTGCGACCTCCTCGAGCTGGCCACCATTGAAGACCTGGCCATCATCCGAAGCCTCCACGAAGAACGCCAGAAGCGAGGCGATCCGCTGCTTGAGGATCTGCGCCTCCTGGTAGTCGCTGAGCTCGCCAATGGTCATCATGACCGGCGCCAGCCAGGGGACGCCCCGCATCTGGCCCGGTCGGTCGATCCGGCGAACATGGATGATCTGCTGCGCCGGAACCCGCCGGCTGGTGAAGCGTGACCCCTTCAACCGGAGGCCGTCGCCCGGGTGGACGTCGTAGAGGTGGTAGGCAACAGCCTTGCCGGTCGGCCCGTACTCGATCCCCTCGATCACTTCGTTCTGCCCGTGGCTAGTGATCGTCTCGTCCAGGTGGTCGACCTCCATCAACTGAACCTGAAACGGCAAACGCAGGTCCGGCTCGTAGCGCAGATCCCGCATGCGACGGCGGATCAGGACCTCGCCATCGCTGAAGACCGTATTCATCACCTGACGCTGCAAGCCGGGAAGCGCTTCGACACCGTAGGCATCCAATGCCGGCGTCAGAAGATGATCCCGGATGACGTCCATCGCTTTGGTCGCCGCTTCCGGCGTCTCGGCCCGCACCGAGGGCATGATCCCGCTCCCCACGACATTGCCGGCAACCACCGCCTGGCCACGTGCGGCCAGTGACCGATTCCGGATCATGTCACGCGACAGGAAGCGCAGCTGCTTGCGGCTGTGGCCGGCTGCCGTATCGGCATTGGTGGCAGGCGCTTTCCAGCCATGTGTCCGCCGGCCTTTGCTGGCCGCATCGTAATTCATCAGGACCTTGGCCTTTGCCTTGGCCGCAATGCGTTTCACCCCCCGCTCGGGCGCGACCCCGAGGATGGCCTTGTCGAGCCAGTTGGTCATCACAGCCCCCGCGAGGTTTTCGGGTAGGAGAGCGTCGGGCCTGCTACCGAGCCGCCCGCGATCTCCGTCTCCATGTCCCGCAGCTGCCGGCGCATCTCTGCGAGCGACGCAAAGGTCACTTCCTCGCCGTTCAGCTTGTACCGGGTTGCACCCCGGGCGAGGGCCGCGCGCAGCGCGTCCACCTGATCCTGGCTGTAGGCCATGGTCACCTCTTGAGGAAATTGATCTGCCGCGGCCCCGAAGGAGGCGCGGGCTCCGCTTGGCGCGGATCCGGTTCGTCGCCGTCCCCAAGGGGAACCGCATGTGTGTTTTGAGGGCCGCCAATGGCCCATGCTAACGGCTGATCCCAGTCAAGGTTCAGCATGCCCTTGTGCTCCGCGAGCGCCCGGGCCTGCACAGAAAGGTCCGTGCCTTCGTTGCGAACCTGTCCGGCCTTCTTGTCCCAGCCCTTGGCCAGCCGCTCCTCGGCGACGTATTCGCCAAGCTGATCCTCGTTCTCAGCCATCCAGCTGGGCAGATACATGGCACCGGAGCCGCCTGCCGCCTTTCGCAGTGCGGCCTCCAAGGTGTCTTTGAGACGGTCGGTCGCCATGGTCAGCAGTTTGATCGGCCGCGCCCGCTTGCCTTCCGATGCCCGGTCGGGCGCAGCGTAGCGGATCCGGAATGGAACCTTCCAGCCCCCCTGCCCCCGTGTCAGGCGCCAGCGGTGCCCCTGATGCTCTCGGCGTCGCGCCAGGAGGAATGCCTCTGCGTTATCCGAAACGCCCGGCTCGCCCTGGAAGTCCACCGCCACCGAAATCGCCCGCAGGCCATAGCCTGCCCCGGCAACAGGGACCACCCGATCCGCCAGCGGCTTGAGGACGTCCCAGTCCTCCAGGTATCGCGCCGGATCAAGACGGCGGCGATTGCCATCCTCATCAGCCTTCGCGTTCGGGGCATCGGCAGGTGGCTGCGTCAAGTCGAGACGATCCACGACCTGGCTCCGGCCCCCTTCGCCCCAGGCAGTGACCTGCACCGGGAACCAGCCCTTTTGCACGTCCACCGTGATCGTGACGAACCGCGTCCAGGACGGCGCCACACCCTTTTCCGCTGGCTGGGCGTGATCCCGAAGAAATTGGACCCCGAGTGCATCCTCATCCTCGGCCTGCAGGCGACGGTGAGGAATCCCGATCGAGGTGTAATGGCAGGTCGCAAGATCCGCATCATCGCCCAACGTCTCGGCGCGACGGCGGGCGTTCTCATACTCGGCAACCTGCTCCTGCCAGGTCGAGAACCGGGCCGCCGCACCATTCAGCGCATAGCTCACCACTTCCGTGCGCCGGATATCCGGATCGCCCATTGCGACGACCTGACCGGGCTGTCGGCCCTCGTGCCGCCATCCCCCCTTGCCCGCCAGCGCCCGGGCGTTCATCTCGTTCTTGTGGCGATGCCCCATAAGGACCCCGCAATGCGGGCAGGCCATTTCGGCCGTCTCACCTGCCTCCCCCGGATCGAGGCTTTCGTCGTAGACAAGGCGGTCGAAGCGCGGTTCGTATTCACCGCCACAGTCCGTGCATTCCCAGTACCAGCGCCCGCGCGTGCCCTCATTATAGAAGACCACGATGCCCCCGGCGACGGGCGGAAACTCGTGTGGACGGTCCTTCGAGGCCCGCCAGGACGGATCCAGCACCGGCCAGGCTGGGCTGCTCTCAGCCAGCACACAGCCGCGGCTCATGAAGCTGCGGATCCGCCGCAGCGCCATCCGGATCGGCGTGCCTTCGGGATTGTCCTTGCCCCCCAGGACCAGTGGCATGTGATCCACGTCTGTCAGCAGGACCAGTCCGTAAGACCCACCCGACAGGATGGTTGGCGTCGGGTAGCCGATCAGGATCCGCATGCCCCGGAAACGCTTACGGGAAAACGTGCTGTCTTCCCTCGCCTTGCCCATCCGATCGAACAGCTCGGGGCTGTTATGGATGGTGGGATCGAGCTTTTCCTCGACCCACTTGTCCCTGTCCCCCTTGGTCATGTGAACGACCAAGGTTGGCCGTTGGTCACTGGTCACCGCGTGAAACGCGACGGTTTCCAGCATCTTGGTCTTGCCGCTCTGCGACGGGCCGACGAAACCTACTCCCTTGTAGCGACGCGACTGCGTCATGTCCGTCGGTTCGACCATGTAGGGTGTCAGGTCCCGGTCGAAGTTCTGCCAAGCCCCCTGAACCTGGACCCGCACGTAGCGCTCCGCCGCCCGAGTTGGCGAGACCCGGTTGGGCGGATCAAGGATCGGCAGGCAATCTGCCAGGATCTCTTGCGGGGTCATCAGCGGCGGCAGCGGCGCGAACTGCAACCGTTGCCCCATGCGGCCTTCCGAGATCCGGACCATCAGGCTTCATCAGCCTCGCGTGCAGAGCCCGAACTGATCTGGGAGACAGCACCAACCGGGAAGGCTCGCTGGAAATTGTGCCGGGTCGAGACCAGCACGGAATCGCAACGCTTCTGCATCTTCTCGACTTGGTCGGGCTCCAGGCTGAACTCCATTTCCGCGAAATCGACCAGCGTCGTGATCTGGCTCCGGAACTCGATCAGCATTTCCTCGATCAGGTCGCGCACCCGCGACACCCGCGCCAGCTCGCCCCGCAGTTCGGCCGCCCGGTTGCGCTTGTAATCGGCATCTGCTTCCTGCGCGATCTGCTGGGCGGTCAGGACCTGCGCCGCTGGATCGTCCTCATCGTCGTTCCGGAACAGTAGCCGCATCTGCATGGCGGCCTGTTCTGCCGCGGCGTCCTGGGCTCTGGTTGCGTCGTCCCGCCACATCTTCCAGGCATAGACCTCGGAGAGCTGGAACTCGTAAGCCTGTCCATTCGAGCCGCGGCTCAAGACCGGCAGGCCTTGTTCCAGGTAGCGCGTGATCATGGGTTCGGACACATCCAGCGCGGTCGCGCATTGCCGACGGTTCACCGTCATGTCCTGCTGGCCGTCCGGCAGAGGAAACCGCCGCAGGGCCTCCTCGATGTCAAAGGCCAAATCCGTCACTCCTGGTCTGTAATAACAACAACAACCACATCCGAAACCCCGTCCGGAAATGACCTATTTGCAAGTGTCGGGGTGCGAATTACCCCCGTACGGGCGTTTTCCAGGAAGGACCCGCGCCGGCTTCAGCCCCGGGACGCCGCCCGGTCCGCCGCGCGCTTGGCCACCTTCTGCAGCGTCCGCCTCAGGTGATCCGGCAGCCGCGCCTCGTAGACCTCGGCCGCCCCATCCTGAAAGCCGAGCCGCCGGTCATAGATCGGTGCCAGCGAGGTAAAGTGCAGGATCTTCTTGATCCGCCCCTTCCCATCCCGCTTCCAGATGCCTGGCGACAGCCGCGAGCCGGTCGCCGGAACGAAGAAGCCGGCGCGCTTGCGGTTGCGCTTGCGGTTGCGCTTGCGCGAGGTCGCGGTCGTATTGGTCTTTCCATCGCGCTGCGCCTGCACCGCGGACAGCGCCTGGTTCCGTTCACCAGTCGACCAGTTGCCATAATGGTTCAGCCGTGCGCCGCTGGCCGGGATTACCGACCGCAGGTCCCCGGAGTAAGACAGCCGGTTGTCCAGAAGCTTCTCCAGCCCGGTCTGTCCACGGCGCCCGCCCTCTTCCTGGACCTTCAGGTAATGGCGCCGACCCACCGAGGGCCGCTCAATAACCTTCGATTCCAGCGTCGATTTCGTCGCCCGCCAAACCATCAACGCGTTTTTCGTGAACCGCGTGGGCTTGTCGAAGACCACGTCCATCCGCCCCTGCATGTGCTGCAGCACGTCATCGGCGGTATCGTTCAGCGCCCAGACAGCAGCGGTCTTGGCATCCCTCTCCGACAGGTTCTTAGCGGCTTCCAGGAAGGCCCGATCGTCAACGCGCATACTGAGCATCGAGCCGCCCTCCCGCCCTCCGGATATGACAACGCCCGGCAGCTGGTGCTCAGCTCCGGGCGCAATTAGGTCGAGGGCAATATGTCAAGAAGGTGAGAAACCCGTCAAGTATGTTTATTCTAGACTTCTGGGATATCTCCCATTTCTTTACGAACCTCTGCAGAGAATAGCTTTTCCAGCCACTCTTCCAGCAGAAGGCGATCATAGCCAGCATCGTCTTTGCCATCTGGGCAGTAGTTCTCAAAGGCCCTGAGAAGATCGCGAGCGTATTGCTCCCGTACCATCCGGTCTCTCCTGGAAACCCCAGAACCTAGCATTCCTGACGACTTCATTGAATTCCGGAAGGAAGTTAACACGGATCCGATGTCCCCGCTGTCTTCGCTTTCTCGCGAGCTAGGCAACCGAGACTGAAAGAAGTCACTTGCCTTGACCAAGTGCAATGCATCAACATTCGAGATCTTCTCAGCCATTTTCCACCTTCGCCATATGAAGCCGCATATTAGGTAAGCTCGTTGCCCGCCAATTGCCAGTTTCACAAGGATAAAACGAGCCAGCATCGTCGAAGTGATTAGCAAGCTCGCAACAACCACCCAAGCCCATGCTGTCGATATAAGCTCTGCGATCTGCTCGTCCCATGGGTCATAGAGACGCTGAGCATAGGCGCCCCATCCTCTATCGCGCAACAAAATGTCGACCCCTGTGACCAATGTAATCAAAGCCGCAAGGCGTGCCACACTCGACCAGATTGTTCTCAAGCTTTTCTGGATTCTCCCCATCGTTGGAATGAAGCATTTTGCAGTTAAATCTGCTAGCGAATTTGACCGTAGACAAATCAGACATCACGCCATGGTGCCTTGGGTGGCATTGCCGCTAGCACCAAATGCGCAGACAGCCCCCCGTATATCCGAAAGGTATCACGTAGCTCCATAAGCGCGGACCACCAGAGGAGATAGGCCCGCCGCTTGGCCGCGATCTCCCGCGCCCCATTGTAGATGGTCACCGGGCAGTAGCGCATATCGAAGGTCCGGGTTCGCCCCCGGCTGATATAGGTCGCAGAACCCGCGCTCTCAGTTTTCGCGAATTTGCCATGCCTGGTCTGACGCCACCCCACCGGCCGGCAACGCGGCTCGGCCCCCTGCCCCCAGTCCGGCACCTGGCCAGCACGTGCCAGCTCGGCAATCGTCAAAGCCATGCGCCGGCCACCGCGCGCCACCGGCAACGCAACCAAGGCATCGGCTACCGCGTCCGCATCGGGGTGTGGGTCTGACCGGCCGCCGCCGTCAACCCGGCACCCCAGACGCGCCCGTTCGATCATCACGTATTCCATGCCGAAATCAGGCACCATCCTCTCGATCGGGTCGAAATCAAGCGAGACCAGTTCGCGCTGGAAGGCCCATTCGAGCAGCTGAAGGATCGTCACCTGTTGTGGCTCAGACCCCACCGGCCGGGCCTGCCCGGGTCGCAGCCGTTCGCGCACCATCATCACGCCGCTCCCTTCTTTGCTTCTAAGCGCAGCGCCTGAGCTGCAGCCTCATCGCGGCGGTAAGCCGCGAGCCATTCTGCGTCAGCCGGCAGGATGCTCCAGCCGCGATCGAGCTTGTCGCAGAGCCTGGCAACCCGGTCGCGCATCTCCGCCGCGCGCTCCGCAATTCTGCGGCGCTCGGCATCGTTCATCGGGGGCCTGCGCTTAACCGTCCAGAACCTCAGTTCTGCAACCAGCTTCCCCTCTTCCTCCGCCCTGCGCCCGGCTTCACTGCCAAACCAGCTGGCGATGCCGGGCATCTCGGACAGAGGACGAGGTTGCGCGAGCTGCGCGTAAGCCACGAAAGTCGCGTGTTCCGGCCAGAAGCACCGGGCCGAGCCCTCGCCCTTGTCCTGCAGCGCGAGGAAAAGGCGATCCAGGTTCTGATCGGTCAGGTAGGCCAGATCGTCGGCGACCCGGTCGAGCCGCTTGCGCCCGTCCTCGTCGGTGGTGCCCCGCTTCCATCGGAACCCCATTTCAGCCAGGGGCGTCAGCAGCAGCCTTCGCACCCGATCCCGTTTCGTCTCGGTCTTCTGCTCTTCACTCATGGCCTGCCCTTTCTCAGCAAGATCCCGACTTACCCACAGGCTCCACCCGGTGGTTTTGGAGCGGAATGAACTCTCATTTCCTTTCCTCTCCTGTCTTTTCCTTTCCTATGTCTGGAACTGTTCCGATCTGTTCGGATCTGTTCCGTTCTGTTCCGTTCTGTTCCAGACACAGGTGCGCGTATTTTCTTAATGATTTCAGCGAACGTTTCCGGTGCGCCCGAAGACGTTCGCCGCGTACCCCGCCTTCAAGGCCCGCTCGATCGAGAGCTTGATCTGAGGCATCCGCCTCTGTCCGGGGTGATGTTCCAGGAGCCACTCGTCCAGCCAGGCCACCGCGAACTCGTCCGCGCACAGCTTGTCGCTGCACCCGCATTTCGCCAGGACTTCGACCAGACGCTTGCGCCGCGTATAGACGGCCTTGTCTTCATTGCTGGCCTTGTGCTCCTGGTGGCTTTTCAGGGCCAGCACCATCACCTCGGTAATGACAGGGTGCGCCAGCCGGATATCCCCGTTGTCGCAGCGCACCGGGCTCCAGTTGTAGAGCGGATTGAAGGCCCGCTCCTTCAGCGATAGCCAGCGATCCAAGGACAAGTTGAGGAGGAAGGCCAGGCTGTCATCATCGGTCGGCAAGGTCCCCAGCGGGGTTTCCCCATGCGACTTGAAGAACAGCTCCATCCCGAAGTAGCCGACTTCCGGGTCTCGGTAGGACTTCTGCCGGAATTTGCTGCGATCGAAGCGATCGTGGTTGAACGGCATGAAGTAATGAGAGTCCAACCGGCTGTCAGCCGAGATCGGATATTCCGGCAGGTCCGCCGCATCGAAGACCTGGAGGCGCGGGGTTGCAAAGGACATGTCACCATCCGTCTTTCAAGGAATATCCAGCTTCAGCCGCTCCTTCCGAAGACGCACCGTCTTCGGGCAGCAGCCGACGAGGCGCGCGATCTCTTCCGCGCCGCGTGTTCCATCCGCCAGGCCGCGGATCCGGTCCGTCAGCGCGCTGTTCATCTTGGCCCCGCCATTGGGCTTCACCGGGACAGAGGGCGCGCGCACGACGGTCAAGCCGTTCGCCTTGGCCACGCGCCGGATGCTCTCCCGACTGACCTGAAGCGCCTCCGCGATTTGGGCTCCGGTCTTTCCCGTCCGGATCTGTTCCGCGATTTTCTGGTCAGTCTCGCTCTGCCGGATGGCCCGCGCCCGCCGCGCCTTGGCGAAGTGCAGCTTGCGGTTTCGCCAGCCGTCATCCTGGCCGTTGGTCGAGACCAGTTGCCTGCCGTCCCAGATGTAGGCCGGCGTCATCCCGGACTCGCCCGGCTTGACCCGCGTAACACCGACCTGAGCGATATGGGTCTCGATCAGGGTCCGTTCCTTAGCGGTTATCCTGTCCACGACAGACGTCCCCTTCCGTTTATTAAAGATTCTCGTTTGGGCCACCGCATGGATCGAGAAGCAGGTGCCCAAACGGCGCCAAGAACTCCTGCTGGAACCCTCCGTCTCAGGGCTCGTGTGCCACTGTGCGAGGAAATTGCTCGAGCCCGAAGGCTCTGACAGGTCGAGAGGGAGAGCTTGCCGCGGGAAAGCAATCACCGTGAGCCCCGCCGCGCGGCCATGGCCTCCGACATCGAGGCAAGCAGGCCGCTGACGAGGTTCGCCACGTCCTGCGTCTCGGCGTAGGCAGCAGCCAGCGCCTCGGGGCTCGCGTCGCCCTCGGCCCGGGCAAGCGCCAAGACCATCTCCGAGGTCTCGCGCAGAGCCTCGATGTGGGTTGCTGCCACCGCATCGTGTTTTCGGCGGTCCATCTGCCGGGCGCGTTGCGCAGTGAAAGGCGATAGGCCAGCGGCATCCTCCAATACCGAGACCCAGATCCAGGGAACTTCGGCGGTGCCGTTCTGGTAGCGAGAAATCGTCGCCAGCGAGACGGTGTGCCCCAGGCTCGCATGCAGCGCGGCCGCGGCAGCATCGAAACCGCCCACCGCCTGCACCAGCTCGCGGAACATATGTGCGCGGAGCGAGATCATGAAACGTCCTTTCGTTTCCCCGGCGCCGAAATCCCGCCAAGGTGACAACGAGAAGCGCTTTTGGAGGAAGCTTCCGAACCTACCAGACTCAGAGGTGACAGCCCGTCTTCACCTGAGGGCAGCCGGAATCGGAATAGTTCGTGCGGACAATCAAGATCCACGGAGATGCACAGCCGCTCGATCACGTGGAACCAGCTGGCAGGGAACTGCCCAGAAGCCCGATGGTACCGCACTGAATGCATGGAAAGGTCGAGCGCCTCGGCGATGGCCCCGGCCCCGACAGCGTCGACTATGGACTTAGTGGATGAATTTTGCATACCAAGGAGAAAGACCAATTTTTTGTCAAACGTCAAGACAAGTAAACGCACTTCAGACAAATAATTTGGCATGCGACTATGCCGCAATGACCGGATCAGCGAAACCATTCGAAGACATCGCATCGCGCCTGCTGTGGCACCGCGAACTCGAAGGGCTAACCCAGCAACAGTATGCGGATGCCATTGGCGTAAAGCGCAGCACACTAAACAACTGGGAAAGCGGTGTTTATCGGCTCTCCTTGGATGGAGCGCTCGCAATCAGGGAGCGCTTCGGACTGTCGCTCGACTTCCTGTACGCTGGCATAGACGACGCGTTGGCAATGACCCTGCGCCGCGCATGGCGCGAAAGACCTCTGGTCAGTCCTTCAAGGTAGTCAATCGACAGGCCGGTCTGGACACCACCCTTCAGAAGATCATCCAACCTATCCGACTGGCGCGAGCGCCAGATGCGTGCGCACCACCTCGCCAAAAAAAACTCCCACATAAGCACCTCCATTCACCAGGCAACACAAGAGTTGCCATACCCTCCCGGGCCAGATGGAACCCACTCGCGGGAAAGCGCAAGACACTTGGCAAGTGCTTTCAATTGCGAAAAACACGAGTTGTTAGCACTTCCCCGACCGGATGCCCAAGCCACCCGGGCAGGCGAAGGTCGAAAAGAAAATGCGAGAAACACAGGAGGCCTCACGAACTCGTGAACTCGGGACCCGCTTGCGCGCGCCTGAGGAGCCTTGGCCGGCGAGAGCGCACGAACCTCAACTCACTAGATTCGGAAGCCGTCACGCAAAGCGCTGCTACAAACGTCCAGAAATTTGTCATTTTCATTTGGCAAAGACAAATTTTTTGTCATACCCTGCGATCAAGCAAACCAAAAAAAGGTGTCAGCAATGAGCGATGCTGAAGTTCCCGGCCCGGCGGCCCTACAAAACATGAGCGAAGAAAAGTGGCTTCGGCTAAAGGCCGCGCAGGGCCACCCGATCAGCCCCGAGCGCCTGACATTGCTGGCAGGTTGCCGCCGCGGCTCGGTGCCCACGCCGCTCAGCTTCGCCCAGCAAATGGAGGAAGCCTGCAAGCGGACAAGCGCGCGCGTCCGCCAGGTACTGGCCGCACGGGGTAACACCCCCACCAGCGGAGACGCGGCATGACCCCCACCGACGTCCTGTCTATCGCTCAGCTGCTGGACGGCAACAGGACCATCCTGATCATCTGCGCCGACAAGGTTCAGGCGCTGGCCGCCATCGAAGCCCTGTCCGCCGCGCGCCCGGATGGTGCGCCCGATATGGCCGCGCTGATCTTCCGCACCGAGACGGCCGAGGTCGAATTCACTTGGCCAGACCAAGCCGAACGCCGCGCCCCTGCAGAATATGATCTGCGTTATGTGACCTTCCACACGCACGAACTCCCGGCAGGTGCAGCATGATCCTGTCCTACTGCAAGACCGGCCGCTTCTGGGGCTATGCCACCGAAGGCCAAGCCCGACGGGCCGCCCGGCATCTGGGGCTCACAGACTACACGCTGGAGCCGGTTCAATGACCTCGGGCCGCCAGCCATTTGAAAGCCTGCCCCTGGCCCAACAGGCGGGCATCATGTGCAACGACGACCGCTTTCAGAAGTTCGCCGCAATCCGCAGCGGCTTCCCCGGCGGCCAGTTCTGCGCAAGCGCAGCCGCCGAGTATCTGCGCAGCTGCTGCAAGATCGACAGCCGCCGCGCCCTGGAAGCTGACGCCACCGCCCAAGCGAACTTCGCTAGGCTGCGCACCGATTTCGACGCCTGGCGCGGCCGCATCGCGGCACAGCGATAGAGGAAACCCGATGTCCATCTTCCCCACCTCTTCGGACAAGATCGAGGCCCGCAGCCCGCGAGCTGAAGAAGAAGGGCAAGGCATGACCGACACCCCCCTCGGCAAGACCTCCGCCGGCAATGACGCCTATCAGACGCAGGACGGCGTGGAGATCCGCGCGCCCCAGGACATGACTCCGCGCGAAGAAGCGTTGGCGACGGGAGGCGTAGAACGCTGGGCCGCTATCGACACGTTCATTTTCATGACGGTACTGCGCACTGCCATCGGGTTGATGATCGCGGGCGTAGTCATCGTCGCTGGACGGATCCTTGAGGCCGTTCTGCGGTTCCTGCTGATGTTGATAATCTGAGGGCTGTCCCATGACCAAACCCGACACCACGAGCCCTGCGGACAGCGTCGATGAACAGGCAAGCCTGACCGATCTGCGGCACCAGACCATCGAAGGCGTCATGGTGGCCGTCGCTTTCGCCCTTGGCGCAATCCTGGGGCTCGCCCCCAACACGTTGCTGAACTGAGGAGATAAGGATGACCACGCCCCTCTTCGCCCGCGAGACAACCGCCGCCAGCCTCCTGGACATGAAGCCGAAACAGTTCCGCACACTTGTCGACCAGGGGGCACTTCCCGCCCCATGCACCATCGCCGGAGAGCGACGTTGGGATGTTGAAGAGCTCCAGTCTATCATACGTGGCAGGAAGCCCACGGCCCCGGAGGGAATCGAGCTATGAGACGCCAGCGCAAGCCCTACGTCACCGAGAAAAAGGGGCGGCTCTACTACCGCCTACGGTGGACCGATGGCGAGACCAGGCGCGAACGTTTCATACCGCTCCCCGGCGACGAGGATAGCCCAGAGTTCGACCGAACATATTGGGCGATCCGCTCCGGCACCCACGAGGCCGTCACCGCTGCCCCGCGCACCAGCTGGAAGCATCTGATCGCCTCATATCGGAAGACGCGGGCCTTCACCGGCCTCGCCGCCGGAACCCGGCGGAAGTACGAGGCCGTCATGATCCAGCTGGAAGAGAAGAACGGCGATCGAGACATTCGCAAGGTCACACGCCAGCACGTCCGCGCAATTCACGAGAAGTACTCGGAGACCCCGCGCAAGGCAGATCACTACCTGCAGGTCATCCGACTTTTGCTGAATTTCGCGAAGAACGAACTGGACTGGATCGACAACAACCCCGCCACCGGGATCAAGCTGTTCGGAGCCCAGAAGGAATGGGAGCCGTGGTCGCCGGGGGCGCTCAAGGCCTTCCGTTCTGCCGCTGACGAGACAATGCTCACCGCCATGATGCTCGGGACCGGCACAGGCCAGCGTCCAGGTGACCTCTGCGGGATGATGTGGGAACATTTCGACGGAGAATATATTGCCGTCACACAGGACAAGACGAAGGAGCGGATCAAGGTCTTCTGCCCGAGGGAACTGCGGGACTACCTCGCAACCCTGCCGAAGCGTGGCCGCTTCATCCTCGCCAAAAACCTGACCGAGCCGATCAATTACGACAGCCTGCAGAAGCTCTTCGCGAAGACCAGAAAAAAGGCGGGCACAGCCTGCGACGGTCTCGTGATGCACGGCTGGCGCTACACCGCAGCCGTTGCCCTGGCAGAGGCCGGATGCTCGGACGCGGAGATCCAGAGCGTGACCGGGCACCGCACCGCAGCCATGGCCCAGAAGTACCGCCGCGCCGCCGGTCAGAAGGCGCTTTCCAGGCAAGCCCAGAATCGGCGCGACGGATAGGAACGGAACAAGCACAGAACGTGAATGGGGGAACCGCTGGGGGAACTCAGCCCAGCACCCCTAAAAGCCCACCCCAAGAAAAACCGGAATTAGGCTTTAGTTTCAATTTGGTACCCAAGGCCGGACTCGAACCGGCACGCCTTGCGGCGGGGGATTTTGAATCCCCTGCGTCTACCATTCCGC
>JABXHM010000005.1 GCA_013373625.1 Alteromonadaceae bacterium | reverse complement strand
GCCGCGCCACCAGAGCAGTTAGCTGCGCCTGCGCTGGCAAACCTGGACAACGTGGCCCAGGCTGCTTTACAAGCCTTCTATACCCCAGGCATGGCAATTGGCGTTATCAAAAGCGGCGAGGTGGTATATCTTGACGGTGTTGGTCAGCGTCAGCTGGAACCCGCATTGCCTGTCAATGCCGATACGTATTTTCGCTTGGCTTCAACTTCAAAAGCCTTTACCGCTGCAGTGCTGGCTATGGCTATAGATGAGTTTGGTCTGAGTTGGGACACCAGGGTGACAGATATTTTGCCCGGCTTCCAAATGCAAGATGCCTGGGTAACCCGGGAGTTCACGCTGCTGGATTTACTGGTCCATCGTTCAGGGTTATCAAGTGGCGCGGGTGACAGCATGTTATGGCCCGAACCCAGTGGTTTTAGCCGTGAAGAAATTATTCACAACCTGCGTTATCTGACTCCCGTCAGCAGCTTTCGCAGTACCTATGCTTACAGTAACTTAATGTATATTACTGCCGGTGAAGTCGTTGCAAAGCTATATGAAAAACCCTTTGCCAAAGTTATTGAAGATAAGATTTTTACTCCTTTGGATATGCAGTGCTTTGCCGGTGATCAAAGCGATGCGGCGTTAAACAATGTGGCACTAAGTTATGGGCATAATGACGAGCGTGGTATGTATGCAATTCCACGTAATGGCATCCACGGTAATGAGCTGGTATCGGCGGCAGCGGGCGGTATCGTGTGTAACGCGAGCGGCATGCTTAAATGGCTGCAAATGTGGTTAAATCAGGGCACCGGCCAAAATGGTACGCAAATCCTAACCCCTGATCAGGTCGAGACTATTCATACAGCCCGCACTGTTTTATCGGTATCAGAGTCTGACGATGAATGGGATGACACGTTATTTAAAGCTTATGGACTAGGTTGGCGATTGGCTGACGTTCACGGTTACAAGGTGATATCCCATACCGGCACGTTATCGGGTTATCAGGCGTATGTGGCAATGGTTCCAGAACTGGAGTTGGCCGTGGTACTGTTAAACAATGGCTCAAACTATGGGGCACGTAGTGCGGTCATGCAGCACATTCTTAAATCTTATATTACTCCGCAAGACACAACCAACTGGGTCGAGACATTAGAAAGTTATCAGGCGGAGCGTGAACAACGCTACCTGGCCAACCTCGATGTACCGAAAGGAACCGGAGAAGTTATTCTTGATCAGCTTGCTTATAGCGGACAGTTTATTGATACCTGGTATGGCAAAATGCAAGTCACACGTAATCAGGAAGGTCAGTTACGCCTGACATCAGACAAAATGACCATGTTAACCGGCACTTTAGAGCCCTTCTCTGATCACACGTTTGTTATTCGCTGGGATAACCAGAACGCTGCCAGCGATGCGTTTATGCATTTTGATGTCACACCAGAACATCAAGTCACTGGTTTTAAATTTCACCCCTTTACGAACAAAGTCAGGCAAAGTCATAACTTCAGTGACATCCATTTCAAAAGAATTGAGTCGCAGTAGCAATTCCCCCTTAACGTTAACTAAAATTTTAATGTGCCATTTGCTCATCACTGTTCAAAACAGAGCAAATGGCTTTGTGTTATTTTTCTGATCCAATCTCGCTTTCCCATCACCGGCTCTGGCTGTCGTAGATCTTAATCCCACTCACTACTCTAATAATGAACTGGCATTGGCAACCACAATTTACATGTATTGTCAGCATACGTTAGCGCTCTTGAAAATCTGTACTAAAGTTATAGATACTCAAATACTTAACCAATAGAGAAACTGAGTAGCCGACGCCATTTTCTAAACCAAAGCTTAATCGTAACAGATACATAGCTTATAAATTAAGCAATTCGACCGCATAAGCCTTGCATAGGTTACCACCTCATCTTTCTTAATTGATTAAGAAAGATCTTGACCAACATTAATTCTTTAACTATCGTTAACACGGATGTAACAAGATTACGCTGTAATAAATTTTAGTTAGGGCATAAAAAATGAAGACAAAACACTTATTCAAACCAGCACTATTGTCACTTGCCGTGACATCAGCAATGTATTCAGGCCAAACACTTGCACAAGAAAATGGCGCTAACGAACCTGAAGTAGAAGTGATTGCCGTTAAGGGTATTCGCGGTTCACTTATGCGCGCTCAGGCGATTAAACAGGAAAGCACATCTATCGTTGATGCAGTATCTGCTGAAGACATAGGTAAGCTTCCCGACTCCTCAATTGCTGAGTCACTTGCGCGTCTGCCGGGTATGGCCGGTGAGCGTGTAAACGGTCGTACCTCAGGTATTTCTGTTCGTGGTTTTAAAGAAGACTTTACCGGCACGTCATTAAATGGACGTGAATTAATCGGTATCGGCGACAACCGTGGTGTTGAATACGACTTATACCCTTCTGAAATAATGACCGGTGCTACAATTTATAAATCCGCTGATGCCACCTTAATGGTACAAGGCATCGGTGGTACTGTTGACCTGCAAACCGTTCGCCCGCTAGCAGCGCAAGAAACATTAACTGTTACAGGTGTATATGAAAAGGGCGCTAACGATTCAGATAACCCAGATTTCGATAATACCGGTAAGCGCCTCGCATTATCTTTAGTAGAGAAATTCGCCGATGATACCATTGGTCTGGCATTATCGTATGCAACAACTGAATCTCCACGTAACGAACGTCAGTACAATAACTCAGTTAGTACCGTAGACGGTATTGCGGTACCTGGCTTTACCGAATCACGCGCAGTAAGCCGAGAATTGGACCGTGATACTCTCTCCGCCATCTTGCAATTCAGGCCGACTGACCGACTGGATATCGTTGTAGATGTGTTAGACATCGACTTCAAAGAAGATGGTGTATTTCGCGGAATTTACGGCCCATTCAGTGCGGGCAATGACGTTACAGGAACGGCCACCAGCTCATCAGGTACTCAGGTTAACACCATCAA
Source organism: Alteromonadaceae bacterium (assembly GCA_013373625.1). Lineage (GTDB taxonomy): Bacteria > Pseudomonadota > Gammaproteobacteria > Enterobacterales > Alteromonadaceae > Alteromonas. The sequence continues at coordinate 22,560 of JABXHM010000005.1, read as the reverse complement.
TCAGGTGTTAATGAACAGACCGCTATTTAAAGACGGTACGTTAAAAGCCTATGGTCTGAACGTTGATTTTCAGATTAACGATTCGTGGTCAGTGGAACTGGATGTCGCCCAAAGTGAATCAGATAAGTTAGAAATCGCTGGCGAATCATACGCTGGTATAGGACGCTCAGGATCATTTTTACCCTCTGACGATGTTTACAGAACATTCGAGTTAGATCAAAACGGTCTGTTTTACACCGGTGGTCAGGGTATGGGCTTTTTCTCAGACCCAACGTTATTACAACTGACCGGCCCACAAACATGGGGGGGCGGTATGGCTAACCTGGCAGACACCTTTGCAACAGATGTTCTGACAGCAGCCGGTACCCGTAACCACAACTACGAAGATGCGCAGGATGGTTTCTTAAACCAGGCTGAATTCCAGGAAGAGTTAACCACGGCAAAATTAGAAGTTGAAGGGTATGTCGAATGGGGACCGGTTAATAAATTAACTGCGGGTATTAACTACAGCGACCGGACTAAAGAAAAGCTCAATAAAGGCTTCTTTGCTGTTGCTGAAACATTCCCTTACTCAGAGGCAATTCCTGAAGAGTATTTCTTAGGCTATACCGATTTATCATGGGTAGGTTTGGGTAATATCGTTGCTCACGATGGCTGGGCACCCTATCAGGATGGCTATTACACACTATACGATGGTTTCTTCTTAGAGACTGACCGTATGGGTGATTCATACGTGGTTCAAGAAGAAGTGCTGACCTTATTTGCTAAGTTCGACTTCGAAACCGAAATCGGTGACTTCCCGGTACTGGGTAATTTTGGCTTCCAATATGTTGATACTGACCAAAGTTCACAGGGTGCAATCGGGGTAAGCGGTGCCAACCTGCGGGTCTGTGATGATGACAGTAACTCCGTCATCGACGAGCGCTGTTTGTCAGATATTAGTGAGAGCTACTCACACTTCTTACCAAGTCTGAACGTCAGTATCGAAGTGTCTGATCAAACCTTTGTACGTTTGGCGGGTTCTAAAACCATCAGCCGTGCACGTATGGATCAAATGAAAGCATCGGGTTTTGTTAAATACGACCAAAACTTCGACATCATTGCTATTCCCAATTCCATTGCTGACGTTGAAAACTACGGAAGCCCGTGGAGTAAGACGGCCGGTAACCCTCGCCTGAGACCATATGAAGCAAATAACTTCGACTTATCGGTAGAAAAATATTTCGATAACGAAGGTTATGTAGCGGTTACGTTCTTCTATAAAGACCTGGTTAACTGGACCCGTGACGGTAATACCCTGATTAATTTCACCAATGATGAAACCAACAATGGTGCAAATTACTATATTCCAGAACTCCATGCCAAAACCATTACAGACGCTCGTGCATACGGTCCTACTGACGTATTTTATGACGTAGGCGATACATTAACGCCGCCTGATTATGGTTACTTCTCATTCTTCGAAGATGGTTTGGAAGGTGAAGTAAAAGGTACAGAGCTTACTGCTAACCTGCCGCTTAGTATTCTGTCAGATGCGTTAGATGGCTTTGGTATCGCAGCATCAGCGACCTTTATCGACGCAGAACTGGAAGATGGCAACCCCATTCCTGGTCAGTCTGATGAAACGTTCTCGGTAACAGCGTACTACGAAATGAACGGTTTTGAGTTCCGTGTAGCCGCTACCGATCGTTCAGAGTTCTCTACCTATCAACGTGGCGGATCGAACAAAATCGAAACAGCTACGCGTCAGGGTATGACAACGGTTGACGCGCAAATCAGCTATGACTTTGAAGACTCTGGCATTGAATATCTGGAAGGGCTTCGCGTGTCACTACAAGCGACTAACCTGACCGATGAAATTGAGCAATCGACCAACGATGCAGGCATTGTAACCAGACGCTTAGAATACGGCGCCTCTTACATGCTGAACTTCAACTACTCGTTCTACTAAGCACGACGTTGTAAATGAGCCCCGCATTTGTGGGGCTTTTTTATTTCTCAGTTTGCTTTTCGCTTTATATTCACTAGAGTCAAAAGCAAAACGATGAATCTAGCTTAAAGGAAATATCATGTCCAAGCCTATCAGACACGTTGTAATAGCCGGAGGCGGCACAGCCGGTTGGATGACTGCAGCGCTGCTTAAAAAAGTGTTAGGAAACAGCGTCAGTATCGAGCTGGTGGAATCTGAACAAATCGGCATTGTAGGTGTTGGCGAAGCAACTATTCCCCCGATTCAAATCTTTAATCGTTTTTTAGGCATCGACGAAAAAGCGTTTTTACGCGAAACCAACGGCACAATAAAACTGGCGATAAAGTTTGAGAACTGGAGGGTGCCCGGAGAAAGTTACTTTCATACCTTCGGCGGCCCTGGCACAACTATGGGCTTTTGCAGTTTCCATCATTACTGGCTTAAAGCACAACAAGCCGGCTTGACAGACTCATTTTGGGATTTCGATCTCAACTACCTTGCTTGTCTTGAAGAAAAATTTAATAAAATTAATACTCAAAACCCACTTTATGACATGCCCTATGCATACCATTTTGACTCCGCATTGTACGGGCAATTCCTGCGAAAGCAGGCCGAACAAAATGGTGTAAAGCGCACAGAGGGTATTATCGAACATGTTCAACAAAATGAGCAGAGCGGCTTTATTACCGGTATACAACTCAATGACGGTCGACAAATTCGAGGCGACTTTTTTATTGACTGCACCGGCCTGAGTGGCCTGTTAATTCGCCAGACGCTGGGGGTTAATTATGAAGATTGGAGTCACTGGCTACCGGCTGATTCTGCCCAGGCTGTACCCAGCGAGCGACATGCTGAAACCTTGCCCTACACACGCAGTATCGCGCACCCGGTTGGCTGGCAATGGCGCATTCCACTGACCCACCGCAATGGCAACGGCATTGTTTACAGCTCGCAGTACTTAACAGATGAGCAAGCCACTGAAACGCTGATGAATAACCTCGATAGCCGAGCCATTGACGAGCCTCGTACTATACGTTTTAAAACCGGGCGAACGGCGCAGCAGTGGTGCAAGAACGTTGTCGCGATAGGCCTGTCCAGCGGATTTTTAGAGCCGCTGGAGTCAACCAGTATTCACCTCATTCAGTCCGGCATTATTCGTCTGATGAAGATGTTCCCGAATCAGGGTATATCACAAGCTATGATAGAACTGTATAACGCGGAATCAAAGGACGAATTTGAAACTATTCGCGACTTTATTATTCTGCATTATCACGTCAACGAGCGTGAGGACTCCGCGTTTTGGCGGGATATGCGCAACCTGTCACTACCGACGCGGTTGGAACAAAAAATTGCCGCTTTTAAAGAAGCCGCAGCCATTTTCAATGAACAAAGTGACATCTTTCGCGATGCTTCCTGGGTTCAGGTTATGATGGGCCAGGGCTTAACCCCCTGTGACTATCATCCGGCGGCCGATACGATGGAAACTTCATCGTTGCTCGATGCCATGCGCCAAATCCATCAGGCCAAGCAACAGCCATTATCAAAATTAATGGCGCACGATGAGTTTATACAGCGCTACACCGCAACATGACCGGTAAGACCCCCTCTCATCAGTGTACCGACCCGCTTCGTACTGTGATTGCTGGTGGCGGTACCGCGGCCTTGCACATTCGCGAAGGCGACACCATCGAAGGTGACATTTTTATTGACTGCACCGGGTTTAAGTCGCTGCTGTTACACCAGACTCTCAACGTGCCGTTTCTTTCTTTTCGAAACAACCTATTCAATGATCGCGCGGTGGTTTGCCCTACACCATTATTTAGCGACATTCCAGTTGAGACCCGTTCAACAGCATTGTCAAACGGCTGGGCATGGCAAATTCCGCTAACTAACCGCACCGGTAACGGCTATGTTTATAGCAGTGACTTTATCGATGACGACAGCGCGGCCGCCGAGCTGTGTCAACATCTAAAGATAGAAGAATCCAGTGCAGATCTGCGCACCCTCAATATGAAAGTGGGCCAGGTCGCCGAGCACTGGTCAAAGAACTGTTTAGCGTTAGGCCTGTCGCAAGGCTTTATTGAACCACTGGAAGCCACCGCACTGCATGAAGTGCAAACCAGCGTTGAGCACTTTATCGATATGGTGAACGACGGTGGGTTTACCGAACAGCAACGGCACACTTATAACCAGCAGATCAGTGAACGCTTCGAGCGGGTACGTGACTATATTGTCGCCCATTACAAACTCAATACTCGCGACAACAGCCCATACTGGCAGGCAAACCGGCCAAATGAGCACCTCTCAGAATCGCTATTGCAGCTCCTGGACACCTGGTATCGGCGTGGCGATTTAAGTGAGGAAATAAAGCGTCAGAAACTCGATTCACATTTCGGCAGTACGTCATGGCATTGTCTGCTCGCCGGTTATGGCGCCTTCCCGCCACTCGGCGCTAATCAGCCCGGTAAGGGCGATTTACACGTTGATAACCAGCTTGATGCCCTGTTTAGTGGCTGCTTAATGAATTTCAGTCATCCCCAATACGCGTAACATTCAACAAAAGAGAAATCTTATGCGAATTAAATTTATAATTGTTGGCTTATTGCTAACGATGGCAATTCACGCAAATGCCTCAGAAGATAAGTACTGGCGGATTCTGTCACCAGACGAGCAGACAGAACTGGAAGTGAAACTCGAACCCGACTCGCTCTATTACAGACTGAGCTCTAAGGGTAAGCGGCTATTACGCTGGTCTAAACTCGGCCTGGCACTCAAAGATGCCCCGCCGCTACAAGCTAATCTGCACCTCACCAGTACTGATATCAGCATCACTGATCAAAGCTGGCAACCCGTATGGGGAGAGCACGCCAGCGTAGCCAACCATTACCAACAATTAATCCTGGGTTTGCAGGAAACTACCAGCCCGGAGCGGCTCATCAACTATACGTTTCGCGTATTTAACGACGGCCTGGGTTTTCGCTATGGGCTTCCGGCAAACGATGGGCAGCCCAAACAACTCACTGTGGCCGAGGAACTCACCGAGTTTGCTTTTGATCGCAATTTTTCTGCCTGGTGGATCCCTGCATACCGCGATCAACGCTACGAATATCAATACCTGAACTCCGCTCTGAGCAGCGTCGATGTCGCCCATACACCGTTCACGCTGGAAGACAAACAAGCGGGAATCGCAGTGGCTATTCATGAAGCGGCGCTGGTAGATTATGCGTCGATGACCCTGCGTAATCAGTCAGATAACCAAATTACCTTTAATGCTGATCTGGTGCCTTGGGCTAACGGCGACAAAGCCTATATCCGTTTGCCGTTTAACTCACCGTGGCGCACTATTACTGTTGCCGAGAAAGCAGTTGATTTACTTAACTCATCGCTGGTCCTTAATTTAAATGAGCCTCCTGCAGAAAATGTCGATATCAGCTATATAAAACCCGGTAAATATATGGGTATTTGGTGGGAAATGCATATTGGCGAGAAAGACTGGTCACCCGGCCCGAAACAAGGTGCAACCACTGAACGCGCTATGCAGTACATCGACTTTGCCAGCCAACATGATATCGACGGTGTGCTGGTAGAAGGCTGGAACAGCGGTTGGGAGGGTAACTGGTGGGAACGAACTCCAACGTTCAGTTTTACTGAAGCAACCCAGGGATTCGACATTGAAAAAGTCAGTCAGTATGCCAAAGACAAAGGGTTACGTCTGATTGGTCACCACGAAACGGCCGCCGGCATATCCTATTACGAACAGCAAATGGCAGAGGGCTTCTCGCTATATCAGAAACTGGGAGTTCAGTCTGTCAAGATGGGCTATGTGGGTACCCGCTTAGATGGCAAGGAATGGCATCATGGCCAGTTCATGGTGCGCCACTTTGCCAAAGTAGTAAAAACTGCGGCCGCAAATCAAATAATGATAAATGCCCATGAAACTATTAAAGATACCGGATTACGACGCACCTACCCCAACCTCATGACACGCGAATCGGTGCGGGGAATGGAGTATAACGGTGGTAGTCCGGATACTGGTAACCTGCCAAATCACACGGTGATTATTCCGTTTACCCGTGGCCTCGCCGGCCCCATTGATTTTACGCCCGGCATTTTTAATTTTAATTACCAGAAGTACCGCCCGCACAACCGGGTGCCAACGACACTGGCCAAACAACTGGCACTTTATGTAACACTTTACAGCCCGTTACAAATGGCGGCTGATTTACCTGAAAACTACGCCGACCACCCGGCTTTTGCTTTCATTGATGCGGTACCTACAGACTGGCAAAAAAGTGTTGCACTACAGGGGAATATCGGCGAATTTCTAGTGACTGCACGACAGGATAAACATTCTGATCGCTGGTATGTTGGCGCGACGACGAATGAAGAGCCCCGTGTTATTTCGCTGCCGCTCAACTTTCTGGAACCAGATATGACCTACAGAGCGATCCGCTATCAGGACGGCTCAGGTGCGCACTGGGAAAATAATCCTGGCGACTACGACATTGTTGAGCAACAAGTGCGCGCTGGGCAGTCTCTGACACTGGATTTAAAAGCGGGTGGCGGACAAGCTATCGAGTTTATTCCACTGCAATAGCGTTTACCAGGCAGGGCCAGTATAAATTCGGCTGGCCCTGAAGTGTTAGCGGACTCTTCAATTCAGATAGTTTCACCGAGTCTGACTTCGTAGGGTAATGACATACTTTCATTTTCGCCACTGAGCAATAGCTTTGCAGACTGTATTCCCTTTTCAGCGCTGGACTGGCATACCGTTGCCATGTAGGGCCGGGTTCTGGCAGCTTCTTCGATACCATCAAAGCCAGTGATCCTTAGCTCGCCAGGTACATCAATGCCCATTGACAAGGCGCACTGCAGGAGTTCAAGCGCAATAATATCACTCATACACAAAATAACATCTGGTCTTGGATGACAACTTAGCACTTCCTTAGCCGCTTGCACGGCATAACCTCCGGCGTTTTCAGGAAGATTCCATATCCAATCAGACTCAACCTTAATACCCACTTCTTCAAGAGCCTGACAATACCCGTCCAGGCGGCGATGGGTAATTGAAGACTCAGCATCGAGTAATGGACTGTCGTAAATTCGACACGTGTTCGGTGACTCAATTAAGCGCAAGCCCAAAATTGCCACCTTATCACCGGGTTTCAATGCTGCCTTGGCAATCTCGTAACTGGCTTGTTTATTGTCGATATTGATTGCCGGGCTTCCTTCCATATTGAAGTCGACGGTCACAACCGGTTTATTTTGTTGTTTCAACTGAACCGATAGTTCAGGGTTACGCGGCGCGCCATAACAAATAAAACCGTCGACAAAGTCCACCACATCTATAATTGACTCAGAGTCGCCAGCGTATAACAAAAGATGTTTATGATATTCACGTAACACGCGCGATACGCCCTGAATAAACGTATTGGCCACCGGGTCTGTCACCATGTAGTCGAGACTGTCAGCAAGCACCAGCGCGACAATGTTTGACTGCCCTTTGCGCAGGATTTGTGCCGCTCGATTGGGACCTGTATAACCTATCCGCTTACAGGCATCGAGAATTTGAGTACGCTTTGACGATGACAACTGATCCGGGCGGTTAAAGGCATTCGAGATAGTTGCTGTCGATACGCCAAGCTGTTTTGCAACATCTTTAAGTGTGAGCTTTTTCATAAATAACTATTATTGTTCCGACACCTGGGGCTACTGAGCTTTGTGGTGCGATTCTGCAGCAGCCCGTAATCTTAAAAAGAATCCAACGATCAAACGTGGTTAACTTAAGACAGTATTAAGAGCGTTAAGTTTAACTTATTTAGAACAATAATTTTAGCTAAATACAACAGGTTAAGATTTCTAAATCGTTTAACCACCTTATGCTTTTTAGTTTTATGCAAAAACACTCGCTAAGATGTTGTTAAGACAATGCCCATCAGTGGTAACTATCGCTACCGTGTGCCGAATATCTTATCGCCGGCATCTCCCAGGCCAGGCAATATATAACCTTTTTCGTTGAGTCGCTCATCGATAGAAGCAGTGTAAATTTCTATGTCAGGATGGGCACTCTGTACAGCTTTTATTCCCTCCGGTGCTGCGACTAAAAACAACCCCATGATTTTCTGGCAGCCTTTAGCTTTCAACAAATCAATCGTTGCTATGAGTGTACCGCCAGTCGCTAACATAGGGTCAACAATTAACGCTGTTCGCTGGTCAATTTGTTTCACCACCTTGTCGAAATACGCTACTGGCTGGAGTGTTTCCTCATTACGATATAGCCCCACGACACTAATTTTAGCGTTGGGGATTAGGTTCAACACCCCCTCCAGCATACCCAGTCCGGCACGCAAAATAGGTACTACGGTGATTTTCTTGCCTTTTATACTCTCAACCTGCAACGGCTCGCCAGTCCAGCCCTTTATACTGACTTTTTCGGTTGGTAAATGCCGCGTTGCTTCGTAGGTTAGCAGGCTGCCAACTTCGGCTGCCAGTGCACGAAAGTCTTTACTACTGATTGATGCTTCGCGCATTAGACCAATCTTATGTTGGATGAGGGGGTGAGTAATTTCGTGAATAGCCATAGTTGTCTGCCATTATTGATAAATCTGCTTCTATACTACGATATCTGACTTTTATAAAAAGTACCTGGCATGAAATTTTGATTATCTAATAAAAAAGCCCGCAGCTGTCGACTGCGGGCAAAACGGGAAGGAACACACCCTTCTTTTACTGAATAGATTCCACTACTTTTTGGCTATTGCGGCCGAATAACTCGCTGACATCTGACACTGACTGATCGTGGCGTAAATTCACTATTACCGCGTACTTACTACTTTTTACCGCACGGCGTACCACATCGATAATCTGCGTTCGGTCGGGCCTCAAACTCAATAAGCCTGCCACAAAAACTCCCACGAATACCCCTGGTGATATCATCGCGATATAGGTTGCCAGCGGGTTCTGCTGAGTTAACGCCGGACCGAAAGACACCAGTAGATACGCAACAATAAATCCTACTGCCAATCCTGAAGCGCCGAGAATAAGGTGCGAGTACCACATCATTTTACCCAGTGCTTTGCTGTCACCTTCCAGCTTTCTATTAAACTCTGTATCACCGGGTTGAACGAGGGTAATCTGTTGGCTATCCACATCAGTGGAGCGCACTACAGTGTCAATAGCGTCTTTAGCAGTCTCTTTACTGTCGAAGATAGACGCTACCTGAATATGTTTTGCATCGACCAATTTTGATCTTTTGTTTTGATGGGTAGACATGATGTCCTCCGTCTTTTGCATTACACTGATAGTTATTCAATCTTCGAGCCAAAACTTAACACGTTGAAAATGTTAACTAAAAAAAGTACCTATCACTGTAGACTGAAGAAAAGGCAGTAGTTTACACATGCTGTGTGAAAATATTTCTCACTGACTTCGCAGATAACCGGTGTTATCTCTCATCACATATATAAAATCATCAACCACAACAAAAATTGCATTCCGTGAACAATATCGCTGGCGAACATCTACACTGTTGAAGTAATGAGAAACTGAAAGTGTCAACGCGCTGCTAGTACGAATCGCCTGTCGTGAATCGGCACTGCAGTTCTTCTGAACTTAATTTGTAGATTGACGAAAATTAAAACAAGTGTTTAAATTCATCAAATTCAAACACCCGTTTAATTTTTAAATTAAATTCAGGCAAGCAAAAAAACATTTACAGAGGATTTTTTATGCTCTTTTGGTTAATGATAGTAGCGCTGGTCGTTACGTTATTTATGGTAAAGTCTTTGCGCCAACAATGGGTAACTGGCCCTGTATTTAAATGGTTCAAAAACGTCTTACCGCCACTTACTCAAACTGAGCGAGAAGCCATGGAAGCAGGCTCTGTTTGGGTCGAAGGTGACTTGTTCTCTGGAAAACCAGATTGGGAGCGGCTGTATTCTATGGCTCTTCCTCAGCTTACCGCAGAAGAGCAGTCTTTTATCGATAATGAAGTCAATGAACTCATGAGCATGATCGATGACTTCAAGGTCGTTCATGCCGATAAAGACTTCTCGCCCGAAGCCTGGCAGTTTATGAGAGAAAAAGGCTTTTTTGCCATGATCATACCGAAAGCCTATGGCGGTAAAGCTTTTTCGGCGCTGGCGAACTCAACCATAGTGTCAAAAATTGCCAGTCGCTCAGTCAGTGCTGGCGTAACGGTAATGGTACCCAATTCACTCGGTCCCGGCGAATTGTTAAGCCATTACGGTACTGAAGAGCAAAAGAACTACTGGTTGCCCCGACTAGCTAAGGGTACGGATATACCGTGCTTTGCCCTCACCGGGCCTGAGGCGGGTTCAGATGCTGGCAGCATCCCGGATACGGGGGTTGTTACTCTGGGCGAGTATGAGGGTAAAGAAACTCTGGGTATTCGCCTGAACTGGGACAAGCGTTATATTACTTTAGCCCCTGTTGCCACGGTATTAGGACTGGCCTTTAAACTGTTCGATCCTGAAGGCCTGTTAGGTGATAAGAAGAACATTGGTATTACCTGTGCGTTAATCCCTACTGACCACCCTGGCGTAAAAGTGGGTCAGCGTCACCTGCCACTTGAACAGGCATTTATGAACGGTACCACACGCGGAGAAGATGTCTTTATTCCACTTGACTGGATTATCGGTGGCGCAGACTATGCGGGCAAAGGCTGGCGAATGCTTATGGAATGTTTATCCGCAGGGCGTGGTATTTCCTTACCAGCATTATCTACCGGCAATGCCCAGTTGAGTGCACAAACCACCGCCATTTACAGCGCAATCCGACAACAGTTCGGTTGCTCGCTTTATGAGTTTGAAGGCGTACAGGAAGGTCTGGCACAGCTAACAGCCAATGCTTACCAGGTAGAAGCGGTGCGCCATTTAACCGCCGGCGCTATCGATCTGGGGCAAAAACCTGCGGTGGTAACTGCTATCGCTAAATATCACATGACAGAACTGGCACGCCAGAGCATTAATATAGCAATGGACATCAGCGGTGGTAAGGGTATTCAGATGGGCCCCAATAATTACCTGGCATCGCTGTATATGGCAATGCCGGTATCAATTACGGTTGAAGGCGCTAATATACTCACTCGCAACCTGATGATATTTGGTCAGGGTGCCACTCGTTGTCATCCGTATGTCTTTGATGAGATGGTCGCTGCAGCTGAACCAGATTTTGATTCTGGGCTGGCGAAATTTGAACCACTGTTGGGCAAGCATGTCAGGTTTGCTCTTGGCAACGCATTTGCCGCGTTCGGTCATGGTTTAACCGGCGCGCGGTTTGCCCACGCACCAAAATCGGACGCCAACAAACATCACACTCAGCAAATTCAGCGTATGAGTAATGCCCTGGCGCTTTGTGCCGATGTGGCCATGCTGATGCTTGGAGGTGAGTTAAAGCGTCGCGAAATGCTCTCTGCCAGATTAGGTGACGTACTCAGTGAATTATATTTGGCATCGGCGGTACTTAAGCACTTTTACAGTCGTGGGGCGAAACACGACGAACAGGCAACGGTTGATTACCTGATTGCCCAAAGCCTGTATAGGTGCGAAGTGGCGTTAAAAGGCTTTTGCCGACATATCTCTAACCCCTTGGTGGGCGTATTGTTGAAGCGCCTGTTGTTCCCATGGGGCAGCAGTTATAGCCCGCCAAAAGATACCTTAAAGACTGAGCTTGCTTTACGTTTATGCCAGGACAAGACCTTTCGCGACAGCATTACCCCGATGTGCTACGTAGGTCAAAATGACAATGATCCGGTAGCCATCCTGAATCAGGCTATGACAGCTATTGACGAACTTGCCCCCTTGGTAAAGAAAGTAAAAGCGGCTCAACATGCTCACACATTGCCCCGCAAAGGCAGTATCTTCCAACTGCGTGACGCAGCGCTGGCGGCTGATGTTATCTCGGCACAACAAGCTTCACAGATCGATCGTGCCGATACACTACGCAAGCAAGTGATAAACGTAGATGAATTTGACTTTGAATTAACCAAGGCCATCTAGTCGACTCATGGCAGGCGGTGTCTCATGGCACCGCCTTTTTTTACGCAGCACTGGCATGTAAAGTGCCTTCGCTATCAGTAAAAACGAAACTTTCATGGATCTTTGCGTAATCTATCCTTAGGATGTAGCTGTATAGTTTTCAGCATTAAGCACGCGGATGGGTAAATGGATAAAATTACTGAAATTTCTGAAGTGGTAGAGGATTTCCTGAAGCGCGAATCTTCTGCTGGTATATTGTTAATTTTCGCCACAGTGGTGGCTTTGATCGTCGCAAATTCTCCCCTCAATGTGTATTACGACCAATTAGTATCGATGCCAGTTGTTATAGCAGCAGGCAGTTTCAGTATTGATAAACCACTACTATTATGGATTAACGATGGCTTAATGGCGGTCTTCTTTTTCCATGTCGGACTTGAGCTAAAGCGGGAAGTTTGTGAGGGCGAACTGTCTAACCCCAAAAATATTGTTTTACCAGCAACAGGCGCTGTCGGGGGGATGGTTATTCCAGCCCTGATCTATGTTGTAATCAATTGGGGAAGCGCCACTGCTATGTCCGGATGGGCAATCCCCGCCGCCACTGATATCGCCTTTGCCTTAGGTATAATGGCGCTGCTGGGTAAACGGGTACCGGCAAGCTTAAAAGTGTTTTTAGTTACACTTGCAATAATCGACGATATTGGCGCAATTATTATTATAGCGCTGTTTTACACCGAGAATATCACAGCGACCGCTTTAGTCATCGCCGCTGCCTGTTTTGCTATTTTATGGCTTATGAACCGGCGTAATGTTGTTGATCTGCCCGGTTATATCATTGTTGGTGTCGTGCTCTGGGTAGCACTTCTTAAATCCGGAGTGCACGCTACTTTAGCCGGTGTATTGCTGGCTGTGTTTATTCCCATGCGAGCGAAAAATGACCGTCAGAACTCTCCGGTCATCCGTTTGGAGCACGAACTAAACTCAGCTGTAAGTTTCGCAATAATTCCCATTTTTGCATTCGCTAACGCAGGGCTTAATTTTGGTAATATTTCTCCTGAGGGTATTTTTCATCCTGTAACCTGGGGCGTTTTTCTTGGCCTGGTCGTGGGCAAGCAAGTCGGCGTATTTGCTTTTTGCTGGCTCATCGTAAAACTCAAATTAGCCACTCTGCCAAGTGATTTAAACTTTAAGCACATTTATGGCTGCTCGTTACTTTGTGGGGTGGGATTTACTATGAGCTTATTTATTGGCGGACTGGCCTTCCACCATTCCGGTATAAACCAAATTTTTGATGAACGAGTAGGTATTTTGGCCGGCTCAGCAGTATCAGCAGTATTGGGCTACCTTGTCCTCTATTGGGTGGGTAAACCCGTACATCCATCTGTAGATAATCTACCGGAAAAAGAACAACCACAATAATCTCACTGTTTGGTCTGTGAGCTTTGTCGGCACACAGGCCAAAGCACAACACATTAATTGTGATATTGGTTTGCGAATAGTCTTACTGTGCGCTGCTTTTACCCTGTTATTGATACGACCCTGAATTCTTCAGAATACCAATTAAACAACCAATATAACGTCGGCTGAAGTAGTGCAGCGCAGTACGTGGAAGGATAAGGTGAGTTGGTTACCATCAGTCTTTTATTCATCTGAAGATAAATTTCTTTACTTAACACTTGCTCTGGTCAAAAACAGACTCAACATCAGACCTCACCATAATGTTCAATAATTGAGCTACGCAACCACTTGCCCACTGTATAATGCCTAATATATGTGCTATAAAACACTACTATTGTTTGTTGTGCGAGCCTGTCTGTGCCAGATAGCTTCACAGGGAGAACGAATACAAAGGAACTGTTAACAGGTTACGTCTGGCAAAAATAGCTATCAGGCCCCGCCCATTCCTGAACGGATCGATTAGCAGTGCCCATATTATTTGTTGAACTCTCGACATTTTCTCGTATCAAAGCCCTGCTTTTTATGGTTTCTTTAGCTCTGATCCTTGGCTATGACTACATTCCCGCCAAGCAACAACAAATTTACCCAGCGTCCAATGCTGCCATAGATCTCTTTAGTGACCAGCAGACTGGCGGCGAAAGTACTGTTATGTGGGTTAACCAGGCCCACAGTCAGTATGAATGTGATATTGCCAATGCGAATCAAGCATATTGTGGTGTTTCCATCAGTTGGAGAGATGAACATATCGTCACCATTGATCTGAGTGACTATGATTCATTGATTATCGATGCAAGCTATGAAGGAAACGCTCAAGGAATCGAGGTTATCGCGAGAAGCGTTTTTAAAGCCAGTCAGGGAGACGCTACTGTTACAGACAAAACCATGACGGCGTTTGTTGATACCACAAAATTAAACGGTACTATGGAGATTAAACTCAAAGACTTTCGGGTACCAGACTGGTGGATATCATCTAACAGAATTGCTCCCGAAGACACACACCCATACTGGAATGAGCTAATAGCTTTGGGCTTTAACAGCTCACCACCTTTTGCCATCGGACCCAGCAGACTAACCTTAAACAATATATCCATTAGTGGCGTCTACTTTAGCAAAGAGCAGCTCTATCTGGGGTTGTTAGTATTCTGGGCAGCAGTTCTATCTGGTCAGGGAGCATGGCAATATCTGGCACTGCGTCGGCGCGTACTGGCCGACGAAGCAAAATTATCAGAACTGGCAGCGATTAGCGAACAATACAGAGTACAAGCCGAAACTGACGGATTAACCGGGTTGAGCAACCGTGAAGGCCTGGCGCAAACCCTGTCAACGATTGAAAGAATGGGCGATCTTGACAACTTTGCATTGTTAATTCTGGATATCGACCTATTCAAGCAGGTTAATGATAGTTACGGTCATGATATCGGCGATCAGGTACTTGAGGAAATGGGCCGTTTAATTAAGCAAAATTGCCGGCAGACTGATCTAGTTAGCCGTTGGGGCGGTGAAGAGTTTGTTGTATTATTTCGCTGTCAAAAAGCCAAAGATACCAAACTGCTAGCTGAAAAAATTCGCCTGGAAATAGCCCGTTCACGCTTCAGCGAGAAAAATATTCAGCTTACTGCCACTATAGGTGCTACCAAACTATCTCAACATGAAAGCTTCACTGAGGCTTTTAAGCGCGCAGATAAGGCGCTTTACAAAGGTAAACGACATGGTCGCAACAGACTTGTTGAAGCCTGAAATGAAGTTTGCTCCTCACTTTCTGACCGCGAAAATATGCGTTTGCTCACTGACTATGTCACTGATGCTTTGCCAAATAAAATCATGCAAGACTGCCTTGCTAACCAAGCTTGTAACAAACAGCGTTAGTCGAATATTTAGTTTGAAAATACAGTCATTAGGCTAGACTAAAAGTCTGTTTTGAACCAAATTACAGTGACAATAAAAAAGCATCGCTGATGCGATGCCTTTTAGTTTGTCAGTTAACTTTTTCTTAAACGCTGACGTTCAAGCGTTTATTTTACAGCGAACTAAGAAACGCGTTGAATTTGTCCTGATAAGTGTCTTTTAAACGCAAACACTGGTTAGACTCATCCATCATAATTTCATAACTACGTGCCATACCTTCGTGGTTATCTTTTATCGGACCATAAAACGCAATCGCTTTACTTAAGTTATCGCTATCGCAGCTGGTCGATAAAAACTCAGGCATGCGTGACACATGGTAGTCAGGCATTTTTTCAAGCACAGCTGCCGTGTTATCTTTCAGCCACTTGTAAAACAACGTCTGATCATCGAGATTGCGGGCAACCACGCCTAACATACTAATGGTATTAGCCGGTGTTACATTATCAGTCAACGCAAGATCCAGCATCTTGTTAACCATTACCTCGTCTTCGTAGCTCATAGAGTAAAGCAACGTGTTTTTCACGTTAGGCAATTTACTCTCTGCAAAGACTTTCATGATGCGATCGAACCAGGCTGGGTCAGCGTCTTCACCCATAGTGACCACACTGAGTGCCGTGCGTGCAATCCCATTTGATACACTGGCGGTATCAGCAAGATACTGCTCAGCAAGCTGTTTACTTTTTGCCGTTAACTCAGCGTTGTCACTGTGATGGCCCAGCATACTGTAAAGCTGGGTGCGTAAGCGGATTACGCTCTCATCATCGTTGTCGCCCTGCGTCAGCGTCAGTTGATTCAATAGCGGCATATATTTTTCGTTCAGTAAAGCGGCGAACTCAGTTTCGTTATCATCATTAACTAAGTAAAGAAAACCAGCCAGCGTGCTTACTGACGCGCGAATCACCACTGGATCGTCGTCCTGGGCAAGCGCATTCAGCACTTTCATTACACTGTCGATACCGGTTTCCCCGCCATTCAGTAGCGCTTGAGCGTTATACAAAACGTTTTTCTTTTCACGGTTGTTCAGCACATCCAAATCGGCCAGCAAGCCATCGAGCTGCTGAGCCGGGATGCTCCAACGAAAATACCCGGTTGCATTGTCATTCGGGAATACCCAATCGGCTTCAGCTAACTGCGGTAAACGCGTTGTTTTGTCGTCAACAAATACGATCTCACGTTTAATTTTGCCGTCTTTTTTGTAGCTGATATTTAGCGGTACAGCCCAGGTTTGCGGCGCCACTTCCGCCCCTGCTAGATGGAAACGCTTTTGACTAATTTCGCCATTGGCACTAATTTCCATCAAAGGATAGCCGGGTTGCTCCAGATAACCTTTCATCATAGCGCTTAAATCAAAATCAGACACTTTATCCAGCGCGGCCCACAGATCGTCGGCCTGCGTATTGCCCCAGGCGTGTTCTTTCATGTACGCCTGTACACCTTTTTGAAAATTCTCGGTACCAATCAGCGATTCAATCATCTGCAGAATGGATTCACCTTTTGAATAGTTAAGGCCCAGGCCGTCCATTACATCTGGTTGGGTGCGAACCACTTTCTTAACAGGTTTAACGGTCGGGCTGGCATCTGCGCCGAACGCGCCTTCCTGAATGATGCGATCTTTGAAGTTCAGTTCAGGATAAAGCTCCATCATGACGTAACTTGCCATCCACGAAGCAAAAGCTTCGTTTAACCACAGGTCATCCCACCACGCCATCGTTACCAGGTTGCCGTACCATTGGTGAGCAAGTTCGTGGGCAATCACATTAAGCGGCCCGGAACGCTCCGCTAATCCTGGATTATCTTCCAGTAACAGCAAGCTGTCGCGGTAGGTAATTAAACCAGCATTTTCCATTGCTCCATGAGTGAAATTAGGCACAGCAACGAAATCAAGTTTGCGATAAGGGTAATCAATGCCAAAAAAATCTTCCAGGGCGGTCAGAATTTCCGGTGTATGCTTCACCACAAATTTAGTTTTGTCTGCATAGCCTTTTGGCACATACAACTTGCCGGGTACTGACAGGCCTTCCATATCCACACTATCAAATGGACCCACTGTGTAGGCAATTAAATAGGTTGGCATCGGTTTGGTTTTCATAAACGTCACCGTTTGCATGCCATCATTCACAGTACGCTTTTCAACGGGGGTATTAGACGCCACAACCTGTTGTTCAGGCGTAGTAATAGTCATTTGATAAGGAATTTTAAAGTCTGGTTCATCAAAGCTTGGGAAAGCCTTACGGGCATGCATATCTTCAAACTGAGTGAAAATATAATTACGACCTTCAAAGCTCGACAAATACATGCCGTCTGATGAGGTGTTCACCTTGCCTTCAAAATCAATGGCCAGCTCGTACTTGCCAGCAGGCACATTGGCTGAGCTAAGCCCCCAGGTCATATTGTAATCGCCATGCTCAATACGTAGCGGATATATACGGTTTCCCTGACGTAACTCGGCGTTGGTTACCTGAATGTCCATTTGATAAAAGCCCACTTTGGTAACGTTCTCTTTGACGGTTACGTCAATAACGGTCGAACCCGAGTAATCAGGCTTGTCAGGATCAATATTCAAATGAATCTGCTGAAAAGTTGGTTCAATTGCACTTGGCAAGCGATATTCTACATCCTTTGCTATGGCAGTATGTGCCACCAGCAACAGCATGCATGAGACCCAGGATAAGAGTCTTTTCATTAATCATTCCTCACTGTCGAAAAGTAGATAGTTTTTTTATAGTTTTAGATTTGGCTAAAGGCAGAATAATAGCATCAATTATTTACGAGGTTTAGCCAGTAAAGTGTAACCAATCGTTTTGTGCTGTAAACTGGCCTTTGTATGGGGAGCATTCGTCGACACTTAACATTAAAGGTAACAGAGTTTGCTGCAGGTGAAACCCTGCAGCGGTAAAATGAATAACCACCTCAAGTTGACTCATTGTTAAAGGTTATACTACTTTTATTATTCGCTTAACCACTGCAATACGCCATTAAACCAGTCAACACTGTGGCGCATACCAAAGCCGTGCCCGCCTTCTTGCAGCAACAACATCTGTACCGCAACATCATTGTCTCTTAAGGCGTTATAATAGTTCAGCGCATTTTCAACCACCACAACGTCATCGTCGTTTGCGTGTACGATGTAAGCTGGCGGGGTTGCGCCGGTAACCTGCTTTTCGTTCGAAAAACTATCAACCAGTGCCGGGGAGGCAGGGTCGCCTAGCAAGAAGTTTCGCGATCCCTGATGAGTAATAGCCGCCTGCATACTGATAACCGGATACACTAATATCTGGAAATCGGGAGCGACCTGTTGCGCTTTGAGTGTTGAAAGCACCGGCGTTTGATAGTGCGTAGCAGCGGTAGCAGCCAGGTGTCCACCGGCTGAAAACCCCATTACACCAATGTGCTCAGGATTTATCTTCCAGCTTTCAGCCCGTGCTTTTACTACTGCCAGGGCCTGCTGCAGATCCTGCAATGGCCCTGTATGAGTCGGTGTCATCATATCTGGATTTGGCATTCTGTATTGCAATACAAATGCGGCGATGCCGTTTTCAGCAAACCGTTCGGCAACTTCTTTGCCTTCCTTTATTGCTGACAAGCCAAAATAGCCGCCGCCCGGACAAATTACTACGGCAGTTTTAACGCCAGCTTTATTTTCCGGGAGATACGCCGTCAGTGAAGGTTTATTTACACCAACAACAAACTCATCGTTAGGATATTCATCTCTAACGTAACCTGGATTATCCGTACGAATAGCACCTGGAATATCCCCGGCATATAGCGCTACTTCTTGCGTAGAAATATTCGCTTTGACAGGCAAGCCAAAGCTAATCCCGCATATCACCATACCTATTAAAAACGCGCGTTTCATCCAAACGACTCCTTGATTTTTAAGCGTTAAATTAGCATGGTGATGTCGTGGTGCCAACAATTTGATAAATCCCGTATTGATAAATCCCTTAGTCGCTACTCGATTGTAAAGTGACGCTTAACTTAGCTATCTATGCGATTGAGCATAGTCGCCAGTTCATCAATACGCGCGACAGTGTCTTTGACCAGATTATCAATTTCATTGCTGGCCTGGCGAGAGTGTGACGCGAGATTTCTTACCTCGTCCGCAACCACGGCAAAGCCTCGCCCTACTTCACCTGCTCTGGCTGCCTCTATTGCTGCATTTAAGGCCAATAAATTCGTTTGCTCTGAAATGCCATTTATCGTACCGACAATTTTACTAATCGTTTGACTGACCTTCAATACGCCTTGCATCGCCTCCTGAGTTTCTTTCACGGCAATCTTACGTGCCGTGATATCAATCCCAAACAACACATACTGAGTAACTTCGTTTTTAAAGTTTTTCAGTGCACACAAACCTGCGTCCAGACTAATAGTGCTGCTACCGAGAGCTAGATTAACCTGTGTGGAAATAGCCCCCAATGAATCGAGCTGGTCACGTTCCTCACTGCTCAGATTGCTAAATACCTGTCTGGCGAATTCATCCTGTGACATCCTTCCGGACAGCTTTTCGGCAAGTAACGTGCTTTCCTGCAGTACCTGCCCGCCAACATCAATATCAAGCAGAATAAGCGATTCATTAATAGCATTGAGCTTACGGGTAAAATCAAGCGCCATTTGCTTAACATCGGTGATATTGGCTTGTACTGAAATGAAGTTCTTCAGTTTACCGTTGTCATCAAATACCGGGTTAATCGATAGTGATATCCAATAAGGTTCGCCAGTACGGGTATAGTTGAGGAGCTCATCGTGAAAAGCCGTTCGCGATGAAATATGTTCCCGGATCCGCTCTACCGTCGCCGAATCAGTTTCCGGTCCTTGTAAAAATGAGCCTGGTTTTTTGCCTCGAATCTCCGCCAGTTGATAGCCGGTAAGTCGCTCAAAACCTTGATTAACATACTCAATTAACCCGTTGCTGTCGGTAATAATGACTGAATTATCGGTTTCGTTAGCCACCAGCGAGAGCATCTCCCGCTCTTTACGTTGACGAACTTCATCAGTGACATCCTTTACAAAGGCGGTATACAGGGTTTTTCCATCCAAACGCACTTTTGACAGAGATAGCTGGCCCCATAGTACGTTACCATCTTTGCGCTCAATTTTAATTTCACGGCTGGTACCAACAATTTTATCCTGACCCGTCGTCCGATTCGCGTCGACATAATCATCGTGGTTTGCCTGTATCTCCCTTGGTACCAGCATTTTTACATTTTGACCGAGAACCTCATCGCGCTCATAGCCCCACAGTTTTTCAGCGGCGGCATTAAATAAGGTCACATTATTGTGCTCATCTATACATACCACTGCATCCAGCGCTTGCTCCAGTGTTTGAGATATTACCACGCGGTCTTCACGCTCTTTGGATACATCCCTGACGAAAGCAGTGTAATGCGTTTTACCCCCTACATTAATTTTTGACAGCGATAGTTGCACCCACACCTTCACGCCATCTTTACGTTGCAGTTGAACTTCTCTTGAACTGCCGACGATTCGGTCTTCATTCGTGGTTCTGTGGCGGTTTACGTAGCCATCGTGATTGGCGCGTAACGCCTGTGGTATGAGCATGGCCACATTTTTACCAATGACTTCATTTTTCTGGTAATGCCAAATTTTCTCTGCGGCGTTGTTAAAAAACGTCACCTGATTATTTTCATCAATAGTCACCACTGCAATGATGCACTGCTCTAGCGCCTGCGAAGCCTGTGAGTTAGCGGAATACTTCCAAAACATTCTGAATAGCCTTACTGGGTAACGGGTATATAAATAAAACCGAATAACTAAGTACTAGACTGAAAACGCAGAATTCGCCACTAAGATATTTTTTTTGCTGTGGAGTTATTGATAAAGCTGATTTTGCGACTAAAAGTGAAAAAGGTCAGACATGCCATTTCTCAATAACAAAGGCATACCTGACCTGCAAGATGGGTTTATTTACTCTACAAAGCCCTGATTGGCTTTAATGGTGAGGGGGTGATAACCCGGTTTCGCCTCATCAAACGCTTTTTTGGCGAAGGCTTTACCCTCAGGTGTTTTTGCCAATTCCCGATACAGCGGTTTGACCAGCTTGTTACGGCCAATAGCGACCAAATAATCATGCAAACGGTTATAGGCTGGCTGGTACTCGTTTTTGACTGCAATCATTAACCAACTGTGCGCTATCTCATTATTAGAGCTCGCGGTTAAGCCAAAGGCTTTGTCCAATTCGGCCAACTGTTCATCGGTTAATTGCTCAGGCATATTATTTAAAAAGTAAAGCCACTCGTGCACAGTCCAATTGGCGGTGTTAATAGCACTGGCTGCTTTTTCTCCGGTTAACCAGTTCTGACGAGCCTGATCCACCAGCATGAAGGCGTCAGATTCTGGCACCGGCGCGCCAGCTGGAATGCCAGGTTCAAATATCCATTGTTGAATGCGCTCAGCGTCGAGCTGCTGAGGATAATCAGCCACCAGCGTATTATTCAGATACGCGACAAATTCATCGGTAGTAATGCTCTTAAATGCAAACTGCTCAAAGTAGTTAAGCAAAAACTGGTCAAAGTTTTCACGCCCCACTTTTTGTTCGAGTTCGCGTAAAAACAAAGCGCCTTTTTCGTAAGGAATATTGGAAAACACATCATCCGGATTGCGACCACGTAAATCGATTGCCAGGATCTCATCGTTATCCTCCAGCGCGGCAATATCATTTTGTAAATCCTGATATCCCAGCACAGCTTCCATGCGATAGCGGTCGTGACCGTAAATCATTTCCATAATGCGGTAGGTTAGATAGGTAGTAAAACCTTCGTTTAACCACAGATCGCGCCACGTGGCATTGGTTACCGTATTGCCAGACCAGCTGTGGGCTAATTCATGGGCGATTAATGATACCAGGCTCTTATCACCCGCGATCACGGTTGGCGTAATAAACGATAAGCGAGGGTTTTCCATACCACCAAACGGGAATGACGGGGGTAATATCAGCAGATCGTAACGATCCCAACCATAAGGACCATAGGTATTTTCAGTGGCAATCAGCATACTTTCGGTATCAGCAAATTCTTCTGCTGCCGCATCAAGAAGTACAGGCTCAGCATAAACGCCAGTACGTTCACCCATAGGTTTAAAATGCAAATCACCAATCGCCAGCGCAATTAAGTAAGACGGTACCGGTTGTGGCATAGTAAAATCATACTTACCGTCACGCTCAGTTTGCGGATCGTTAGCGGCACTCATTACTGCCAGCAACTCATCAGGTGT
>JABXHM010000013.1 GCA_013373625.1 Alteromonadaceae bacterium | reverse complement strand
GCTAACTGCTCTGGTGGCGCGGCACAGGCGGTGGTAGTACTTAACATCAGACTGGCGAAAATGTGTTTTATGCGCAATGTGATCATAGCGACTCCCTGTATTATTGCTTATTATGCCCTGAGAGCGGAATATTTTATTCAATTTGCAGTGCGCTGGGACCAATGTCAATGCTTAATGCGACAAAGTCCAATGTCTGTGGGTTTGAATTGGCGATTAACGTTTAAATATTTTCATTGCGCTTATTCCATACCAGCGCTTTAAAATGCTTGCGGCACATAGACTCGTAGCGGTCGTTGCCGCCGATTTCAACCTGGGCGCCACTGGTGACTGCTGAGCCATTTTCATCAATACGCACGACAAAATTTGCTTTGCGTCCGCAATGGCAAACCGTTTTTAGCTCGAACAGTTTATCGGCCCAGGCTAACAGGTAATGACTACCGGTAAAGGTGTCACCTAAAAAGTCGGTGCGTAAGCCATAGGCTAAAACCGGAATGTCCAGTTCATCAACCACTTCAATTAATTGATAAACTTGTTCTTTGGTTAAAAACTGGGCTTCGTCAATGAATACACAGTCAACGTACTGCTTGGCGTGCAATGCCGAGATGGTAGCCAGCAAGTTATCACCTTTATTGTACAACTGAGCATCGGCTTGCAAACCAATTCGCGATGCGACTTTGCCAGTGCCATAACGATCATCAAAGGCCGCTGTAAAGATTAACGGGTGCATACCCCGTTCACGATAGTTATAGGCCGATTGGAGTAAGGATGTCGATTTTCCCGCATTCATTGCGGAGTAATAAAAATAGAGTTGCGCCATGGTGAGTTTTATTTATTCTTTTGCCAGTGAGTATACCATTCATCAAAATCTTTTTTCTTTAGCGGGCGAGCAAATAAATAACCTTGCAGATAATCGACGCCCATTGTTTTTAGTAAAGATGCCTGCTCTTCGGTTTCAACTCCCTCTGCGACCGTTTTACAGCCAAACTCTTTTGCCATTAATAAAGTTGCTTTCACGATTGTATCGTTGCAATCGGTTAGTTTGGTTACGAAAGACTTATCTATTTTGATGAGATCAAAATCAAGAGACTGCAACAGTTTCAGAGAAGAAAACCCTGTACCGAAGTCGTCGATTGCCACTTTAATATTGCGCGATTTAAGGGCATTGATGCGCGCAGTCAGCACTGCGGTGTCGTCGGCGAAGATAGACTCGGTTACCTCAAGGTGAAGCCGTTCAGGTGACAGACCTGAACTACTTAGTGCTCTGTCTACCTGAGTGATAAAGCTCTCGTTGAGCAGTTGTAGAACAGAAACATTTATCGATACGCCAATATTCTTACATTCCCATTGTGCCGCATCGATACAAGCCCTGTGCATGATCCAGTTACCTATGGCGTTTATCGCACCGCTTTGTTCGGCTAAAGGGATAAATTCATCAGGGCGGATCCAGTTACCATCAAAGTGCCACCGAGCCAGCGCCTCAACTGCCCATAAGTCATTACTCTCAAGATCGATAATTGGTTGGTACATAACCGATAGCTCGTGTTTATCAATCGCTTGCCATAAGCCTTCTCTAAGCTGCTGATCGTGATGCATTCTTTCATACAAAGCCTCGCTGTAAAGACCAACCTTACCGGGTGCCGTGTTCTTTTGATGATACATAGTGAGATCGGCTAATTGGATCAGTGTTGCCGGATCGTCGCTATCGGTTGGGTACACCGATATGCCGATTGTTGCGCCAAGAGATACTTTACTTTCGTTGATGGGATTGAGGTTAGTCAGGCTGCTGGCGATGGCGAGTGCAATGGCGCTGGCAGATTCTGCGTCGGCATGGGGTAAGAGTATAATAAATTCATCACCGCCCCAGCGTCCTATACAGTCTTGTTCGCAATATTGTACCAGTTTGTCAGACACCTCTGATAAAACGATATCGCCTGCTTTGTGGCCCAGACTATCGTTGATCTGTTTGAAGCCATCTAAATCGATAAATAATACTGCCATACGATATTGATTAATGGTTGAATTTTTTATTAATTCATTAAAATGCAGCATGAAACCGGTGCGGTTAAGTAAGCCGGTCAATGGATCGATGTTCGATAACTTGTGCAACGCAGCAGTTCGTCGCTCTACTTTTTGTTCAAGGCTGTTGTTGGCGTTATCGAGTTTTTTATTAGCCTCAACTAACTCCTGATTTACGCGGTTAACCTCATTGCGCTCCTGCCGCATCAGCGACACAAGCTCTTCTTTTTGATATTTGATATCAATAGCCTGGCAGATAAACTTATTCGCCTTTTTGGCTGCGTTCATCATCGCTATCCAAAATACAATTCCCAGCATACCTATGAGGTTAAAGTCCGGGTGAGAATCAAACAGTGCGCGTAATGCCAAAGGCAGGATCATCAACGTGGTGTATAGCCAGACAATCGGTAAATAAGGCGCTAAAATAGTGGCTGCACCGCCAGCCATTGCCGAGATGATGATCATTGAAGTGGAGAGCTCAGGTAGCGACATGTGAGGATATAAGCCAACGACATACGTCGCCCACAGGCAAGCGGTTATTGTGGTGCCACCGACAAACCTGAATAGTGGCCAGCGAGCGTTGTACTGACTTTTACGCAGATGTAAATACCAATAGGCGCTATCGAACCCGCGGATCAGGCAGACTAAAACCATTAGCCCCCATAACGTAAGTTTGATGTTGCTGTCTTTTGGTGTGCCGAAACCAAATGCCAGTACGCTCACACCCAACAGTGTTACGATAAGACCACTAAAACTGTTCCGATAAAGTAGCTCAACGACTTCCCTGGTCTTTGAATAAAGCACATCGGGTGCTGGTGATTGGGGCATAGTTGCTTACTGCTAATAGTCAATAGTAAGAATGGAGCATACGTACCGACATGGGTTTCTAAGTCTGTCTGAGGCTCCGTGCAATTAATCGACAGTGTTATGTTTTAAGCACTATTTTGCAAGAAGTTTTATTTTCCAGCAGACATAAAAAAGCCGGGCGATCGATGGCCCGGCCTGCATCTTTTCACGCGTTATTATGCTGCGTCTTTTGTTGATTCAGTGCTTACTTCAGGTGCGACTAAATCTAAATCAAACGTAAACTCATCTACCCTGATTGCCAACTTGCGCTTTTCATTATAGTCATGCAAGTCAGCAGCTTGCTGTGCATCAATAACACCGCGTTCCTGCAGTTTATTGAGGGCATGCTCGAACGAAATAAAGGGGACAACCGGCTCTTGGCGTAGTGCTTTTTGCACTTTGCTTAGTAGTGGCAGCACTTTATGCTTCGCTTTAAACGCCTGCTCGTTAATGTCGTTGCCATCGCCAGCGATAGGTTTAACTAAGTGGGTCAGTTGTGCCTTAACACTGTTATCCTGTAGCGCAGCCAGAGATAGTTCGCGAACCAAATCATCACTAATAGTGCTTACGCTGCCACTGTATGTGTTAGTCAGTAATCGCATCAACCCCCGCGTTGCTGTATTCGGGAAGTTGCGTACAAAATTAACCAGTGCTTGCTCAGCTTGCTGCAGTGACCACTGCATTGCGTAGTCAAAATACGGTTTAGCTTGCTGACGGTCTTCAACGCGTTGCTCATAGAAACGGATTGAGGCCATTGCGCCGTAAAGGTAGCTCATTATGTCACCCAAGCGCGCCGACAGTAATTCTGCTTTCTTAAGATCACCGCCTAACACTGCCAGCGATAAATCTGCCATAGGCGCCAGTTTTGCAGATAACGCGTTGAGGCGTTTCTCGTAAACACGTACTTCTGGCAAGCTGGATTCTGCACCTCTGGTGAAGGGCAGGTAGCTTTTTGACAAACTGCGGAACGCGTTTTTAACACTGAAACTAACGGTTTTACGCAACACCTTATTAAATTGTGCGTCTGCTTTATTGTCGTCACTGTGTATCAGATCGACCATTTCTTTAAGATGGGGGTGACAGCGCATAGCGCCCTGACCAAAAATCATCAGGTTACGGGTAAGAATATTTGCACCTTCAACCGTAATGGCGATTGGCAGCGCTGAATAACCTGCGGCTAATGTGTTTTGCGGACCACGCTGAATAGCCTTACCAGCCTGCACGTCCATCGCTGCATTCATGACATCGCGACCAATTTCGGTCATATGGTATTTGGCGATAGCGGTAACAACTGATGGTTTTAAGCCTTGGCCCAGCCCTTCGGTAGTCAGAACTCGCATTGATTCGCACAGGAAGGTTTTACCCGCAATTTCGGCCAGCTTTTCCTGAATACCTTCGAAACGGCCAATGGGTAAGCCAAATTGCTCACGGACAAATGCGTATTCCGCGGTCGATTTTAAAGCGCTTTGTGCGGTTGCAGTGCCCATTGCCGGTAATGAAATACCGCGGCCTGCACCCAGGCAACTCACCAGCATTTGCCAACCGCGCCCTATGTTTTTCTGACCACCAATAATGAAGTCCATTGGAATAAATACGTTTTGGCCGCGAGTAGTACCGTTATAGAACTTTACGCCCATTGGGTCGTGACGGTTGCCTAATTCCACGCCAGGGTGAGACTTAGGCAGCAGGGCACAGGTAATGCCCAGTTCTAGTTTATCGCCGAGTAGTTGATCCGGATCGAAAACTTTAAAGGCCAAACCCAATACTGTCGCGATCGGTGCCAGGGTAATGTATCGCTTGTCCCAGCTAACAGACAGACCGATGACTTCTTCACCGTTCCATTCGCCTTTTGTAACAATAGCGGCATCAGGAATGCCTCCGGCGTCAGAACCGGCCTCAGGGCTGGTCAGGGCAAAGCAGGGAATGTCTTTACCTACAGACAAGCGAGGCAGCCAGTAGTCTTGCTGGGCAGTTGTGCCATAATGCATCAGTAACTCGCCTGGACCTAATGAATTAGGCACCATAACGGTAACGGCTAAGGCCCCACTTTTAGCGGCAATGGTGGCAACAATGGTTGAGTTAGCGTAGGGGCTAAACTCCAGACCGCCAAACTTCTTTGGAATGATCATTGAGAAGAAGCGGTTCTCACCAAGAAAATCGAGAATATGCTGGGGGATATGCTTTGAATTGCCTAATTCAAAGTCATCAACCATGGTTAATAATTTCTGTACAGGCCCATCAAGGAAAGCCTGCTCATCAGCACTCAGTTTAGCCTGAGGTACGTGACGCAGTGCCTCCATATCAGGCACGCCCCGATAAATAGACGACTCTAACCAAATGTCGCCGGCATCAAGTGCTTCCTGCTCTGTAATTGAAATTGGAGGTAATACTTTCTTTAAACTTGTTCTGATACTCATAACTCATCCGCTCATCTGACCAGTTGGATTTGATAATAATACAGAAATTGAGTGTATTTGCAAATAAGTTGTTAAGTTACTGAAAGTAATTAGGTATGTTGCTATTTCTCTAAATGGCAGGCGAAAGCGTTTCAAAAACTTTACATAATTTAGCTGGCTTCTGGCACGGGATTATCCGAATTTTGCAAGGTATGGCGACGTGCTGCTGGTACATAAAAATGACTTGTCTGCCCGTGTCCGTTAAAAAAACTGCCCGGCAGATAATATTGCGGTACTCTGTGGATGATTGAATTTAATCGTGTTGCTTCTATAGTGAACATTCGTCGGTGCAGTATCTGCCTGGTAGAGCTGTGATGTTATTCCTTAACCCGTAATCTGAATTTCATGACTGACGGCTTTTTATTAAACCCCCTCTAAGAGGTATCCAAATCAATGAACGTAAAAGCAATTGTTATGGCGGTTTTATTGTCCCTGATCGCAACCAATGCTGTTGCGATGGCGCGACTTTATGCTGTTGTTGGTGCCGGATACAGTGATATTGAAACCAATGAACTGTCCGAACAAGATGTAAGCTATCGGGTAGTCGTGGGTCATCAGTTTCATCGTCAATGGCATGTGGAAGCCGGTTTCTATCGCCTGGCTGATAAAATAAATGATAACCAAACCCGCAAAGATGAAATTACCGCAGATGCGATTTACTTAGGCGTTACCGGTAAGGCTACCGGCTCGGTTGGCGAGCTGTATTACCGGTTAGGGGTTGCCAATGTGTCGCTGCAGCATTCGGTAACGGACAATGAAGGGAATTGCAGTGGTAACACGAGTGACGTTGGCCAAAATCGTTGTCAGTACGACGACGATACCATTGCCGGATTGCTAGGTTTGGGCTTTGATTATGCCGTTGCAACCAATACCTTTGTGCGCTTCGAAGCAGAATACTTACGGGGTAAAGATGGTTTTGATGCCAGCATCTTATCACTGGGTATCCGTTACGATTTCAATTAACACCGCTGTGCTTTCATGACTGATTTATCCGATAAGTTAATCTAAAGCAATAGAAAAGCGGTATTAATAACAAAGGAGGTCACTATGAAGAATGAATTAGATACCAAAATGGTATTACGCGTCTACGACAAAATCCGTCAGGAAGGAAAGGAAGCCGACGGTAAATACCAGCTTGAGGGGGTTGTCGCGTATACAGATTTCGATGGATACACGCTGTTTATAAACGATGCAAAAGTAGCGATGCAGTTTGGCTTTCATAATCAGTATCATTTTGACTATCAGAAATCGGACGATTTCGATGAGTTTGAGAAAAAACTCAAATATATCGACAAAACCTATTAAGTCTTCGCTGCTGTGGCTTGCTGGAAAAGATGACTGCCGTTGGTTTGAGCAGTGCCTTGCGGGTAGGTATTCCGCGTAGGGGCGCTAGAAAATGACCTCAATCTCTTTGACAGGAATATCTGGCCGCAGGTGCAAAGAGACACAGGTAAGTATCAGTGCCTGATCTGTGTTTTGTATTTGTTGAGGCCAGGTGTCTGGTGGCATACTTAAGCGGCTTTAAAAATACCCCAAGTGCCTGTTTAATCAAACCCTGTGAGTATTCAATTGAAATAACATAGGCTACAATGCTGTCCACAATTATGCGGCATGCAATACCGCTGCATTTCATCGTTAGCTATACTCAAGAGGAATTCAGCATTGGCTGTAGCAATTAAGCCGCCCAGCTTCTCCCTGCGCTTTTTAGGCCCCCGTTTTTGGTTAGTGTGGTTAGGTGTTTTCTATTTGTATCTCGTGAGCTGGCTACCACTGCCGGTGATTAGGTTGTTTGGACGGGTAACTGGCTGGTTGTTAAGTAAATTCGCCCGTTCCCGAGTAAAAGTGGCCAAGCGTAACATTGAGTTATGTTACCCCGATATGCCTGTCGCAGAGCAGGAAGAGTTAGTCCGGCAAAACCTGTACCGGGCTGGCATGGGGGTTTATGAAACCGCAATGGGGTGGTGGTGGCCTGACTGGCGGGTAAGGAAACACGGTGATGTTGAGGGGTTTGAGCATGCCGCCGAAATTTTGGCTAAACACAAAGGTGTGTTTGGTATGGCGCTGCACAATATGAACCTGGAGTTCGCATGCCGGATGGTTGGCCTTAAGTATCCTAGTATTGCTTTTTATCGTAAACACAATAACCCACTTATGGATTACCTTCAGTATCATGGTCGGGCCCGGTCCAATAAATATATGATACACAAACGAAATGCACGCGCATTGCTGGGCGCTTTGGAAGAGGGAGAACTATGCTTATATTTGCCGGATCAGGACTACGGCAGAAGTCAGAGTATCTTCGTACCTTTTGCAGGTGTTAACGCGGCAGCAACCACAACAGCGACCATGATGTTTATACGCCGCGCCAACTGCGAACCGTTGATAATTACTTCTCAGTACACTCAACACGGTTATAAAGTAAAATTTTACCCTCCAATGCCAGATTTAAAAAATCTCGACGATATTGCTGGTTTGACTTTACTAAATCAAAAAATTGCCGATATCATTAATGAGCAACCTGATAGTTACTTGTGGATGCACAAGCGGTTTAAAACAAGACCGGACCCCAATGAGCCTTCACTATACAATTAAGGCGTATTTAAACAGGTTCTTATTGACAGCTTTTGAGCCAGTAATAAGGTAAACCTGATAGTTTAATTTACTGATTCTGGCGATGTTATTAACAAAACCGAGATGATTTAATTTGAGAGCAGCAATGGATAAAAAGCCTACTACCTCTGTATTTTGGGCGAAACATTTAGCGCTGGCAGTAATAGTGGTTATTGTCGCGGCTGTTGTTATTCATTTGCAAATGAACCTTAGCTCTCAGCCTAAACCTGTAGATGCTCCGGACGAGCGTTCTGTTGCCCGTGGGTTGTCCGATTTTTACAGTGAGTTTAGAATGACTAATGAAGAGCCGGTCTTTGAAGGTGCTGACATGGTGTTGGATATGGCCATGTCAGATGAAAGCTTAGAAGAGCGACTGGAGTCGATGTCCAGTGAGGCTAAGCCAGTGGATGACCGTTGGGTTGGCGAATATAAGTATCGTACCTTTACAGCCGGGAATACCCTGCGAAAAGCGATTTCAGCTTATGCCGAACAAGAAGGCATGCAGGTGATCTGGAACTTAAAACAGGACTTTGTTATTAAGCATCAGTTTCAGATGGATGATACCGTTGCAGGATCGCTGGCCACAATAGCCAGCGCTATCGACAGCAACTTTGAAGGTAAAGTTGCTACCTTTGTTTGCCCTAAGCAACGCTCACTGGTTGTAACTGAAGAAATGTCCGAATACCTTACCACTGAATGTAACCGGGTACGAACCAACTGATACAGCTCACATTAGTGCGCGCCGTTTCAGCAGGCAAGTGCCAACGTTAATGTCGGCCTATTCAACCCCGTCAAACAATTGTAGCCATTGCTCAGTAACGTGACGCCGAACCAGGTCAACTTCTTCATTGCTGTGTGCAAACTTCTGACCTGCCAGAGTGAGCTGATGATAATGATCGCGCAGGGTTAAGTAGGCAGTTTGTAATTGTTCAGCATGATCTGACGAGAGTAAACCTGCTTCTTTAGCGGCGGCAATTATCCTTAAGTTATCGGGCCATTTGGTCAGCGCCGGGTATTCACTGGCAAAACCGAGCACCCAATACTGAACCATAAACTCAATATCGGTGATGCCACCTTCACATTGTTTTAAGTCAAGGCCGATGGCGTGTTTATCTACCAGGTGCTCGCGCATTTTGCGGCGCATCTTAACCACTTCAATTGCAAGTGCGTCGGTATCTCGATGACGCCCCAGGATCGCGGTTCTGATCGTGTTAAATTCGTGCTGCAAAGGCTCGTCACCCAAAATGCTGCGCGCCCTCACCAGTGCCTGATGTTCCCAGGTCCAGGCCTCGTTTTGCTGGTAATGGGTATAGCCATTCATATGACAACACAACAGGCCTGAATTACCTGATGGTCGCAAGCGTAAATCTGCTTCAAATAGTTGGCCAGAAAGGGTACGGGTATTTAACAGGTGCATGATGCGCTGTGCGAGCTTTATATAAAACTGTTGAGCAGACACGCTTTTGGGGCCAGTAGTATGGCTTTCCTGTGGTGCATTATGGATAAACACTAAGTCGAGATCGGAGCCATATCCGAGTTCGTAACCGCCTAACTTGCCATAGCCAACAATTAAAAAGCCCGTTTCGTTATCACCAAGGTGTTGTGGTGCGCCGAACTTTTCAGTCAGTTGTTGCCATGCAGACTTGAAAACAGCATTGAGCAATACCTCTGCAAGGATTGTTAATTTATCACTTACCCTGGCTATGGGAAGAGAGCCGGATACATCACTGGCTGCAATGCGCAATTGCTGGCATAACTTAAACTGTCGCCATTGTTCCATAAGTTGTTCAGTGTCGTCAGGCTCTACCCTTAATAATGCCTGACGAAGCTCATCGGTATATTGCTCATGAACCCTGGTAATATCCGTTTCTTGCTGTTGTAAATATAGTGGCGTTAACAGTTCATCGAGCAGCAATGGGAAATTGCGGATTTGCTGTGTAATCCATTCACTGCGAGCGCAAAGTCTGATGAGTTGCTTGAGTACGTCAGGATTCTCGTGCAACAAATCCAAATAAGTTGTACGGCCGGTGATGGCATTGATCACACTAAACAAGCGGGGCAATATAATGGTGATATCCGCCGGACACTGTTTGAGCATAAAATAGAGCAGTTCAGGCATCAGTTTTGATAGAGTATCTTCGCCCCTTTGCCCCATTCGGTGGCGGTTTAAGTGTTGCTTAAACTGACTTAATTGGTCAAATAGCTGGCTGGCAGCTGACGCTGGCATATCCTGATTGAACACGTCGGTAAACTCTTCCGGTGTTATATCAAGCAACCAGGCATCTTTGCAGCGGCTAAACAGGGAATCCTGCTCCTGTTGCTCGTCACCAGGTTCTGATACTAACTGATTGAATTGTTCATGGACACGCTGCATGACCCGTTCTAAATCACTGTAAAACGCGCTGTAATCGGCATAGCCCATCACGCAAGAGACAACAGCTCTGGGCCATTCTGTATCGGGTAATTGCTGGGTTTGTTCATCGTTGAATTGCTGCAGCGTATGCTCGGTTTTACGTAAAAAATAGTAATCGGTGAGTAACTGTTTGATGGCATCCGGTTCAATTAAGTTTAGCGCTGCCAGTGTATTGAGCACATGGCACAACTCTTTCGACTGCAGGCTGGCCTCACGTCCGCCATGGATAAGCTGAAAACTTTGCGCGAAAAACTCGATTTCACGAATACCACCGGCACCGAGTTTTATATTGTCAGACAAGCGGCGGCGGCGCAGTTCTTTATTGATGAGCCGCTTCATATCCCGAATGGCGTCAATCGTGGTGAAGTCCAGATAACGCCGGTAAATGAAAGGTGCTAAAATGGCCTCCAATTGTTGCGTGTACGCCGAGGCAGGGTTTAACACCCTGGCTTTGATCATGGCATAGCGTTCCCACTGACGACCTTGTTCCTGGTAGTAATCTTCCAGTGCACCAAAATGCGCAACCAGCGGGCCACTTTCGCCAAATGGCCGTAATCGCATGTCTACCCTGAAAACCTGCCCCTCAGGGGTGATTTTATTCAACGCCGCAATGAGCTTTTGCGCCAGTTTGGTAAAAAACTGCTGGTTTTCGATTGGCTTGCGTGGATGATCAGTTTCGCCTTTGTGCGGGTAACTGAAAATAAGATCGATATCGCTGGAAAAATTAAGCTCTTTGCCGCCTAACTTACCCATGCCTAAAATTAACATTGGCTGCGGACCGATGGGGCCTTGAGGTGTGCCATAGCGCTTAACAAGTGAGTTGTATAACCACTCGTAGGCAGCCAGAATCAGCGTGTCTGCTAACAGGCTCATTTGCAACAGTGATTGCTCAATAGTTTGTTGGTGAGTCAGGTCGCGCCAAGCCAGTGCGGTCATTTGCTCGGCACGAAACTGGCGCAGTGATGAGAACAATTCATCCTCACTGTTTACGTCGCTGATACGCTCCTTAAATGCATCGCAAACCACCGGCATATCTATATTAGTGTGCCAACGATGATTCAGAATATCAGCGAATAGCGAGGATTTAGTCAGTGCGGTTTCAGTGATGAACTTACTCAGGCCTATAACCTGTTTAATACTGTCATGAAACTGAGTTGGGAGTTCTGCAGCACCGGTGCTGGCTGCGATCATTTGCCAGTTTTGCTCAGCTTGGTGCTGAATAATCCTGTTAGTCGTTTTTTCCGTACACATAATCACTTAGGATAGGATACTGTATGTGGAGAGTCTGGCACAATCTTGTATCAGGCTCCAGTACTAGACGTGCTCAAGAGGTAGAAATGGATACATTGGTTAAATTGGTGCCGCTGGAACATGACTTATGGGTTTATGTGGTTATCGATGTGGTTCTGGCCTTAGTGCTGCTGTTGGTGATGAAATGGTTGTCACGTTCCCGCGCGAAAAATTCGGTCAGCGATGAGTTGGGTGTAAAAGACAATTTTGCGTTTGGTATTAGTGTTGCGGGTGGCATGTTATCACTGTGCTTAGTCATGAGTTCAGTAGTGGGGCGGCATGTAGGGCAGGGCTATGAAGGTGCCGCGCTGGGTATGCTGGTGTTTGGCTGTGTAGGTATTCTGCTGGTTAAAGTGGGCCGGTTTGCTCACGATAAGATTGTCCTCAATGCGGTTGATACCTACCACAAAATTAGCGAGCGAAATGTCAGCATTGCGTTGGTCGATGCAGCCAGTGTTGTGTCCAGTGCGATTATCCTGCGCAGTATTATGGAGTGGGTAGACGGGACCGATATGAATGCCATTATTGCTATTGTGACCGGATTCTTAGTGGTACTGGCTATTTTGCTCATTATGACGCGGCTGTATGAAATGCGCTATGCAATGCAAAATCAGAATCACTCATTCCAGTCGGCACTCGATGTAGGGCAGCTTGCATTGGCATTACAGCATGCTGGCAACCTGCTCGGCACCGCGATAGTCGTTTCATCTGCCGGGGCATTGTTAGTATATAGCCCTGAAGGTTACGTCAGCAATGTCACTGGATGGCTGATTACCAGTGTGTTGTTGTCGTTACTCCTTTGGTTTTTACTGGCGCTCAGTAAGCGTACTATCCTCAATGGCATTAATTATCAAAAAGAAGTTGACGAACAGCATAATGTTGGCGTGGCCGCGGTGGAGTTCACGCTCAGTATCGGTATTGCTCTGATTGTCAGCGGTGTGCTGAGTTAATCTGCCGGATAAACTCGTTACTCAACTTTTGCGCTTTAACTGGCAGCGAGATTGACTCATCGGGTAATTTGTTTTTTACGCTGCGATTACAGCGTTTAATCCAGGCCTCTAAACGCAGGGCATGGCTTTTGTTTTCAACCTCGAAAATACAGTAATAATGCAAAGGGAGCTTACCTCGCAAGGCTTTTGCTCCGCCTTTGAGCTCTCCACTGTGTTGTCGCAATCGCCGTTTGGGATCCGTTGTAATTCCCGTGTATAGGGTGTTGCACGCGGTTTTCAATAAATAAACATACCATGGTTGCATTGGCTGGTTCTCGCGGGTTGGCTCTCATCTGCACTTCGCTGTTATACTGGCGGCACTAGTGTAACGAAAAAGACAGCAATGGCACTTCCGAATTTTAATCAAGTACATATTTTAGTGGTTGGCGATGTAATGTTAGACCGCTACTGGAGTGGTTCAACAGCGCGCGTTTCTCCTGAAGCGCCTGTGCCGGTTGTCAATATCAATGATATTGAGGACCGCCCGGGCGGCGCAGCAAATGTTGCTATCAATCTGGCTTCACTGGGAGCGAAAGTTACCCTGCTGGGGATGGTTGGCAATGACGAGAATGCAGACATTTTGCATAACCGCCTTTCAGGTTATGGTATAGAGTGCATTTTTACGCGCTGTGAGGGGCTCGATACCATTACTAAATTGCGTGTCATGAGCCGCAACCAACAACTACTCAGAATGGATTTTGAGCGTTCATTTGTTGATGTTGATAAGGCTACGCTTAATGCCAGCTATGCTGCGCATGTGGCTGCATGTGATGCTGTTATATTATCTGATTATGCCAAAGGTGCATTGAGTGATCCGCAAACCTTGATCGCACAGGCCCGACAACATTCAGTGCCTGTCATTGTAGATCCCAAAGGTAATGATTTTGCTAAATACCATGGTGCGACATTAATAACGCCAAACATGGCTGAGTTAAAGGTAGTGGTTGGCGAGATTAATAGCGAACAGCAGCTTATCGAACGCGCTAATACCCTGTGTAAAACACTCGCGCTTGAAGCTTTACTGGTAACCCGCTCAGAGCAGGGAATGACGCTATTTGTGCCAGATAGCGATGAACTCCATTTGCCAGCGAAAGCAAAAGAGGTTTATGACGTGACTGGCGCCGGTGACACGGTGATTTCAATACTGGCCGCCAGTATTGC
The DNA here is from genome assembly GCA_013373625.1 of Alteromonadaceae bacterium. GTDB lineage: Bacteria > Pseudomonadota > Gammaproteobacteria > Enterobacterales > Alteromonadaceae > Alteromonas. The sequence goes on along the minus strand of JABXHM010000013.1, from coordinate 35,137 downwards.
TGCTGGTGAAAGCCTGGAGCGCGCAAGTGTACTGGCGAATCTGGCTGCCAGTATCGTAGTGGGTAAATTGGGTACGTCCTCTATTACGACTACTGAACTGGCTGTGGCGGCAGGTCAGCATAGCCATCCGGACGGTGGGGTCATGTCTGAAGAGCAGTTGATGCTGGCGGTCAAAGCCTCCCAGGCCAGAGGTGAGAAAGTGGTTATGACCAATGGCTGTTTTGATATTTTACATGCGGGCCACGTTTCCTATCTGGATGCTGCGGCGAAATTAGGCGACCGGCTCATCGTTGCAGTAAACACTGATGCGTCAGTACAGGCGTTAAAAGGCCCTGGCCGGCCTGTGAATACAGTCGCCAGACGCATGGCCGTACTGGCGGGCTTAAGCGCGGTAGACTGGGTTGTTCCCTTTAGCGAAGATACTCCACAACGTCTAATTGCGAGTGTGCTGCCGGATATCCTGGTAAAAGGCGGCGACTATAAAGTTGAGGATATCGCGGGCGGGCAAGAGGTGCTCGATAACGGTGGCACTGTAAAAGTACTTCATTTTGAAGAAGGTGTGTCGACAACCGGTATAATTGAAACGATTGTCAGCCAACAGAGTTTTCGTTAGTAGTGTAATAACGCTTGTTTGCTGGCGATATTTTGTTCAGTTTTATTTGTTCACTAATCGTGTCAGCGTATCGGTAAACCTGGGTTGGTGATGACACCAACCCGACATTGATTGGCAGTTATCATCTATGTATGAAAGTTACTATGGACTTACGTCTAAACCGTTTCAGCTAACACCTGACCCGGCATTTTTCTTCGCCAGCAAATTACATAAAAGGGCTATTTCGTATTTGCAATATGGCCTGTCTCAGGCCGAGGGGTTTATTGTGATAACGGGAGGCGTGGGAACCGGAAAAACAACCATAGCAAATAGTTTGCTGGCCGATATTCAACAAGACATTGTTGCCGCGCAGATTGTTACACCGAAGTTATCGCCGGATGAGTTGGTGAAAATGGTCGCTGCCAGGTTTGATATTAATGTGGCGGGAAAAAGCAAAGCTGACATCATCGGTGAATTAGAAAAGTATCTGTACCTGCTAAACAGTCAGGGAAGACGAGCTCTGCTGCTGGTTGATGAAGCGCAAAATTTGCCTTTGGAAACCATCGAAGAACTTCGTATGCTGTCAAACTTCCAGCATGCAGGTAAGCCGCTGCTACAGAGCTTTTTGCTGGGTCAGCAGGAACTTCAACCTATTTTACGCGCCCCGAATATGGAGCAGTTTCGACAACGGATAGTGGCTTCCTGCCATTTACAACCGCTCAATGTTGAAGAGGTAAAAGAGTATATAGAGCACAGGTTGAATCAGGCAGGCTGGAGTGGCAGTGAACTGTTTAGTGATGGCGCTTATCAGGCTATTTTTGATTTCTCAAAGGGGATCCCCCGCCGAGTGAATACCTTACTCGACAGGACGCTGTTATTTGGTTATCTCGAAGACATTAGCACATTTGAAGAGAGTGCCATTAATCAGGTTGTCGAAGAGATAAATAGCGAAATGTTTGATCCGGAAGAGGTTAATGCCGATGAAGAGTTGGCGAATGCAACTAAGCAATCTGCAGCTTTTACTTTAACAACCCCTGGTGGCAAGACAGTTAATGAAATTGAATATTATAAAAATATGCTGGGTGAACTGGTGGATGCGTTAGATGACGCCATCAGTCACAAAGTCAAACTCACGCAGCATATCGATAAGGTTCTGAAGAAAAAATATCAGGATTACACCCGCTTAAAGAATGAAAGCGCTGACCAGCAAGATGATGAAGAGCGCAAAGACAATGAGCACTAACAGTACTTACCAGGATATCTTTTGAACTGCCACTTTTACGCAGGGTATCTCACAGGATTTCATATTTCAGCCCCAACGTAAGCTGGGTATCAGTGAAGTTATTACCAAAGAGTCGCGAAGAAGACTGAAAATCACCTTCCTGATCGACAATGGTCAATGTTAAATAAGCGCTCAGTTGCTTCCCTAACGTATGGCGAGCGTCCAGTGATATTTTTTTTACTTTTGATTGTTGCGGTATCAATGTCTGACTCTGACCGTCTATGTCTGAATACTGGATCGTGGCGATAAATTTAGTATTTCTGCTGGCTGCAAAACTACCTGTTAAACCCACAGAGTCGGATGATCGTTGACTTTGCAAATTCAAATAGTCATCTTCAGCACGACGTAATGACAGATTAAGGTTTAGTCTTGAGAAACTATATCCGATAGCGGCATTTAATGCCTTTCTCACAATAATATTGTCATCCAACTCGAATACATTTTGACTAAACTGCGCCAGTATTTCGCCAGGTTGGGGGATATAATCCATAGAGTCTGGCTGTTGGCACTCACTTATATCTGAAAATGAAGCCGGACAAACAAACAGGCCTAAGTCTTCGACCGACGATAATAGTCGTGTCGTATTGGTGACGGTTTCGGTATACCCAATTGTACTGCGGAAGTACTTACTGTTATATCTGAGTGCCGATTGAGCACTGCGGCCAAAGAAACGTTTGTTCAGGCGCAATAAAAAACTCGTTCTGTTACTGAACGCCCAATTGATATCTGCGGCAATAAAGTTGTCGTCGTCGGCGAATTCACTTTCTGTATCAACACCGTTCAATGTAACGCTGATGGTTCTGTACTGACTTTGCCTGTATGTCAGGCCGGCACCATAGGTGCTGTATTGCCTGGTGCTTTCAAAGACTGAACCGGATGCCGACGTATCGTAACGCTCTGTCGTGCCGGTGAGTGCAATTCCAAGCCAGGGGAGCATCATAAAATCGGTTTTTGCGTTACCATTGATGCTTCTGAAATTATTGTAGGTACTGTTGTCTCGCGTTGACTCCTGAAATTGCCCGTCAACTTGCCAGTAAAAAAGTGATGCTTTGTCGCCGTTACTTAAATTGAGCGTTAAATTTGTGTTATCTGAATTGATATCAGCACCTGAAGCGGTCTCTGCACGGTCGACTTTGAGCTTTGTGAAGCCTACTTTCATTAGGGTGTTTACATAGTCAGCCTGCGATGTTTTGACTGTTGTACTCACGTTATGTTTGGTCGTTTTCGCCAGCGCATCAGGGTTACTAATGAAATCAGATATAATGAAATTTTGCGTACCGTCTGGCCGGTATTGCACTGAACTCTGCGCGGAAAGTGTGAAAATATCTTCAAAGGGCGAGTATGTTAAAAAGGAACGATAGGTTGAAAAGTTATTTTCTGTTGATAGCGTCTCGTTATCTCGTTTTAAATAAGTATGATTACCACTAAAGCTTGCATCAATGGTTCGGCTATTAATAAATGCGGTTACACTTGGTGCTACAGAGTAAGAGTGCAGAGTAAGTTCATCGCCTTCTTCTCTGTTGACTTTTTGACCAATGTACTCCGTTCTTACCGAAGATAATAAACCCGCTTCCGCTGATAACGAACTGTTTACTTGTGCCAAAAAAGTTATCGGTAACAGCCATAAAGCGGTTTTTATGGACCGTTTAGAATTATTCTGAGCCATAACCGTAGTAACCGTAATAGCCCATATCGCCGTCGTTATAAACGGATTTATTCACCACAAAACCGATCGCCATGTCAGGATTTAAACGCTCTATAGATGCTTTTATATCATGCATTTTAGCTTTGCCTTCTTCCACCACAACCACTGCTTGCCCTGCAAAATTTGCCAGTACCGCAGTTTCAGTAATACCAATCAAAGGTGGCGAGTCAATAATCACGACACGGTCTGAGTAACGATTAGCAAATTCTTGTATTGTATCGTGCATCTTTTGACTGGCGAGTAATTCAGTACTCAGGTGATGTGTCTTTCCGGCAGGAATAATTTTCAGTTTATCAATATTTGTGGAGTACAGCACATCCGCGATATCGTCGACTTCACCGGTAAGGTATTCCATTAAGCCATTTCTGCGCTCTATACCCAAACTAAACAACACATTGGGTTTTAGTACGTCTGCATCCACTAGTAATACAGTTTTATCTTGTTCTGACGCGATACTTAACGCAAGGTTAGTTGCGGTGAACGTTTTTCCTTCTGATGGCCGACTACTTGAGACCATAATAATATTACTGTTGTTGAGTGTTTTAGCGAGTTTGCCAAATGCATTCGACAACAGTTTACGTTTAATTTCCCTAAATTCCTCGTTTATCTGCTTTCGAGCCCCTGAGACAGAGACGTAGCCTTTTTCTTCCAGTTTCTCCAGGTCAAGAAACATAGGCTCTTTAATATCATTGCTCGCTGAACCAGAGGCAGCGGGAGCAGCATCATCGCTGGATTGTTCCTGACGTTGCTGTTGATTTCGTTGTAACGCTTTTTCAATGGTATTACTCATAATCAACCCTCTCAGAAAAGCTTAATATTCATAATTTCAGCGCCCACCAGCACGATATAAATGGCTAATAATACGCCCGTTGATAAACCAAAAATGGTGAGTCGTTGGCGATTGCGTTTCTTTATCTGAGGCTTGTTGAAATGACTTACCGTCCCCCAGATGGGGTAATCAGATAAGTTATCAAGTTGATTTGCTCTTAACAGTACCGGTGACAACTGGCTGAGTAAAAAGGCAATGCCGACCCCTAAACCAAACGCTGCAATCATAACGCCGGTGTACATAATAACTCTATTGGGCCCCGAGGCTTTCAGAGGCACAACTGGCGGTTCGATAATCTGAAATTGCAAATCCTCCGCTGAGACATCAGCCCTGCGAGAAATACTTGCGGCTTCCTTTCTGCTTAACAAATCTTCGTACTTGTCCTTAGTGATGCCATAATCTCTGTTCAGTGCTGTAGACTCTGCTTCAATTTGTGGTACTAAATCAATCTTGGACCTCAGTTCAGTAATTTTTTCGTTGAGGTACTGTTCTTTTACTTTGAGCGCCGCTTTGTTGCTTCTGAGGCGACTTAACTCAAGGCGTATTTCGGTATTGAGTTCACTTACGGGTGAATCCTCGCTGTCGCTGTTGAGGAACGCCTCGATTTCTTTTTTTCTGGCCTCTTCTAGTGAAGAGAGTAATGACTTGGTGGCCTGTACGTCGGGGTGGAGTTCTGTAAACCGCAACAATAAACGATCTAACTCTTCTTCAAGCGCTTTAATGCGGTTGTCGTAGCGAGTTTGCAGTGCCGGATTGTCATTATTCGTTACGCCAAAACTGTCAGTTGACTTGAACGAATCAAATTGCGCTTTCATTGACTCAATTTGTTCGTCAACCTGTTTTAGTTCCAGTTTTGTCGCATCAAGTTGATCGCTGAGTGATTGCAATGCCGAGTAGTAAGAGCCTTGTAATGGCAGGATATTGCTGTATTGACGTTTAAAGTCAGCCAGTCGCTGTTCAGCTTCCGTCAGTCGGTTTTCATATTCGGCTATTTGCTCGTCGAGAAACCGCCCGGCGGTATCAGTATCCCGGCGGTTGTTGCCTAAGGAGCCTTCAACAAATAAATCGAGGGTTTCCTGAACTACTTTTTGAGCGACTTCGGGAGAGCGATGACTAAAGGATATGCTGTAAATATTGTCGCGACCAGTAGAGTCCAGGTCAATAGACTGGGTTAATGATGTCACCAATGCATTAAATTGCTCTTTGGTTTGGGTATTCAGATCTAAGTCGCTTTCCCGTGCTATTTTTTCAACGTTGCCGCGGCTCAGCAACGTTTTTGCCATCATACTGACTTCTTGCTCAGGATTAGATTGAATCGCTAAACCACGTAATAACGGCTGTAAAACAGATCGGGTATCAACATATACAACCGCTTTGGACTGGAAAGTGTCGGGTAGTGATGCGACATAAATAAAGCCAATAGGGCATAATAGCCAGGAGCTTATCATGACATAACGTTTTTTTATCCAAATGCCTTTAACGTAGTCAAGCGCTTGGTTTAGCAGTTGCTGAAAATCCTGCATTACGAGTTCTTTCCGTTTTAATTATTAATTATTTAGTACCAGGCTTCAGGAATGATAACGATGTCACCAGGCAACATATCAACATTTTGTGAAATATCGCCTTCTCTGATTAATTCGTCGATTTCTATATCAAATGAACGTTTTTTACCATCGATAACGCGAATTAGCTTAGCGTTATCACCATCAGCAAACTCTGTTAATCCGCCAACGGCAATCATGAGATCAAGCAAAGTCATGTGTTCAGTATAGTTAATGGCCTTAGGGTTAGTTGCTTCGCCTATGACTCTGACCTGTTCACTTAAAGGGCCTTGAAAACCAGTAACGCTGACGGTTACTCTGGGGTTGTTAATATATTTTGACAGTTCTTCTTCAATTTCGCGGGCCAGAGCGGTTGGCGTTTTACCTGACACATTCAGATCTTCGACCAGTGCGGTAGTTACCTTGCCATCTGGTCTGACCAGGAAGTTGCCTGAGATTTCAGGGTTGCGCCATACAAATATGGTAAGGCTATCACCAGGTCCGATTAAATACTGGTAGTTGTTTACGTCGCTAGTTAACGATGTCCGGGTAGTTGCTTCCGGCAGTCTGTTACTTTGACAACCAACCACCATCATTACGATCAACATAAACAGGCAAATTTTTATTATATTGCTCATTTTGCAATTCCTTTAACGATGACAAAGCAAACAGCGCATCGTTAGCATCGAATGTTACATCAAATTCATTAAATTATTGTACTGCTTTGATAATTATTTAACGATAAGGCAAAACTAGTCTATATCAACTAATTAAAATGTCATATCATAAATGTTCACAGCAGCATGGTTAATAAACACAATAATATGGCAGTTGCAAAAAACCGACAAAATAAACGTTCTAACGCACTGGTAATTACCGAAGCTTTGCTGGTCTCTTATATCGGCTATATAACCAGCTTCATTTTAGTGCAGTTAGATCTCATTCCACCGCCAGATATCGAAACAAACACGGTGAACATGTTTTTGATCACTATAACGGTGTTACTGTGTTCGCTATCAGTTGGTCTTTATGAAGCTAAACTTCGGGAAACCTTCAGGGGGATTATCAGGCGTGTCTTTGTAAGCCTGGGGTTGACCTATTTTATTGTTGAGGTTGTCACCGGAACATTTTTTGGTTCACTGCAAATGCATGCTTACTATCTTCCAACTGCAATCTGTTTAAATCTGATCGCTATCGTATTTTTTCGGTATTTTACTAATCGGTTAGGTTTACTTGGCTTGGGCCGGTTACGCCTGGTAGTGCTGGGAGCCGGAGAAAGAGCAGCCATTATTGAACGACGTATGCGCCGTGACGTGGATAGAATTGGTATTGATATCCTCGGGTTTATTCCTTTACCTGGTGATAACCGCGAAGATGGAATTAAGAATGAAAAAATTATACACCTGAAGGTTGAGCAAAGTCTGCGCCACTTCCTGGTTGAGAACGATATTGAAGAAGTGGTTATTGCGTGTGATCAACGACGCGGCACCCTACCGCTGGATGTGCTGTTTGATTGCCGCTTAAGAGGCGTCGAAATTACTGATCTGTTGGACTTTATTGAACGCGAAACCGGCCAGATAGCGGTTAATTTAATGTATCCAAGCTGGGTGATATATTCTAATGGTTTTCATTCGCAGAACTATTTAAGAGACGCGTTGGACTACACCATCAATGCGTTGTTTGCCACAGTGATGCTGATGGTCACCTGGCCATTTATGTTGTTCACAGCAATACTCATTTATTTTGATGATGGTCGGCGCACCAAAGCGCCTATTTTTTACCGTCAGGAGCGGGTGGGTCATAACGGTAAGCTGTTCAAAATTGTTAAATTCAGAAGTATGCGAACAGATGCTGAGAAAGACGGGGCAAAATGGGCAGCTAAGAATGATGACAGGGTTACCCGTATAGGTAACTTTATTCGTAAGTACCGCATTGATGAATTACCACAACTGATTAATGTATTTAAAGGTGAAATGTCATTTATAGGGCCGCGACCTGAAAGGCCTGAATTCGTGGAGCAACTTGTTAAGGAAGTGCCTTATTACAACCAACGCCATAACGTTAAGCCTGGGTTAGCCGGGTGGGCACAACTAAATTACCCTTATGGGGCATCAGTTGATGATTCAATCGAAAAACTGAAATTTGACCTTTATTATGTAAAACACCAAAGTATGTTGCTGGATATTCTCATTTTGATTAGAACTGTCGAAGTCATTTTATTTGGTAAAGGGCGGTAACACAGCTATGGCAAAGCAGCTCGGCTCCAGCAAAAATGCCATGACGGTGGATGTTGAAGATTATTTCCAGGTGTCGGCCTTTGAGTCTTCCATCAGCGTAGACCAGTGGGATTCTATTCCATTGCGAGTGGGCGATAACATGCACCGGTTGTTAGATTTATTTGCTGAAAAAAACGTCAAATCGACGTTTTTTACGTTGGGATGGATTGCTAAGCGTTGCCCGGATATGATTCGGCGAATCGTTGATGCAGGGCACGAGCTTGCTAGTCACGGGCTTTCACATCGACGGGCTACTACGATGAGTAAAGCTGATTTTTATGAAGATGTCAGAGTCAGCAAGGATATTCTGGAGCAAACCAGTGGCCAGGCGTTGCATGGTTACAGGGCGCCGAGTTTTTCAATCGATTCGAGCAATGAATGGGTATATGAAGTATTAGTCGAATTGGGGTTCAAATATTCGTCCAGTACATACCCGGTTAAGCATGATTTATACGGCGTGCCGGAGTGGCCACGATTTAAACATACCCGCCCTGAAGGTATCATAGAGATCCCGATTCCAACCTTGCAGCACAAGGGCAGAAACATTGGTATTGGTGGTGGCGGATACTTCAGGCTCTTCCCGTACTGGTTGTCGCAGCAGCGAATTGATAAATACTTAAAGGACGAGAGCGAACCGTACAGCTTTTATTTTCATCCCTGGGAAATTGATAAAGACCAGCCACGTATTAAAAATGCATCTGTTAAATCCAAATTCAGACATTATATTAATCTGTCTGTAATGGAGAAAAAGCTAAGTAAGTTATTAGAGCATTATCAATGGGAAACGATGAGTTCAGTTTACAACATCGATACTTCCGGATTGCCCAAAAACGGTACAGATAAACTTTAAGATGTAGGGATTTCAATATGTGTGCTAATCACATAAAGGACTATGACATTGTCACTTTAGACAGTGACCGTTGCCAGGACTGGGATCAATATGTGTTGGCACACAGTGAGGGAAGTTTTTTCCATCTTTCCGGCTGGAAAACCGTCATTGAAAATACCTTTAAACATCAATGCCATTTTTTGTTTGCTGTACAGCAAAATAAAATAGTAGGCATTCTTCCGCTGGTCCAGCAAAAAAGCATTTTATTTGGACATACCTTAGTATCAACCCCTTTTTGCGTTTATGGCGGTGCTATTGCTGACTCTGATGCCATTCGTATTAGCCTCGAAGATGCGGCGCTTAAATTAGGCCAGGATTTAGCAGTAGACTATGTCGAGTTACGATATCGCAAAGCCGTCACCAATAGTAACTATACGCTGTTTTGCCATCATTCAACGTATGAATTTGAATTGGCCGCCACACCGGAAGAAATCCTCGCTGGTATCAAGAAAAAGCAAAGAGCTGTGATACGTCATTCATTAAAGAACGATCTGTATTATCATATTGATAAGAATGTAGAGATTGCTTACGACGTATACGCTGAGAGTGTCAGAAATTTAGGTACACCGGTTTTTCATAAAGACTATTTTAAGAATCTGCTTAAAGCCTTTCCTGAGCAACTTGACGTCCTGACCGTGACGACGAAGCAAGGTGAGCCTGTTTCTGCGGTTTTGAGCTTTTATTTTAAGGGCGAAGTACTGCCTTATTATGGCGGTGGGCTACACGAGGCTCGCGCGTTGAAAAGCAATGACTTTATGTATTACCAACTAATGTGTCATGCAGTGCAAAGAGGATGCAACAGGTTTGATTTTGGCCGCAGTAAAAATGATTCAGGGGCGGCAAAGTATAAAACTTCCTATGGCATACCGGCAGAGCCATTACATTATCTGCGCGCGTTGGTAAAGGCCACAGAGCAACCTAATTTAAGCCCTAACAATCCTAAATATGCACTGTTTATCAATGGTTGGAAACGATTGCCTTTGTGGTTGAGTCGTATGATCGGTCCTTATCTTTCAAAGTACCTTGGTTGAGGAATTATGAGTGACTCTATAAGTTCTGCCGATTCTCGCACTTTCCAGCACAACTGGATGCTATTGGCCTGCGCGCTGGTGTTGGTATGGTTGTTTGTTTTTTATGATTCGTTAGCGCATATGGTGGCGGTCTGGACGAACTCAGAAACGTATAAACATTGCTTTTTAGTGCCTTTGATTTCAGTTTATCTTATCTATGAAAAACGCCATCAGTTAACTTTTGCGGTGATTAATCCCGCAGTTTGGTTATTTATTCCCTTATTGTGTGTCCAGCTTTTTTTCGTCGTTGCTGACCAATTAGCGATAAATCTCTTTATGCATGTGGCTGCAGTTTCAACCTTGATCCTGTTGGTGTGGGCATTAATAGGAACGCAGGCAGCGAAGACTATCGCTTTTCCTCTGGGGTATTTGTTATTTGCGGTACCTTTTGGTGAAGAGCTCGTCCCATTGCTGCAGGAAGTGACGGCTGATTTAAGTGTGTCGATGCTGGATATCTTAAATATTCCGGTCTATCGGGAAGGTTTATATGTGTACCTCCCTAATGGCGCGTTTCACGTTGCCGAGGCCTGCGCTGGCGTGCGGTTCCTGATAGGTACCTTTACTATTGGGGTGTTATTTGCCTATTTAAACTATGCCAAATACTGGAAGCAAATTGCTTTTATTGTTGTGTGTGCCGTGCTGCCGATCATCGCTAATGGTTTCAGAGCGTTTGGCATTATGGCCATTGGTTATTATTCTGATATGAAATACGCAACCGGCGCCGATCACCTTGTCTACGGGTGGTTCTTTTTTGCCTTTATTCTCATTTTATTATTTTATTTGGGCTCAATTGGCGCCGACAAAAAGCAAGCAATCAATTCATTGCCAACAGATTTGCCTGCCCAGGGAAGTGTGAGATCAGTCTGGTCAGCGGGAATTATCTTATTCGCAACTTTAGCCACGCCGCAGTTATTAAGTGCAGTAGTATTTTCTTTTGATAATAAGGTTGGTGTTGACCAACACTTCCAGCGCTTTGTTAGCAATAGTGATATCGTAGAAACTGCCGCGCCGAAGTGGGCAGCGTCAACTACTGATGACGTTTATTATGGCGAATGGCAAGGGCTGAAATTTCGGGCTATCTATGTCAATGAAAAAGAGCAGGGACAAGAACTTGTCAGCTTTCGTCACAGAGTATTCGATAATGAAAGCTGGACTCAAGCAGAGGTCTTTTTAACAAGCATCGGTAATGCAAGGGTAAAAGTCGTAAAGATTGTGAACGTGGTCGGTGAAAAAAGAACATTGCTGGCCTGGTACCAGGTACCTAATCTGCAAAGTATAAAAGGCTTTGATATTAAGTGGCAACAATTCGTCAATCGTATTAGCGGCCATCCCAGTGACGGATTCTTTATTGTGCTGGCCACCAATGACATGCAACAGGCGCAGCGCTTTATGTCGATACTTAACCAAACAAGTGGCTAGCACCGTGAAGCGAATAATACATGTCGTGCACAGGCTTGATATTGGTGGTTTGGAGCGTGTTTTACTCAATTGCGTTAATACCATGCCAGCCGATGAATTTGAGCACAGGATTATTACTCTCGCAGGGTACTCATCTGAGTTTGCAGCCTTACTTGAACATAACATTCAGGTTATATCTCTGCATAAGCGTGACGGCAATGATTTACGGATCTTTAAACGCTTCTATGACGAAATTAACCGTTTTAAGCCTGACTGTGTGCACAGCTATAATCTGGCCACATTTGAACTCCAGCTCGTGGCTTGGTTTGCAAGGGTTAAACTCAGAGTACATGCTGAACATGGCCGGGATATTATAGATCCTGAAGGGGTAAACCCTAAATATCGCCTGATGAGAAAAGTACTGGCAATGTTCACTCATCGGATAGTACCGGTTTCAAGAGATTTATACTCATGGTTACGTGATGACGTAGGCGTTGATGAGGCTAAATTAAGACTTATTGTTAACGGAATCGATACAGAATATTTCTCTCCAACCCATTCTCCCACTGACAACAAGAAGTTTGTATTTGGCCACGTGGGCCGCTTAGCAAAAATTAAAAATCAGGCACTTCTTATTAATGCATTTTATGCCGCTACACAGCAATCTAAGGCTTTTGCCAATAACTGTGCGCTGAGAATCGTAGGTGGCGGCGAATGTATGGCGCCTTTAGCTCAGTTAATCGACAGTTACCAGTTAACTGAAAAAGTCGAGTTAGTGGGGCCGACGCTCAATGTTAAAGCTGAGTATGATGACATGGATGTGTTTGTTATGAGTTCGTTGGCCGAAGGCATTCCTATGACCTTACTTGAGTCCATGTCTTGTGGTGTCCCTCCTGTTGTCACCCGCGTTGGTGGTATGCCCGAAGTAGTGAATGCACTATGCGGAAAGTTGTACGATAGTGGCAATGAACAACGACTGGCTGACATCATGCTCAGCTTATTTTTCGACCCTACTCAGGTTTCAGCATTAGGCTCGAAGGCAAGGGATATCATCGTTGGTCAGTACAGTGAAACGTCGATGGTAGACGCCTATATCCGGCTTTACAGGGGAGAGTGGTAAGTATGTGTGGAATTAGCGGCTTGTTCAGCCGAACCGGGCTCCCTGAAACTGAGCAAGAAACGCTGAGAAATATCAACAGAGCACAAGCCCACCGAGGTCAGGATAACGAAGGGTATTATTATAACAGCCATGTTGCACTGGGCCATCGTCGACTTTCTATTATTGATTTAGAGGGCGGGCATCAGCCGATATTCAATGAAGATGGCTCTGTTGTGGTGGTGTTTAATGGTGAAATCTTTAACCATAAAGAAATAGCTGCTGAGTTGGTTCAGCAAGGCCACGTATTTAAAACACATAGCGATACAGAAACAATAGTGCATGCATGGGAAGAATGGGGAGTCGAATGCCTGCAGCGCTTTCGCGGCATGTTTGCATTTATCCTGTGGGACGATAACCGTCGGCAGTTATTTGTTGCCCGCGACCGTCTCGGTGTAAAACCTCTTTTTTATAGCTGTTTTAGCGATGGCACTATTGGCTTTGCCTCCGAGTTGAAAGGGCTTAAAGCACACCCTTTATTCTGTCGCGAGTTTAACGCTAGCGCTATCGAGGAGTATCTGGCGTTTGGTTATGTTCCTGATCCCAAATCAATTTACTCGCAAACATTTAAGTTAGAGGCTGGCCATTACTTTTTGTTCGAAGTGACTGGCCACCAATGCCTTCCCGTTCCTCAACAATACTGGGATCTGCCCTGGGATAACCAGCAGCCCGTGTATACTGACTGGCAATCTGATTTAATTAAACACTTTAAAAAGGCGGTTGAAGTACGTTTGGAAGCTGAAGTGCCTTTAGGTGCGTTTTTATCCGGCGGTGTTGATTCCAGTGCCGTAGTCGCCTTTATGGCCCAGGCCAATCAGGAGCAACCGGTAACCACGTGTGCTATCGGCTTTGATGTAGCGGATTTTAATGAAACCGATTTTGCACAAAAAATTGCCGATAAATATGCCACAAATCACAGCGTTGAAATGGTTGACCACAACGATTTTGCCTTGATCGATAAGTTAGTGCAGATTTATGATGAACCTTATGCCGACTCATCGGCGTTACCGACCTACAAAGTGTGTGAAATGGCGCGCAAGCATGTCACTGTCGCCTTATCGGGTGACGGCGGTGACGAATTGTTTGCCGGTTACCGGCGTTACAAGCTGCATTTAGCTGAAGAGACCGTGCGCAATAAAGTGCCTGAGCTCATACGTAAATTACTCTTTAAACCGTTAGGTAAGTTTTATCCTAAACTGGATTGGGCGCCGCAATTTCTAAGGGCTAAAACAACGTTCCAGTCGCTGGCAATGAACACCTCAGAAGCCTTTATGAACAGCATGAGCAAGCTGCGCGCAGATGAGCGAAATTCATTATATTCCGATGCATTCAAGCGCCAGCTTAACGGGTACAGTGCCAATGCGGTATATCAACGATATCTTAAAAATAAACAATTTAGCGATCCGCTGAAACTGATTCAGTATCTTGACTATAAAACCTGGTTAGTCGGCGATGCAAATACTAAGGTTGACCGTTCCAGCATGGCGAACGGGCTTGAAGTGCGTTCGCCTTTTATGGACCATCAATTTGTGGAGTGGGCATTTGCTATCCCTTCTTCTGAAAATATCAGTAAAGGTGAAACCAAAGCGCTGCTTAAAAAAGCACTTGAGTCTTATGTGCCGCATGACAACTTGTATCGCAGTAAAATGGGCTTTAGTGTGCCGCTGGCTGATTGGTTAAGAGGCCCCCTGAAAGACAGAATGTTTAGCGTACTGCAAAGTGATGTCATGCAGCAGAGTGGTATTTTTAATACGGCTGAACTGAATAAAAAAATGCAGCAGCATGTATCCGGTAAATTCGATCATTCAGCCGCATTATGGACGCTTCTGATGCTCGGCCTGTTTTTGCAAAATGAAAGTGAGGAACAACGCTAATGGAGACCGTGCTGTTTTTGTGCCATCGGATCCCTTTTCCACCGAATAAAGGCGATAAGATTACCACCTATAATTTGGTTAAGTATTTAGCGAAACGGTATCGATTAGTGATTGGTTGCTTTATAGATGATGAGCATGACAAGCAGTATATCCCGGTCGTAGAAGACCTGTGTGACGAGCTTTTTACGGTAGATATTTCTGCAAAGTCCAGTTTAGGCTCAGGTTTGATGTCTTTGTTAGTCAATAAACCGGTATCTACTTATCATTACCAAAGTGCAGCGATGCAGCGTTGGGTAGATGAAGTGATTGAGCGTGACCATATACAGCGTTTAATTGCTTATTCGGCTGGCACTGCGCAGTTTATTGAGGGCGCAAAACACCGCGACAAAAAACGCATTGTCGATATGGCTGATGTTGACTCCGATAAGTGGCAGCAATATGCCGTCAACAAGCCATTCTATTCTGCCTGGGTATATAAACGGGAACATCGGCTGGTTAAACAATACGAACAACAAATTTTGCAGGACTTTGACGCGATAACGCTGATCACCGACGAAGAGCGTGATTTATTTAAGTCCATGAGCCCGGCTAATGTTGCCAACAAAATAGTCACCCTGGGCAATGGCGTTGATACTGAATATTTTGACCCGCAGGCAGCGTTTGATTTTACCGATAAACCCGATGATACGCATGAACTTATTTGCTTTACCGGCGCCATGGATTACTGGGCTAATGTAGATGCCGTCGTGTGGTTTGTGAACGAAGTATGGCCTTTGGTGAAGCAGCGATATCCACAACTCTATTTTTATATTGTTGGTGGTAAACCAACGGAAAAAGTGCGTAATCTTGCCGATACTGACGGCGTTATCGTGACCGGGCGGGTGGTGGACGTGCGCCCTTATGTGCATCAGTCTAAGGTATGTGTCGCGCCTCTGCGCATTGCTCGCGGGGTTCAGAATAAAGTACTTGAAGCCATGTCGATGGCAAAACCAGTGGTCATGACATCAATGGGGCAGGAAGGTATAGAACTGCCCGTTGCTCAGCAGCCCTTGATAGAAGACAGTCCGGAACAACAAGCTGCGTTGATTACATCATTGCTTGACGATGCTGCAAAACTCGCCGACATTGGGCGGGTAAACAGAGAGTGGATAGTTTCCCGTTACGGCTGGGATGGGGCATTGTCGTTACTCGATAGTCTATTAGAACAGGACGCGCCCTATGATAGTTAGAGCAAAAGCCCCTCTTCGTATTGGGTTAGCCGGTGGCGGAACCGATGTGTCACCCTATAGCGAAAAATACGGTGGTTACATTCTTAACGTGACACTGGATATGTTTGCCTACGCTACTATTCAAACCCGGGACGACGGCCAGGTTCACTTTAATGCTCAGGATATTGAACAAACCTTTACGACTGATGCGGCCGCTGAATTACCGGTAGAAGGTTCGTTGATCCTGCATAAAGCCATTTATAACCGGGTGGTAAAAGACTTTAACAATGGTGAGCCATTGGCTATTGACGTGATCACGTATTCTGATGCGCCGCCAGGCAGCGGATTGGGTTCGTCGTCGACCATGGTAGTGGCAATTTTATCGGCGTACAGAGAATTGTTGAAACTCCCCCTCGGCGAATATGATCTGGCGCATTTAGCTTATGAAATTGAACGTAAAGACTGCTTGTTATCGGGGGGCAAGCAAGACCAGTATGCCGCGACTTTTGGCGGCTTTAACTTTATGGAATTTCATGCAGACAGAGTGTTGGTCAATCCTCTGCGTATACGCAGCGATATTCAGAATGAGCTGGAGAGTCAGATAGTTTTATACTTCACTGGCGTATCCAGAGATTCTGGTAAGATTATCGATGATCAAATTAAAGCCTCATCGAGCAGTACCAGCATGGAGCAATCTTTGAATGCGCTGCACCAGGTGAAGCAAAGCGCCTTTGACATGAAAGAATGCTTATTGCGCAATGATATCGAAGGTATGTCGAATGTACTAAAGTCTGCCTGGCAGGCGAAAAAATCGACGTCTGCTTCGATCAGTAACACGTATATAGAGGAGGTTGCGCAGCTAGCAATCGACAATGGCGCTAAATCGTTAAAGCTATCAGGAGCCGGCGGCGGCGGGTTTATGATGATTTTTGTTGATCCGATTAACAAACGGCCGCTCATTAAAGCGCTAAAACAAACTGATGGTCAGGTACATTCATTTCAATTTACTAATACTGGAGTCACAGCGTGGACAGTTTAAATTACATTCGCGAGCATATGCACAAAACAATTGAAACAAAGCAAAAAATGCTCGCTGATGAAGCCTTGCTCCAACGGCTTGCCGATGCAGCTGCTTTATGTGTGAAAGCCCTTGAGAATGGCAATAAGGTGATGTTTGCCGGCAATGGCGGCAGCGCTGCTGATTCACAGCATTTGGCGGCGGAGTTTGTCAGTCGGTTTAATTTCGATCGGCCAGGGCTTCCTTCTATTGCATTGACCACCGACACGTCGATGCTGACCGCCATTGGCAACGATTATGGTTTTGAACACTTATTTTCAAGACAGGTTCAGGCCAATGGTATGAAAGGGGATGTTTTTGTTGGGATCAGCACGTCGGGTAATTCCGCGAATATTATTAAGGCCGTAGAACAAGCCAAAGACATGGGAATCCATACTATCGCGTTTTGCGGCACCGGCGGCAAACTGCCAACGATGTGCGACATTACATTGAACGCTCCCTCAGATTGCACGCCTTATATTCAGGAAACGCATATTTCCTTTGGCCATATACTGTGCGGCATTGTGGAAGAGCAAATTTTCGCAAGCTATAAACCGAAATAGAGGAAATTGACGTGGAAGCGATTCTGTTAGCGGGTGGGTTGGGGACGCGGTTGCATTCAGTCACCGGTGATAAATATCCCAAGTGCTTAGCAGAGGTCAATAATAAGTCTTTTTTGCATTACATCATTGAAGATCTGTTGCAGCAAGGCGTCACGCGCTTTATTTTTGCGGTATCCCATCATGCTGACATGGTAAGAAACGCAGTAAGCACTCACTTTCCTGGTATCGATTGTGAATTCTCGTATGAAACGGAGCCTTTAGGTACTGGCGGGGCAATAAAGCAGGCCTTGCAACGGGTGCAGTCTCCCCATGCTTTAGTCTTCAACGCTGACTCTTTCATGCAAGTTAACATTCAGGCGTTTGTGGCTTTTTGCCAAAACAAAAAGGCAGATTTGGGCCTGGTATGTACCGAAGTCGACGATTTATCTCGTTTTGGCGCCGCTGATATTCAACACGAAAAGCTGGTTGGTTTTCATGAAAAAGGGCAATCCGGGTCCGGTTATATAAATGCTGGTATCTATTATGTGAACAAGCATCTCTCGCTTATTGAGCAACAGCCCGTTAAATTCAGTTTTGAACATAATGTACTGTCAGCCGACAACGCGCAGGCATATGTTTATGCTGTGAAAGGCTTGTTTTTTGATATTGGTACGCCGGATGATTTAGCCGGTGCGAGCGAATTGGTTAGGTTAAATGCGGAGTTGTTCGTTGCAAACTAAGACCATTAATATGGTGACCATTTCGTCGCTGTTCCCCAATAAAAATGATCCCAAGCATGGTATTTTTGTTAAGACCCGCTTAAAACACTACCTGGCAGCTTATCCCAATGTGCAGGCTGTTGTGATTGCTCCGGTGCCTTGGTTTCCATTTAAGCATAATGTGTTTGGCGAGTACGCGAAATATGCAGGTGTACCTGATAAAGAAGTCATAGACGGCATGACTGTTTTTCACCCTCGCTATCTGGTAGTACCTAAAATTGGTATGTACCTAACACCAAGAATGATGCGATGGGCTATTCAAAGCGTTTTGCGTAAATTGCTAAAAACGCAAACTGTTGATGTGATTGACGGCCATTATTTTTACCCTGATGGCGTGGCAATCTGTCAGGTGGCAGAAGAGTTCAACATTCCCTTTACCTGCACTGCACGGGGCACGGATATTAACCTTATTCCGCAGTATCCAAAAGCCCTGAAGATGCTGCAACCGGTTTTTAGAAAAGCTGCGCATATGATGGCAGTATGTCAGGCACTGAAGGATGAAATGATTACACTGGGTGTGCCTGATGAGCGGGTCACCGTGTTAAGAAATGGCGTTGATCTTAAATTGTTTTCTCCTTCAGATAATGCACAACAGGCAGTGTTGAAATCACAAAAGCAAATTAACGATAAGCTGGTTTTGTCAGTGGGTTGGTTAATTGAACGCAAGGGGCACCATTTAATTATTGAGGCATTACAACATCTTGATAATGTACGGTTAGTGATTGCCGGTGATGGCCCTGAGCTCGCCAAATTAAAACAAGTGGCTGCGAGGTTCGGCGTGGCAGAGCGAGTTAAATTTCTTGGCAGCGTTGATCAGCCAACACTGAATCAGTGGATGATGGCAGCGGATGCCCTGGTGTTGGCATCGAGTCGCGAGGGCTGGGCCAATGTGCTGCTGGAGGCTATGGCGTCGGGCACGCCGGTGGTGGCCACCAAAGTTTGGGGGACCCCGGAAGTGGTGCAACCAGCATCGCAAGGGGTGCTGGTAGAGCGCACAGCCGATGATATTGCCCGGGGAATTACGCATATAGTGTCGTCGGATATCGATAGAAGAGCGGTGCGGAAGTATGCCGAGCAATTTAGCTGGCAGGATACCTGTACCGGTATGCATAAAATCTTTAGCGCTATTGGCAGTCCTAAAGACAGGGATGAAAGTAAGCAATGAAAATACTCTATCATCATCGTGTGGCGTCAAAAGACGGTCAATATGTGCATATTGATGCCATTGTTACGCAATTGCGGGCCAAAGGGCATGAAGTCATTATGGTGGCGCCGAAAATAGCAGAGCAGACCGATTTTGGTAGCGATGGTGGATGGGTATCGGTTATTCGCGCAAAAATGCCGCGTTTTATCTCTGAGTTATTAGAATTTTCCTACGCCTTTTTTGTGTTTTTTAAGTTAGTTAAAGCGATTAGGCGGCATCGCCCCGATGTGATTTACGAACGGTATAATTTATTTTTGCCGGCCGGCATTTGGGCAAAAAAGATTTTCAAACTGCCGTTACAGCTAGAGGTAAACTCGCCTTTATATGATGAACGAAAACAATATGGCGGAATTACTTTAGCACGATTAGCGAAGTGGTCTGAATACTATGCCTGGCGTAATGCTGACAGGGTATTACCGGTAACGGAGGTGCTCGCTGATTATATTCGTGACGCAGGCGTTACTGACAACAAAATAAAAGTGATTCCCAATGGTGTAGACAGAGCGGTTTTCGGGCCTCAGGAGCGACAACACCGGGCAGTGCAATTCTCCGATAAAATAGTGGTGGGCTTTGTTGGTTTTTGTCGGGAGTGGCATCAGCTTGATCAGGTTATGAACAAACTAGCCGCCATGGATAATCCGCAAATTCACTTTTTGGTTGTGGGAGATGGTCCGGTCATAAACGACCTTATTGAGCAAGCTGAGTCACTGGGTTTTGCTGATGCGTTCACGACGACAGGCTTGGTCTCAAGAGAAGATATGCCATATTGGTTAGATCAGATTGATATCGCGCTACAGCCTGCTGTAACCCCATGGGCCTCTCCGCTGAAACTACTGGAATACCTCGCTAAAGGACTTGCCATAGTTGCGCCTGATTCGCCGAATATTAAAGAGTTACTTGTACATGATTACAATGCGTTATTATTTGCAAAAAACAACGGCGCACAAATGGTAGCCCAAATTCAAACACTCATCGAGAATGCTGAATTGCGAAAGTCGCTACAAAATAATGCAATCGCGACAATTAGCGAAAAACGTTTAAGCTGGTCTGATAATGCAGATTGTATTGTTGATTGGTTTAAGGAGCACCGAAATAAATTAAATTGACACGCTCGAAAGTTATTCGACTTTGAGGGCGCGTCATTCTTTTAACGGACAAATAAGTGACTAAGTAAGAGAACGTCAGGTTAGCTTATTCCGCTTGGTGGCGAAAAAATGCACAGTGACAGTAGAGTAAATAAAAGTGGTTAATGATAAGCGACTAGCGGCAAGGACGGATAAAGTTCAAATTTGTATGTTTGTTTATAATCTCGGCACCACTTTGGCTGAATCTGTGCAAAGTGTGATTTCAGCTTGTGGAGATCTGAATTACGAATTATTTATCATGTGCAATGGCTGTGAGGATGCCTCTTTTAATATTGCTCAGAAGATTTCCAAACAGAACACCGCCATCAAGGCAATAAATTTAACTTATGGCGATAAGTCTGAAACCTGGAACCGCTTTGTTTATGATTATTATGACGGCAGCGCTTTACCCGTGTTTATTGATGGCGATCTGACGTTTGCCAATCTGGCTATTTACAATATCGTCGAGTTTCATCATGAACATCCTCACTACAATTCAATATCAGGATTTCCGTGGGGCGGTGGAAGGCATTCTACCCAATGGCAGGAGAGGCTTCTTCGTGATCATGAATTTACGGGAAACCTATACTTACTCAATACGGATTTCTTGCATCGCCTCATTGCCCAAAAGGTAAAGTTGCCAAAAGGATTAATTGGCGACGACAGTATGCTTGGTTTTTTAACTGCCACAAATCTTTGCGATGGCACTGATAAGCCTTTAGAGCGTCGCGGAGTATGCCAGAGCGCAGTTTTTCAGTACGAACGACTAAACCCCTTGTCATACGGTGATATGAAGTTGTACTTTAGACGCAGAGTGAGATATGCGACACGCGCTATGCAACAAAATGCGATAGTACCAGTGTTAAAAAGGCAGGGGCTTAGTGCCATGCCCGAATATGCCAATGATATTTTTCGTACTGAACTACCAGGATTGAGGTGGAAAGGTCTGGATACGCTTTTTGATTATCTTGCCCGAAAAAAAATAAGGCACGAACTCGATGAAAATAGTTAGTTTTATATTATTACTTTCGATTGCAATCCACGGCTACAGCTTTGAGTTGGCTGAGAATGAATGGATAGTAGATGGTGTTGTCTTTTTATCAGCCAAGGATGCCGAAAACAGTATTAGAGATGGCAGCAAAGTATACCTTGGGCCGGGTATGTTTTCGGAAGGTATTAGCATAAATCATGATGATGTGTTGATAAGCGGCAGCGATAATACTCATTTTGTTGATGCCGTGGTGAACAGAAAAGCAACGTTTGTGGTCAATGGCGACAATGTTACCATAGAGAATATCGAATGTAGCGGTGTGGCTGTAAGAGATAACAACGGCGCTTGTGTTCGACAACAAGGTAAAAATTTAACGCTGTCCAATGTCTATTTTCATGATAGCCAACAAGGTGTACTTTCAGGCAAAGATACAGGACGTCTTTTAGTTCAGTTCAGTCGTTTGGAGCGCCTTGGCCTGAAAGGGCGGGCTCATGGCATTTATTCGGCGAATGATGAATTAATTATACGACATAGCACTATTATCAACGCGAAAGATCAGGGGCATGAAGTAAAGTCACGGGCGAAAAAGACGGTTATATCCAGTTCGGTGATAGGCTCTGTAGACAGCAATAACAGTCGTGCTGTAGATATTCCGAATGGCGGCGAGTTAAGCGTAACGAACTCAGTTGTCTTTCAGGGAGCCAGTACTGTAAATCGACAATTGTTTGGTTATGGATTAGAGACAATGGCTCGCGCTCGTCAACATCGTATTCGCCTCGACAATAATATTTTTATACTTGAGCGCCCCAACGCCAACGAATTCCTGGCATTACCTAAAAGTGCCGACCAGGCGATTGAGCTGACCGTAATCGATAATGCGATTATCGGGCAGAATATTATCGATATTGCTCAACAT
The DNA here is from genome assembly GCA_013373625.1 of Alteromonadaceae bacterium. Taxonomy (GTDB): domain Bacteria; phylum Pseudomonadota; class Gammaproteobacteria; order Enterobacterales; family Alteromonadaceae; genus Alteromonas. The sequence continues at coordinate 12,704 of JABXHM010000013.1, read as the reverse complement.
AAGCAGTTTAATACTGTGTATGAAACACGCGCTGAAGCAAGGATGAGCCCGGGAATACCTGATATTAGTACATTGCCTGCATTACGTTTACTTAAGGCGCTGTAATGCAGCGGCGCAACCTCCTGCTAGTGGGGGCCATAGTGTGTATTGTTGCCATATTATCGTGTGGCTTCGTTTTTCATGCCCAACTGTATGCATTTAAAATCAATGTAAAAAAATACACAGAAATAAACATACCTAAAAACCAGGGGATGTTTAATGTGTTATTAAAAGTAATGGACACATCCGTCAGTCTTATTCCCGATAAAACATTTGTATTCGTTGATGAGTCGCAGATTGCTGAATTGCGGCGTTTTGTAGTCAACTCACCTGCAACTGTCGAAAATATCGTCATGGTAGATAGTATTAAAACATTGCGCGAAACGTTGTCGGCAGTGTCAACGCCAACAAAAATCCTTATGCAACCAGGTGAATATGAGATTGAGCGGACATTAATCCTCCCTATGATTGATGGGACAGTCGGACCATTCATTTTAGCGGCGCAGACCAGAGGTGATGTCTTGTTAACGTCTGGCACTCAGGAAGCGTTGCTGGTATCAGGCGCAAACTGGATTATTGAAGGGTTTGAATTCCAGGGTGGCTGTGATTTTGATACTGAATGCGAGCACGCCATTCACATAATGGGTGATGCAGACAATGTCATTATACAGGATAATATCTTTAGGAATTTTAATGCACATGTAAAAAGCAATGGTCTCCAACTTACTGATGAAGATAGTCGTCAGTTTCCAGATAATGTGAAAATAATCAGCAACCAGTTTTATAATCAATGGCAACGAGACACACCAAACCCGGTTACACCGTTGGATGTGGTAGGCGGGGATGAGTGGTTAGTGGTAGGTAACTTTGTAGCTGATTTTGCAAAAAGACGTGGCGACAAAACCGCTTATGGAATGTATTTGAAAGGCGGTGGGAGCAATGGCCATTTTGAAAATAACCTCGTTGCCTGTGAGTGGGAGCTACGCTCGTTGGCCTATTCGGATATAAGAGTAGGGCTCTCTTTAGGTGGCGGTGGGACGGGTAATCAATATTGCGATGGCGGAGACTGCCGGGTAGAACATCAGGGGGGCGTTATAAAGAACAATACCATTATAAATTGTCCTAATGACGTGGCAATATATTTGAATAAGGCTGCTGAGACAATGGTCGCCAATAACTGGCTGTTAAATACTGTTGGGGTTCTGGCGAGAGGTAGTGTTTCAAATGTTATTGCAACAAAGAACCGGATTCAGGGAACCTTTGTTGCCTTAGATGACGCAACTATAACAACCGACAACAACGCTCATTGATTGGAGATGCATTAACTTATGCTGGATAACATGGTGTTTCTTGCTGTATTTGTGGCGGTGCCCTTTCTAATTTGGAAAGCGCTTAAAATGAAAGACGATGACTAATGCGTGATTTGATTTTGTTGGCATTGCTGCCATACCTTATCTATGCAAGTTTTAAACGACCTTATATTGGCCTGGCGCTATGGTTTTGGTCTTCACTGGTACCGGTTAGTGTTTGGGGGTATGGCTCAGCAACTACGGTTAAGTGGAACTTTCTTTTTGCCATCGTCACTATGTGCAGTTATTTGATCAGTAAAAACAAAGCCAGTTTTAAAAGCTCAGGTTTATTCATACTGGTAATTGTTTTTTTTATACACGCAACTTTCTCCAGTTTATTCAATATTGGTTACGACGCACATGTTTGGAGAGAGTGGGAGTACTTACTAAAATCATGTGTATTTCTTTTCTTTGTTGTGCTCATTGTCAGGAAAAAAGTCCATGTAGATGCGCTAATGTGGGCGTGTGCATTATCCATCTCAGCGCGAGCTACGATGGAAGGCATTAAGTACCTTTTGTCGGGCGGTGGACATGTCATTTACGGTATTACGCCCACTTTTAATGACAACAACCTATCAGCGTTAGCAACACTTATGTGTTTACCCATGTTGTTTTATCTGTTCACTCAGTATAAACAGTTTATTGTTTTTAAGTTGGGTATATTAGGACTCATATTCTTTAGTGTTTTATTTGTGCTTGGTTCCGACTCCCGTGGCGGATTCTTAGGTTTATTAGTACTGTCAGGTTACTTTTTTCTTAAGAGCAACAAAAAGATTCCTATCGCTATTTTAGCATTAGTCGTGATCGCAGTTGGACTTCAAATAGTGGATGATGCCTGGTTTGAAAGGATGGAAACGATTAAGTCAGCCAATGAGGATGGATCTTTTATAGGAAGAGTAATTTCCTGGAAATTGGCAATAATTCTCGCAGTGCAAAATCCTGTATTTGGCGGTGGGTTTGATGCGGCTTCTTATGGTCCAACCTGGAATCATTTGGTGTCAAATTTCCAAATGGTCAGCTTTATACCCACTCCCGAGCCGCAAACCATTCACGTTGCTCACAGTATCTACTTTCAGGTGCTTGGCGATTTAGGCTTTGTAGGGTTCTTTTTCTATTTAACTCTGCTGTTTTTTACCTATCGTAGGTTTGATCAGATTAAGAGACTTACCCATGCAGATAAATGGCGGATTGAGATAGGTCGCTTTATGATGCTGTCTATTTTAGCGTTTGCCACTGCTGGCGCTGCCTTAAGTGCTGCCTACAATGAGGTGTTTATTATGTTGGTTGGACTCAGTATTGTGCTTTGGATACCGGCAAAAGTAAACACCAGTAGCCCTACTATGAAAAATGCCAGACTAGCCAAAGGTTGGAGCCAATGACGGAAACTTTTGACTTTAAACGGGCCTTGGGGATCGCGTATTTATGGAACATGTTCGGTAAATTTGTGGTTCGGGGACTGGGCGTTATCAGCACATTGATAATAGTAAGGTTATTAGATCCAGAAGACTTTGGATTAGTTGCTATTGCGACCATGGTTATAGGATTGGGAAAAGTACTCTCTGACATTGGTGTTTACAGATATTTAATACTAAAACCAGATATTTGTGATAATGACCTCAATTCAGCCTGGACCATTAATATTATTCTTCGCTTAATTGTTGTCATTGGAATGGTGTTAATAGCTCCTTTTATAGCGAATCTATGGGGGGACAAAAATATAACACTGGTGATTAGGCTTCTTGCGGTCGTCCAATTGATATCGATGTTTCAAAATGTAGGAATGATAAATTTTGAGAAGAGCGTAAGCTTTAAACAGTCTGCAAAACTTGGCGTAATTGCCAAAATTGGCAGCTTTACTGTAACGGTACTCTCCGCTTTTATCTTAAAGAACTATATGGCACTAGTATTAGGTGCAATGACTAATGCTGCATTTAGTACGTTATTTAGCTATCGTATTTCTAAATACCGACCTAAATTCTCATTAAAAATAGACCGTGCTATGTTTACGGTTTCAAATCATCTCTTTCTAAGAAATATTCTTGGTTATTTGCGCTCTCAGTTGGATCTACTGATTGTTGGCCAATTTTTTGGTTCCTCTGCTGCTGGCAAGTTCAATATTGCCAGAACATTTGCAATCATGCCACAAACCGAAGTTATAACACCAGTAATGCAACCATTTTTCTCTGCCTCTTCAAAGCAGAGCAGAGACTTCAATGTGCTTGAAATGAAGTTTTACCAAATGCTTTTTATGTGCCTATCACTGATACTGCCAGCAATAATAGGTCTATATATCTTGTCCGAACCTTTTACTTTGGTAGTTTTAGGAGACAAGTGGATTGACGTGATTCCATTCATTGGCATCCTCGGATTCTTAATGCTGCCATTCATCACTCAGCCTTTGCTTTTTAATCTCTACGACTTCAAAGGGAAATCTGGTTATGGCGTGTTTAATGATATCTTTGGAATAATTGCTATTGTTAGTTCAGTTATATTGTTGCAGCCATCAAGCCTAACGTCATTTGTCGAGTTGAGAATATTTGTCGCGATAATGTCTTTCCTGTTTATGGTATGGCTGGCTAATATTTTTTTAAATGTCTCATGGTTAAAAGTTTTTTCAGTACTGATTGTGAATATAATTCCAACAGCAATAATGTATGTGGGGTTAACCATTATCAATCCAATATTGCAGGGCATGAATCCAATTTTTGTTCTGGTAACAGCAAGTAGTATAGGCTTTTGTCTTTACATGCTGATATTTTTAGTTTTAGCTAGTGTGTTTAAACGTCGTAAACAGCATTTTTTACATCAACTGTATCCCGCGTTGGTATATAAATATACGATTTAAGGTAAGTTTATATCAACGCAGAATTTGGGGAAAATGTACTTTCCCTAAAGAAAAAACAGAGAAGATCGCGATTACTTATTATAAAACCGTGAACCATAAGCACTCGATTGAGTTACTTACGGCGCAACTTTAAGTGCGCTAATACCTGGATCACATGAGCAACCGTCAATCGGATGCATAAAATTTTATGTATCATTACAGGGAGCTGAATGGCAGAAAATTATTCTGTCATGAATGACCATCATTCAACTTGCGCTGAGCCGTCAGTTTTGATCTTAGCCAGAGCTTTCACTAATTGGCTATGGAATTTCGGAACGGCAGTATGGATATACCATTCTCTGGCTTTAGTCATCATGTCTTGTAGTTTTTCCTTATCATTCAATAGGCTTAACGTGCAGTCCACAATATCGTTATAGGAAGCCGTATGAATAACATTTTCAGGCATTAAATCAGCCAAGCCGTAGCTGATTTCGGTGACAACTGGAGACAGTGATATAGCTCCAAGTAAGCGAGGGATCTCTAAATGATTAGAGCGCTGCATATGAATATTCAGAGTAATTCGCGATTTTGCCGACATCTCTTCGGCCACAACACCACTTGATGGTGAGATAGAACAACCTGCTTGTTGTAGTGCCTGTATTATTTTTTGTCTCCTTGGTGTCAGGGCCCCGACGAAACACACATCAAACTTTCTATTTTCAAGTGGCACATATTGTGGCAAATAGGCAGGGTGGATGAAGGGCACAAAGTTAAAAATTGGGACTCTCGAAGTACGCTTTATTTTTTTTGTTTGAGCAGGGTAGTAATCCAGCACGGTATCAAACAATTCCATTTTACTTCTAAGTAAAAGGTACTTATGAAAAATGAGTTTAAGGCCTCGCAAACTATTGTTTAGTGGATTACCCAGTAAAGAAACAACAGAAAAGTTGATATAAATATAATAACATCCGGGAATACGGGTAAATCTGCGAAAATGTTCGCCAATAACGAAAATGTATTTACTTGAACCAACATCAATTGAATCAATGTCTTTACAGATGATGATTTTTGATTCAGTTGAATAAACCTCCTTTATACCCTGTTCAAGGGTGAAAAGCACATTTTTTATATTAGAGACAGATCTGTCATGTATTAATAAACAAGCGTCCATTCATTTACTCCATCAACTATGCTATTTTTTAAGGCGAATTAACTTATAATCACCAGTGAAAATTACCACCCGGTACAGTTAGCGGCAACGGCTTTGATTTCGCTTATTGTTGCCATTAACGCGCCAATTACCAAAGACGAAAAGCGTATTTTCAATCATGATGAAATATTTCGTTATTATCTGGATCGACTTTGCAGTAGTTCACGCGAAACATTGTACTTTTCTCTCAATAGTTCTATATCTGCATGACTCCAGTCAAAATTATTGTAATCAGCAGTAAATGATTTAATTTTTCCTGCATCTAGGTTGCCTGAACTGTCTCCTACTCGCTTGGCGCTAGTAAGTGTTTGTGATTTAAATTCAGGTGTTAATAAAGATTCTAATTCAAGATATTCGGTGATGCCTGACAAACATTGCATTGTGTTATTACGGAGATCTTCAGCATCAAAGTAGTAAAAATCGTCTAGCAAGTTCGCAAAATTTTTTAATTTTTGAATTCTGCTTAAATAATACTTAGTTGCACCCTCCACACTATTAAATTCATGTGTTGGATTTACCTTGCTGTACAATCTAACGATACTTGGAATCGTTGTCTCTGGTGCCCGGAGGCTTATTAGTGTTTTAGTTTTATTATTATTCAACAAGCTTGTTGAAATATAATGTTCGTTGTGCAGAACTTTATCGAACATGTAAGTCGCTTTGCTGGATAGTCTATGCTGTTCAGCAAATATCAATCGCTGCCTAAAAAAACTCTTCCAACTGTGATACCCAATATGCATTTCGTAGTAGCCGTTTATGTCAGGGTGATTACCAAGAATATGACCTGCCAAACTGGTATTGGCTCTCATGTGGCTCAACAATAGAATGGGCTGATAAGGTTTTAAAACCTGAGGTTGCTTTATGATCTCTTTGACAAGCTGAAATGTATTCACTTTTCACTTCCCAGAGCTTTAATTTTTATCAATTGAGTCCATAGAAACCATTTAATACTAAATTTAATAGCTAATGCTTGCTTTGCATATAATACTGCTTTTTTATACTTACTTTTTTGGACAAGTTCAGTTGCGATATGCTTTAGAGTGTACAATTTGAAGTGTTTACAGGAATCGAATATATCTTCATTTTTTGCAAAAAGAAGGCCTTTATTCGCTGTCCTCAATTGAAATAACAATTTTTCAAGTCTGTTTGTCTGCGTAGAAGCATTTTTCGAGTTGTCCTTGTTGGGAACATTGTGTAGAGCAACTGTGTTAGTGTCGTATAAAATTACAGCAGCATTGTCCAAAAGGCGCCAATAGATATCTCGATCTGGCTCATAGCGCATATTTTCATCCATTCCACCAACGCTTTCGAAAAGTTGTTTTTCTACAATACAGGTATTTTGATGGGCGAAACCTTTGGATTTGAGTAATTCAGATCTATTAATTTCGAAAACTTCCTGTTTAAGCCTTGGGTCTGATGGTGAAAAGGTAGACGGAATATCTTCTACCCAAACATTTTTAATCTCTTTACCGTCATGTGTAATTGCTTGTTGGTTAGCAATAAAAAGGTCGGCGTTACAATTTTTAATCTGAGTTTTTGCCCGCGACAAGAACTGTTCGTCTATCCAGACATCATCATCATCTAAAAAACAAATAAAATGTCCTTTTGATGCAACAACGCCTTCATTTCTGGCAAAGCAGTGACCATGTCCCCGCGTTCTCTCGATTAAATTTATGAACGAAACGTTATGAGAGCTATGAGCCTCAATTTTATTATATGCCTCCCTATTCGCAGCATTAGTTCCGTCATTTACCACGATAACTTCAAGGTCATTGCAGGTTTGGGATAGAACGGAATTTAAAGCGGCTGCAAATTCTACAGGTCGATTACGAGTAGGAATTACCACAGTGAAGAATGGAGATTCGTTAACTAAGCTCATGTTGTTCCTTCAGGAAGGCTCTTTTCGAGTTTGGCATTATGCAACTGTGTGTTATTTGCTTGGATTGGGTCAAATATTGATAAGTCTGATTCTTAAATTTACCTAAGGCTAACTGATTTTGTGTATATGGCGTAACGCCCATTTTCACCGTAGGCGAGTGAAAAGAGTACAGCAAATGGCTACAACCGAGTCTAATCAGCGAGCTAGTTAAAGCAAGCATATCTTTGCTGTTATAACCCTCGGCAGATAAGCGCACTTTGCGTACCCCCAGGAGCTTTAACAGTACTTTTCCAATCAGGTTGTTATTCAACCTTTCGAGATTGCCAGCTTTCTTATTGAGGTAATCCGTAAAAGGGGACATATAGCTTACAAAACCGGTACTATGAGGAATGCAGCGAATACCTTCGATAGTGACTTCTTCATTATTGTAATTGCTAAAGTCAGGGCCTTCCTGATGCCGGTAATCAGTAAATGGCGTGATGCTAAGATCCACGGTGTAGCCAAGCGCTTTGAGTATTTTATAGGTGTTATCACCCACGCCATAGCGTCCGGCCAAATAAGTTGCAGGTCGATAGCCAACCAGATTTTCGATTGCTTCGGTGAGCACCGTCAGCTTTGCTTGCTCTGTTTCAGCTGGTAAATTGCCTGGATAGGAGTCTTTTTCGTGTGCTTCGTCTTGCTCTGCAAAGGGTGGGTTCACCCACGGATGGAGATGTGTGGCAAATTCGACATCATTAGCGTGGTGAGTTTTAAAATGTTTTATTACCGCCTGACCTTGCTCAGCGGTAACAAATGCATAGTCCATGGCAAACACAATTTTGGCGCCCAAGGCAATGAGCTCTTCGCAAAACTCGATAAGCTCCTCACCATGCTGAACGCCATTGTTAGACGCAAAAAAGCCTGCGTTCCAATCGAATTCTTCTTCTGTGTGTATAACAACCGAAAGACGCGTGCTGTTATTCATTGGTATCTTCCAGCAGGTAATCTTTAAGTTTGTTTAAACTGGTAAAGGTGTTATCTGCCTGCTCCTTGTCTGTTGCCGTTAACTGATGTCCGGTTGTGACCAGAAAATTACGCCCGACGCCGGCATTTTTGCCAGCCTGAATATCACTTACCTTATCACCAATTAACACACTTTGGGCAAGATCCAGGTTAAATGCTTTTTGCGCCTGTTCAATCATGCCTGGAGCTGGCTTTCTGCAATGACAGCGCGTTTTATACTGCCCAATTCCGTGCGTAGGGTGGTGAGGGCAATGATATACTGCATCTATTTTTATTGACTGCCTGCTAAACTGTTGAAGCATCCAGTCAGTAAGGCGCTCGAAGTCCTCTACTGTGTAAATACCCCGGCCTATACCCGCCTGATTAGTGATGATAACAATGCGATAATCCAGTTGCTGGAATGCTTTGACAGTATCAAATACATCTGGCAGAAATTCAAACTCTTCAATCTTATGGCAGTAATTCTTTTCTATGTTTATTACCCCGTCCCGGTCGAGGAATAATGCTTTTTGTTTGTTCATTAAACACTTGCTCTATCGTTAAGCTTTCAGCACGAGGTAGTTTTCGAAAATATTTTTCAGTGCTTCGATTATCAGAAGATAACAACGGTGCACTGCGTCCTGACCGTTGCCGTAAGGATCTGAAATTTCGTCATAGTTTCCATAGCCCGCGGGAATAAAGTCGGCCAGATTAAACACATACTTAATTTTGTAATATTTGTCGATAGTGAATTGGTTCTTCTGGTCAAAAATAAAAACGATGTCTTTGTCTGTCAGATGACTTTGCAACAGCCGTTTAGAGCGGTGCTCGGTGAGTTCTATACCTAAAAACCGTGCCGCAGCAATGCACTCTGGCGGACTCTGACGGTTCTCATGTTGATGAAAACCAAAAGAATCAACAGTGAAATCCAGTCCGGTATTTAGCAGAAATATCGAGCTAAACTGCGCTGCGAGAGGGCTGCGCATAATATTGCCATAACAGACAAACACCAGACGTCCTTCACCTTCTAACGCGTATAGCGCTCTTAGTAGTGGTAACAAGATGGTATCACTGCGCCTTGTGGGTAACTTACGGGTTAACTTGTCGAGTACCGCAGAGCTAACGAGTTGATGAAACTCTTCAGCGAATGGCTGTTTGTCGGATGCCTGGTAGCTGTCAATTTTTTCACTGCTTAAAACGCGGGCCATTGAAGCCATCCGCTTTGCCGCATTGAGTGTTGCAGTAAATGGATTCACCGTCGCCCACAAATATTGCATTTCGCCACGGATATCGTAGATATCGTTAGTAAAACTGCGCGCATACGCGTTAGTGTTGTAGTCGGTTACAGGGGCTTTCTTTAATTCGTAGTTGCCCATCAAGTAATCGGCATAATAACGAGGAAAATCAATACCGGCATGAATCGCCAAAGGCAGCGAGCCCCAGAATCGGGCATTCACTTCAATTAAAATCCATTCATTGGTAGCCGGGTTGCGCTTAAACTCAAACATACCAACGCCGTCATAATCGGTGGCTGCGCACATGGCAATACAGGCGTCAGCCATGGTCGGGTCTACCGGGATCGCTTTGCGGTAAGAACTCCCGCCTCCGGTACGAGGCTCATTAACTCTGGTATGCGCAAACATATACTGTACCTGGCCTTTACATGCCATCAGCGAAATACCTTCGCCGGTGCCGCTAAAGTATTCTTCAATTAAGAATACTTTAGCGATATCACTGTGCTGAAGATAGTGAACATATTCTTGCTCACTGGAAATGATGGCAACTTTATTGCGGCTGGCTAACTTGTGTTCACTAAAGGATTCGGTGGGTTTAACCACAAATTTTGCCGTGTATTTCTCTCGCAGTGATGCATAATCGGTATTTTCCAGCGATAACAAATCTCCTCTGGCAACACTTACACCGCAAGATTGGGCTACTTTTTTGGTAAGATGTTTATCAAACAAGTTATCGCGTACACGTTTGTTTGGCAGCGCGAGTTTTGTGGCAACATTGAATTTGTTACGGTTGGCAAGCAATGGATAAATCGCGCGCTCATCACAGGGGAACACCATTGAATAGGCGTTTTCCTCAATGAGCGCAACTATCGCCGCAATCCATTGGTCGCTGGTGTAGGCCTGATAGTTGTAATACCAGGCCTTGTTTATCCATTTTGATTTTAACGCCGGTGAAGTCTGATCGTAACAAACAACGTCGACCGATATACCCATCTCACCTAATGAGCGGATAACACTTAAAAAGCTGCGGGTATCTTCGCCTAAGACTAATGCTGAGATCATTGCTTAGGCACCTCTAATACACTGAACACAGCATCCAGCCCAAAGGTGCCAAGTGGCCAACTTTGTATCACCTGGGCGGTAAACACATCCACAAGTAATAACGCCGACTGTTGTATCGGGCTGCTCAGCCGTTTTGAGTTTCTTGTCTGGCTCATTCCCACCAATACCTGCCCGGACGCTATAGGTGTAATACCTCTGAACCAGCCTTTCCACTGGGGAGCGATTATCGTCAGATCTACCTCTGATGTGAGTGTAAGGGTTTTCTTATCAAACACTTTTATACGGCCATTTACGGTCGTGAAGTAAATAAATTTATCTGTTGCCACACCATCATGCACAAGGCCGTCACCAATAAAGAGTCTTTTCGCGGGGTCAGATATACAAACTGCATCCATAAAGTCGCAACGCGTTACCCACACCTCGTCATTGAGTAAAAAGCAAAAGTTAGGGTGGGCTAAGTGGGGTTTAGTTGTACTCAACGAGCGCCAGTCTTCACTATTTGTGGTTCTCGCAATGGCGCCATTTACAATTGGAATTTGCTGACTGTCGCCTGTAGCAGTATCTAAAATTTCGACGCTGTCTAATCCGGTATTGGCAATATAGAGCGCGCCTTTTAACGGTAACACATGATGCAGGTCATTAAAGCGTTTATTCGTATAATGATTAAGGATAGACATAGTGTTGATGTCTATTTCAAGTACTTCAGTCTCTGTCGTGACATACAAATTGCTACCCTGCAAATGCCCCGACTTAAATATGATATTAGTCGTCGGTGATTGCTCTGGTGGACCTGACTGATAACACAACCTTTGTAGTTCAGTTAGCGCCCCATTGGCTGAAATGGTTAACTTTATCGCAAGCGCTTTATTGTATTGCGGCTTATCACTGGAATTTAATGTTCCTCCGGTAACAATCAGTTCTTTGTCTTGCCATGCAATCTCTGCTGAGCGATTGTATGCGCGATGCTTTAGTGACTTGAGGCGTCGAATCACTTGAGAGGTTATAGAGCGTCGCTTAAAGCTCTCGATTATCAATGGCATGCTTTGATTCGATAAGGAGCGCTTATATTGTGATTCGCCTCCCATAAAATCATATAATTGCATACCCGTTGAAATGTAATGGCATTGGGTAAGGTAGTGGCCCACTAAGCCAGGCTTGGTATGTACGAGATCTTCATCATAAACATTTGCTGAGAGGTAAAAATAGACATTCTTACCTTCTTTAAAGTTGTACAGATACGATATTACCTTCGAGCCGGCAGACACTTTAATCATGTCAATGCCGCCTTTATCAAAGGCTGCGCGGATTAGGTTATTATGAAATTTCACAAACAATGGATTGGTAAAGCCGCTACCTACGTCGGTATTTTCCCAACGGGTAATGTGGTGGGGAGCAGCTTCTACAAACCAGCGTAATGCTTCATCAGCGGATTCGGCTATGCTTACTTCCAGGGTGCCGTATTTTTGGTACTCTCTGATACTACGATTAATTTGATAACGGGTATTTCTGGAAAGCGACGACAGGTAGTCTTTGCCGTTACTGAACTTTGCAAGATTTGTTTGGTAGGTATGGCTATACCATTTCGTATCGCTTTGGAGTTCAAAAAGGGAATAAACGGAAAGTGCCTTTTTAATTGATGCACCAACAATGAACTCATCCCAGGCTAAGTGATTAACGCAATGTTCAACCAATGCAAGCCGGGCTTGCTGAGCATGCTTTTCGTGTAGCAAAAAATCGTTGTATTCTACCCATGGCTGGTCGTGAATCTCAGATCCATAGCGGTTAAGATGGGCAGATGTTTTCATTTTGCTTTTTTGCAAAATAATAAAGCCCGCGCCAACCATATCTCCGTTTAATTCAGCTTTAACAAAAAAAAGTTGCCCGCAATTTGGGTGGCTGAAATAGCTGGAAATCCAATCCCAGTTTAAAAATGGGTTGGGTACAGAATGCTCATAAAGGGTCTGCCAATCCTGTTGCAGATGATCAATTGAACCAACAGGTTTAGAACTAACAACGATAGCTACCACTTGATTCCTTTTGATCCGGCCGAGACTGCGGTTAAGGTATTTGTTATATCATCGCCACTTGTATTTCACACGCCAGAATAAGTCAGTGCAAAGTCACT
>JABXHM010000032.1 GCA_013373625.1 Alteromonadaceae bacterium | reverse complement strand
TGCAATGTTAATTCGTCCACCATCCAGGCCTTTCATAGCAAACGAAAAGCCCTGGCCTTCAGCGCCCAACAGGTGATCGGCGGGTACCGTCACGTTATCGAAGGTGATCATGCGCGTGGGTTGTGCATTCCAGCCCATTTTCTCCTCCGCTTTGCCGTATACGATTCCCGGCATGTCGGCGGGTACAGCGAACGCTGAAATGCCTTTTGCGCCATCATCGGAAGTACGCGCCATGACCACCAGCATATCTGTACTGCCCGCACCGGAAATAAACACTTTACTGCCATTTAACTGATAACCGTTATCCTGCTTAACAGCGCGGGTAGACAAACTGGCGGCATCAGATCCAGCGCCCGGCTCAGTGAGGCAATAAGAAGCGAGCTTTTCACCACTAACAAGATCGGCAACCCAGTTATCTTTTACTGCAGATGTGCCCCAGGTGGCTATCATCCAGGTTGCCATATTATGGATGGTTAGCATCGCAGTGGTAGTCGTACACCCCATGGCCAGTTGCTCGAAAATGACAGACGAGTCAAGCCGGCTGAGTCCAAGGCCGCCGGCCTCTTCGGGAGTATAAAGGCCGCAAAACCCTAACTCACCTGCCTGGCGGATAGTGTCACGGGGAAACGTATGGTTGGCATCCCACTCTGCAGCATAAGGAGCCATTGATGCCGCGGCGAACTGGCTGGCAACGTCGGCAAATGCTTGCTGATCTTCAGTAAGATTAAAATCCATCGGTCACTCCTTAGCGCAGATTAATGGTTAAATTCGGCCCCGACGGAATGTCATCTTCCGACCAGCGCGATGTCACGGTCTTGGTTTCAGTATAAAAACGTACGGCTTGCTTACCGTAGGCATGTAAGTCACCAAAGAAGGAGTTTTTCCAGCCAGTAAACGAAAAGAACGGTAATGGCACAGGAATGGGCACATTGATACCTACCTGGCCTACGGTGACTTGTGACTGATACTTACGCGCCGCGGCCCCACTGGCGGTAAAAATAGATGTGCCGTTACCATAAGGATTAGCGTTAACCAGAGCAAGGGCTTCATCGAGGGTATCAACACATACACAACACAACACAGGCCCAAAAATTTCTTCCTGATAAATACGCATATCAGGTGTGACATCACGAAACACCGTCGGCCCTATCCAGTGCCCCTGTTCGCTCCCTTCAACGCTGTATTCGCTACCATCAACAAGGCATTGAGCACCTTGCTGTTTGCCGGCAGCTATCAGTTCAAGTACACGTTGTTTGGCAGCAGCACTAATCAGCGGACCAAACCCGGCGTTGTCGTCATCCCACAGGCCAGGCTTAACGTCAGCAATTTTCTTCGCCAGTTCGTCAATCCAGTGCTGCGACTCGCCAACAAATACAGCAACAGAAATCGCCATACAGCGCTGCCCAGCCGCGCCGACCGATGCCCCCACCAGATTATTAATAACATGGTCTTTATTCGCGTCGGGCATAATCACGGTGTGATTTTTTGCGCCTGCAAAACACTGCGCCCTTTTCAGGTTGTCGGTGGCGGTGCGATACACATGCTGTCCAACGGGCACTGAGCCAACAAACGACACAGCAGCCACCTGCGGATGATTAAGCAATTGATCCACCGGTTCACGCCCTCCATGAATGACGTTTAATACGCCAGGTGGTGCGCCAGCTTCAATAAACAATTCGGCTAGCAACATCGGCGTTTGTGGATCCTGCTCCGACGGCTTGAGTACGAAGGTGTTGCCACATACCACGGCAAGCGGAAACATCCACAGCGGGATCATCGCCGGAAAATTAAACGGTGTAATTCCGACGCAGACCCCAATAGGTTGAATATAACTTGCAGTATCGATACCCCTGGCAACATTTTCTACTGTCTCCCCCATCATTAACGATGGCGCATTTATCGCCTGCTCGACCACTTCTATGCCACGCCACACATCACCCATGGCATCATCGAACACTTTTCCCGTTTCGGTAGCAAGCACTTCAGCAATGCGTTTTTGCTCGCGCTTTAAAATAGCCTGATAGCGCATCATGATTCGCGCACGCTCGGTAACGGGGACCTGCTGCCAGTCTTTAAATGCCGCACTGGCAGCCTGAACCGCTAGCTCGGTTTCCTCGGGCAACGCATCGGGCACACTGGCGATAACGTTGCCATTGGCGGGGTTAGTGACGGGAATAAACCGTTGCGACGCAGACGCTTTAAATTCACCATTAATTAGCAATTTAACCTGGGGCATCGTATTTCTCATTTGTTAGTATTTTTATTAACGCTATAGCACGACTCCGTTTACGTAAACGTTAAGCGAAAATAAGACAACAGCCAAATGTAAATTAAATGTGACATCGAGGTGAAACATTGCACCACGGCGGCATATTTAGCTGCTATTCCCACCACTGCCTGATATGCTTATTATTATGAGAGTTCCTTTGGATCAGACATAGTGCAAAAAATTCGAGTGGCGATTATTGAAGACAACGCAACAGCCAGAAGCACTATACGTAGCCATCTTCTCACCATCGGTAACTTAGAAGTAAGCAGTTTTAGTACCGGTAACGAACTAAAAGGCGCATTAAGAAAGCAAAATTTTGAAATACTGATTTTCGATTTTAACCTCGGCCAAAAACGCAATGGTGTCGAGTGGGTGCAATTGCTAAGGCAAAATCAGTTCATTCGCCCCAGCACAGGAATTATTTTTCTGACTGCTGACCGACTGCCCCAGACAATTGGCCAGATTATTGATGTTCACCCCGATGTATTACTAATCAAACCCTACACTATTAGCAGTTTGCGGCGCGCGCTAAAACATTACCTGGACTACCGTGAACAAGCGGCACATGCGCTGGAAAGTCTTGATAGCGAGCAATATGACAGCGCTATCGGGCAACTCACTAAATTACTTTCAAGTGGTAAGTATTCAAAAATCAGCGCTGATCTCGAAAAATTACTGGCGCGTTTACTCATGCAGCAGAGTCGTTATTCAGAAGCGGTTGATATTTATCGCAATGTGCTGGAGAAATCCGATAAGGTGCTATGGGCACAGTGGGGCAAACTAAAATGTCAGTTTCTGATGGGCAACTGGCAGGATTGTCAGACATCACTGGATAGCATGCTCGGTCCGCTACTTACTCGCGATAAAGCATTTGAGTGGCTCGCATGCCTTTCGTTTGAACAGGCAGCCTACGATACTGCTGAGTTTTACCTCGACCATATCAAAGACAGCCAGTTGAGTTTACCGGCAACACGTCTTAAATCACTGACCTATCAAAAACAAAACCGGGTGATTGAGAGTATTGATCTGTACCAGAAAAAGCGTGAATACAACCGCTCAACCAAAGAGCGATTTGACGAATTCACTTTTGAACTGGCTGAGTTTTATTTGAGTATTGCGCAAAACAGCCCGCCTCATAATCGGGCAGAAAGCCTGTTGCAGGCGCGTAAACTGGTTGGGGTTGCCTCACGTAGTCAAAACGACTTGCAGTCCCGCCAGCGACACGATTTTTTGTTAGCCCACAGTTATGTTCTGGAAGAAGAATTAGACAAAGCGCGCGCGTTGACTGCACAGGAGCATATGACTACGTTTAGCCGCAGCCCCGCGAATACATTGATTACTGCGGCGCTGGTTTATAATGCTCTGGGAGAAACCGAACGGGCGGCAGAGTTATTTGATACAGTCAGAAATAAAAATGAGTTCAGCGAGCTGCCCTCAGAATATCAAACATTACAGAGTCAGTTGCTAAGCGCCGAGAAGAATACGGGGATGGCACAAAGCCGTGGCGAAAAATATAACGAGCAGGGACAACAGCTGTTCATTGAACAGTCCTTTCAGAAAGCACTGGAAGCCTTTTACCATGCACTGCAGCTGCAACCTGCTATGCCAGCCTTTGCGCTCAATATGCTACAAACTATGTTAATGGAAGGCCAGTCATCGTATCGTAATGTAACGACTGTGAAGCTGGCAGAAATAATTAACAACAGCGAGTTATCGCCCAGTAACGCACAACGCTTTGCGCGTCTGCAAGCGACATACCCGCAAATCAATAGCTCTGACGGCGAACCACCGCCAGCCGCTTCCGATAGTTAAATGCTATAGCACTACTTACTGACAGTACTTAGTGGGTTAGTCGCGTCAGCAAACTTGAGGTATCCCAGCGCCCGCCTCCGCTTTTTTGTACGTCAGCATAATATTGATCCACTAACGCTGTTAGTGCCAGAGTTGAACCATTGCGGCGCGCCTCGGCCAGTGCAATCGCCAGATCTTTACGCATCCAGTCAACGGCAAAACCAAATTCATACTCACCGTTGATCATGGTCGCCGCTCGATTTTCCATTTGCCACGACTGCGCAGCCCCCTTACTGATGACATCAATAACAGTGGCGCAATCAAGCCCTGCCTGCTGACCAAAATGCAAGGCCTCAGACAGTCCCTGAACAATGCCGGCAATACAAATTTGATTCATCATTTTGGCTAACTGACCACTACCATGACCGCCAATCAGCTTACTGTGTCTGGCATAGGCACTCATTACGGGCTGCACCCGGTCAAATACTGCCTGCTCGCCCCCTACCATAATGGTTAACTGACCGTTCTCGGCACCTGCCTGACCACCTGACACCGGCGCGTCTAAAAAGTCTACCTGGTGCGCTTTACAACTGGCGGCTAATTCTTTAGCCAGCTCTGCTGAAGCGGTAGTATGATCAACCAGTACTGCGCTCGCTGACAGCGTACTTAGAATGCCATTTTCACCGTTAACAACCTGCCTGACATCATCATCATTACCTACGCATACAAAAACAATGTCAGCGCCTGTCGCCGCGAGAGCCGGGGTATCAGCAATTCGCCCCTGATAGCGTTGCTGCCAGGTCGTTGCCTTTGCTGCGGTTCGGTTATAAACACACACATCAAACCCTTTTTGCTGCAAATGGCCAGCCATGGGAAAGCCCATCACACCCAGGCCAATAAAACTCACTTTCATGCTTACTACTCTTTTGTTTAATTTGTTTTAATTGCGGCTGACATTGCCAAACCCGGGAAGTAACCTAAACTTCTCTGGCGTTAATCGTCAGAGGCGAATAGGATTACTATATCATCAGCCCACCCTACGAGGACCCTCAGTATGGAAAATTGTCCACGCGTAGCAATGTACAGTGCTCAGGCTTACGATATTAAATCGTTTGGCCAGCATAATCTATCATCCCAGGTAAACATCACCAGTTTTGAAACCTCTTTAAATACCCACACCGCTGCGTTAAGCCAGAACACTGATGTGGTGTGCGCCTTTGTTAATGATCAGTTAGATGCTGCGGTGCTGAACCAGCTTAAGCAACAGGGCGTTAGTCATATTGCGCTGCGCTGCGCCGGTTTTAATAACGTGGATATTGATGCAGCAAAATCATTGGGCATGGCCGTATCCAGGGTACCTGCCTATTCACCGGAAGCTGTAGCCGAGCATGCACTGGCGCTCATTATGACGTTGAACCGTAAAACCCATAAGGCATATAACCGAGTACGGGAAGGCAATTTTCACCTTAACGGATTACTGGGTTTTACCCTGCATGGCAAAAAAGTAGGAGTGGTTGGTACCGGGCATATTGGTGCAGCACTGGTTAGGCTACTCACAGGTTTTGGCTGTCAGATATACTGTTATGATCCCTATCCTAACCCAGAGCTTGAGGCGCTGGGCGTTCATTACACCAGCCTGGAAACCTTATTCAGTGAATGCCATGTTATCAGCTTGCATTGCCCGCTTAATGAACAAAGCTATCATTTAATTAATGCTGATTCGTTAGCCACTATGCGTGAGGGAGTCATGATTATCAATACCTCACGTGGTGGTCTGATTGACACCGGCGCGGTGATTAATGCATTAAAAACACACAAAATTGGTTATCTCGGCCTGGATGTTTACGAAATGGAATCGGAGCTGTTTTTCCGCGACCATTCCAGCGAAATCATCCAGGACGATGTATTCGAACGCTTGCTAACATTCCACAATGTCCTCATCACCGGCCATCAGGGATTTTTTACCGAGGAGGCGCTGACTGAAATAGCAGAAGTCACTTTGGGTAATATCATTCATTTTGCGCAGGGAAAAGCAGATGAAAATCGTTTTTTAGTCAATCCACTGGCAATGTGACGTGCTTTCACTAAGACATTTACTTTAACTGGTTAGTCGTTTTTAACCAGCCAAAGGTAAAAGTATTTGCCCAGCCACATATAAGGTGCCTGCTGATGATAACGGCGTTCCAGTTCAAGTAACTGCTGGTAGTGGCTGGTTGCCATTTCACGCTCACGCAGATAATCGTGAAAACACCGGATCCCCCGCATGCCTTCTACCCTGAAACCAAGCTTCTCAACCTCCGTGAGCACATCTTTAGGCGACAATGGCTGCTGCGGGTTTAACCTCACCTGCTTTTTAACCTTCAAATCACGGGCAATGTAATCAAAGTTACCGTATAACGCGTTGCCAAAAATTGCTGCATCACGATTAAAAAATGACAAACTAAGGCAGGTTCCCGGTCGCATTTGCGTGGCAATGTGCGCCAGAGCTTCATAGGGTTTGGCCAACCACTCAAGTACAGCATGACACACCAGCACGTCATAATCGGCAAGGTTATTAATACTGAATAAGTCAGCCTGCCTGACAGTGATACTGTGTGGTAATTTTTGCCGGGCAAGAGACAGGATATCGGCCGATATGTCGGTAAGCGTTAATTGGTGCCCCGCGGCGGCCAGATAGTCGGCCATGACACCCGTACCACCACCGAGCTCTATAATATTTTGCGGGCCCAGTGGGGCAAGGTGTTCACTCAGCGCGGCACACAGCAACTCATGTCGTAGCCGCCCTTTGGTAGTGCCGTAAATGTTACGGTCAAACTTTTGTGCCAGGCCGTCAAAGGATTGATCTTTCACGCGTTGCTCTTATGCCGGGTTATCAATATCAATAAAGCTGACCTGCAGACCAAACTCCGCCGATAAATGCTCACCGACAGATTTAACACCATAACGCTCAGTGGCATGGTGGCCAGCGGCAATAAATGCGATATCCATTTCCCGGGCAACATGGATCGTCTGCTCCGATACTTCACCACTAATAAACGCATCACAACCTGCCAGCGCGGCCTGTTCAATAAAGCTCTGCCCACCCCCCGTGCACCAGGCGACTTTTTGTAAGGTTTTGTCGGCCGCTCCTTCGCACACGACAAGTTCACGACCTAACGCATTGGCAACTGTTGTACCAAGCTGTGCCAGCGACATATTGGCGGAACCCGTATACACGATACCCTCAGGTGCAATCCCGGCCAAAGGGCGCATATTATCAAGGCCAAGTAAATGCCCTAATTGCACGTTGTTCCCCCACAGTGGATGAATATCGATGGGTAAATGGTAAGCGAGCAAGTTGATGTCATGATGAAGCAAGCTGGCGATACGCCGTTTTTTCATGCCTACAATGGCTTCGCCCTCGCCTTTCCAAAAATAACCATGATGTACCAACACAGCATCTGCCTTAGCAGCAATTGCCGCGTCAATGAGTTGCTGAGAAGCCGTTACCCCGGTGATGATGTGGTTAACCTCAGGTTTCCCCTCAACCTGCAGGCCATTTGGACAATAATCTTTAATAGAGGCCACATTTAATTGCTGGTTAAGATATTCAACCAATTGCGTTGTTAACATGCTCTAGTCCTCAATTTGATAGCAATCACCACTAATCCCTTGCGCAACAAAGGGGACTAAATGGGCGATAACATCTGCTATATCGATATCTTGCTGGTAGTCTGCTTTGGCAATATCGGTTAACGCCTGACTGGAGGCCATCGAAAATACAAAACTGCCTATCGCAAAATGCAGGCGCCAGAACAGCTCATCGGCGGGTACCGCAGGCAATGCCGTTCGCAGCATGGCTAACAGCCTCTGCACGGTAGCACCGTAGCTCCCCATAATAAAGGTACGCAAGTGCCCTTGCGACTCGGTGTACCCCTTGCCTAACAACTGCACAAACACTTCAGTACCATTGGGCCGCACCGCATTTAAGTTAATTAACGGCTCCATCAGACTCTGTAACACCTGATCCACACCACGGCGACCAACACTGGGAATCAATGCCTCAAGTGCTTCGTCGATTTGCGGCATCAGAACATCAAAGTAGCGTTTAAGTACAGCCTGGATGAGATTTTTCTTGCTGCCAAAATGGTAATTAACCGACGCTAAATTAACATTCGCGCTGGCGGTGATTTCGCGCATTGACGTCTGGCCGTAGCCCTGTTCGGCGAACAGGTTTTCGGCCGCATCAATAATTCGCGCTTTGGTTTGCTTGCTCATTTACGATTGTTTGAACCACTGCGGAAGCTGAGTG
Source organism: Alteromonadaceae bacterium (assembly GCA_013373625.1). Lineage (GTDB taxonomy): Bacteria > Pseudomonadota > Gammaproteobacteria > Enterobacterales > Alteromonadaceae > Alteromonas. The sequence continues at coordinate 61,579 of JABXHM010000032.1, read as the reverse complement.
GTCAGACGCATCAGCGCCCGCTCTGCTCCTTGTGCGAAAGACATGCCCAACTTTTCAGCAACATTTTTCTTTTGGGTATATTTTACCGCGAAGATATCGTGATCAGCGACCGCATCCATAACGTAGTCATCTGAGGTTCTAATGGCGTCTATCAGTCCAAGTTCCAGCGCCTGGCTGCCATACCAGTATTCACCTGTCGCGACTTTGGCAATATCCAGCTTCGAACGATTTTCACTCACCCAGTCTTTAAACATGACATGCACCGCTTCGAGTTCTTCACGAAACTTTTCACGACCTTCGTCAGTATTTTCACCAAATACGGTCAGCGTGCGCTTGTATTCGCCTGCTGTGTGCTGTTCAAAATCGATATCATTCTTTTTAAGCAGTTTATGAAAATTCGGTAATTGTGCCAGGACACCAATTGAACCGATGATCGCAAACTGACTGGCGATTAATTTGTCGGCTACGCACGCCATCATGTAGCCACCACTGGCAGCCACTTTATCCACCGCGACTGTCAGTTTTAGCCCTTTGTCACGAATACGCTGTAATTGCGCTGCTGCAAGGCCGTAACCATGAACCACACCGCCGCCACTTTCGACTTTCACCAGCACTTCATCCTTGTCACTGGCTATACATAACACAGCGGTGACTTCTTCGCGTAGCTTGTCCACTTCATGGGCATCCATTGAGCCTTTAAAATCGATAACAAAGAGCTTACTGGCTTTGTCATCAGGCGTGTCTTTTTCCGCTTTTTGCTGCTTTTTTTGCTCTTTAGCCAGCTTTTTAAGACTTGCTTTATCCATGGTGACTTGCTGAGCATAATGCGTGATATCTTTAAACTGATCACTCACTGAGTTGATTTCGAGTTGACCTTTGCCTTGTTTTTGCTTAGCCGCAACACCTGCGATTAATGCCAGAACAATAGCAATCGACGCTATTAAGGTGATAGCTTTCGCTAAAAATAGTCCGTATTCGTATAAGAATTCCACAACAGCCTCTGGGTTAGTATTTGATTATTTTTTTCAGCACGAATGATACCAGTGTTAAACCATACTGACGATACACAAAGCGCTATTTCACCTATCTGGTTAAAAAAAAGGCCAGCAATTGCTGGCCTTCATTAAGATAACGTGTCGTTATCGATGCATTTAGTTAGCTATTACTGACGTATCAGTCACTGGCAATGCAGCACCATTTGACTTAATAAATCCGCTTAGCTGTAACTGCATTTCACGGGTGACCGCCGGATCAGCCGCCGGACTCAGGCTTGAGCCATGGCTACCGCTGTTAAAGCGTACCTGACCACTTACCGTGCCACCTGACGAGTCTGAGATAGCAGAGACAACCTGTTCCAGACCAATCATCGCCGCCATTGGGTTTTGCCCTGATAATGGCAACGTGGTGACCGGAGGGATCACCTGGTCGGGTAAGTTTTCGCCACCGTTACCTACAACGGTAATAAAGTGAACCGGTGTAGTGGCGCCCAGCATGGAAGCATAAGCGGTAGGATCTGCGCTATCCAACACAGTTTGCGCCGCGAAGGTAAATTGTGAGAACACTGCCGCGATTTCAGCTTGAGCCTGGGCATCAATAACCGTCATAAAATTGGTATACGCCTCAGCCAAATCTTCCTCGGTTGGATTGTCACCATAAGTTTGCGCTACAAATCCATTAAACTCAGGTGAGGATTTACTTAACAGCAATCCTTTAATCGTCGGCCCGAAACGCGGTGATTCCATTAAGAAGTTCGCGACGCCACTACCAGGGGATTCTAACGAGGCAGCTTTTACGTTAAACATTGCATCCAGCATGGGGTTACCCAGTGTCGAGTTGGCTACGGCGACAAAATTAGCACCGGTAATCGCGCCTAAAGACACGCCCATAAAAGACACGTTGCTGGCATCCAGATCAACCGCCTGACTAGTTGTTAAATCGGCTACGGCGTTAAGACCAAGACGTAAGCCCAGTAAATCAGACATCCCCTGGCGAACGTTATCACGCGCACTCGGCAGCGTTTCCAGGTTCATAAAGTGTGTTACCGAAACCGATGTCGCATTCAGCTCATCAACACCGTCACCATTTAAATCAAAACCACGGCTGCCGTGCATTGGTAAGTCAATGGCAATAGTGGCAATACCGTGAAGAGATAAGGTGCCTGACACTGCCATCATTTGCTCTTTCTGACCGGTAATACCATGGGCAAGAATAACCACAGGCCAACCACTTTCTGGTTTACTGATGGATACACCAAGCGCCGCAGAAATGGCTGGGTCAGGAATGGTTACCTGCACGTCCAGGCTATTATCTGGCACAGTAACCTGTGGAATTGGACTGTAGCGCGTAACATTACGATGATCATCAATCATTTCACCATTAACACGCAAATCAGCTAAACCAACACTGTTACACAAAGCGTAGTTAGGACCTGGCGTTGCGGCTTGTAACACTTCCTGAGGTGCGCCTGCCAGTACAATGCCACTGTCGCACGCGGCATGCCAAAAATCGTTAACCGGCGCTAGCGGATTGGCCATAGTAGGTACTGGCGAGTAGTACGGTAATGAAATAGTGCCAGTGAATCGCTGTGCCGCACAGAACGGCCCTGCTTGCGGTGCAAACGCCTGAGATAGCCCCACAGCAACGTCATTTAAACCGCCCCAATACGCACTTAAGCCACCAGATAACGTACCAAATATACCGTCACAGGTTTTAAGCAAAGAAAAATCTGTAGCCTCAATAGCAGCCTGAACCGGCGCAGGGAGACCGTCTTTAGCCTGCATCAGTGCGCCATTCAGAATAGTATCGTTAATCACCCCTAATGCTTCCATAGCATTATCAGGGCCTTCTGCATCCTGTACGCGAATAACAGGTAAAGCACTGGCCAAATCGGTACTGCCACTGGTTAGAGCAGCCACCAGATCAGCGATCAACAACTGTTTAACTGTACCGGCAACGTCAATGGTCGATTGGGTAGTAAATGCCGATACATAGGTGATTTCATCACGTGAATAGCCTGCATCAAGCAGCGGATCGATGTATGAATTAACAATGGTTTGCAACGACAACTGTGCTTCGGTAGCCAGCGGTAAAGTATCGATATCCTGACTAACAAGATCCCAGGTTGTCGAACCCTGAACAGATTTACCTGATGAGTCTTTTAAGGCAGTGGTCATCACTAACATATGGCCCGTTGCCGGGCTCAGCGGTTTAATGGGTACCACACTCACTGTATTATCATCGACCAGCGACAATACGTAATCAACGCCGTAAGTCAGTTGCTCACCCAGCTTACAACCAGACGACGGAATTTCTGCTGTCGCACAATCCGGATCACTCTGGTCTAAACCCAGTGTCGCCTCATACAGGTGAATCCCCGCTGACAGTGTTGATTCGTCTAACGAGACGCCTTCATGAGTGTTTACGTTGATAACAAAAGGATGTTGAATTGACCAACCGTCCAGCACGTTTAAGGCATTTTGCGGATCAGTAAAATTAGCCGGATCGCTGACCGGAATATTTAACGTGTAGTCAAAGAATCCATCGTCGCCTGGCAACATTAACAAATCATTGGGAATATTAAGATCACCATTTGCCGGGTCAAACACGATACGCGAAAAAGGTGTTTGTACTTGTGTGTCATTATTAATGTCCTCAATGGACTCACCACCGCCACCGCAGCCGGTCAAGCCCAGTGCCAAGGCCACACTGGTGCTAAGGATTAGTTTTTTCATTATATCTCCCTACAAAACGGATATTTGTTATTCTGGAAAAGCGCCTGTCCGACTACTTTGTTGAGAAGGCCTACTACCTTGATCATTGGTTGAAAATCGAACACGTACGACCAGTTGCTGCTGACATATTATTTTCTTTGCGAGGAATTTGCAAAAATTTGTTAAGTTTTTGTAAGATATTCTTGTAAACAATTGTATAGCCGATAGTTTTTTAAACAGTTCATGCAACGATTTATTTTACAGTGAAAGAATCGGTTTACATGAATGCGGATATTTGTATCATCACACTGGTTCACAATTCCTCACGGGCAAGGTAACCCGCCCGATCCCAATAGTTTAGCAGGAAACTCAATTTATGAATGATTACAACGCACCTGATCAGTTACTAAGCGGCAAAAATATACTGATAACCGGAGCTGGTGACGGCATTGGGAAGCAGGCTGCCCTGACCTATGCTGAGTATGGCGCTACCTGTATTTTACTTGGCAGGACCGTTGCTAAACTAGAAGCTGTTTACGATCAAATCGTCGCTGCTGGATGGTCCGAACCGGCTATTGTGCCGTTAGATCTCAATGGCGCGACCCCCAAGCATTATCAGGACATGGCTGATACCATCGGCGATCAATTTGGCCACCTTGACGGTGTGTTATTAAATGCCGGTAGCCTTGGCCATTTAAGCCCTTTTGCACATATTTCTGTTGAAGAATGGCAACAGGTTATGCAGGTTAATCTCAACAGCAGTGTGTATATGCTGCAACCGCTGTTGCCGCTGCTGGAAAAGTCTGACAATGCTTCGGTTATTTTTACCACTTCATCTGTCGGACGCAAAGGCCGGGCATTCTGGGGCACTTATTCGGTGTCGAAATTTGCTACAGAGGGTTTAATGCAGGTGCTGGCCGACGAGTACAACAAAAAATCGGTACGGTTTAATTGTATTAATCCGGGCGCGACACGCACCAACATGCGTGCCAAAGCATTTCCTGCAGAAAACGCAGATACCTTAAAAACGCCGGCCGACATTATGCCACTTTACTTATACTTAATGGGGAAAGACAGTGCTGAGGTTAATGGTGAGTCATTGGATTGCCAGCCAAAGTAGTTACAACAGACCGGTTCAACACGTGTCGCTAAGCATTGCCAAACAAAAAAGCCCCTTTCGGGGCTTTCTTAAACAGACAACAATGGTTAGGGTTAGTCACCCATTTTTGCCCAGGTATCACGTAAACCCACGGTTTGATTAAACACTAACTGTACGTCAGTAGAATCAGGGTCTATACAAAAATAGCCGGTACGTTCAAATTGCCAGCAACCAACGTCAGGGACACGGGCTGCTAAACCTGCTTCAGCAAAACCGCGCTTAACCGTTAGGCTGTCAGGGTTAATCGCATCAACAAAGTTATCCTCAGCTGCCGGATTGGGCACATTAAACAAACGATCGTATAAACGAAACTCAGCGGCTTCTCCACTGGCCACATCAACCCAGTGAATAACGCCTTTTACTTTGCGACCATCGGCCGGATCTTTACCTAATGTATCGGCATCGTACGTACAATACACTGTCGTTACATTACCCTCGGCGTCTTTATCTACCCGATTCGCTTTAACGACATAGGCATTTCTCAGGCGTACTTCTTTGTCGAGCACCAGACGTTTGAACTTTTTGTTGGCCGACTCACGAAAGTCCTCGGCTTCAATCCATACTTCACGACTAAAACCAATGTTGCGTGTGCCCATCGACTCATCGTTGGGGTGATTGGGCGCTTGCAACGTTTCGCTCTGATCCTGAGGATAATTCTCAATAACCAGTTTAATTGGCTCCAGTACCGCCATGGCCCTTGGTGCATTAACGTTCAGGTCATCGCGAATACAGGCTTCTAACATGCCCATTTCCACCATGTTATCCATTTTGGTCACACCAATACGCTGACAAAACTCGCGGACCGCGCCAGCCGTATAACCACGGCGACGCAAACCGGCGATGGTAGGCATCCGCGGATCGTCCCAGCCTGACACATGCTGTTCTTCTACCAACTGAATCAGGCGACGCTTACTTAATACGGTGTATTCAAGATTCAGTCGCGAAAATTCGTACTGACGCGGCGTCGCATCAATCGTGATATTTTCGATAACCCAATCATACAACCGGCGGTTATCCTGAAACTCCAACGTACACAATGAATGCGTAATGCCTTCCAGCGCATCAGAGATACAATGGGTAAAGTCGTACATTGGGTATACGCACCACTTTTCACCCGTTTGGTGATGGTGAGCAAACCTGATGCGATATATTACCGGGTCACGCATACACATGAACGGTGATGTCATGTCTATTTTAGCGCGCAATGAACAATGCCCTTCCGGGTATTCACCAGCCGTCATTTTGGCAAATTCAGCCAGATTAGTCTCGACACTGGTATCGCGATATGGGCTGTTTTTACCTGGCTCGGTCAGCGTACCGCGCATTTCACGCATTGCTTCCTGGGTACTAAAATCGACGTAAGCTAACCCTTTCTCAATCAATTCAACCGCAAACCCATACAACTGATCGAAATAGTTGGATGAATAACGTGCTTCACCAGCCCACTCAAAACCCAGCCATTTCACATCCTGCTGTATGGAGTTCACATACGCAATATCTTCTTTACTCGGGTTGGTGTCATCAAAACGCAGGTTGCAAGTGCCCTGATAGTCTTTCGCAATACCGAAATTTAAACAGATCGACTTAGCATGACCAATGTGCAAAAAGCCATTGGGCTCTGGAGGAAATCGCGTTTTAATTGTGCTGTGTACCCCGTTGGCGAGGTCTTTATCGATAATTTGACGGATAAAGTTGGTCGGACGGTGTTCAGTCTCGGCCATTCGCAATGCCCTCTTATTATAATGGTTCGTTAAATAACAATGAGTATCGGTAGACAAACGGTTCATCGCCAGCCACACTCACACATTCAATAAGTATATCACTGTCTTAGGGTTGCTAACCAACACAACTTCACTGTCAGTGACAATAATTTACGTAAGTCTGGCCAAATAAAAAGCAAAAGTTATACTTTATAATTGCTACAAAAAGAAGCAAAGCCATGAAACATAAACCGACCTCGCTTGATATTGCCCACCTGGCAGGTGTCTCTCAATCGACTGTATCCAGAGCCCTGAATGACAGTCCATTGGTCAATATTGAGACGCGCCGCAAAGTTCAGGAAATTGCCTCGCAGCTTAATTACCAGGTAGATAAAAATGCCAGTAACTTGCGCCGGCAACGCAGTAATACCATAGCGTTACTGCTGTTTGAGGATCCGACCTCTGATGATTCATTGGTCAATCCGTTCTTTTTAGCCATGTTAGGCAGTATTACCCGGGCATGTGCCGCCAAGGGTTATGATTTACTGGTATCGTTTCAGGATTTAGACAGCAACTGGCAGGCCCTGTATGAAGACTCCCATAAAGCTGACGGGTTAATTTTGCTCGGGTATGGCGATTACCGTTCGTATGCCGGAAAACTGACTCAATTGCGGCAGCAAAATACCCATGTTATGCGCTGGGGAGCGCCGGTTGAAATGTCACCGGGAATTTCTATTGGCTGTGACAATGTCAGCGGTGGCCAATCCATCACGGCACATTTGTTGAGCCACGGTTATAAACGTTTTACTTTTATTGGTGATATTGGCGATAAAGCGCCCGAGTTTCAGGGACGCTACGAAGGCTTTGTTAGCACTCTACCCAGCGAGGCATCGCATACTCAGTTAGCTGCAATATCGACCCAGGACGCTGGCGCTAGTGCAGCTACACAGCTTTTAAACGCGGGTTCCCTGCCAGATGCCATTGTCTGCGCTGCCGATATTATTGCTGTTGGGGTGTTAAAAACACTCAACGACGCCGGTATATCGGTACCCGGTGATGTTGCAGTCGTTGGCTTTGACAATATACAGGTTGCGGCACTCACTACGCCGACCTTAACCACCGTGCAGCAAAACACCAGTCAGGCAGGTGAAATGCTGGTGGAAAACCTGTTACTTGCAATAAATAATCAACCTACCAGAGACCATTTATTGCCAGCAACATTAATTGTCAGGCAATCCTGCGGGTGCCGCTAATAACAGGCACCTCACCTACTATTGTAAGTATTACTGGCGAGACATTTGTGCCATTAACTGAGCACGAAATGCCTCGTTGGTGATCGGCTCGTTGCGCACAAACACGCTAACGCCGTGGGCCGGCACCAACGCAGATATTCTGCCATCAGTGATAGAAACTGTTTCCTTGCTTACCAATTCCTGCCACGTGCCATTTTCGACGTACGTGCTGGTGGATAAACGCGCCGCCGTATTACCTTTGTTCAGCATGACTAACACCGTTTGTTGTATATCCTGCTTCTCCAGTACACGGTAAAACAGTGCGTGGTCGCCTTGCAGTGAGACATTGTATTGCAACCCTCTTTGCAGGGCTGGCGTAACACGACGTATATCAGCAATAACGTTAAGTGCTTGTCGGATCGGATGATCAATCGCATCATCAAGTGCCTGCTGACCAATATAGTTACGATTGCCGGCATGCTCTGCTGTGCCGCGCATAAAGCCAAATTCGCTGCCCTGATACACCACCGGAATGCCCCTGGCGGTAAACAGCCAGTTATGTGCATCAATAAACCCATCATCTGAGGCATTCATGCGCGCCATATCATGATTGTCGTAGAATGTGGTGAGATCGTACGGATTATGGTACGGACCATGCGATAAATACAAAACGTCATTCAGGCTGGCGTAATCGCTGTCGGCGTTTTCAAAAACCGCTACCATGGTTTTCTGCATGGGAAAATCAAGCACCGATATGCCACCGTTTTTGGGTAAGGTATGCTGCGCAATGTAGTTGGCATCGTACTGAAAACTTTCACCAAACATGTAAAATTGCGGATGTTCTGCGCGAATGCGTTCAGCCATCGTTCGCCAAAATTCGTGCGACACATGCCGAATTGTATCGATTCGAAACGCATCCGCGCCCTGCTCAATCCAGAACAGATAGCTATTGATCAGGTAGTCCTGAACAGCCGGATTAAGCTCATTAAGGTTCGATAATTTAACCAGATCCGGGTAAGGATGGTAAAAGGCATGAAGTGGTTCGCTTTCAGGGGTAAGTTGCTCTGGTGGGAGATTCATATGATCGGCAACGAGGTTGCCTTGTTGATCATACAATTCACCAAATCCGGGTTGATCGGTTGGCATCGTCCAGCTTGGTGAACCATGATTCGCTACGATATCAAATACCGTTTTAAACCCGTTCTGGCGCATGGTTTGGGTAAAGGCTGCATAATCGAGATTGTCACTGACCAGATGCTCATCGGCTTTATAAAAATTAGTGGCCCAATAGCCATGGTAACCGGTTTTACCCCCGTCTTTAAACTGCCCGCCGTAGCTTATTTGTTCATCGCCACTAAACGATTGATCGGGATTATCCAGTATGGGCGATAACCATACCGCGCTAAAGCCCATATCCTTAATGTACTGAATGTTATTCACTACACCTTGCAAGTCGCCGCCCATATAACCCACATTAGCGAATTTGCCATCAGGCCCGTCAAGACGTAATTGCCAGGTAGGAAACGCACCGCCCTGTTGTTCATAATTGTTATCTGGATCGCCGTCAACAAAGCGGTCGGTGAGTACAAAGTAAATGGCCTCGGCGGCAAAAGGCTCCTTGGTGCCATAAATTTCTGTTAAGGGCTGCTCTGCAGTTGAGCGACAACCAGACGCCAGGGAGGCACCCAGCAAAGCAACGGCGAGTATTGATTTTTTCATATTAGTTTTTTTCAGCATGAGCATTGTCGTTTACAAAAAATACCGCTACGGCTCCGGCAAGCATCGAGACGCCAGCGATAATAATGATAAAGATGGCCTCATTGGCAAAGATGTGATTTAAAATCCATCCGGCTGTCAGGCCTGCGATAATCTGCGGGGCAGCAACGGTGTAATTAAAAATGCCCATGTAGACGCCGGTTTGTTTTGCCGGTAATGCACCGGCCAGCATGGCATAGGGCATAGCAAGAATAGCAGCCCAGGCCATGCCAACACCGATCATGGGTATCAGCAGTTGCACTGCACCTACGGGTACGGTGACCTGAGTTATCAGCAGATTAACCGTTACTGCGGTGACATCATCAAACAATAAAAAGCACAGGTAGCCCAACCCGCCGGCAGCCAGCGACAGACTGTAAACACGCTTGCGACCAATACGATTAGCTAAATTGGCCAGAAAAACAGAGAAGATAGCCGCAAAGATTGAATAGCCAGCAAACAAAATTCCCACCCAGTCACCAGCAGCGCCTTTAGCCTGAGCGATTTCAGACGGAATCACTGCCAGCGTGCCTAAAAATACTGGATCGAACCACTGTTTATCAATGTGCCATATGTGTTGAGTAATAGCCGGTGTGGTGTATACCCACATAATATACAGGGCAAACCAGGAAAAGAACTGCACCACTGCCAGTTGTCTCATCGTTGTTGGCATATCAACGATAAGCCCCCAAAAAGCCGCTAACCGAGCACCAAGCGGCGGTTTTGGCGAGTCTGCCGGCTCAGTGTCAATGCCTTTATAACGATTGTATTGTTCAGGGGCATATTCTTTGGTACGAAAAACTGTCCATAGTACAGAACCCAGCAACACTGTGGCTCCCAGGTAAAACGCCCAGACTACCGAGGGAGCAACCTCACCAGCTGCTGCACTGTTTTCCAAACCGATAACGTTAGTCAGCACAAACGGCAGTACAGAACCAATTACCGCACCAATATTAATAAGTAACGCCTGAACTGAATAACCCTGATTGCGCTGCGATACAGGCACCATGTCAGACACCAGTGACCGGAAGGGCTGAAAACAGACATTGAAACTGGCATCCATAATGGCCAGCATCATGGCACCAAAAATCATGGGCGCCATAATTGCAACAAACAATGGCGCATTTGGCATTAACAGCATACCCAACGCCGCCGCTATCGCGCCCGCCAGAATGAACGGGCGACGCCGCCCCAATCGATTCCAGGTACGATCTGACGCTGCCCCTACCCAGGGTTGAACAATTAATCCCATAATTGGCGCAACCAGCCAATACAATGACAACGAGTGCAGATCGGCACCTAAATCTGACAGAATGCGGCTGACGTTAGCATTTTGTAATGCAAAACCAAACTGGACGCCCAGAAAGCCAAAACTGACATTCCATATCTGCCAAAAGGATAATGTTGGTTGTTGGTTATTTTGCTTGGTTAATGAATCCATAATTTAAAGACTAACTACTAGCATGATAGTGTACTCAACTATATAACCAACTTACGTCATCGTAACGTTACGTCTGTTAATAGCTCGTTAATATAAAGAATAAATACTAACGGTTAGTGCGAAAATTACCAACACAGTGCATACGTATTCAGTTTATTTGTTGTATTGTGAACACACTTTCTCATGCATTAGAGAAACCGAGCGAGCGGTACTTATATTATTGGTCTGTCCATTACAGCGCACCATTGCATTAGAGACCTGGCAATGGTGTACATATTGCATACCTCACGGCTGAAATTAACACCTAACAGCAGTAACGTGGGGTTACATTGGATTCTGGTTGGCTTTTATTATCTGCAATACTTGTATTTACCATGCAAGCTGGTTTTTTATGCCTTGAAACGGGCAAAGTACGCAGCAAAAACAGTATTAATGTCGCGGCGAAGAACCTGTCTGATTTTATCTTTTCATCCATTATTTTCTGGATATTTGGTTTTGCTGTAATGTTTGGCCACTCAGACACGGGCTATTTTGGTACGACTGAGTTCTTTTTTGGTGCAAATAATTCGCCATGGGAATACAGCTTTTTTCTGTTCCAGATGATGTTCTGCGGTACGACTGCAACCTTAGTATCGGGCGCCGTAGCAGAACGCATGACGTTTCGTGGTTACCTGCTCATCACCGTCGTGTTGTGTACCTTAATATATCCTTTTGTGGGCCACTGGGCCTGGGCCTCATTGTTTGACGTAAATAATAAGGGCTGGCTAGAGCAGATCGGTTTTATTGACTTTGCTGGTTCGACAGTTGTGCATTCCGTTGGTGGCTGGGTCAGTCTGGCCGCCATCTTAATACTGGGAACCAGAATAGGTCGGTTTGATAACACAGCGGCTTTTCCTGCCGGCAGTAATTTACCCCTGTCGGTACTCGGCACGCTATTGATTTGGTTTGGCTGGTTCGGGTTTAACGGCGGTAGCACACTGGCCCTTACTGATCAGGTGCCGATGATTTTAGTCAACACCTGTCTTGCAGCGTCATTTGGCGGATTAAGTGCCAGTGTGATATTTGCCTACTCACACCGTTATATGGATGTGAGTTTTATGCTTAACGGTGTCATCGCCGGTCTGGTTGCCATTACCGCCAGCGCTAATGCAGTAACGCCGGCCAGCGCGGCTGTTATAGGCAGCATAGCCGGACTGGTGATGAGTAGCGGCGAAAAGCTGCTGATACGCTTAAAAATTGATGATGCATTAGGCGTGGTGCCCGCCCACTTGTTTGCGGGTATTTGGGGGACACTCGCGGTCGCCCTCTTCCACCAGGCTATTCCTCTGCTAAGTAATGCATTCTGGCAGCAACTATGGTCTCAGAGCATTGGTATCCTCGCCACCGGTATTTTCAGCTTTGTGTTCAGTTGGCTTGCATTGTATTTAATTAACAAAATAATCCCGCTAAGAGTTACCGCCCACGAAGAGTATCTGGGTATGAACATAACCGAGCATAATGCTAAAACAGAATTACTCGACTTGCTGAATTCTATGGATAAGCAGGAAAAACAAGCCAACTTTAGTCAGCCTGTACCGGAAGAACCTTTTACCGAAGTCGGCCAGATAGCGCGTCAGTACAATCGTGTTATTGAACGGGTTCAGTACGAAATGACCGAACGTGACGCAGCGTTAAATGACTTTAAAAGCAGTGAAAAACGCAAAAGTGCCATTTTAAACTCATCAATGGACAGCATCGTGACCATTACCCTGCAGGGTAAAATAATTGAGTTTAACCCTGCCGCCGAGCGTACCTTTGGCTGTTTGCAGACCAAGGTTATAGAGCAAAACTTTATTGACCTGTTCGTGCTGGCCGAGGACCGAGAAAAAGTAGCGCAGAGCTTAAAAAGTAAGTTTGTCGATTCACAGGGATTGCTGATTAACCGACGCAATACCATTAACCTGCGACGCGCCACTGACGATGAGTTTCCAGCCGAAATTACCATTACTGGCACCACATTTGGTAGTGCTGTCAGTAACGAATTTACCCTGCATATACGCGACGTTACCCGCCAGCGTCGATTGCAGCAAAAACTCCGTGAGCTCGCCTACAGCGACCCACTCACCGGCTTATACAATCGCACCTACTTTCTGGATGCACTGCAAGTCGCTTTGCGTCGTATTCAAAGCAGTAGTGATACCGTGTCTGTATTCTTTCTCGACCTGGACCGGTTTAAAAAAATTAATGATACGCTGGGCCATCAGGCCGGTGATGAATTGCTCCTCGAAGTGGCAGCCCGACTGGTGAATGTCACGCGTGAAGACGATACCATCGCGCGCTGGGGTGGCGATGAGTTTGTTATTCTGATGGTTGGCCCTCACGACGAAAACAGTATTGTCATTAGTGCGACTAAAATACTTCAGGTAATGCGTGAGGCGGTTAATTTAGCGGGCCGCGAGCTGAAGATCCCGACCAGCATTGGCATTAGTATTACCAACGACGCCAACAGACTGCCAATGACGCTGATCCAGCAAGCCGATATTGCCATGTACCAGGCAAAACAAGCCGGACGGGATAATTTTAAGTTGTTTGAAGACAGTATGGCCAAAGAAGCGTCCGAACAATTTAATTTTGAACAAACCCTGCGTCAGGCGATTCAGGCCGACCAGGACTTTTTTATCCTTTATCAACCCAAAGTCAACAAACAACGACAGTTAATTGGCCTTGAAGCGCTGGTGAGGCTGCAAAGCGTAACCGGTGAGTATTACTCGCCTGCGAGCTTTATTCCGGTTGCCGAGGAGTCCGGGCAAATCATTGTCCTGGAAGAACTTATATTACGGCTGGTCTTTAAACAACTGTCCCTATGGCATGCTCAGTATGATCAGGTCCCCAGAGTGTCTATTAACCTATCGGGTAAACATTTACTGTCAGATACGTTTCTGATTTTTTTAAATGAGTGTATGAGCTCCCATGGAATTGCTGGTGAATGGATAGAGTTTGAAGTTACCGAAAGCGTATTTTTAAGCGACATTGACCGCTGTATCAGCGTGTTGAGTGCGCTCAGAGCGCTAAACATTGCCATTGCGATTGACGACTTTGGCACTGGCTACTCCTCACTGAACTACCTAAAAACATTGCCTGTTGATGTATTAAAAATTGATCGTACCTTTGTGATTGAGTGCGCAGAACAAAAAGAAGATGCCAAGATTTGCTCAACCATTATCGAACTGGCCTCAACATTGGGTTTAACAACCGTTGCCGAAGGTGTCGAAACCGAAGCCCAGTTTAACTTCCTTAAGCAACAAGGCTGCCAGGAATATCAGGGCTACTATTTTTACCGGCCACAAACAGCAGAACAGGTACCGGCGTTGTTTGAACTTAGTGTATAGCAGATTGAGACTAACGCAACGTTAGCCTCACTCCAGCCGCAAGCCGTTATTGTTGTCACGACTTTGACGTATAAACGCGTCAGACCGGTCATACTGTCCTTTCGCCAGGCGATCGTACAACAAAATGTTGGCCGTTGCGGCAAGGTTCAAACTGTTAAACGTGGGAATATAGACCACTGCATCACACCGTTTAACCAGGTCTGGAGCCAGACTGCCATCTTCAGGACCAAATAAGTAATAAGCATTGTCAGGATGAGTAAATTCAGGCAAGGGTATCGCCCCTTCAACCAGTTCAACGCCTACCACAACGGCACCTTGCGGTATGACAGTGTCCAGGCGTTCTACGCCTACAGTTGGGATCACCCTATGAAAAGATTTGGTATCAGCGTTAAATTCTTTGGCATAACCAAAACGCTGCCCGGTATAAAACACACTACTGACACCAAAACAGCCTGCTGCACGTAAAATACTCGCTACGTTTGTTGCTGATTTCGGGTTTTGTAAACCAATGGTTACCGCTGAATACACAATAAATCTCTGCCAAAAGACGCTAGTTTAATGGGTTAGGCAAAAATCACAATATTGATCGTGTTACAGCCATAACCGTCACCAGTAAGTTGACGAATACCACACATGCCCGCTTTGCGTATCGGGTCATCGTAAGCCAGGCACCATTGTCAGACTCTGGAAATCCTACACTATTCAGGGAATAATTTGCCTGAACCAATATCTCAAATATAAAAAATATCTTTAGCCTAGAATAATAGCTATAAATATCATAACCTTACAAGTTATTCGCATTAGGAATGATTCCTGCAAGTGGTATTCTTATATAGAAGATAGCCAAACTAAAAATGGCTTACAGGGGCTAAACATGACGTCTGAAACAATTTTTAATACTGAAACAAACTGTTGGCAGGAAACCCATGCTAATTTTGCAACGCCATTGATTGACTGTGCAAATTATTACCGTGCCCTACACTCCAGTATTTGTAAAGCTGAAAAAGAAATTATCATTATTGGTTGGGACATTGATAGCCGAATCCGGTTGCTGCACGGCGAAGAAGAAGAGCAATCTGAAGCGCCCTCTCGCATCGGTGAATTGATTAAATGGAAAGCGGAACAAAACCCGGAGCTGAAGGTTTATCTGCTGCGCTGGGATTCTTCGTTTGCGTTTTTTGACCAACGTGAAATGTGGGCGCTTGAGGTATGGCAGGACAAAACGCCGGACAACGTACAAGCGTTATTGGATGACTCAATTCCAATGGGCGGCTCACAACATCAGAAAGTGGTGCTCATTGATAACGAGGTGGTATTTTCAGGCGGTATGGACGTAGCCCTGCACCGCTGGGACACGCGCGACCACAAAATAGAAGAAAGTGGTCGCGATGGTCCTGATGGCGAGTATGGTCCTCTCCATGATGCGCAGATTGTATCCTGCGGCCCTCTCGTAAAGTACTTCTCTGAACTAGCTCGCTGGCGCTGGAACCGTATTGCAGAAGAGCCCATGCAGGAACCAGACACCCCAGAGCATAACGACGAAATGCCAGCGACCTGGCCTGACGGTGTGAAGCCATGCTTCACCAACGTCGATTGTGCCATTGCACGCACCATACCTGAAATGGAAGACGTTGAACCCGTTCAGGAAGTCTGCCAGATGCTGCTGGATGTCATTGGTTCGGCAGAAAAATTCCTTTATATCGAAAACCAGTTTGCAACGCGTGAAGACATCGCCAGGGCTATTAACAAGCGCTTAAAGGAATGCCCGCAATTAAACGTCATTATTGTCAGTTCTTACGATCCTAAAGGGCTTTTTGAATCAGAAGCGTACTGGGCGAGCCGGATTACCTTTAAACAGATTATAGAAAAAGACATCGATGATGAACGCGTCAAGATGACCTACTCTTCGATTCGCGATCAGCAAGGCAAAATGGCGTACAAACGAATACACTCAAAGGTCATGGCGGTTGACGACAAATACCTCATTATCGGCTCATCCAATCTTAGCAACCGCTCGATGTCGCTCGATACAGAAGTGGATCTGATTTTACATGGCAATAACGAGCAAAACCAACAGTGCATACGCTTTATCAGAAACGATTTGTTAGCTGAACACTCCGGACGCACAATTGAAGAAGTAGAGACACTGATTGACAGTGAAAAGCCCGTTCAGGCGTTAATGGACGGGCAGTTAGCCCATGGTTACGTGCTCACTGAAATTGATGACAATGAATTTACTGCCGAGTCCAGAGAAAACGTGTTTCGCAGTATTTCTGACCCCGTGAAGCCCCTGGGTCCGGCAATTCCTGATTTCAATGGTAAGTTCACGTGGATCACTAACCCTCGCCGGCGCACCATAATGATTGCCCTGGGTATTACAATTTTAAGTATTATTGCGGGAATACTAGTGTTCATTAGTCACACTGTCCCTTGGTTGGATGGTGACAGAATAGCCGCGTTTCTGGAAGAAAGCCGTGGTACCTATTTTGCGTTACCAACGGTCTTGCTGGTGTATCTTGTGGGCGGTTTATTATTCTTCCCGGTGACGGTGTTATCTTTAGCAGTGGCGGCGATATTTGGCCCCATCTGGGGGCCTGTCTACGGCATTTTAGGCGCGCTGTTAAGCGCAGGTGTGACGTTTATCATCGGTAAGCTGTTAGGGAACGCAGGACTCCGCAAACTTGGCGGCCCCAAGGTTGAAGCCGTGGATGCAAAACTAAAAGAAAGCGGTATTGTTGGCGTTGCCACCATACGTATGTTACCTGTCGCCCCATTCAGCCTGGTTAATTTAGTGGCGGGGATCTCTTCGATTAGCCTGTTACAGTTCCTGATTGGTACGTTCCTGGGTATGTTCCCCCAAATGATTGCCAAGGGTCTGGTTGGCGACTCTATTATGCAGATATTCAAAAGCCCTTCAAAAGAAACCGTAACCTACTTAGTTATCGGTCTGCTTGTCTGGGTAGCGATGATCTTTGGCTCACAAAAACTGGCCAAAATGTATCAGGCCAAAAAGCAACAAAACAAAAAGGATGAATCCGAAGAATGTATCGCCTGATTTCGTACAATGTACACAGTGGTATTGGACGTGACGGCATTCAGGATTATCAACGCATAGGCCAGTTTCTGGCCTCTGTGAATGCTGATTTTGTATTGCTACAGGAAATGGACACACGTCCAAAAGAACGCGATGTTAACGACGATATTACCGCCATATGTGCCAATGGCCATTTTGAACTCATTCCAGGTAAAACCATGACGACCGCGCACGGCTGGTTTGGCAATGCGATATTAAGTCGGCACCCGGTGTTACACCGGCAGCAGTTTGACATTAGTGTGGAAAACCGTGAACCGAGAACCCTGCAACAGGTTGTGGTATCGGCAGGAGACAACCAGATTAGTTTACTTAATGCGCATTTAGGACTAAAAAAAACAGAGCGTGCCTATCAGGCAAGACGATTACATGCTGCCGTGAATGATATCCAGCAACGTTTCGATATCCCAGCCTGTGTTGGCGGTGATATGAATGAGTGGTGGCCCAGTACGAAGATATTCAAACGCCTTGATCAGCAGTACCGTCAGCTTGAAACAGGCCGTAGCTTTCCCAGTCAGTTGCCATTAATAAAGTTAGACCGTCTTTGGGCTAGCAAGCGCATAGTTGTCAGGGATTGTGGCAGGTTACGTGGTGATGCATTCGACTACTATTCGGACCATCTGCCTATTCAAATGGATTTTGACATTGCACTACCCGAACAGTAGTGACTATAACTCATGAGATATCCATAAAAAAGCCCGCGTTAAACGCGGGCTTTTGCTATACCTAAGCTAAACGCTAAGCTGAGCGGCTATTACCAGCCTGTCGCTTCACGTAATGCTTTGCCGATATCCGCTAATGAGCGTACGGTTTTGACACCAGCCGCTTCAAGGGCAGCAAATTTCTCATCAGCAGTACCTTTACCACCGGCAATGATAGCGCCGGCATGACCCATACGCTTACCAGGAGGTGCGGTAACACCAGCGATGTAAGAAACCACCGGCTTAGTCACGTTTTCTTTAATAAACGCAGCTGCTTCTTCTTCAGCCGTACCACCAATTTCACCGATCATTACAATGGCTTCAGTTTGTGGATCGTCCTGGAACAATTTCAGGATATCGATGAAGTTAGAGCCTGGAATTGGGTCACCACCAATACCGACACAAGTAGACTGGCCGAAACCTTCGTCAGTAGTTTGCTTAACCGCTTCATAGGTTAAGGTACCTGAACGAGAAACAATGCCCACTTTTCCTGGCTTGTGAATATGACCAGGCATGATACCAATCTTGCACTCTCCCGGAGTAATCACACCCGGACAGTTAGGACCGATCATACGTGCGCCTTTCGCGTTAACGTATTCTTTAACGTAAAGCATATCGATAGTTGGAATACCTTCAGTGATACAAACCACTAATTCGATGCCCGCATCGACGGCTTCAACAATTGAATCTTTACAAAACGGTGCTGGTACATAAATAACGGTTGCAGTTGCACCAGTGGCTTCAACAGCTTCACGCACAGTATTGAATACCGGCAGGCCTAAATGTGTTGTGCCGCCTTTACCAGGCGTAACACCACCAACCATTTGCGTACCATAGTCGATCGCTTGCTCAGAGTGGAATGTGCCCTGACCGCCAGTAAAACCCTGACAGATAACTTTAGTATCTTTACCAATCAAAACAGACATTATTTGCCCTCCGCTGCTGCTACAACTTTCTCTGCTGCGTCAGTTAATGACTCTGCAGCAATGATATCCAAACCAGAACTCGCCAGTACTTCACGGCCTAATTCTGCATTGGTACCTTCAAGACGTACAACAACCGGTACTTTAACGCCAACTTCTTTAACAGCGCCAATAATACCCTCGGCAATCATGTCACAACGTACGATACCACCGAAAATGTTAACCAGTACGGCTTTAACGTTGTCGTCAGACAAGATGATTTTGAATGCTTCAGCAACACGTTCTTTGGTCGCACCGCCACCAACATCCAGGAAGTTGGCCGGGCTTCCGCCATGCAGGTTAACAATGTCCATGGTACCCATGGCCAGACCCGCACCGTTAACCATACAGCCAACGTTGCCATCCAGTGCTACGTAGTTCAGTTCGTACTGAGCAGCGTGGGCTTCGCGTGGATCTTCCTGTGAAGGATCTTTCATGTCCTTCAGCTTAGCCTGGCGGTACATAGCGTTGCTGTCGACGCCTAGCTTAGCGTCAAGACAATGCAGGTTACCGTCGTCTTTGATAACCAATGGGTTGATTTCAATCAGTGCCAAATCAAGATCTTCAAACATTTTTGCCAGACCCATAAAGATCTGTACAAATTGCTTTACCTGAACGCCTTGCAGACCTAATTTAAAGGCCATTTCACGCGCCTGATAAGGCTGTGGACCTACAATTGGGTCAATCTCTGCTTTCAGGATCTTTTCAGGGGTTTCTTCAGCAACGGTTTCAATCTCGACACCGCCTTCTGTAGACGCCATAAAGACAACACGGCGTGTGCCGCGGTCAACTACCGCACCTAAGTACAATTCGTTCGCGATATCAGTACAAGATTCAACTAAAATCTTGCTCACAGGCTGACCATTTTCGTCAGTCTGGAATGTCACCAGGTTTTTGCCTAACCACTTTTCAGCAAAAGCGCGAATTTCATCTTTAGTCTTAACCAGCTTTACGCCGCCGGCTTTACCACGTCCACCCGCGTGGACCTGACATTTAACAACCCATTCGTCACCGCCAATACGGTCTGCAGCTTCTACTGCACCCTGTGGGGTATCTGATGCGTATCCTTCAGAAACAGGCAAGCCATATTCTTTGAATAGCTGCTTACCTTGGTATTCATGCAAATTCATGGTGTTTCTTTCCGATTTTTATTTAAACGAAAGCCAGTATGACTGGCTCAACTTATCCTTTGCTAACATTCGTCCCCAAATGTCAGCGCTGTGAGGATGATACCGCAGTATCATGCTCACACCTAGCTATGCTGCAAAAGTCTTATACGTCTAATAACAGACGAGTTGGATCTTCCAGCATTTCTTTAACGGTAACCAGGAAGCCTACCGATTCTTTACCATCAATAATCCGGTGGTCATAAGACAACGCCAGATACATCATGGGTAAAATTTCAACTTTGCCATTTACCGCCATTGGACGATCCTGGATCTTGTGCATACCCAGAATTGCGCTTTGCGGCGGATTAATAATTGGCGTAGACATCAGTGAGCCAAACACACCACCATTGGTGATGGTAAAGTTACCACCTTGCAACTCGGCCATCGACAGCTTGCCGTCGCGACCTTTTAGCGCCAGTGTTTTAATGCCTTTCTCGATACCGGCCATACCCAGTGTATCGCTGTCTTTGAGAACAGGCGTTACCAATCCACGCGGCGTAGACACAGCAATCGAGATATCGAAATAGTTGTGATAGACAATGTCATCACCGTCTAACGACGCATTCACTTCAGGGAAACGCTTAAGCGCTTCAGTAACAGCCTTAACATAGAACGACATAAAGCCCAGGCGGATACCGTGACGCTTCTCGAAGCCTTCCTGGTATTGCTTACGCAACTCCATGATCGGCTTCATATTCACTTCGTTAAAGGTTGTCAGCATCGCTGTTGAGTTTTTCGCTTCAAGCAGACGATTAGCAATGGTCTTACGTAAGCGTGTCATTGGTACACGCTTCTCGCTGCGCTCACCGGCTGGTGCTGAAGGTGCTTCCTCGGTCGCTGGCGAGCTGGTCGATGGCTTACTGTCAGACTTAAGGTACTGCTCGACATCTTCTTTAGTGATGCGACCATTTTTACCCGTGCCTTTGACTTTAGACGCATCAACGCCCTTTTCAGCCAGTAAGCGGCGAACTGACGGGCTCAGCGCATCGTCATCGCTGCCGCTGTCGTCGCTTGACGAACTCGCAGCAGGTGCTGCTGCACCCGCACCTTCAGTAAATTTCGCAATCACTTCTTCAGCAGTAACCGTGGTGCCTTCTTCAGCCAGTACTTCTGAGATTGAGCCATCGGCTGGCGCAACCACTTCCAAAACCACCTTATCGGTTTCAATATCAACCAGGTTTTGATCGCGGCTTACCTTTTCACCCGGACCTACATGCCAGGTCGCAATGGTCGCATCTGCCACGGATTCTGGTAACACCGGCACTTTGATGTCGACCGAGGCACCGCCAGTTTCTTTGGCTGGTGCTTCTTCTTTCGCGGCTGGCGCTTCCGCTTTGGATTCTTCTTTGCTGTCAGATTTAGCAGGTGCGGCAGCACTGCCTTCTTCTAACTTAGCAATAACCTGCTCACCGAGAACTGTCGCTCCCTCTTCATCGATAATCTCACCGATAACACCATCTGCAGGGGCAACAACTTCAAGTACTACCTTATCAGTCTCAATGTCTACCAGGTTCTGGTCACGTTTAACACTGTCCCCGGCTTTCACGTGCCAGGTTGCAATCGTGGCGTCGGCAACTGACTCGGGTAGAACCGGAACTTTTATCTCAATTGTCATCTTTGTTCCTTATTTTATCGTGAGAGCGTCTTCAACCAGATTCTTTTGTTGCTGGTTGTGAACGGATAAATAACCTACTGCAGGCGAGGCAGAAGCCGGTCGGCCGGCATAGGTCAATTTGGCACCATCAGGGATTACCTGCCAGAAATGATGTTGGCTACAATACCAGGCACCCTGGTTTTGTGGCTCTTCCTGACACCAAACCCAATCTTTAACGTGGCTGTATTCTGCCACAATTTTCGCGCATTCTTCCTGCGGGAACGGATAAAGTTGTTCCAGACGAATGATAGCAACATCGGTTTGTTCGTTTTTACGACGTTGGTCCAGTAAGTCGTAATAGACTTTACCCGAGCACATGACCACACGTTTAACATCTTTCGCTTTAAGTTCATCAACTTCACCGATGACGTTATGGAAAACGCCTTCAGACAGTTCTTCTAAACTTGAGACCGCCATGGGGTGACGTAACAACGACTTAGGTGACATTACGATAAGCGGCTTACGCATTGGGCGTATAACCTGACGGCGAATCATATTAAACACCTGCGCCGGCGTTGACGGTACACATACCTGCCAGTTGTGATCAGCACATAATTGCAGGAAACGCTCTAGTCGCGCTGAACTGTGTTCCGGCCCCTGCCCCTCGTATCCGTGAGGCAGTAAGACAGTTAAGCCGCATAGTCGACCCCACTTGGCCTCACCAGAACTTAAGAACTGGTCAAACACCACCTGAGCGCCATTGGCAAAATCACCAAACTGCGCTTCCCAGATGGTCAGACACTCTGGTTCAGCAGTGGCGTAACCGTATTCGAAGGCCATAACGGCTTCTTCAGATAACACCGAGTCATAAATTTCTATCGGCGCCTGTTCTTCGCTAATATGCTGTAATGGCATGTAGGCAGACGAATCAGTTTGGTTATGCAACACAGCGTGACGGTGGAAGAACGTGCCCCGGCCAGAGTCCTGACCAGAAAAACGGATTGGTGTGCCTTCCTTAACAATTGAGGCATAAGCGAGCAATTCAGCCATCCCCCAATCAAGCTTACGATCACCGGCTAGCATCGCCTTACGGTCGGTATAAACTTTATTCACCCGGGATTGTAATTTGTGATCGTCCGGATAAGTAACCAGTCGTTCACCCAGACTGTGCAGTTCGTCCATACTGATAGCGCCATCATATGGCGTATCCCAGTCATGGCCGAGATAGGGATGCCAGTCAACCGAATGCTCGGTCATTGGACGCCATTCTTCTACCACACAAGCGCCATGATCCATCGCGGCGCGATAGTCTTCCATTAATTTTTTAACATCCTGTTCGCCCAGGACACCCTCGGCTATAAGCTGATCGGCGTAAATTTCGCGCGGTACAGGATGCTTCTTAATTTTTTGATACATTACCGGCTGTGTCGCGTTTGGCTCATCTGACTCGTTATGGCCATGGCGGCGATAACAGACTAAGTCAATGACCACATCACGCTTAAACTTATTACGGAAATCAAGTGCCAGCCTGGTCACAAATAACACGGCTTCAGGATCATCGGCGTTAACGTGAAGAATTGGCGCCTGAACCATCTTAGCGATGTCAGTACAATACTGCGTAGAGCGCGTGTCCTGTATCTTTGAGGTGGTAAAACCAACCTGGTTATTAATAACGATACGAACTGTACCGCCCACTGCAAACCCGCGCGTTTGTGACATGTTGAAGGTTTCTTGCACAACGCCCTGTCCGGCAATTGCAGAATCACCATGAATGGTAACGGGTAGTACTTTACCTTCGTCATGTTCACGACGATCAAGACGTGCTCGTACCGAACCCATAACCACTGGATTGACGATTTCCAAATGAGATGGGTTAAAGGCCAGTGCCAGGTGAACATTACCGCCCGGTGTGGCAAAGTCAGAAGAATAACCCGCATGGTATTTTACATCACCAGCACCTAACGACTCATCATGCTTGCCACCAAACTCATCGAACAGTACCGATGGGTTTTTACCCAGTACGTTAACCAGTACATTCAGCCGGCCACGGTGAGCCATGCCCACAACCACTTCTTTAGTGCCTTGCGAACCAGCTTCGGTGATCAGCCCTTTTAACATGGGTATTAATGCGTCGCCGCCTTCCAGCGAGAAGCGTTTAGCGCCCGGAAACTTAGAACCAAGGTATTTTTCCATACCATCGGCAGCAACCAGACCTTTAAGAATATTGACTTTGGTATCGCGGTCCATTTCCGGACGCGCCTCTACTGACTCGATACGCTGCTGTAACCAGCGTTTTTGATCAGTATCGGTAATGTGCATATATTCTGCACCAAGGGAACTACAGTAGGTTCTGTTCAGTGACTTGAACAGCTCTCCCAATGGCATTGTCTCTTTACCAATTGCGTAGGAGCCTACATTAAAAACGGTATCGAAATCGGTTTCCGAGAGACTATGGTGAGACAATTCCAGATCCCGGACTCTCTCTTGGTGCCATAAGCCTAACGGATCGAGATTGGCGTGCTGATGTCCACGAAAACGGTAGGCATTAATGAGCTGGAGTACCTTTACCTGTTTTTCGTCGGATTGGTTACTGGTGTCTGATGACTTTCCAGAACTACATCGGGCTAACGGCCCCAAAGCCGCAAGCTTTTTAAACTGCTCTTTTATCTGGCTATGGTTACTTTCTAATTCCACCCCATCAACTTTGGGTAAAGCGTCGAAAATACCACGCCAGGAATCAGTGACACTTTGCGGATCATCAAGGTAGGCTTCGTACAATGCTTCCACATAGGCAGCATTGGCTCCAGCCATGTGCGATGAGTCCCACCACGCTTTCATCACGCTTTCTTGCATTATTGTGCCTTGCTAGGTTGTCTATAAATATAATCAGGTCGGATGAGTCTCACCCGAATCCATTTACAAAAAAATAGCCACCCCGTAGGGATGGCCATTTTCGCATTACACACTCTTTACTTTAGCAGTAAACAGAGTAATTGTGCTAAACAGCCCGTTGTAAAAGCATCGACTTAATCTGGCCGATTGCTTTCGTTGGGTTTAAGCCTTTAGGACATACACTTACACAGTTCATGATGCCATGACATCTGAACACGCTAAACGCATCATCCAGGTCGTTCAATCGCTCATCCGTAGCAGTGTCCCGGCTATCAATCAGAAAACGGTAAGCATGAAGCAAGCCCGCCGGTCCGACAAATTTGTCCGGGTTCCACCAAAACGATGGGCAAGACGTTGAACAACATGCGCACAGAATACACTCGTACAGTCCGTCTAGTTTAGCACGCTCTTCAGGAGACTGCAGATGCTCACGCGCAGGAGGCTGTTTGTCGTCGTTAATCAGGAACGGTTTAATTTTCTCATATTGTGTATAGAACTGTGTCATATCCACAACTAAGTCACGCACTACCGGTAAACCAGGTAGCGGGCGAATAACCACCTTACCCTTACCTAACGCTGACAATGGCGTTATACATGCCAGGCCATTTTTACCGTTCATATTAACGCCATCAGAGCCACATACACCCTCCCGACATGAACGTCGGAAAGATAACGTCGGATCCTGTTCCTTAAGCAATAACAGTGCGTCAAGCACCATCATGTCTTGGCCTTCTTCTACGTCCAGGGTGTAGTCTTGCATCCGGGGCGCATTATCAACCTCGGGATTATAACGGTATACCGAAAAAGTTAATTGCATGATCTAACCTCTCTTAGTATGAACGCACTTTAGGCGGGAAGGCTTCACGAAGCTTCGGCGCCATATTAACATCACGTTTAACCATCGCTTCAGTTGCCGGGTTGTAAACGCTGTGGCATAACCAGTTAGCGTCGTCACGGTCCGGATAGTCAAAGCGGCTGTGTGCACCACGGCTTTCAGTACGGAAGTTCGCGGCTACGGCCGTGCTGTAAGCCGTTTCCATCAGGTTATCCAGTTCTAAACACTCAATACGCTGGGTGTTGAAGTCTGCACTCTTGTCATCCAGACGGGCATTTTGTAAACGCTCGCGAATTTCTCCGAGTTGCTTAAGGCCTTCAGCCATGGCATCCCCTTCGCGGAATACCGAGAAGTTAAGTTGCATACATTCCTGCATGTCTTTCTTAATCTGTACCGGATCCTCGCCTTTACCCTTTTCAGAGCCTTCCCAACGATTGAAGCGCGCCATAGCGATTTCAAGATCGGTTTCAGAAGCTTCGCGGCTAATTTCGATTTCATCGAGTTTTTCACCCAGATGTAAACCTGTCGCGCGACCGAATACAACCAGGTCTAACAGTGAGTTACCACCTAATCGGTTTGCACCGTGCACGGATACACAGGCGATTTCACCACAGGCAAACAAACCATTGACCACTTTATCTTTACCGTTTTCATCCAGTGTTAAACACTGTCCGTCAACATTAGTTGGAATACCACCCATCATGTAGTGGCAGGTTGGTATAACCGGAATCGGTTCTTTAACCGGATCAACGTGAGCAAATGTGCGTGACAGCTCCAAAATACCCGGCAAACGAGATTCCAGAACGTCTTTACCAAGATGGTCAAGTTTGAGTTTAAGGTGCGTGCCCCATGGACCATCGCAGCCACGGCCTTCGCGAATTTCGGTCATCATCGAGCGGGCAACAACATCGCGACCAGCGAGATCTTTAGCATTCGGCGCATAACGCTCCATAAAGCGTTCGCCGTCTTTATTAAGCAGATAACCACCTTCACCACGACACCCTTCTGTTACCAGGGTACCTGCGCCGGCAATACCGGTTGGGTGGAACTGCCACATTTCCATATCCTGAACGCACACACCAGCACGAAGCGCCATACCAACACCGTCGCCGGTATTAATGTGGGCATTGGTGGTTGAGGCAAATATACGGCCTGCTCCACCCGTTGCCAGCACCACGGCCTTCGACTTAAAGTAAACAGTCTCACCGGTTTCGATATCGATTGCCGTACAGCCCACTACGTCACCGTCCTGGTTTTTTACCAGATCAAGGGCGTACCATTCACTGAATACTTTGGTTTTATTTTTTACATTCTGTTGGTACAGCAAATGTAATAAAGCATGACCAGTACGGTCAGCCGCTGCAGCCGTTCGAGCAGCCTGTTCGCCACCGAAGTTTTTCGACTGGCCACCGAATGGACGTTGATAAACACGGCCGTTTTCAAAACGAGAAAAAGGCAGACCCATGTTTTCCATTTCATAAATGGCTTCAGGTCCGGTCTTACACATGTACTCAATAGCGTCCTGGTCACCGATATAATCAGAGCCTTTAACGGTGTCGTACATGTGCCATTCCCAGTTATCTTCATGGGAATTACCCAGCGCCACGGTGATACCACCCTGGGCAGATACCGTGTGCGAACGGGTTGGAAACACTTTTGATAATAATGCACAGGATTTGCCAGACTGCGATATTTGCAGTGCTGCGCGCATACCTGCACCGCCAGCGCCTATAACGACGGCGTCAAATTCATGAACGGGTAAACTCATTTTACACTCCCCACAAGACAAACAAACCAACGGCGACGTAGACAAACGCAATGATATTCAAAACATATTGAATTATTGCGCGTACACCTGCTGGCTTCACATAATCAGTTAGCACCTGCCACAGACCAATACGGACATGGATCATGATGGAAACCAATGCAGCGAGGGTAAATACCTTCATTGCCAGACCAGAGAATAATCCCTGCCAGACCTCAAAAGTAATTTCTTCGGTGGTGATAAAAAAACCCGCCAGGAAGAAAGTATAAATAGCGATAATAAAAGCAGTAGCTCGTAAGGAAACGTAGTCCTGTACACCATTACGCTTAATGCTTGCCTGATTAGTTACCATAACGCAACCCCTATAACTACTGTCAGTACAACCCACAAGCCAATAATGACCTGGGCACTCAAGTTACCTGATTCGAGCTCTTCCCAATGACCCATGTCCATTATACCGTGGCGAATACCACCGAGAATGTGATAGGTCAGCGCAGAAGCTGTACCGATTGCAATGATCTTTCCGACAATTCCGTCCATCATGGCCTGCACATTCGCAAAACCTTCTGGGGATGATACCGATTCGGCCCATGCCCAGATCACAAACAGCAACGCAAAAAACATTGCGACGCCTGTTACGCGGTGGAGAATTGACGAAATAGCAGAGGGAGGAAATTTAATAGTGTTAAGGTCTAAATTTACTGGTCTTTGCTTTTTCACAATTTTTGCCTGTTTTATCCGTAGGGACAAACCACTCTTTATATGTGTCCTGACAGAGTGATTCTGATTATTACTATGATAACTATCTCATCCACTGATCTGTTAACATTTTGTGAATAATTTATTACTTAATTAACAGAATGAAAACTCAGTCAATTCAAGTAGCCCAGAGTATATCCACGACCTAGTATAATTACAATTTTTTGTGTGGTATTAGGACATTAGTCTTATAAGGATATTCACACGTATAAGCCTGATCCCGGACTAGACAACACCAGTATAATCTTCGACAATCAGGAATATTTATGCATATTATAGGTAATAAAATTGACTTGTTACTGCATAATAAAGTACAAATACGCCACTTTTCCCACCGGATAGCTCAAAATTGAGTAACATCCTGATAAAGAAAATTCTGAGGAGAGCAATTTATGGCAGATCAAAAAGCCATTCTGAAAGCGGGCGATAAGGAAATAGAACTTCCTATTTTGTCTGGCACAGCCGGGCAAGATGTAATTGATATTCGTGCCCTTGGTAAACACGGCTATTTCACTTACGACCCTGGTTTTCTGGCGACTGGGTCTTGCGAGTCTTCAATTACTTTCATCGACGGCGAAAAAGGTGTGTTATTGCACCGCGGATTTCCCATTGAAGAACTAGCACGCGATGCCAATTACTTAGAAGTCTGTCACATGCTCCTGCATGGCGACGCACCAAGCAAAGCTGAATACGAAGATTTCGAAAACACCATCAAACGTCACACCATGGTGCATGAACAAATTAACATGTTCTTCCATGGCTTTAGAAATGATGCACACCCAATGGCCATGCTTAATGGTACTGTGGGCGCGATGTCTTCCTTCTATCACAGTGATTTGGATGTTTCTAACGCCGATCAGCGTTTACGTTGTGCACACCGCTTAATTGCGAAAATGCCCACCCTGGTAGCCATGTGTTATAAGTACAACATTGGCCAGCCTTTCGTTTACCCGCGCAATGATCTGAGCTATGCCGCTAACTTTATTAATATGATGTTCTCCGTACCGGCCGAAGATTATGAAATCAGCCCGGCAGTTGAGCGCGCCATGGACCGTATTTTCACCTTGCACGCTGACCACGAACAAAACGCATCAACCTCAACGGTACGTCTTGCTGGTTCATCAGGTGCCAACCCTTATGCATGTATCGCCGCAGGTGTTGCCTCATTATGGGGACCTGCTCACGGTGGTGCTAACGAAGCGTGTCTGCAAATGCTGGAAGAAATTGGCTCAGTTGATCGTATTCCTGAATTTATTGCACGAGCTAAAGACAAGAAAGACCCTTTCCGCTTAATGGGCTTTGGTCACCGCGTCTATAAAAACTACGACCCACGCGCAACTGTAATGCGTGAAAGCTGTCATGAAGTACTTAAAGAACTCAACGTACAGGACCCACTGCTCGACGTAGCAATGGAGCTTGAACGTATCGCCCTCGAAGACCCGTACTTCTCTGAAAAGAAAC
Source organism: Alteromonadaceae bacterium (assembly GCA_013373625.1). Taxonomy (GTDB): domain Bacteria; phylum Pseudomonadota; class Gammaproteobacteria; order Enterobacterales; family Alteromonadaceae; genus Alteromonas. The sequence continues at coordinate 31,985 of JABXHM010000032.1, read as the reverse complement.
TGTTCCCGAACGTTGATTTTTATTCTGGTATCGTGCTTAAAGCGATTGGTATTCCAACCAACATGTTTACATGTATCTTTGCCTTGTCACGTACAGTTGGCTGGATTTCTCACTGGCATGAAATGATGTCTGATCCAGCTCAGAAGATTGGCCGTCCACGCCAGCTTTATACAGGTCATACCGAGCGTAAATATACCCCGCTTAAATAATATTGAATATTTAAAATAATTAAAGGCTCGCTTGTCGAGCCTTTTTTGTATCCAATAATTTACAGGCACACATTTAATTAACATTTGAATTAACATTAAATTAACACACAGAATGACTCAGATAGTTCAGAAAAATAATCTATCTGCTTTTAACCTCCGTGAAGATTTAATATTTATAACTTTTTAATCTTCCAGATAGTTATATTAGTAATAAATACAAATCAATCATTCTAAACAGACAGGTTTTCAACAATGAACCAGCAATTTAAACAACTCGGTTACGCCGGCCTGCTGCCTTTTATAGGGTTAAATGCCTTAGCCTTTACTCAAATTCTGCCACAAGCACTGGTGTTTCTCTATTTCACCCAGTATTCAGCTGTGTTGTTGTCATTTTTTGGCGGAATTCATTGGTACGACGCAATAAGTGGCAACAAAGACGGCCACCAAAAGTACATGGCCATGTTACCGACGCTGATTGGTTGGGTTTGTTTAATGCACGCTGGCGCGCCATGGGTACTGGCAACGTTGAGTGTTAGCTATTTAGCCATCATGTTTTATGACAAACAGGTACTTACACTGCCCAAAGAACTGGTTGTCGAGTACACCCGGCTACGAATGCACCTGACCACAGTGGTGGTAATATGCCACGCAGTGATGATACTAATTCGTTAAAGGTAAGTGGTTAAATACAACGCGTTAGGGATTAGTTGTTGAGGATAAATACCAGGCGCCAACAAAAATGCAGGCAATTGACACCGCCTGCACTGATGTTTTTATTATAGCGCCCACCAACATGTATGGCAGGTGTTGAAAAATGAATAAAACTTACATTTTCCAGGACACCTTTATTGGGTCAGGCGCCCTTGCTGATAATCCTGAATAGCCTGGTGTATTTCTGCTTCGGTATTCATCACAAACGGGCCATATTGCACCACGGGCTCATTAATCGGCGCGGCAGCAACCAGGATAGCTTTGCCAGCAGACTCACTGCTGAGTGATACCGTATCGCCATCTTCCAGTACCGCCAGCTCTCCTGTTTTTACTGATTCTTTATTAATTGAACAGGTACCTTCATAACAGTATATAAATGCACTGTGGCCTGCTGTGACGGGTATTACTACATTCATATCCGGTTGCCAATACAGATCTAAAAACAGCGGTTTAACCTTTGCGGTATTCACCGGTCCAGACTCACCCTGCAATGCTCCGGCGAGCACTTTGGCGTTAATCTGCTCATTGAGCGCCACTACGGGCACTGCTTCAGGTTTTATGTCCTGATAACCCGGCGGTGACATTTTATCCGCAGCAGGTAAATTTACCCATAGCTGAAAGCCTCGCAACAAACCATCGGTTTGTTTTGGCATTTCTTCGTGAATGATCCCCTTCCCTGCATTCATCCATTGAATACCGCCGTCTTCAATAATCCCTTCGTTCCCCACTGAATCTCTGTGACCCATTTTGCCAGTGAGCATATAAGTGACTGTTTGAAAACCGCGATGCGGATGCGGCGGAAAACCGGCTAAATACTCATCGGCTTTATCTGAACCAAAAAAATCCAGCATTAAAAAAGGGTCGAGATTAGGCAATGCCCGCTGGCCGATAATACGAGTCAGGCTGACACCCGCACCGTCTTGTGTCGGCATACCGGTCACTTTTTGTTTGATAACTCTGTTTTTCATACTGTTTTATTCCTTTAATCATTATTTCCAGAGCGAATACGCGGGGCCAACAGGCACTACCTGGGTTGGGTTTATCATCGTATGACTGTAGTAATAATGACGTTTTATATGGTCTAGGTTGGTCGTCGCTGCAATACCGGGTAAGCGATAAATGCGTCGCATATAATCATAAATAGCCGGGTAATCTTTAATTTGTTTAAGGTTACATTTGAAATGACCATGGTAAACCGGATCAAAACGAACCAGAGTGGTAAATAAACGTATATCTGCTTCAGTTAAATTATTACCCACTAAAAAGCGATGCTGCTTCAGACGCGATTCTACTTTATCCAGGGCGCTAAATAATTTATAGACGGCTTCTTCGTACACGGTCTGTTCAGTTGCGAAACCGGCCTTATAAACGCCGTTATTAATATCGTGGTAAACCCACTCGTTAACGTTATCAATTTCTGCTTGCAGAGCATCCGGATAATAGTCGTCGTTATTACCGGAAATATCATTAAATGCGCTGTTAAGAATACGCAGAATGTCGGCAGACTCATTATTCACAATGCGTTGCGTTTGCTTATCCCATAAGACTGGCACGGTTACGCGGGTAGTAATATCGGCCTGCTCACGGACATAAATTTCAGACAAGTACTGGTGACCGTATAATGTGTCACCTGTGCTGCCAGGGTAAGGTAAGAAAGACCAGCCGCGATCAAGCATGTCAGGACATACCACCGATATACTGATGTGTGTCGTCAGGCCTTTTAACTCGCGCATAATCAATGCCCGGTGAGCCCAGGGACATGCCAGAGAGACATACAGGTGGTAGCGACCACTTTCCGGTTCAAATGGTCCATCTGTGGTTATTCTATTTCGAAACTGAGACGCCTGGCGTTTAAAAGCGCCCCCATTTTTATCGGTGTCATACCATTGGTCGTGCCAGCGACCATCTATAAGCAACCCCATGCCACACTCCTACTGAATAGATTTATTAATGTGTATTTCAACATAACAACACTTATACAGGTTAACGTAACATTTGGACTGATTAATCGAAGTTTTAGAACATTCTGCTAATTACTTCATCAGCAATAGGTAAAGCACTGGTTGCAGCCGGTGATGGCGCATTACCTACGTGTAGTGAATGCGCAGATTCAATGAATTTAAAGTCGTGGATAAGACGCCCACTGCGATCAACAGCCTGGGCGCGAATGCCGGCTCTGTAAGGTAAGAAATCCGCCGCTGTGATCCCCGGGCAATAGCGGCTCACTAACCGGGCATAATGGGCTTTTGACAGTGACGAACGCAATTCTTGCACTGCTGACTTGCGATAGCGCCAGAGCAACTTCCATACATCCGGATGACCAAATACCTTTAACCATTCGGCATCGCGGCTGAATAAACTGCCATAAGCCTCCCGACCAGTGGTTAACACCGCGTTAGGTCCTACAGTGGTATAGCCCCCTATCATTCTGGTTAGGTGAACCCCAAGAAATGGCATCGCCGGATCAGGAATTGGATAAATCAAATGCTGGCTAACGTTGTTATATTTGCTCACCAATTTAAAGTATTCGCCTTTGAAAGGCAGCATTCTAAAATCACAGTCCAACCCTTGCCGGCGGATAATCTCATCACTGTATATGCCTGCACAGTTTATTAGTTTGGACGTTTTTACTTGCTCAGGTCCGTTGGGCGTTCTTATAGACAGGGATACACCCGACGCAGTTTCCTCGAGATCGTGCAGTAGGTGTTGGTAGAGCACCCGGCAATCGGCTTGTTGACTGGCCAGGGACAGTAAACAACGTGCCACCTCTGTGTAATCGGTAATACCGGTCTGTTTAACTAAAAACCCACCAACAGCGTGAATAGCCGGTTCTCGTTGCGCAATCTCTGCACGACTCAGCATGACCGGGTTTAATTCGTTTTGCGCGCAGCGCTCAAAGAGCGCTTGCATAGCTGGCAGCTCGTCTTCGTCGGTAGCAACAATCAACTTGCCGCATTGCTCATACGCGATTCTGTTGGCATGACACAAATCCATGGTTGCTTCTAAGCCAGCACGACAAAACCGTGCCTTATAACTGCCTGGTGCATAATAAACACCGGCATGAATCACCCCGGAGTTGCGCCCTGTCTGGTGGGCGGCGCAGTGAGGCTCTTTGTCAAATACGCGTATTGTTGCCCGGGGCTGTCGTTGACTTAACTTATAGGCAACGGCTGCGCCTACAATACCGCTGCCAATTATTGCATAATCACACTCTGTCATCGGAACACTATTGAAAAATGCTAAACTGACCCCGATAGTACTCGACCTAATCACAACATCAACCCTGAAGGCATGAACATGTTTGATAAACAACGCTTTGGCGGCATCGCCCGATTATACGGTGAAGCGTTAACTGAGCGCATTGCATCGCTCAATATAGCCGTCATCGGTATTGGCGGGGTGGGCTCATGGAGCGCCGAAGCACTGGCCAGAAGCGGAGTTGGTCGTATCACACTTATCGATTTGGACGATATTTGTGTTACTAACACCAACCGTCAGATCCATGCGTTAACCGACACTGTCGGCCAAGCAAAAGTCACGGTCATGGCTGAGCGTATCAAACAAATAAATCCGCACTGCGAGGTTTCAGTTATTGAAGACTTCGTTACCCCTGAAACCGTTCGCGAGCAGTTAAGTGAAGACTTTGATGGTGTGATTGAGGCCACCGATTCAGTGCGCGCCAAAGCCAGTATTATTTATTACTGCAAACGCAACAAGATCCCCGTCATCACCGTTGGCGGTGCGGGGGGGCAAATCGACCCTACTAAGATAACCTGCGCTGACCTGGCCCGCACCATACAGGATCCTCTGGCCGCAAAACTGCGCAATGAACTACGTCGCAATTTTGGCTTTTCCAAAAATCCACAGCGACGATTTGGTGTTGAATGTGTCTTTTCAACGGAGCAGTTGCGCTATCCTCAGCCTGATGGCTCCGTATGCCACAATAAATCGCTTGACGATGGTAGCACGCGCCTTGATTGTGCATCTGGTTTTGGCGCCTCGGTAATGGTTACCGCAAGCTTTGGCATGTTCGCAGCGAGCAGAATTATAAACAAACTGACCAAAGCCTGAGTAAATTAACGCCCCCTGACTCGACATTTCACCACTCGTCACGCACAATAATGCAAAAGGAGAGCGCATATGCAGCAACAAGAACTAGAAGAATTAATGGCGCAAAGCGCTAAAGACGCGGTGGCAACCAGTCAGGACACGTTTAATGTAGTACTGGACTACAGTGCTGACAGTGTTGCTTTGGTCGATGATTTATTGCTGGCTTTTATTGATCGGTACAAAGACCAGGCATTGGAAGATAACGCGGTATTTACCCTGTGCAATATTTACGGCGCATACGTTGGTGAAGTAATCCGTAGCCTGATGGGCGGTCAGTGGCGCTATGATGTGAGCGATCCGGAAGCGCCCTTTGTTGTATTGGATTTGGGTGAGTATTCCTATGCCTTTGCAGGCATCTGTTATGAGCGTTTAGTTAACGACAGTCAGGTCAGTGTCAAAGCCTACTTTGACCAGGCACTTGCCAATAATACGCAATAAATTGCAGTGTCAATGAAGTTTGCTGGCGCCTTTTACCGCAGGTAATTGTTGCCAGTCCTCGATCATCACCGCCAGGTGACGACTCCTTGCCAGCATAATACTGAACGTCAATAACAGTACTATCACCGCGCCCATATAGAGATCAAACTGCCAATCGTTGCGCCGCAGTAAAGAAAACACTACTGTCAGTTGCACCAGACACCCCAGCCAGACCAAGGGCCTGACAATAAGGCGCCACCAGGAAAAACCGGCTTGCCATAAACGATCCCGAAAACTCAGCAACACGATAACAAGCACGAACGGCAGGCTGGCCACTAATTGCAACCACAAACTGTCGGTATGAGGAAAAAACAGGCGATACAACCGGTCAGACTCAGCCGGGATAGCCGCAAATGCACACACCAGCAACACGTCTCTGCACGCGATCAGCAGCATCCAGTAAAACCAACGCGGCGGCAGCACAACGCCAGCCTCATCATAGTAATTAAGCGGTAATTTAAGCATTGGGAAATGATGCCATAGTATCGGACGTTAGTTAATGCTCTGAACAAAATGAAAACTACTGATATGCATGCCCTGCCCGAGGTAGAACTTGTGGGCACGATGACGCTGAGTACCCGAATCGAGATGTAAACTGTCACAATGATGTGTTTTGGCCAATGCCTGACAAAAATCCAGTAAGGCACGGCCGACATGCTGCCCGCGGCTGTGTTCATCAACAACCAGGTCGTCAATATACAGGTATTTACCCCAGGCCAGTTTATGACCCATTACACAGCCTGCAATGCCGACGACTTGTTTATTGACATCTGTTGCTAATACCACCTGATAATCATTGGCAATTTGCTTCATCAGCAGTGTTTTTAGTGTTTCTACTGAATATTGGGGTCGCAATTGCTGCATCAGGCTGGCTGCAGCTTCAAGCAAATCATTGTCCCAGGATTCTGGGCAATAACAGAATGTGTTATGCACGGTTTTCTCTCTCGTTTAAGTCCATTTGACGACCTTTCTTGCGGCGGATAAAGACTACCACACCTGCAACAATAGCCAGCAAAATAATAATGCCGCTGCCAACAACTATACGCATAACCATCGCTGGCAAACTATTGTTCAGAATATACATATCTGGCTTTCCTGTTTGCCAGGTGGTCCAGTGCGTGGCTAAATTAGAAGCCAGCGCTTCCTTGTTACCCGTTTGCAGGGCAATAATTGCATCACCGTTATCGGGATTTAACCTTACCGACGCATTCAAAAAGGGCGATTGCCCACCATGGCCAATCACAAAGCTATTATCCTGAGTAGGCGCAAATAACATCACGCCAGCCCCCCAGATATCCAGCCCCTCAACCTGGGCTATAGGTAAACGCATCGCTGCCAGAGTACTGTCTTTCAACACCCTGGCCCCTGGCTTTTCAAGCACTGCTGAGGGGATCTGAGAACGCGTAAAACGGATCAGATCTGCAACAGTAGTATAAAGTCCGGTTGCTGCCAGCGAGGTATAGTTGGGATACACTAATGGTTGTTGATTCTCACCAAAATACGTTGCCAGGTCCGGTGCTTCGCGATTAACCGTAAAATCCGTGTTATTCATACCTAAGGGTTCAAATACCAGTTGTTGCATTGCGTCTGCATAGGACGTACCGCTGACTTCTTCAATGATCAATTGGATTAAATTGTAGCTTCCGCCTGAATAAAGCCACTTTGTACCAGGCGCGATACCCACCTGCACTTTGCCACTTTTACCTGGATCGGCATCCTGCGCCTGGGTTAAATGTTCAACCAGTGGTTGAACGGGTTCACCTGGCGCAAAACCATTGTGGCCAAGCCCATCGGTAATACCCGCAGTATGGCTGAGTAGCCGGCGTAACGTCACCTGTTCGTTGTCAAACTCGCTCGGCGGCAACTGCCACCGTGTTAAGTATCGCGACACTGGCGCATCCAGTTCTAAGCGGCCCTGCTCAACCAGCACCATTACCCCGACGGCGGTCACCCACTTGCTCAGTGAGGCAACGCCAAAGCGACTGTTAAGGTTAACTGGCTTGCCTTTAGACATAGACTCCACAGCAACTTGCTCACCATGACTGAGCAACGCGAAAATCAGGTTTCCCTCAAACTGCTCATGTGCCTTCGCGGTTAGCGCATGTTTAAATTCCTGCAGCTCACCAGCAGGCGCTAAGCGCTGCAATGTCCAGCCCTCGGTGGTGGCAAAAAAGTTTGCTGAAGACCACAGGGCAATCATAGTAATAGTGGTAATAGTCCAAATTAAAAAGCGCTTCATTGTTACTCCTTTCAAGCAAAGCACCAACATTATGTGGTGGTTTGGTCTTTTGAATTCAGTTCAGCATATTTGCAGGCAATTGTTTATCTTCCATTCTTCTATGCATATTAGTCAAAAGCTATTTTATCGGTAGCGCTGTTCACAATACTTTACTGATCCACGCTAAAACATAACTTTTCGTCCAGAGTATGCAACCTTTGAACTCAAATTTATTCAATGAGAGAACAACTAATGCCGTACTCAGCCACTGAAGAGCTGCAAACCCTGTCATGAAAAGTGGTTTGTACGTGACGATACGTGCCGCGGCAACTAAATATTTTAGCTCTGTCCGATAAAACAACAGTTGATTACTTAAGCCTCGTAGTTAAACAATGATATAATTGCGCGATAGCGATTTATGAAGTGAAAAAATGACTGTAGAAAAATTTATTCCCAATCAAACCACCACACTGGAAACGCCAGTTAAAGTGCTGGAAGCAGAAAGGCAAAGCGTTAAGGACCCATTGAACACCAACGCCGCGAGCCGAATTGGGTTTATTAGTTTGGGTTGCCCTAAAAACCTGGTGGACTCAGAGCGTATACTAACTCAGTTGCGCACTGAGGGCTACGAAGTGGTGCCTAGCTATAACGATGCCGCTTTAGTGATTGTTAACACCTGCGGGTTTATCGATGCTGCGGTTCAGGAATCCCTCGACACCATTGGTGAAGCCCTGGCCGAAAACGGCAAGGTCATCGTTACCGGCTGTCTGGGTATTAAAGAAGACGAAATCCGCGAAGTTCACCCGAATGTGCTGGCGATTACAGGACCACATGCCTATGAAGAGGTGGTCAACCAGGTTCATGACCATCTGCCTAAACCCCAGCATAATCCGTTTGAGCATTTAATTCCCGACCACGGGGTTAAACTAACGCCGCGTCATTTTGCCTACCTGAAAATATCAGAAGGGTGCAATCACCGGTGTACGTTTTGTATTATTCCGTCAATGCGAGGTGACTTGGTAAGCCGCCCGATAGGCGAAATTCTCGATGAAGCGCAACGTCTGAAAAATGCTGGCGTCAATGAGCTACTGGTGATTTCACAAGACACCAGTGCCTACGGCGTGGACGTTAAGCATCGTACCGGTTTTTGGAATGGTATGCCGGTAAAAACGCATATGCAGCAGTTATGTGAGAAACTCGGTGAAATGGATATGTGGGTGAGACTCCACTACGTTTACCCCTACCCTCATGTTGATCACCTGATACCGCTGATGAACGAAGGTAAAATACTGCCGTATCTGGATATTCCTTTCCAGCATGCCAACAAGCGTATCCTGAAATTAATGAAGCGGCCTGGTAGTGCAGAGCGCACACTGGAACGCATCCAAAAGTGGCGCGAACAGTGTCCGCAATTAATTATTCGCTCAACCTTCATTGTTGGCTTCCCCGGCGAAACTGAAGAAGAGTTTAATGAGCTACTTGAATTTCTGCGTGAAGCACAACTTGATCGGGTTGGCTGTTTTACCTACTCAGCCGTAGATGGTGCAAAGGCCAACGACCTGCCTGATCCGGTTGAAGAAGCCGTTAAACAGCAACGACTGGAACGGTTTATGGCGGTACAAAGTGAAATCAGTACCCAACGCCTGAAGGCGCGAATTGGTCAGGAATACCAGATAGTGATTGACTCGGTTGATGCTGAGGGTGCGGTAGGACGCTGTTATGCCGATGCCCCGGAAGTTGATGGTGTAGTGCACTTAAACGGCGTTTATGATGTAATGCCAGGCCAGCGCGTGTGGGCCGAAGTCATCCATACCAACGAGCATGATATGTGGGCGGTTATGTCTGAAGAGCAAGACGACCTGATCGATGATGTTGAGTCTGAGTAACCAGCTTCCTGATTTAATACTGACCCTGTGAAAATGACAGGGTCTGTAGATTATTATTGGTTTGTTGTCGTGCGGCCCGGCAGCAATAACACCGCTTTTCAGAACGGTAAAGTGGCCAGCAAGTCGGTCAGATCCTGCGGCGTGTCGATGCCAACCGGCGGAGGCAACTGCGCTTCTTCGACATGAATGGCGTCGTCATACCAAAGCGCACGCAGTTGTTCCAGTGACTCAATTTGTTCCAGTGTCGACGGTTGATAAGCCACATACTGATTTACATACCTTGCCGTATAAGCGTACAAGCCAATATGCCGATAGTACAATGCGGTATCTACCGTGATAGGATCAGACAGCATGGTATCGCGGGCAAAAGGTATTACCGAGCGTGAAAAGTACACCGCGCGCCCGCTTGCAGAGAACACCACTTTTACAATGTTAGGATTAAATACTTCATCCTGAGAATGAATACGGGTGCACAACGTCGCCATTTGCATTGTAGGATTTGCCGCTAAGTTACGCGCAACCTGACGGATATTTTCAGCCGGTACAAACGGCTCATCACCCTGTACATTCACGACAATCGTATCATCAGCAATATTATTGCGTTTGATCACTTCGGCGATTCGCTCAGTCCCTGATGTGTGCGCCGCTGAGGTCATAACAACCGAACTAAAGCCAGCTGCCACTTTTGCAATCCGTTCGTCATCGGTTGCCACTATAACACTGCTCGCGCCGGCTTCTTTTGCGCGCTCAACCACGTGTTGGACCATGGGTTTACCCTGAATATCCACCAGCGGCTTCCCCGGAAAACGGCTCGATTGGTATCGAGCAGGTATCACAGCCACAAATTCCATAGTACTAGCCTTTTTTAAGCGTTTCGAGTTCATCCAGCGAAATAGCCTCAGCCTGCTCCTCGATAAGCACTGGTATGCCCTCATTTAAGGGATAAACTAACCGATCGAAGCGACACACCAGTGCGGGTTTATCGCTTTTCTCAGTAAACATCAACTTACCCTTGCACACCGGGCAGGCAATTATTTCCAGTAATTTTTTATCGAAAGCCATGGGGATTCCTTCTCTTTATTGTTATTGCGCGTTGCTGTTAATCTGCTTTATCAGCTGCGTGTAAAATGTTTCTGGTAATACAGCGTCGACGGGCTGATACCAGCAGTTATCATGCGCAAAATCACCGACCTTTACGGCATCTTTTTCAGTCATCACCACACACCGGTTAGCAGGAATGTCAGCGGCACTGATTGGGTGATGATCGGACAATGCGATCTTGTGGTCAAGGGTAAGACCCAAATCTTGAAGCTGCGTAAAAAAACGCGCCGGATCGCCAATGCCGGCCAGTGCCGTAACGGAACCCTCATTTTTAAACGCTGCAATATCGCGCTGTTGCTGCGGGTATTTTACGTTCACCAGCCTGGTAGGCGATAAGTGCATAGCCACCGGCTTATACCGGGTTAAACTGTCTGGCAACTTAGCCTGCTGTTGAGCCTGATTGATAATCAGATAATCAATGGTACTGAGTCGCCAGGAGCCTTCCCGCAAAGGCCCCATAGGTAATAAATAACCGTTGCCAAATAGTCGCCGGTCAACCACTACACACTCAATATCCCGCGCCAGTGCATAATGTTGCAGGCCATCGTCACTAATAATAACGTCACAGTTATATTGCTCCACCAGCACAGATGCCCCCCTTGGCCGGTTGGGATCAATGACCACCGGCACACCGGTGCGCCGGGCTATCAGTAACGGCTCATCGCCAACCACGTCAGCCTGAGCATTGACATCTACCGTACACGGAAACGCTTGTGTTGTTGCGCCATAACCCCGGCTTACAACGCCTACTGAAAAGCCTTCCTGCTTTAAGCGCTCGCACAAAGCCACGACCAGTGGTGTCTTGCCATTCCCGCCAACACTGATATTACCAACTACAATGACCGGCACGGGCAGTTTGATTTGGCGTTTAATGCCAACACGGAACAACCAACGACGAAACGCTGACAACAAAAAAAACAGCAAGCTTAATGGGGCCAGTAACCACTGATACCAACGCCCCTCGAACCACATGCGGCTAATTGATGACACCCCTACTCCCCAAACTGCAAGGCATGCAGTTGTGCGTACGCGCCGCCCTTATCAAGCAACTCCTGGTGTTTACCCTGCTCAATAACTCTGCCCTGATCCACCACCAGTATTAAATCGGCATTTTCAATCGTTGACAGACGATGAGCGATAATGAGACTGGTTCTGTCTTGTTGCAAGTGGGCCAATGCATCCTGAATCATGCGCTCCGACTCGGTATCCAATGCAGACGTTGCCTCATCAAGAATCAGAACAGGGGCATCAAGCAGTAACGCCCGCGCAATCGCTACGCGCTGACGCTGGCCGCCAGACAGTGCGGAGCCATCTTCTCCTATCAGCGTGTCCAGTCCGTCTTCCAGCAGTTCAGCAAACTCCATGACATGGGCAAGCTTGGCTGCTTTTACAATGTCATCGCGGCTTACACTCTCTGCCACGCCGTAGGCAATATTATTGGCAATGGTATCGTTGAATAGCGTTACCTGTTGGGAAACAAGAGCAATATTTTTACGCAGTGCAGTAAGTTTAAATTCGTTAATATCAATGCCATCTAAGGTGATGGTACCTTGCTGGGGTAAGTAAAATCGTGTCAGTAATGAAGATAAGGTCGATTTACCACTGCCTGAACGGCCAACCAAGGCAATGCTGCTACCGGCGGGCACGCTTACGTTAACATCATTCACTGCCGGCGTGGCTTTATCAGGATAAGAAAAGGTGACATGGTTAAAGCTGATATCCCCTTTAACATCAGATTTATCGAGAGTACCAGTATCTTTTTCAATGTCTTCATCGAGTATCGCAAAAATACTCTGGCACGCTGCCATCCCTTTTTGAAACTCGCTGTTAACAGTGGTCAGTTGCTTTAAGGGCTTCAGCAACATCACCATATAAAACACGATAGTGACGAAAGTACCGGCAGTGAGTTCCTCCAGCATGCCTGGCGTACTCGCGATATATAGCACTACCGCTAACGCAGCTGACGCGATAACCTGAATGGTCGAAACACTCAGTGTTTGCGTGACCGCAAGTTTCATGGTCTGTTGCCGGTTGGCATTATTTTTCTTCGCAAACCGACTTTGCTCTTTGTCCTGCCCGCCAAACATGAGCACCACTTTGTGCCCTTTCACCACTTGTTCTACCGCGCTGGTTAAGCTGCCCATTGATTGTTGAATACTGCGACTGACTTTTCTGAAGCGCTTAGTCACATAAGAAACGATGACTGCAACGACAGGCCCCACAAACAAAAATACCAGCGACAATTGCCAGGATAAATAAAACATCCAGGCAAGAATACCAATTACTAAGGCGCCTTCTCGTACTAATATTGCCAGCGATTTGCCGGCAGCTCGGGCAACCTGATCAGTGTCGTAGATCACCTTGGAAATCAAGTTACCTTTAGCTTGCTGATCGTGAAAGCCCACCGGCAAATGAATATACTTGCTAAACAGCTGTTGGCGCATAGTCATCACCACTTGTGCACCAATCCAACTGAGGGCATAGCTACCCATAAAATTGCATATACCGCGCAGTACAAATACCGGCACAACTAAATACGCAGCCATGCGCAGGTAATCAAAATCCTGATTATTTAGCGAACGATCAATAACCGGTTGTACCTGTGAAATAACAAACGTATCGACACCGGAGTAACCAACCATGCCAATAAATGCCACCACAAATGCCAGGCGGTGAGCTCTCAGGTAACCAAAAAAACGTTTTATAGGTAAAGTCTGTGCGTCAGTATCTTGCATATCACACTAATATATTTCTAAAAAATCGGCGGTATTGTACCTTTTATATGGTCGATTCCCTAATTTGAAAACGTTTTATGGAACCATTTCGTTCTTTTTCCGTGTCGAAACCTTTCAACGGTAATGGTGTGCCCCAACTCAACACGCAAGTAACCGGTTTCGCTGATCAGTAACTCTTCAGCACCAAGGTTTTGATATCGCGCTCTGACTCGCGTATCGGGAAAGCCCCAACGGTTGAGCCACCCTTGTGAATACACCACATACCGTGGTGCAACCTGAGCAATGAACTGTGTCGACGACGAGGTATTGCTGCCATGATGCGGGGCCAGAATTAACGTAGCTTTTAAGGCCTCATCATCGACCAGAGTCAACAAGGCCGACTCGGCTTTTTGCTCGATATCGCCTGGCAACAACACGGTATGGTTGAGACCGCTGATAAGTAGTACACAGGATCTATCATTGTCAGATAATGCATGCATATTTGCGCGCGGCCATAACACGTTTACTTTCAGACCCTGCCATTCGTAATGGCGCCCTGATAAACATCCGGTATCGGGCGTAATAACAGGTAATTCAGGATACAACCGTTTTATTGCCGGAAGTCCGCCTGCATGATCATTGTCAAGATGACTGATATAGACCTGCTTTAAGGTGTAGTGACCAGCTTGCAAAAATGGCTGGATAACTCGCTCTATATAATTGTTAGTGGCACCATACCCGGCGCCGGTATCAATAAGCAGTGCTTCACCATTGCGGGTGACAAGTGTTGCACTGCCCTGGCCAACGTCAAAAAAATGTACCTGCCAGGGTGGATTGCTCCACCACCTATCTGAACGCAACGGACTGCATGCTAGCAAGGCAATGAGTACCAGCCGTTTCTGGCCGTAAAATGCGGGCAAAACCATCAGACACATCAATACGAAGAGCCCCAGCGCGATATCAACACTTTCTAACGAAAAGGCATTCCAGCCAACAGACCCTTGATCGATGTCGTCCAGTAATCTCATGACCCACTCAAGTAAGCGCCCTGTTAACACAAGTATCGCTTCCCCGAGTGGTTGTGTTGGACTCATAGTACTTAGTAACAAGCCCATCATACAGCCAGGAACTATCAGCATGCTCATCGCCGGCACTAACAATATATTGATAAAAGGTGAGACTAAACTCACCTGCCCCAGCATAGCGCCTACCAATGGCATCATCCCTAAGGTAAGCGTTAATTGAAGTAATATGCACTGTAACCATACAGGCAAACGCGTTAAATGGTGCCAGCGCCAGTAATACAGCAAAATGATGGCAACGGCGCCGACACTTAAGTAAAGGGCAGAACCATAGATGGCATAAGGTGTCACCACGATATTCAGCAGCAACGTAAAAACCAACACTTGTAAACGACTGTTCCGGCGTGCCAGTAAAAATAATAAGGCGCCGATAAGCACCATAACGAAAGCCCTGACCACCGCCACTTGCCAATGGGCAAGGTAACCGTAAAAACCACAACAGCTTAGCATCACCATTATTGACAGCGGCCTGAGGTTTTCTGGTAAGCGCATGTTCGCAGCCGCCAGAAGCAGTATTATTCCCTTTACTAACAACAAAGAGAACGCTGCAACTATAATTAAATGCAACCCCGAGATAGCAAACAAATGGGCTGTGCCAGTGCGTTGTAAAAGACCCCAATCGTCTTTATCAAATTGCTGGCGATCGCCAAATAGCAAAGCGTTTAACCATTTTCCACCGGGTATTGATGGTGTTATAAGGCGCATTTGCAATCGTCCCCGCAGCGACAGATCGGGTTCGATGAGCTGCAACGCCTGGCGAACATATCCGGTTTTCACAATTTGTTGGCTTACGTACCATTGCTGCGCATCAAAACCTGCCGGGTTTGCCAGTGCCCTTGCCGGCTTTATGCGCACTTGCCCGCTAATCCGTTGACCTCGTTTGAAATGCCTGTCAGGACGATAGTAATTGAGTAACACTTTTGCATTAGCTGGCCAGCGCATACCGTCCTCCTTGACGGTATCAAGTAGTACTCGATGCAAATCGGGAAACATCTGGTAACGCACAATTCGTCCCTCAATTATGACATCTCGCTGAATTTCACCACCAAGCTGTTGCCAGGTAAGGTATGATTGACCTAAACTGGCAGCCCACAGACTACCAGTGCAAAACCCCGCCAGCATTGCACTACAATACCACCACAATGTTGGTGTAGGTTTTGAGGTATAATAATGGCGGCCAAAACAGGCGATGAGTATGATCCCGGTAGTCAGGAACAAGCAACACTGCCAGACAACGG
The DNA here is from genome assembly GCA_013373625.1 of Alteromonadaceae bacterium. GTDB lineage: Bacteria > Pseudomonadota > Gammaproteobacteria > Enterobacterales > Alteromonadaceae > Alteromonas. Next base: position 16,239 of record JABXHM010000032.1, on the reverse strand, counting down.
ATGGTAAAGATGGCCACCATCGAGCAGAAATAATAGCGCAACAACACCCTGTTGCAGCAATACCGATAATGCGTCCGTTCACCGAGAACTCTGTTGTCAGATAAGATTGAGATATATGCCCAAGAATTTCATTAAACGATTTTTGCCGGATCCAGCGTCGGTTAAACAAAACCGGGCGCTAAAAATTTTCGGCAGTATTTTACATGAACCCAATTTGTGGCATTTAAACCGCAAATCAGCGTCAGGTGCCTTCGGCATTGGGCTGTTCTTTGCTTTTTGGCCGGTGCCTTTTCAGATGTGGCTATCCGCTGCTGCTGCGATACCCTTCAGGGTGAACTTGCCGCTGTCGGTAGCAACAGTATGGATAACCAACCCTTTTACTATGCCGCCCATATTTTATGGCGCTTACTGGGTAGGTTCTACTGTACTGGGGACTAAGTCTGATGGGTTTCATTTTGAACCGACCTGGGAATGGGTCGTTAACTCTCTATCGACCATTGGCCCCGCATTTCTGCTCGGATGTGGTATCTGCTCAGTAGTATTTGGTCTGGCTGGTTATTATACGCTCAACTGGCTGTGGCGTTTTTCAGTTATAAAAGCATGGCAAACAAGACAGCAAAATCGCCGCGAAAAGAAAAAGAAGACCTGATAAGCTTGTGCTGTTTGGTTTACTTTCGTTGCTCGTTAACTGCATTTGTTTAAAGTATGCAGGTTCTGACCTGCCCCCTTGCCAAATCATCAAGTCTGCAACGCCGATGATTTTTTGGACAGTCTAGTAGAAAAAAATGAGGCAGTAATGCCTCATTAATATCGACTTTCATTTACATGTTTTGAGGCTAAAATAGCGCTTCCAGCTTTTTCCAGAGTAATTTACCGTAGCGGCCATTTTTATGAGGATCTCTGGTATCAGGGTTGACAGAATAAGATAAATCACAATGAACACCCGTTGAGTCTAATACCTCTTCAGGAAAAAAGCATATTGAATACGACAGCTTGCTAAGCAAATTATCTAATACCCCTTTAAAAATATTCAAACCTGCATGGTACTTCTCGGCATCATAGTTAGCGTTATCAGTGCAGTACTTCGGTGGTGGGATACAAACCACTTTCTCCGCATCAGGATATAAAGAGGCGATTTGTTTACAGGTTTCAAGTTCTGAAAACCTGACCCGAATATCACCAACTCTACTCCCATTCCTGAAAATATGGGGGCCCCAGTGTAACTCTTGATTGTTATTACCACCGAGGTTAGGAATTTCGCTACATACGGCGCTGGATAACGCATACCCCTCGTGATATTTGGCAAACTCTATCATTCGTTCGTAATGGGTAGTAAAAGCGGTGTAGAAAATAATAATGACTTTATCTACTTTTTCTCCGGCAAAAGGATATACATCGGGGTTGCTTGGCTGATATAGCTCTCTGATGTTTCCGGCAATTGCTCTGATTTCGCCATCTTGGTGTTCAAAGTATCGTCGCTGCTCTTCATTTAGTTTGACCGGAAAGTCTTCATTCAGGTTCGACAATAGCGCAATAGGATCTCGAGCAAGAGTGAGTTGGTTCTCTTTCACTGCAGTACCGCAAGAAAGCAATGACCACTGAGACGTTGTCAGGAACCTTATTGAGCCGAATTTTTCTTTATCAGCATCATTTCTGGAGGCTTGCAAAGAGTTTACATGTGATGAACCAATAATTAATGTATTCACTTGGCGAAAGCCTCCAAAATAACCTCTTCACACTGCGCATCTAAATTAGAAAACTCTGTTGTCATACCATTATATTTTTTAGCGGAAGCTTCTTTAGTGACGTTGATGCCGGCAGCAAAATAAGAAAAGAAATGTTTCATCACCACGTTAACCCCTTCCTCTCTGACTGACCTCAAATTCGTCTCAAAAAAGGCACTTCTGGCGTGCTGGTTTGTGATTATCTCGAAGCTGGGGAAATAGCAAATATGCTCGTTAGTATCAGCCAAATAACCGGCAACTGCCCTTAAGACAGACTTGGAATAGGTTGATGCCTGTAAGATATGATTACCGCTTGCTGTGGCTGTCAGCGGGACTGGCGAAACGGTCAGTAGTATTTTGGGTAGGGGCTTCCCCTTTCTCAGCCTGGTAATAGTAGACTGGAAATCATAAAACGAATTTAATACTGACTGATAATCATAATTTACAAACTCGAATTCTTCCTCTTTGAAATCGCCCGCTATAGTCCCCGGAGCCGTTGGGTAAATTGTCTGAGAGGCCTTATGTCTCCAGGTTTCGGTAAGCCCCAGCGTATATATCAGTACGTCCATTTCTTCAAATAGCTCGTGAACACGCTTTAAATGATATTCTCTGTGATACCGAACTTCATCTTCAGAATCTAATCCTAAGGGTTCTACTGCGGGACGCAGCGCATCATAATATTTATCGCCTTTCTGCCAAATCCAGTTGGCAGGAGAAAACTCACCGACGACTTCAGAAGCAAGTTGTGACAACTGCTGAGTAGTATAGATATTGCCATATCTTGCTGAATACATAGAGTATCCAAAGGCTCGGTGCCTGCTGATATCTAATTGTGGTGGCGCGGGTTCGGCATCCAGAACGTTATAGCCGTTTTGCATCAGGTGCTTGGCTATATGCTGAGCAAAGCAGCTGCCCGCTGTTGCGATAGTTTGTGATGGGTTTATATCCCATTTTTTGGTAAAAATATTACTTATATTAAATGGTGAAGAGTTCACAACGCCGCTCTTCCAGAAGGCTTGCGGCGGAGAGTCCATATAGGGGTTTTTCATTTTATTGTAATCCTCTACAAATTCCCTATTGAAGAATTTTGATACTGAAGCAGATACTTACTAATAGCCTGCAAGCGCTTTGCAACAAAGAGCCTGCATCCTTCATTGCGGGAATATCCCTTTGCTCACCAGTGTTTTACGGTAACTTGATGAACCAGGCTGGTACTTTATATTCTCTGAATACACTGTTTTTTTCAACAAAAACTAAACCAGGCCGTTATCATTTAAGAATGCCATTAATCGGGGCTCATCCCACACTTCAACACCTAACTCCTGTGCTTTGGTTAATTTAGAGCCCGCTTTTTCACCGGCCACCAAAAAGTCAGTTTTGGCCGATACGCTGCCAGCTACCTTTGCACCCGCCTTTTGCAGTAAGGCTTTGACATCGTTGCGCGGCATCGCACTCAACGTACCGGTTACCACGCAGGTCTTGCCCTCAAGCACTAGATTACTGGTATCAGGCTCTTCTATATCAGGCCAGTGCATACCAGCTTCCAACAACCCATTGAGCACCTCTAAATTATGTGACTCAGTGAAAAAGTGACGCACGTGCTGCGCGACAACTACGCCTACATCAGGCACTGCCTGTAATGCCTCAATATCGGCCTGCTTGATTGCTTCTAATGTTTGAAAATGCATTGCCAGATTAACCGCCGTAGTTTCACCGACTTCGCGGATCCCCAATGCATATAAAAATTTAGGTAAGGTGGTTTGTTTTGCTTTAGTTATTGCCTGCAACAAATTAGCGGCCGATTTATCACCCATTCTCTCCAACTGGATAAGCTGCGGGAACGTAAGGTGAAATATATCGGCAGGATTTTTTAATATTCCGGCGTCCACCAACTGCTCGATGAGTTTATCGCCCAGGCCGTCAATGTCCAGCGCCTTGCGTGAAGCAAAGTGTTTTAACGCCTGCTTACGCTGTGCCGCGCAAAACAAACCACCGGTGCAGCGGGCCACAGCTTCGTCGGCGAGTTTTTCAACTTGTGACTCACAGACCGGACAGTGCGCCGGAAATGCAATCGGTTTTGCGTCGTCGGGGCGTTTATCAAGCATGACTGACACTACCTGAGGGATAACATCGCCCGCGCGGCGCACAATCACAGTATCGCCTATTTTAACCCCCAGCCGGTCTATCTCGTCCTGATTATGCAACGTGGCATTGGACACGGTCACTCCACCGACAAACACCGGTTCCAGCCTGGCAACGGGCGTTATTGCGCCGGTACGCCCCACCTGAAACTCAACATCCAGCAAGGTTGTAATCTCTTCTTGCGCCGGGAACTTTTGCGCTATGGCCCAGCGCGGCGCACGCGCAACAAAACCTAACTGTTGTTGCAAGGCGATAGCATCGACCTTAAATACTACTCCGTCAATATCATAGGCCAGCCCATCCCGGCTCGCTAAGATCCGCTGATAGTAGTCAAGACAGCCTTTCGCGCCGCTCGCAGTAGCGATATCAGGACACAATGGGATCCCCCACTGCGCAAGTTGCTGCAAACGAGCATGGTGACTATCTGGTAACGTAAAGCTATCTGGCGCCACCACGCCCAGCGAATAAGCATAAAACATTAACGGCCGCTTAGCGGTTATCCGTGAATCAAGCTGTCGCAGGCTACCAGCGGCAGCGTTACGAGGATTTGCAAAGATTTTTAAGCCAGCCTCTCGCTGCGCGTCGTTAAGCCTGGCAAACCCGTCACGAGGCATAAACACTTCGCCACGCACTTCTATACGCGCTGGTAACGCATCGCCGCGTAACTTTAAAGGCACATTACCAATGGTTCTTACATTGGCCGTAATATTTTCCCCGACTTTACCATCGCCGCGTGTTGCAGCTTGCACCAGGATACCGTCTTCATAAAGAATGGAGACAGCCAGACCATCCAGCTTGGGCTCACAGCTATAAGTAAGGCCTTCGGTTGATTTTAAACGGTCCTGCAGGCGTTTTTCGAACGCAGACAACGCTTCGTCTTCAAAACCGTTGTCTAGCGACAACATGGGGACTTCATGCTCAACCTGTTCAAATGCGCCAAGTGGCTGCCCACCGACTTTCTGGCTTGGTGAGTCAGGTGTAATAAGCGCCGGATGCTGTGCTTCAAGCGCTTGTAATGCCTGCATCTGACGGTCATATTCGCTGTCGGGTACAGACGGGTCGTCAAGTACGTAGTACTGATAGTTATAATCATTAATGGTATTGCGTAGCGCTTCGAGCCGGGCGCTTATTGTCTGGTCACTCATGTTTTATACTCTGTTAGTGAAAAACGCCAGAACGAATCACTCCGTCCTGGCGCTGTCCATTATAGATAGTTGCTGTATTACTGTTTCGCAATCATACGCTTGCGCTCAAAGTCCCGGATCTTCTCAACATACTGCTGTAATCCTTGTTTCGTCAGCACGCTGCGACGGCCATCAAGCACTTGCGCATCAAATTCGTCAGCTATTTTTCTTGCGGCATTATGCATCATGTTAAACACCTGATGTGGATCGCCCTCAATGGGTAACAACATAAACAGTGAAATACCGCGAGTTGTAAATGTTTCGAGGTTATCAATATCAAAATTGCCCGGCTTAAACATATTGGCCAGACTAAACAATACCGGGCCTTTACCGTTGGAATTTACATGACGATGAAAAATGTCCTGATCACCAAACTTGAACCCGAGCGTTAACAACATTGGCAGCAGTGCGGCGCCGCTGATTGGCGTTTCTTCAGGTGCTCTGACATTTAAAATCAAAACTTCGGGCTCAACCTGACTATTGCTAACGGGTTCAGATGCGCTGGATTTGACCGAATCATCAAAATCAATTTGCATTTGTTCGTCATCACCAAAACTCGGCTCCTGACGACGCCGGCTACTATGTCGCGTGCGTTTTTTAACGGCGGATTTATGAGTGGCTGGTTGCTCTTCAGATAAGTTAATTGTTGCCGGCTCAGTACGCGTTTTAATCGATTCTGGTGCCGGTTGCGCATCGAGAGAAAAATCATCTTCATGCTCTTGCTCTGCTGGCGCTGGCTCCGCTTTATCTGCCGGTGCTTTGTCGACATCGGCGTTGTCGGCATCGGCTTTGTCATTGGCTTCTTTTAACAAAAAGGATGGCGGCGCTGGCACTGATTCGGGCACATAGTCCGGGTGACCTTTAGCAAATTGAGGCTTCGGATTTGTCACCACCGATGCATACAGTTTCTCAGCTTCAGTGGTTTCTTGCTGAGCCTCGGGTATTGAACTCTCGTCAGCAACCGACGACAGGTGCATGTTATCTTCTGTTGTTAACGGGTTGGCTTTTTCTTGCGCGTCATCACTGTAGGGTTCATTCACGACGGTCGGATCGGCATTATCATCAATGGCTATATCGCTATCGGAAGGTGATGTAATATCTGTATTCACAACACGCACCTCACCCACACCATATTCATCAAAACCGTGTGAGCCATCGGCGCTGTCTTGATCGTCCGCCTTATCCTGTTGCCAATCGTCAGGCTCTGTGCGGTTCTGCTGGCGGATGGTCTGGCTGTTTTTACGGATATTCCATAAGCCATGCGCCAACACACCGAAAATAAAAAAACCACCTAGCAGCAACAATGACAAACGTAATTCTTCTTCCATCGACTTCTTTCGCCCTATTGGTTTATCGTCTAACTCATTACAATGGCAGTATGAATCGCTGCCCTTAGTTATCACTCATACCGGCTTATTGCTGACCGTTAAACTGAGTGCGCTTAAATTCTACAATTTAATTACTTGTTTCAACCATCGATACTGCCTCATCCACATCAACCGCAACCATACGTGATACACCCGGCTCTGCCATAGTAACACCTGTTAAATGACTGGCCATCTCCATGGCAATTTTATTGTGTGATATGTAGATAAACTGTACTGATTTTGACATTTCAGAGACAAGGTTACAAAAACGTCCCACATTCGCGTCGTCCAATGGCGCGTCGACTTCGTCCAACAAACAAAATGGTGCCGGATTAAGACGAAAAATAGCAAACACCAATGATAAAGCGGTTAATGCTTTTTCTCCACCACTGAGCAAATGAATTGTACTATTTTTCTTTCCTGGTGGGCGTGCCATGATGGTGACACCCGTCTCAAGTAAATCATCGTCTGTTAACGCTAAATAGGCCGAGCCGCCGCCAAATACTTTAGGAAACAACAACTGTAAATCCGCATTGACTTGTTCAAAAGTCTGACTAAAGCGAGAGCGCGTTTCACGATCAATTTTGCGTATTGCATTTTGCAGTGTGTCCAGGGCTTCATTTAAATCGTCGAACTGCGTATCCAAATGCGCTTTACGCTCGGCTTGTACCTCATACTCCTCGACCGCGGCCAGGTTAACCGCCCCCAGGCGACTAATAGCCGCGGTTGTTTTTTCAAGCTCTTGTTGCCATTGCGTTTCACTGGTATCACCAGGCAGCGTTTCCAGCACCGCTTTTAATGTGACACCTAAATCATTCAGTTGTTCAAGAATAGCCGCACCACGAACACGATAACCCTCAGCTTCAATTTTCAGGCTGTCGAGTTTTTCTTGTCGCTTGGCAATATCGCTAATCAGGCCTTGTTGCCCCTGGGTTGCTTCGTTTAACAGACTCTCGGCATGCTCGAGTTCTTGTTGAAGGGTCACGCGCTTAGCTTCTAGCTGCGTCTTTTCCTCAAGTAATTCCTGCAACCGCGCGCGATGTTCATGCTCTGGTTGCTCAAGTGCCTCGCCTTCCTCGGTCAGCGCTTCTATTCTCTCTTGCAACGTCTGCGCTTGCTGAGCAACACGGTGCAGTTGCGACTGTAGTGACTGTTGCTGATTCTGGCACTGTTGCTTTTTTAGCGCCAGGTCATGTAATTCGCGCGTATGCTGCTCATACTGGCTACGCTGCTCATTAACCTGCTGTTGTAATTCCTGCTGCCTGTCCTGTAATCGGACCTGACTTTCCTGCTGCTCGGATAACTGGATCTCGAGATCCTCAAGGCTGTCATTGAGCATGGTCATTTGCATCGCTTCATCTTCGAGCTGTTCCTGCTGACGTGTAAGCTCTTCGTTAAGGCGCAGTTGTTTTTGTGCCTGCTGCGCTTGCTGTTCGGTCACCCAGCTAATCCGGCTTTTAATTTGCTGTTGCTGACTTTGATATTGATTTAACTGAGCCTGACAGGTATTAAGTTGTTGCCGTGCTTGCTCGATGCTTTCTGCACCTTGCCTAACGAGATCAGCACCACTGCCAACCTGATTATTCAATTCTTCTATTTCACTCTGCAAACCGACTATTTGCTCCGCTCTTTGCAGTACGCCCTGCTCCTTGTCATGCTGACCAAAGCTAAACCAGTCTGCGCCAAGCCATTGTCCGTCCCGGGTTACGACAACTGCCAACTCATCGATTTCGGCCAGGCGGGCCAGAGCATCCTCTGTGCTGTTCTCAACGTAAATCGCATTAAACCAACGGGGCACCTGGCTGTTGCTGACTAACTCAGCCGCTGTCCCGGCCAGTTTAGTCGTGGTTAAATCTGCTGATGAATAATATTTTACACCAGCCGCCAGATTAGACTTCATACCGGCTAGTTGTTGTTTTGAAATATCAGTGGCAAGACGCGCATCACCTAGTTGCTGCAATATTGTTTCAAGTAAAGGGGCGGCGCCATCTGCAGGCTCAAGGGATTGCCACAATGGCGTTACATTGCTTACTTCATCTTGCACAGGGTTACTGGCCTGTTGCAGGGTCTCCAGCGCTGCAAGCTGAGACTGACGTTGCTGCAGGGTGGCATTAATCCCCTGAAGCTGTTGCTGATGGTCTGCATGCTCAGCTTCTTGCGTTTTAAGACGCCGGGTGGCGTCGCTGACGCTCTCTTCTATACCCAGCAACTGTTCCGCAACCTCTTCCAACTCCAGTTGGAGGTTTTCAATGGTTTGCTGATGGTCAGCATCATCAAATTCTTTTATATCGCGCTCCAGCTCACCAATACGCTGCTGAGTGCGCATCTGCATTTGTAATACCGTCTGTACTTTGCTGTGCTGGGAATGCACTTGTTGCTTAAGCTGATGGTAACGCTGATCAGTTTGCTGAAATTCACGCTGATGCTTCTGTAAAGATTCCTCAGCCTGGTTACGCGTAACTTCAAGTTGCTCGCATGCTGCCTCTTTTATTTCATACGCAGGCTCTAATTCAAGTAGCGTTACCGCCTGCACTTCAACCTGATTGCTCAGCTCGTGCTGCTCCGAGAGCAACGCTTCACACTGGCGCTTTGCTTCACTGAGCTCCTGAGCAATTTGCTGGCGGCGTTGCTGATTATGTAAAGTAGTTTGTTCAAGTCGAGAAATGCTGGTACTGACCTTAAACATTTGCTGCTGCAAATCATCCAGTTTACTTTTACACGACAACTGTACATCGCGGTATTTTTCAATACCCGCCTCGTCTCCACGCTGGCGGGCACGAAGCGCTTCGATGTCGGTATCAAGTTGCTGCTGTTGCTGCTGCAATGCTTGTAGATGATCATCGTGTTTTAGCCAGCGAATGGCAGCCAATTCACTCTTTAATTTACGTTCATCAGCTTTTAATGCGGTGTAACGTCTGGCAGACGCAGCCTGACGCTGTAATTTTTCAAGCTGACGTGCCATCTCACCGCGAACATCTTCTAATCGTTCGAGATTATCCTGGGTGTGGCGAATGCGATTTTCAGTTTCACGACGTCGTTCTTTATATTTGGATATACCGGCGGCTTCTTCAATAAAAACCCGCAACTCCTGAGGTTTAGACTCAATCAGACGCGAAATCATGCCCTGTTCAATAATAGCGTAACTGCGTGGCCCGAGGCCGGTGCCTAAAAACAGATCGGTGACGTCACGTCGTCGGCATTTGCTGCCATTCAGAAAATACGTTGAAATCGCTTCGCGGGTAACCAGACGTTTAATCGACAGTTCGTTGTATTTCGCATATTCACCGGCAATACGACCACTTGAATTATCAAATACCAGTTCAACACTGCACTGGCCAACCGGTTTGCGCGCAGACGAGCCATTAAAAATCACGTCGGTCATGGCATCACCGCGCAGGTTTTTAGCTGAACTTTCACCTAATACCCAACGCACCGCATCGATCACATTGGATTTACCACACCCATTAGGCCCAACAATGGCTGTCATATCCCCCGGAAACGGAATGCTAGTGGGATCTACAAAGGATTTGAAACCAGCAAGTTTGATTTTCTTTAGTCGCACACTAACCCACCCTGCACTTGAGAGCGTAAGTTACTGGAGAATCTGTCGTAAACATCGTTACGGAAGAAATCACATTGCGCACTTTCGAATTGTTATTATAGGTTGAATGTAACAAAGTTCATGAACTGTAACAATTAGGAATTCACAGCAGTAACCTGGCATTTTATACTGGCTGCCATACGCTATGATATTTCGGGTCAGCGTTATTTCTTCTTTATTTTCAATAATCAGGAGTTCAAATGGCACATCGAAGCGGTATGAGTTATTTCGGCCAGGGTTTTGACTTAATCACAACCAAAGGATTAAAACGTTTTGTCTTTGTGCCCTTAACCATAAACCTGCTGTTATTTTCCGTAGCATTTTATTTTCTGATTGGCGAAATCCAGGTGGGTGTAGATTACATTACCGGTTTTATTCCTGATTTTCTGGGCTGGTTAAAAACCTCTATTACATTTTTGATCTGGCCGCTGGCTGTGATCAGTATTTTACTGAGCTTCGCACTATTGTTCGGCACTCTTGCGAATTGGATAGCAGCCCCCTTCAATGGCTTATTAGCTGAAAAAGTCGAGCGCCACCTCACTGGTCAGTCAATGGGAGATGATGGCGTCATAGCAATTATCAAAGACATCCCGCGTACCATAGGCCGTGAAGTGACCAAGTTTATGTATTACCTGCCACGGGCAATTGGCTTTTTAATACTGTTTTTCCTGCTGCCTGTGGTTGGTCAGGTGCTATGGTTTCTATTTGGTGCCTGGATGATGGCAATACAGTATTGTGATTACCCCTTTGACAACCACAAAGTCCCTTTTGCTACGATGCGCACCCATTTGAGCCAGCGTAAAGGGCTTAGTTATCCCTTCGGCATTGCGGTGAATATTATGGCGATGATTCCAATTATTAACTTTTTAGTGATGCCTGTGGCTATTTGCGGTGCTACAGCAATGTGGGTGAACGAATACCGTCATGATGTACTACACCCACATATTACCAACGGTTAATCTGTGAATTCAGGTTTTGCATCTACCGCAAGAGGCGCCTCGCTTCTTGCAGCAGGTTCGCGGCGTTGTTGTCGCAATACATCCAGCCAATACGCGGCATCAGGCGTATTCCCTGATTTCTCATAGTGTTGAAAAAAGTTCATGGCAATGGGCCGTTGGCTGTCAGGTTGATTAAGCCGCTGTTCCCAGATCGATAAATATAAAGGAGGAATATAGTCCGCATCGTGATTTTCCATAAACGTAATGCGATCACTGGGCTTATAACTCTTAACATTAATATTATTACACGTGCGGGATGGATATAACGTCACTGGAAATTCAATGCTCTGCCAGAAATCTATATTTGCTAGCGGCGCATAAGTAATAGTGCCTAAAAACACCAGATTCGGCGCAGATTTTCGCCGGCAGTATTCCCTTGCCAGTTCGCGTGTCAGAGGGTATTCATCAACAAAACCAACAAAGTGAGCGAGTTCATGTACAAATACACTGTACGTATCGCCAACATCAAGATACATGACACCGTTGTTCACATTCGCTTTGCCAGATTTAGCCAGGATCACGGCGTGCGTAAACCCCCGGGATCTGGCAACAGCATCAAGGCCCTCAATATCACAACCTAATCGCCCCTGTCCTTGCCAGTTGGCATCACAACTAATTGCCTCCCGCTCTAGCCAAACGGGCTCTTCGACACATAATGAAAGTTGACTTAAGCGTTTATCCCGTTGGTACTGCTGGTAAATACGATTGGCCTGCACAATTTCAGCAAGACCGGTAGCAAATGGTTGAATACGTTGTTTACACGCAGTGGTGGTTGGCTCATTAGCAGAGGTTGCAGCGAGCGAAGTCAGCGATACAGGTTGATATTGCTTTAATACAGACAATACTCGCTGTGCGTCGACGTGCCCCTGTTGGGCGGCAAACCTGAACAGTTCAAAAGCCAGATCTTCTGTACCTTGTTGCCAGCGAATAAATGCAAGCTGAAAAGCACTTTGGCTATCCTGGGAAGCGGTTTTAACCAGCCAGGGCTCGGCCTTTTCCTGAGCGTCATGCAATAAATACCAGTCAGCTAAAGCAGTTTGGGCAATGAAATAGTTTTGTTCAGCAGCCGCTTTTAACCAGGTTTCCCGATGCTTGTAATCATCGCGGATCATTGCGTATTCATACTGCGCTTCGGCAACTCCGCCGCGAGCCGCCAGTTTAACTAGCCGCCCAGCCAGACGCGTATCTTGTTTCAAACGTGACAATACGAGTGCTGCGGGCGAATACCCTACCTGAATGAGTTTTTCCAGCCAGTATTCGTCCTGGTTGGCTTTAGCCTCGGCGAGCAGTCGTTCTTTCGCTTCCTGACTGCCAGCCTGCACTGCCACCCACAATAACGGAGCGGGTCGTGCCGCTTGCTCAGCATTAATTAACAACTGAGAGGATAGATGGCCACTATCGGCTGCGATAGTAAGTGACGTAAAAACCGCTAAGCAGGTCGCTCTGAACATCATAGCGTTAGTCTTTAGCCGAAGCTTGCCTTAAACGTTGCAATTCCAGTCGCGCATAGCGATGTTCAACATATTCAAATACGTTAGTACTCAGGGTAAATTTGAAGTAATTGGACGCAATACCAGGTTGCTGTTTTTCTTCATGATATTTGCCAAGGTAAAAATAGGCCTCACACAAACGATCGGTAAGTTCCTTTTCACTTTTAACGCCACTGAGTAACATATTAAGTAGTTGGCTTTCGTTTTTTATTCCCAAAAACAGATCAACCAGTATGGTTGCCCAATGGCTTTCTGGCAGCGCTTCGCGTCGCTCCGCCATATTGGCAATCGCTGATTCCGATGATAACTCCCGCTCCGCAAAATAAGCCCACAACACCCGGAACGGATCTTCAGGTGCTCTGTCTGCAAAGGCCGCAAGGTCTGTAATGGCCAAATCCGGACGGCCACCATAATAAAGCGCGATACCACGGTTTAAAAACGCAAAGTCATATTCGGGATCAATATCGAGGGTCGAATCGAACGCTTCATAAGCCTGACTAAACTTCTCCTGCTGCACCATGTGCACACCCAGAGAGTTATGCGCCTCTGCCATATCTGGTTTAAGGCTAATTGCGCGATTGTAGTCAAATTGCGCTAACCCACCAAGACCAACACTGTCGTACAACATACCGCGCTGAAAATGAAGCTGCGCTTTATCATCGTCGGTCAAATCGACATTTTTTAATATCTGACCAAAACGGGCGATAGCAACCTGTGAACGCATGCTCACCGGAGCAGGTTCGGGTACAAGCAGGTTACCCATCTCTGTTTGCTTTGTTTCACGAACCGTTTGAGCGCATCCGGACAATACTATTACAAAAAAAATAAGACTCAATCGACTAAGCATGGTAAATATAATTCATTCCTATTCGCCGTGTATTTATTCACTATAACAGATGTAAAAGCCGTACACGTATTCCAGAATGGGATTAAAACAAAAATAACGACCAGAAAGGAAGTAAAAAATTGTTACAACAATTGAAAACCGCTGCGGTTAACGCTCAAAAAAATGCCCATGCCCCCTACTCTAAGTTCTACGTCGGCGCGGCGATCATCGCTAACGATGGCAAGATATACAACGGCTGCAATGTTGAAAATGCAGCCTATCCACTGGGGCAATGCGCTGAAGCATCTGCTATTGGCGCCATGGTGACACAGGGCGCGACACAAATTCAACAGATTATCGTGGTGAGTCCTAATGCGGAGTATTGCTACCCTTGCGGCGGCTGTCGGCAAAAAATAGCTGAATTCGCTCAAGCGGATACACCAGTCATTTTAATGACCAGCGAGGGCGAATGCACCACAACCACTGTCGCTGAGCTATTACCCCACGCATATGTTTTTCCACTCGACGATCAGCAGGATTAAACAACCCGCCACTGCGGCTATTTTTGTTGCTGTCTGGCTTCAAATGCGGCCAGTTGTTCCGGTGTAGCAGGTAGTTGAAAATTGTCTTTCCATTCACTGTAAGGCATTTTATAAACAATTTGACGAGCTTGCTCGTAGTCGATGCTCTCACCATTATCAGCGGCTGCTTTGCTATACCATTTGGCCAGGCAATTGCGGCAAAAGTCAGCAAGAATCATCAACTCAATGTTTTGCACCTCTTTGTGCTCATCGAGGTGATCAATTAATCGTCTGAAAACAGCCGCTTCTATTTCAGTTTGTACAGATTTATCCATAGTAAAACTCCAATAAAAAAAGGGGCTAACAAGCCCCTTTTGTACGTATTCTTTACCCTGGTTGCAAGTGGATTACATTTTACCCGGTGCAACGAGGGTTAAACAGCGTGTATATTACTCGTCAGAAGAGTCCTGTTTTGCAGGCTTCTCGAGCAATTCTTTAATGCTCAGACGTACACGGTTCTGGCGATCAATTTCCATTACCTTCACGTCAATCATCTGGCCTTCAGTCAGGTAGTCAGTCACTTTATTAACGCGCTCATGCGCAATTTGTGAAATATGAACTAAACCTTCTTTACCCGGCAGTACTTCAACAAATGCACCGAAGTCAACCGTACGAGTTACTTTACCGTGGTAGGTTTTACCTACTTCAATCTCGGCGGTAACTTGTTCGATCTTCTTAATCGCAATATCAGCTTTAGCACGTTCAGTGGCAAAGATTTTCACTGTACCATCATCTTCAATTTCGATGTTGGTATCAGACTCTTCGGTAATAGCGCGGATCATTGCACCACCCTTACCGATAACATCGCGAATTTTGTCCTGATCAATCTTCAGGGTATAAATCCGCGGGGCGAATTCACTCATTTCTTCACGGTGACCACCAAGGGCCTGATCCATTACACCCAGAATATGTAAACGGGCTTCTTTTGCCTGTTTAAGTGCGATCTGCATGATTTCTTTAGTGATACCTTCAATCTTGATATCCATTTGCAGCGCAGTAACACCGTCGGTAGTACCAGCTACTTTAAAGTCCATATCACCTAAGTGATCTTCATCACCTAAGATATCCGACAGAACTACAAAGTTGTCATCACGCTTAACCAGACCCATTGCAATACCTGCAACAGAAGCTTTAATAGGCACACCCGCATCCATTAACGCAAGTGATGTACCACATACAGAGGCCATTGAAGATGAACCGTTTGATTCAGTGATTTCAGACACCACACGCACAACATACGGGAATTCTTCTTCACTCGGCATAACCGCCTGGATACCGCGCTTTGCCAAACGGCCGTGACCGATTTCGCGACGCTTAGGAGAGCCAATCATACCGGTTTCACCAACACAGTACGGAGGGAAGTTATAATGCAGCATGAAGCGGCTGTCACGACGACCGGCCAGCTCATCAATCATCTGGGCATCACGTTCAGTACCCAGGGTTGCAACAACCAGGGCCTGAGTTTCACCACGGGTGAATACAGCAGAACCGTGAGTACGAGGCAATACGCCCGTCGCAACATTCAGGGCGCGAACCATGGTTGGATCACGACCATCAATACGTGGCTCACCAGCCAGAATACGTGAACGTACTACGTCACTTTCCAGCTCATGCAGTAAATCCAGTACTTCTTTTTGATCTTGTTCTTCGTCAGCAGCAATAATTTCAGCGGCGGCTTTTTCGGTGACTGCGGTAACAGCATCTTTACGCTCTAACTTGTCAGAGATCTGATAAGCAGCAGTCATGCCGTCCAGAGCCAGTGCTTTGACTTTCTCTTTTAACGACGTATTTTCTGCAGGCGGCTGCCAGTCCCACTTAGGCGTTGCAACTTCAGCAGCAAATTCGTTAACGGCAGTTACCACAGTTTGAAGCTGTTCGTGACCGTACATAACGGCGCCCAGCATCACTTCTTCTGATAACACATCGGCTTCAGACTCAACCATCAATACCGCACCTTCGGT
Source organism: Alteromonadaceae bacterium (assembly GCA_013373625.1). GTDB lineage: Bacteria > Pseudomonadota > Gammaproteobacteria > Enterobacterales > Alteromonadaceae > Alteromonas. The sequence continues at coordinate 365 of JABXHM010000032.1, read as the reverse complement.
ACCCGCAACAACCAAATCCAGTTCACTGGTTTCTTGTTCGCTGGCACGGGTATTCAGGATGTATTCACCATCGGTATAACCTACGCGGGCTGCACCAATCGGGCCGTTAAACGGAATGCCTGAAATAGACAACGCCGCTGACGTACCAATCATTGAAATCACATCGGTCGGAATATCAGGGTTAGCTGAAACAACGGTGATAACAACCTGAATTTCGTTTTTAAACCCTTCCGGGAATAATGGACGAATTGGACGGTCAATCAGGCGAGCGGTGAGTGTTTCACCTTCTGATGGACGCCCTTCACGTTTAAAGAAACCACCCGGGATTTTACCTGCTGCGTAGGTTTTTTCCTGATAGTTTACGG
>JABXHM010000017.1 GCA_013373625.1 Alteromonadaceae bacterium | reverse complement strand
TGTGTTAGGCCTGCCGCCAGCGTTCAATCTGAGCCATGATCAAACTCTTCAATTAAATATATCGAAATTTTGAATTGTCGTTGTGACACTCTTAATGAGTGCCCACACAAATTGTCTTGTTATCTGATTTTTAAAGAACAACGCGAACCTCTTTGATTCGCTGCTTCGGTGCCCTTAAGGCCCTGCCGAAGCGGGATGCGTATAATACGCTTTTCGTTTTTAGAGTCAACATGTTTTTTGAAATAATTTCGCAAACTGTTTTCTCTCAAAACCGCTTGACACCTGACTTACAGAACATTTCGCAATATTCGTTTCAGTACATTTCCTGTCGAAGCGGACGCGCATTCTAGACACTTCTAATTAAAGATCAATACTAATTTCGCATTTTTATTGTAATTTATTGAACGAACGGATACTTTGTAACCAATCCGGTTGTTTTTTCGTTAAATTTTGAACTAAATTAGTAATTGTGGTTCTAATGAGGGTGCAACTTTACCTAAAACGAATTAGTTTTATATTTTGAGTGTAGGGCAGAAACATGAAACGTAGCAGTTATATCCTGGCTTCCCTGATGTTATTCACATGTCATTTTTCTCAAGCAACTACAACTGACGAAGAATTAATGCAGAACGAGAATAAAGTTTTGCAGGGATTCATTAAAAGACAGGTTAAGCAGTCAATATCTGTTGGGCGTGCTGTGGGCGCGATTACCAGTCATTATCCTAACGAAGTAGAAACTATTGTAGCGACAGCGCTGGATATGTACCCGGATGATTTTAAAGAAATCATTCATGCCGCTATCTCTGCACAGCCTAACGCTACATCTAAAATTGTTAAGATAGCGATTGATAAAGATGTTGCATCCTGCCCTAGTATAGTCGAACTCGCTATTCAGGCCGATCCCAGCTATGTCGATTTTGTGGTTGGTGCGGCTGCAAACTCTAATCCGGATGAATTAAAAGATATCGTGCGCGTAGCTGTGCTTACTGAACCCGATTCAGCCGATACCATTGTACAAACCTTAACAAGCGAACATCCCAATGAACTGGTGGATATTCTTACCAGTGCTATGCAAGCAGTACCAGTGGTAGGCGAGTATGTTGTGAATGCATTACTGGCGGTTTTCCCTCATGAAGCTGAAGCTGTAGTGACAACCGCAGTACGGGAATCCGCTCAACAACGAGAGCAATTATCAAAGATTATCGAAACGGCTCATCAGGCAGGTCTCAATAGTACAGACATAAAACGCTATGCAATGGAAGGTGGCATGACCGAAGAAGAATACACTGCAGTCATTAATCAGGACGAGTAACCTGACAATTGAGAGACAGTTTTAATTGACCGTCTCTCGCCATTCTTTTTCATCTTTTACAGCAAAGTTCTCTCTGCGCAGGGTTAAATTCAAATTGTAAGCAGGATCGTGAGCGATAACGTGTGACCAACGTTTCTGTAAATAATGTAGTTCGGCATTGAAACGCGCCATCTTCTCTTTACTGACATCCAACCCTCGCGACACCGACTCATGATGGTAGTGTTCAGCTTCTGCACAATACAAATTACGTAATCCAAGTTCACTAATACGCAAACAAAAATCAACGTCATTAAAGGCAACGGTAAGTTCTGTTTCGTTTAAACCGCCCACTGCCTCGTAGTGTGTTTTTTTAACCAAAAGACAGGCTGCTGTTACTGCGCTGAAGTTTTGAGTGGCTACCAACCGGTTCATATAGCCTGGATGGAAGCGCGGGAAATACTTGTGCGCATGACCGGCGCCGCCACCGTAACCCATGACAACACCAGCGTGTTGAATGCGGTCATCGCTGTAAAGTAGCTTGGCACCGACGCACCCAATGTCATCTCTCATCGCGTGCCCTGCCATGTATTCGAGCCAGTCAGCCGAGATGACTTCAATGTCGTTATTGATTAATCCAATTAACTCGCCATTTGCATGTTGTACCGCAAAGTTATTAATGGCCGAATAATTAAAAGGGTGCGGATACTTTAATACAGTTATCTGACTGTGCCTGGCAAGTTCATCAAAGTAGGTCACACTCTCGGGCTCATCTGAATTGTTGTCTACCAACAAGATTTCATAGTTTGTGTAGGTGGTCTTATTGAGAATCGACTCAATACAGGCTTTAACCAGTGCTTTACCATTTCTGGTTGGAATAATCAGCGACACAAGGGGCTCGCTATTAAGCGGCCACTGCACGCGGTTAACCAGTATTTTAGATGACGGGGATGCCATCCCTTTTGCCTGCGCAACACAATTGACCAGTTCCTGAAGCTGAGCACTTTTATTTGAGCGGTTATCGGTAAAGTGCAGCAGTGACAACGGCAGGTGATCAATATTCAGATGCTTATCCGCCAGCCACAGTTGTGCCACGATTCCGGCAATTGTAGTACACGAAACGGTCCGTAATGCTGTTATTTTATGGGCGCCAACAACCACCCCCGTTTCTACATAGCCAGTGGATAGCTGGTAGTCCGGATTCCAGTCTGGTAAGCAGCGTGGCGTGTCATATGCCCCGGACGCCTTTTCATCAGTATCGACATACAACATGTCATAGGCAGGGCGGCGTGCTAAAACAGCCAGTGCCATTGCATGTAGTTCATCACCAGCATTGATTAGTAAAGCCGGTCTATCTGATGCTAACTTGGCCTCCTTTAAATGGTTAACAAGGTCGACCGGGCAATTTAGCAAAGCAGAGAAAGTTGTATCTTGCGTGCCAATTATGGTCACCGAATTTATCCACTGTAGCTGCGGTATCAGTGATAAGCATGTTTGCTTTACATCGTGCTCTTTTGCGCCAAATATCACCACATTAAACGTGCTTTGCGTTATCGGCTGCTGCTTAACAATCGCGTGTAGCTTTACTGCTTGTCGGCGTAATGTATTGGCATACAACGCTCTGAGTTTCTTTTTACTCGGCAGACCATAAAATAAGCCTGACTTTTGCAATGACCGAGAATAAAACGACGTCAGGGCCGGGTTCTTTTTTGCAAAGTTCCTGATTGGTTTGGGTACAACACCCACACCAACTTTAATGGCCATCATTGAATATTTTTTTAAAGACATGTAGCGGTATCACAACCATTAAATGATTTTTATTATGTTTGCCTGATGCCATGCAAACGCGTGCTTTGGAGTATCCCTTAAAACAACAACAGGGGAAAATTGCCCCTGATCGTAAAATGGTACACCTGAGTGGCGGTATCAGGCGTTACCCAGACGTTCGCCCTGATAGCTACCATCAAGTACTGCCTGCCACCAGGTAGTATTTTGCAGGTACCATTGTACTGTTTTACGAATACCACTTTCGAATGTTTCCTGCGGCGTCCAACCTAACTCTGTTTCAATTTTGCTGGCATCAATGGCGTACCGCATATCATGGCCGGGACGATCAGCAACTGTTGTGATTAGCGAACGATAGCTACCATGTTTGCCAGGTTTCACTTCGTCGAGAATGTCGCAGATCGTGTGCACAACGTCGATATTTTGCTTTTCGTTGTGGCCACCAATGTTATAGGTTTCACCAATTTTTCCTTCCGTTGCGACCACAACGAGCGCACGCGCATGATCTTCAACGTACAACCAGTCACGAATTTGATTACCTTTACCATATACCGGCAGCGGCTTACCCGCCAGCGCATTTAAGATCATCAACGGAATGAGCTTTTCAGGAAAATGATAAGGCCCATAGTTATTTGAACAGTTAGTGACCACCGTCGGTAATTTGAAGGTGCGTAACCAGGCACGGACCAAATGATCTGAAGCGGCTTTGGATGCCGAATAAGGTGAGCTTGGCTCATAAGCGGTGGTTTCGGTAAACAAAGGTAATTCGCCGTGGACACCGGCATCGTCAGGATGAGGCAGATCACCATACACTTCGTCTGTGGAAATATGGTGAAAACGAAAAGCTGCTTTTTTGCTGTCGGTTAACGTTGCATAGTAGGCTCTTGCCTGCTCCAGCAAAGTGTAGGTACCCACCACATTGGTTTGAATGAACTCACCCGGACCATCAATAGACCTGTCCACATGTGACTCAGCCGCCAAATGCATAATGATGTCTGGCTGATAGATATCGAGTACACGCTTTACGGCCGGGCCATCGCAAATATCGACCTGCTCAAAATGATAGCGCGAGTCGCTATCGACTTCTTTGAGCGACTCTAAATTTCCGGCATAAGTCAGTTTATCGAGATTAACAACTGTATGCGCGGTATCGTTAATGAGGTGACGCACTACGGCTGAACCAATAAACCCTGCCCCGCCAGTCACTACTATTGTTTTAGCTATTGTCATTGTTGTCTTCTTAAATGTATTTACGCGTCTTACACCAGCTCATCCATCATTGCACTCAGTTGCACTTGCCAATGACTGAGCTGCGTCGAAAAGGTCTCTCTGGTCAGCGTTTTATCCAGCACACTATAGTGAGGACGCCTGGCAGGTGTCGGATACGCGCTACTGGGAATTGGTTTAATTGGTATAGGCTGTGACAGCAAGCCTTTGGCTAAGCCCAGTTGCTGAATGATGATAGCAAAGTCAAACCAACTGCAAACACCTTCATCAGACCAATGATACACACCGGTGATTTTCTGACTGGCAGCTTCAATACAGGCCTGGGCTAATCCTTTGGCCCAGGTAGGGCTACCTATTTGATCATCAATTACGCCCAGCTGTGGCTTTTCTTGCATTAACCGCAGCATGGTTTTGACAAAGTTATTACCCTTGGCCGAATACACCCATGAAGTACGAATAATGGCACTGGAATCGGGTAATATCGATGTTAGTTCGGCCTCGCCTGCGGCTTTCGATTTGCCATACACGCCCTGAGGCTCAATGGCATCGCTCACCGTATAAGGTGCGCCTTTATTACCGTTAAACACATAATCAGTCGACACATGTACAAAAAATACGTTATTCGCTTTGCAGTATTGCGCTAGGTTTGCCACTGCCGCTTGATTAAGCAGATATGCGTTATCCTGATCCGTCTCAGCGTTATCAACCGCGGTATACGCAGAGGCATTAATCACGGCTTTAGGTTGCAAGCCATTCAAAACCTCGGCCAGGCCGGCAGGCGATGTGATATCTATGTTTTCTCGCCCTAAACACACCGCTGTCGGGGCAAGCCTTGCAATTTCGTGGGCCAATTGGCCATTTTTGCCTATTACTACCAAGTCTGTCATGGTTTGCCCTTAAAACGTTGGCGCATCAGTAAACGCCAACCCCTTGGCATCTTTAACTGATAAAGAAGGCGCTTCGCCATTGATCAGTGGCCAGTCGATACCAATGGTAGGATCATCAAATTTAACCGACACTTCTGACTCCGGATGATAATAGTCAGTACACTTATATACAAACTCAGCCGATTCGCTGGTCACATAAAATCCATGTGCAAACCCTGCCGGTACCCAAAGTTGTCGCTTATTGCTGGCCGATAAGTGCACGCCGACACATTTTCCAAACGTTGGTGACGCTTTACGCATATCTACCGCCACGTCAAAGACTTCACCCGAAACAACCCGCACTAATTTGCCCTGAGTTTGTTCCAGTTGATAATGTAAGCCGCGTAAAATGCCCTGTTTGGACTTTGAATGGTTGTCCTGAACAAACTCTACATCAGCACATTCAGCTTTAAACCAATCGGTACGAAATGTTTCCATAAAAAAGCCACGCTCATCACCGAATACACGTGGCTCAATAATTTTGACATCGTCGATGTCAGTTGGGATTACCTGCATTAATTTACTTTCCAATTTTTTATTCTGTATCCAGCGAGCATATTAATGCGATAGAGATACGATGAGCTAAAATACAGTTAATTATGTGTTAGGCGTATTTGCGTCGCACTTATCGGAGTCAGGGTAAAATCTTTCAGTCAGCATTTGGCAACACTGCCACCTTATTTTACCCGGTCTTTAATGACCTTTAATAAATACGTGCCGTAACCGCTTTTTACTAAAGGGGCAGCCAGCTTTTCCAGTTGCTCTGCATTGATATAGCCCATGCGGAATGCCACTTCCTCCGGGCAACAAATTTTTAAGCCCTGGCGTTTTTCAATGGCGGCAACAAAGTTAGCGGCATCCAGTAAGCTATCCAGCGTACCGGTATCGAGCCAGGCTGAACCGCGCCCCATTAGCTCTACTTTAAGCGAGCCATCCTGCAAATACATATTGTTCAGGTCAGTAATTTCTAACTCGCCACGAGGCGAAGGCTTCACTTCCTTAGCAAAATCCACCACGCGCTTATCGTAAAAATAGAGACCGGTTACCGCATAATTCGACTTGGCGACGGCGGGCTTTTCTTCGATAGAAAGTGCGTTCCAGTCGTTGTCGAAGTCCACTACTCCATAACGCTCCGGATCATTCACGTGATAACCAAATACTGTCGCGCCAGAGGTTTTCTCATGGGCGCTTTTTAAAGACAGCCTTAAATCGTGACCATAATAAATATTGTCACCTAATATTAGCGCGCAATCATCGTTACCAATAAAAGTCTCACCAATTAAGAAGGCCTGTGCCAGGCCGTCTGGTGAAGGTTGCACCGCATACTCAAGGTTTAACCCCCAGGCAGCACCATCGCCGAGCAAATCAACAAAGCGCTGCTGCTCTTCGGGTGTGGTAATAATGAGCACATCACGAATGCCCGCCATCATCAGCGTAGACAGCGGATAATAAATCATTGGCTTATCGTAAACAGGCATTAGCTGCTTGCTGACCACTTTTGTAAGTGGGTGCAACCTTGTGCCAGAGCCACCAGCTAAAATTATTCCTTTTCTCATTATACTAGTTCTCCATCAATGACTCTAATCGCGCACGCTGTAAGTCATCTGTTAAACCTTCGACCTCATCGGGCGAATTGAGAATGTAGGGGATGATCATAATCATGAGTTCCGTGCGCTGTTGACCGGAGCCATCTCCCCTGAACAACCGTCCTATACCGGGAAGTTTACCAAGCACGGGGACGCCGACTTCATTTCCGTCATCTTTAGATCGTATTAAGCCACCTATAAGCGCAGACCCGCCATCGCGCAATGTAAGCACGGTTTGAAGGCTTCGGTTAGAGAATCTCGGCTGATCACCACCACTGGCAGAGGCTTCACTGAGTTCTTGAGAAATTTCCAAATCGACCATTCCGGTGGCATGCACCGTTGGCGTAATATCCAATTTCACACCGACATCCTGATATACAAAGTTTTTAACTATTGGCGCATCCGCAGTGGTTGTGCCTTGCGATTGTGTCGAAAGAACTGGGATTCTATCGCCTACGTTAATGTTCGCTGATTCGCCACTTTTTACCATTACTCGCGGCCGTGAACGTATCGTTGTTCTATTATTGCTGTAAAGAAAGTTCAATGCAGCACGCGTATTACTTGGTTCGCCGCTGCTAAAACCATCTGTCACCGTGAAATTGATGCCATTTCCAAATGTTGAGCCCACTAAATCATAAGCACCAATCGATGACTTAAATAACCACTCAATTGCAGAACTATCATTTTCGGTTAGGCTCACTTCAGCTAATATTACTTCGATCATCACTGAAGGGGCGGGACGATCCATACGCTTAATCATAGCTAGTGCCTGAGTCCAGTCCTTGCCGCTCCCACTAAACAAAATCGTGTTTAGCATTTCATCAACCGCAAAACGACCTTTTGTCAGGGCGCTTTCATTATCGTTAACTGTTTGCGCCCCGGGTTTCATTTGCGACACTCCACCTTTTTCACCACTCCCCTGCAATGACTGTACGCCACTGGCCAAACCCAATTGACTCAACAAACTTACAATGTGACTGGCTTTGGTGCTTTGTACTTGATAGCTGAACAAACCGTTTTTAACTTCATTTTCTCGTTTAGTCTCTAGCTTTCTCGCCCACTCAACTATGTAGTCCAGTGTTTCTTGCTCTTTTGCAAAAATGACAACCTGGCCGGTAGATTCTAAAGGCAACAATCGAACTGGCGCAGTTGACTCTCCGGCCTTAACTTCAAAACCTTCAGTTTTCAATATCGCCAACAAATTGTCAGATAACTCTTTAGCAGTGCTGATTACTGGCTGTAAAATTACGCTATTCATCCCCGCCATCGACGGTCTGTCAAGTAAATTTAATGCTGCAACTGCTTGTTGAACTTTTTCATATTTTCCTTGTATGAGCAGTGCATTTCGGTTGATATCTTCTTTGACATCGATATCGTTACGACCAAACATTTGACTCAAGACACCACGAACATCTGGTGTTTTTAGGGCTTTTAGTGGATAAATTTGAAATATGGGACGATTACCTGCAGGCACTTCTGGCAATGCTCGTCCAGAAATTATTATTGGCGTTTCATCTCCCGCAGCCTGTGCCGAGTAATCAAATACCAGTACGCCATCACGCTCAAAGGTTGTAACCCCGTATGTCGCGAGAGTCTTAGTAACCAAGACATAAAAATCATCCTGAGATACAGGTGCACTCAAGCGCAGAGTAACCAAGTCGGGGGCACTTTTAACGGAAGGCTGAAGAATAAAATTTAAGCCTAGCTGATTTCCATATACTTCATTAATAAACCCGGGGATGGGTAAATTGTTGTATGACTGCTGTGCGACTTGTTTATCTCCCAGTTGGGGAATAAAAATCTTTTCTGCTGCTTTAGCCGCTTCAGAAACCGACAGTTTGGGCGGAACAATCACTCCTAATTTTGTATCGATTTCCTCGCCTTCTGTTTGTTGCCCAACAACGGTATCTGCATCGCCTGCAATTTGACCTTTTGGCGCCCGAAGTGGCGTGAAGAAGGTTTTTTCATCTTCTTTGGAGAGCCTGGAAGCAGGTCCATTGAATTGCGCACAGCCATTAAGTAAGACCAGTAATACTGGCACTAACAAGCAGCTCAGATGTTTTCGCTGAGTTGAAATAAACCATGCGTTATTGCTTTTTCTGTTCATCGGTTTTAATTACTGCCTTATTGAAATAGCACTTGTTGTTGCTGTTGGTTAGTGTTGTCGTTTTGCCAGACTATTCGTCCTTGTTCAATCTGAGTTAAAGACCAGGGAGCAAGCCACTGGTCTCCCAAGCTCAACACAACTGGCTCAGTGTCACCAGGAAGCAATAATATCGCTCGCTGCTGTTCAGTTAACACCGTACCAATCAATGTTGCATCAGTTAGCTGACGCTCTTTGGGCTCAGCTATGTTTTCTTGTGTAATGTCTGGCTTCTTTTTCGGTACCGGATTGAATTTTTCAATATCGCTTATTATCTTTTTCCAGGTTGTTGTGTCTGGCTTTCCTTTCTGGGTGATGGTTTGCTCATCTCTACCATCGTTATTAGTGTTAGCATTTAACATATTCACGATACCACCCATAACAGCGGCAACAATCCAGCAGCCAGCTACTACCATTATTATTTGATTACGACTCATTCTTGTGCGTTCCGATATAGAAAATCTAAAACGACCGTAATGCTGTCGCTTCTCCCTGGCCGGTAGCGAAAAGAGATCACTCGGAATGCGGGCTTACTTCCATCCATTATAGTCAGCAAGCCGAAGAGACTTCGCTGAGACATTTTACCCTGGTATTCTACTCGCACCTGCCAAAAACGGCTGGAACCAAAGTTAAGTTCACTGGAACCAACTAAACTCGCGCGGCCTTCTGTTATGAAATCATTTGTCAACTTACTAACCGCTGATAACGCTTCAGCCTCTGCAACGCTGACTGACTGTGCAACCGGAATTGTCTGCTTAATATTCTCAACCGACTCGATTGCTTCCTGCATAACAGTATCAGGAACTTCGTCATCAGCCGCTCTTTGTAAACGACCGAGCATTTGCAGCTTCGTCTGAACATCCGAGGCAAACTCTTCACTCGAATCACTCAACGATTTTGTCAGGCTAAGCAGCAAAATCACCGCGATAAGCAACAACAACCAATGCAGGCGCGTATTTTGCTGCAACTCTAACATAACTGAACTACTTTTTTGCAACTGCTTATTCACCTGCGACAACTTCCAGTATCCATGTATCTTCGTTAGCATGTGGCCGAATAGCAACACGTTCAAATAGCGGGCTTTGTTCTAATTTTGTGACCAGTTCTGCGATATTCAAATTAGCCATTTGCAGCTCGACTCTTAGTACGTTCAATTGCCACTCTATTAAATTGATCTGCCATTTTCTTGATTCACCTAATTCAGATAACACCCCAGCCAGTGCTTGAGGCAAGTAACCGACTTCACTTTGCCATGACAGTGATCCACTAATGAACTGCTGATTGTTCTGTAACCTTGCCTGCTCGTCTAGCCTGTCCCCTACAAGCTCTTCAAGCTTAGCAATATCTTGATCTAATTGGTTTTCTTGCAAAGCTAAAGAAACAAAGCTGCCCGCCTGCCACGCTATTAATACGCCAAAAACAACGCCTGCGAGCATTACCCAGGTCACCGGTTTTTTTAACCAACGGTCGATATTTCTGTGGCGCGCCCAATATCCTCGCGGCTCCTCTCTTAGCGCAATAGCATCATTAACTTTATCATTCAGTACACAACACGTTGTCATTTCTCCTGCGGACCAATGCTGTTCGTAAACAAAATGATCACTGCTGACGTGATGCGTCCCGTCAGCCAATACATCTTGCGCAGCAGTTTCGGGTAACCCTATAAAATTACCCGCAGTTGTCCAGATTGCAACGCCATTGGCAGATAAAAAGTAATAGGTATCGCCTCCAACAAATGGATTCACTACACGAGCCTGAATTTTCGCCCAATCAGCTTTTTGTGAAGGCTTAAGACTTGCAGGATAAGCTTTGAATACATAGTATACTTCGCTTTTGGTATCCACATTATATTCGTCATGCCATAGAAGAGACTCAAGCCAGTCCAATAATGGGGACAGCCACTTGGTCTTAAACTCAAGGGCAGAAGTCAGTGTCTTGCTCATGAAACTATTCCGATGAAGTAATGCGGGATAATATACCGAAAATTCACCAGACAATTAACCGTTTATAAGTAAATATGTTCATAAGTGACAGTTACTACCTAAAAAGCGAGCGATCAGCGTGACAAAGCCCAATATAAGTGTAAGCGAATCTCATCAGGACCAACTATTGTTGGCGCTGCAGAATAATGGTGAACTCAGTTCTGAGCAAGTTAAGTTGGCAGAGGATACCGCGGCTAAACTCAATGTGGACATCCTGCGCGCATTATCGCGTCTGGGTCTTGTGGGTGACGATAATTTGTACAGCTATGCCGCAGATGTTTTTGGTCTGGAGCTAATTAATAAGATACATCAATGTCCAGGATCAGTAATGATTATCGATACGTGTAATTCCTTGGGATTAAGTATCGACTGGTGCATCAGTAACTCGGTATTTCCCTGGCAGAATGATGAGGTCATGCATGTGTACTTTGGCAATCCGTTTCTGCAAAACCAATTGACACCTCTAAGAGTATTGGCAAAAGAAAAAGCACTACACAAATATTTACTAACTCCAGCTATGGCCGTTGCTGTTGCTGACGACATCGCCAGTGAAAGAGCTGTTTCTGAATTATTTGGTCAGGCTAATACGGATATGGCTGCGCTCGCGGAAGAGGCACCTGTCATCAATCTGGTCAACAGCGTTATTGAGCGAGCGATTTATGCCGAGGCGTCAGATATACACGTTGAACCCGGAAGTAAAAATCTAACCATAAGATTAAGGGTAGACGGTAAACTAAGTGAGTTCATGCAACAGCCGGCATCTCGGTTTCAAGCCATAGCATCCCGTATAAAGTTGTTATCTGGCATGGATATCGCCGAGCGTCGTTTACCTCAAGATGGTCGTTTTACCAGCCGTGCTGGTAGCCGTGAATATGATATCCGGGTGTCGAGCGCGCCTGACGTCAATGGCGAATCTATCGTTATGCGGCTGTTACCAAAACAGCGAGACGAATTGACTATCGATGGCCTTGGTTTCGCCAAAGACCATCTGGCCATGATTAGAGAGTGGGGCAAGTTAAGTAATGGCATTATACTTGTCACCGGTCCTACCGGCTCAGGTAAGTCAACGACATTATATGCACTGCTGGCTGACGTTCAAAGCGGCGATGAGAAGATCGTAACTGTGGAAGATCCGGTTGAATATCAATTGCCGGGTATTACCCAGGTTCAGGCTAAACCAGAAATTGGCTATACTTTTGCAAAAGCCTTACGTACTTTTCTGAGGCAAGATCCTGATATCATCATGGTTGGCGAAATACGCGACAAAGAAACCGCCGACATAGCCATTCAATCTTCACTTACCGGCCACCTTGTATTATCAACGCTGCATACAAACGATGCTTGTTCTGTATTTCCAAGGCTTTCCGATATTGGAGTAGAAAGCTACCTTACTGCCGCCACGGTACAAGGGGTTCAGGCCCAGCGCCTAGTAAGAAAACTTTGTGAGCATTGTTCCGTAATTGCACCGAAACCCAATTTTTTAGAACAAAACCCAGAACTGCAAAGTCTGCTCGATAATGTGTCCAGTCCGGAGTGGAAACAAGCCGTAGGATGTGAGCGATGCCAAGGACGAGGATACCGAGGCCGGGTCGGTATTTATGAGTTAATTGCCGTAACGCCAGAATTGCGTGACCTCGTTGCTGCCAAAGCGCCGCTTAAAGATATTCGTGCCAGTGCAAGAACTTCCGGGTTTCGTTCTTTGCTAGAAGATGGTTTGCTAAAAGCGGCACATGGATTAACCAGCGTAGATGAAGTATTACGCGTATGTTCATCGAATGAGGATGCATAAACCTTTATGAAATTCAATTATGAAGGTATCGACCTGACGCTAAAACAGTCTGAAACTGGCGAGGTGGAAGCTCTGACTGAAGCAGAAGCGCACCATCAATTGCAACAACGTAATATAGAAGTAATCAGGCTGGTCGCTCAAGAGTATAAAGTACAGGGAAAGAAGAAGGTCACAGTATCTGATTTAGTAGTCCCATTGCAGGAACTCGCAACGCTTATTGAATCTGGAGTGATATTGGTTGATGCGCTGAGTGCGCTGTCACAAAATAAAATGCACTATGGATTAGCTCAGGGATTTAAAAAGCTTGCCAGTGCAATAGAGGGAGGTGAAAGTTTTTCGAAATCTATTGCATCATCAAAACTCCCGTTTCCGATTTACGTAGAGCATTTGGTTCATGCAGGAGAGCTCAGCGGACAACTAAGCAAGGCATTAAATAATGCAGCAGCGCAACTAAAATACGATGAGGCAATTCGCAACGATCTGCGAGCAGCCTTAACTTATCCTTTGATCCTCATCGGTTCCGGCCTCGTTGCCATGTTGATTATCTTTTTTGCGGTTGTGCCTAAGTTTTCACATATGTTAGATAATGAGAAAGAACTACCTGGCCTGGCCTGGTTTGTATTATCGGCGGGGCGATATGCTAATGATTACCCATGGTTAATAGGCAGTGGTTTTATTGGTATTTTAGTACTTATTGTCGGCGCTGTGACCAACAAAAGGATTCAGAGTAAAATAATGAATGTTGCTATTGGACTGCCAATTATCGGACCCTGGCTCGCCGAGCAAGATGCTGCTCGCTGGGCAGCCTTATGCGGAGCCATGCTTACAGCCCGAGTTAATCTAGTTACTGCACTATCCTTGGCGGCGCAGTCTAGCGCTTTTACCCGACGACGCGCCAGAGCAGAGCAAATAGCGGACGATATTCAGGGCGGTACCGCCCTACCCGAAGCAATTGAACGATCAGCTTTATTACCAGGAACCTCATTAAATTTGCTCAACGTCGGCGACAAAACCGGTAAACTAGCAGAAATGATGGGGGCAGTTGCCCAGCTTCATGATGAATCTTGTAAGCGCAGAATGAAACAAGTAATGACGCTAATTGAACCACTGGCAATACTGATTGTCGGGGTGTTAATTGGTATTATGATTTTAGGTATAGTACTGGCAATTACTGCTTCTACCGATATAGCAATTTGAAGGAAGGTTATGAAAAAGCACTATTCTGGGTTCACAATGATTGAACTCCTTGTTGTACTTGTTATTTTAGGACTGCTAGCAGGGTTAGTAGGTCCGCAGTTTTTTGGAAAAGTAGATAGTTCCAAAGTCCGTACGGCCGAAACTCAAATAAAAATGTTGAAAATGGCACTGCAAACCTACCGCCTTGATGTTGGCCAGTACCCAGACAGCCTTGAAGCGTTGCGCATGGCTCCGGCCGACGTGAAAGCCTATTGGGATGGGCCTTACCTTGATGAGTCAGTACCTAACGACCCGTGGAACGCTCCTTATGTATATGAAAAAGATGCGAGCGCCGATCAGGGATTTTATTTGTATAGTTACGGTGCTGATGGTGCTGTTGGCGGCGAGGAATTAAATGCAGATATCGGGTATGTACCTCAAGAAAGCTAAACCCGGATTTACGCTTATAGAGCTACTGGTTACACTGGCGATTCTTGGCCTAATAACGGCTTTAGCGGCCCCATCTGTTAATGCCTGGCTATCGAGCAGAAGCGCCGACGCTCAACGCCAGGAACTTTCGTCAACACTGGCTCTATTGCCTTTAAAAGCTATTTCCTCAGGACAGACTCTGCATATAGAGTCTGCCAGCGATCTAATTGACAACACGCTCGGAGTTAAAATCTCAAGTCCTATCGTGGTGCTAGAGAATGGCTATTGCAAAGGCGGTAAGATAATTATTCAACACGGTAGCTCACTGAGACGGTATTCCGTCAGCGTACCATTTTGTGAACTCGTCATGGACACAGAAAATGCGTCGTAACAAAGGTTTTACCCTTATAGAAGCTCTGGTCGCGCTTGTTATCTTAGCGGCGACTTTTACTACTGTTTGGGGTTGGTTTGGTACTGTTGCCACCAACACTCCCAAAATGGAACAGGCATTAAGAATGCCCCTCCTGTTTGATGAATACACCCGTTACCTGGCATTGCAGCCTCTCCAACGAGAGCGACAGGGAGAATTTGTGATCGATGATTTCAGAATTGAGTGGCAAGCAAGTGTCGCCCGCTCCTCAGACAATGAATACTATCGTCGTCAACGCGAATGGCTGGTCGTATTGTTTGACGTGAAAGCGCAGATATTTAAACAGGGCAAGCAAATTGAAACATTCACCACTCAAGAAGTTCGCTACTGGCGGGAACCAAACTCTCCCTCAAGTATTTTTGGATAGAGCTATGCGTAATCGAAACGGCTTCACGTTAATCGAGCTACTAGTGGTACTTGTCATTACTTCACTAACTACAACATTATTACTTTCCGGGCTTTCAACTACCTGGCAAAATTTTGCCAGGTTGAGCAGTCGTAATCTTGTCTTCAACCAGGCCCAACTACCTAAATACTGGTTTATTGAGAGTTTTCGTGGTGTGCTACTTGCTCACCCGGATACTTCAACTTTCGCTGGCACACCCGAAACAATTGACATGTTAACATTCCTGGCTCCGGCCAACCGGCCAGCGTCACCCCAACAACTGAGCTGGGAAATTCGTGAAGATGACGGCCACTGGTCACTGGGAATCCGCGAATCGGCCTCAAATTACAATGCTCTTCTTAAGTTTAACGAAGCAGTGCACTTTGAGTATTTGACAGATCGGAAGTGGGCGACCAACTTCACCACAAGTAATGGTAAGCTGCCTTTAGCGATTAGGGTTCAGAGCAGTGATACGACCTATTTACTGGCCACAGTCTCTCGTCCATTACACGCGGACATCCCAATCGAACTGCCGGTATATGGTGCCTATGAATTTTAACCGTACATTAGCACCTCAGCGAGGAATCGCCTTACTTTCAGTTTTGGTAGTCACCTTAGTTTTGACGCTATTAGTTAGCGCTGCATCCGCAATGCTGAACAAACGGATAACATTAGCTATCAGCGCCAAACAACAACTTGCAGAAAAGATGCTCGCGCATACAGTGAAAAGTGAACTGACCTATTTAATTGCAACGCAGAGGACGACCCGCGCAGGTGTGAGCCAAGGTACTAATCCGGAAGGTGCCAAAAAAGACGGTGCTGCGTGGACGCTTCGCTATACAGGAGATGAAATAAGGGCTGACGGTTTTGAGTATAGCCGCGCGAATGAACAGGCCACTATTCACTTCTCGATTCAGGCTGTTAATGGCTTGCTCCCAATCAACTCAGCTGAGCAAACATGGTTGACCCGATGGTTATACAGTACCGGTATGGATAGTTTTACCGCAACAAGATACACCGATGCGCTAGCCGACTACGCCGACCCTGATGATTGGAGCAGACCCGCTGGCGGTGAGCTGCGTAGCTACCGCGGTCAAGGAATGGCCCCACCGACAAACTTTTTGCTTCAGCACTGTGGTGAACTCTACAATATATTGTATTGGCAGGACAATCGTGAATTAGTTGCAAAATTACAGCCGTTTTGCGGGCTAAGGCGCACAGGCAGCTTAAATTTGAACGCTATACCAGCACCATTACTACATCAGTTATGGCCAAATCAGGCAGACAAAATTCTTGCCGACAGAGCTAATGGTGAATGGATTCTGGCTCATAGTGATGCTCAATTAAAAATTAACGATTTAACCGGATTGACAGACGACTTTATCCGTTTTATTTCCAGCTCCAGATTTCAAATAAGAATAAAGACCACTGGTAGGGTATTGGTTAGTGAAGTTACTAAGGGCACCAAATTACTCCCCCCTTATACAGAGAGACCAACTCAATAATCACTAGCATTGAGCTGTTACCCTCACTGAATTATTTAACATCCCCGCTATTCTATTCAGGTATTACTTTCAAATGAAAGGTATACGTTTTTAACAAAGATTAAAATCACCAAACCAAATCAAAATTTAACTGTGATCTTACACATAGCTATGTACATATTTGCTTGATGTGTATAGGATATACCCAAGACTTCGCTTGTAATTTAATACCAATTAGTCTACAACTGTACATTCTTCTTTAAATACTGTGGCTAAATTCGCTAACGGACAGTCAATATTAGTTTACAAACATCAGAGATGTTAGGAGAAGAACAAAACAAGCTATTAAAATAGCGACAAAAAAGTTGAACACAACATTTTGGTGTTGTACTTTATAGGGGAAGTCGAGTGCTCGTCACTAAGGACTTGGTGGCGAAAGCCATGACTAAATAAAACTATAGTTACTCTTGCAGGAGTTATACATGTTAAACAAAAAAATCTTAGCGGCTTCTATTGCAGTCGCATTCTCATCAAGCGCATTTGCTGCAGTTGACATTGAAGCGGACACAGGCTCCGTTACATTCGCAACTGAAGCATACACTGCGTCTGACCTAAACGGTGACGGAAACCTTAAGGTAACCAACGCTGCTAACATCCTTGACGTTACTTTTAACACTGGTTTTACTATTGGTAACGGTACGTCTAAGTATGTTGTTGTTACACTGAACAATGCTGAATTTAATGCTATACCAACGTTGTCAGTTGCTGACGGTTCTGCTTCTATTGCTCAAGGCGGTGCTGCAGGCGATAGTTCTGTAATTTTTGAGGTTGCAGCAACTGCTGCTGATATCCCAGCAAACGCAACTTTCACACTGGCAGCAACAGAATACAACATTTCTACCAGCTCTGTAGCAACAGTTTCTACTTCGTTGTATGAAACTGCAGGTAATGCAGTTAACGGTACCTTAGCGTTATATAGTGAGTCTGGTACTATCGCTCAAACAGGCTCTGGTAGCTCAGGTGACTTTACTAACGAGTACACCAGTACTGCAACTGTTGCTTCTAACTTCCTGAACTTTGATGCGACAGCAACTAACACTACTAGTGCTGTATTGACAGCTGTTGGTGAAATCGATATCACTGAAATCGTAGCAAACTCAACTTACAAGCCAAATGGTACAGCGTTAACTGCTGCTGACCTGATCACTGATGCGCAAGACGTTAGCTTTGCAGGTAACTTCTCATACGGTACCTGGACGCTTGAAGACGAAGCTAACTGTACTGATGCTGGTGGTGTTGCTTCTATTGACGTGAGTGCTGGTATCAATGGTGACGAAGACGGTGCTACCGTATCTGTTGCAAGCCTTGCAGCTGGTCCATTCTACCTGTGTCTGGAAGTTGACGGTACTACTGAAACCATCCTGAAGTCTACTTATGACGTAACCTTAGACACTGACAGTCTGGAAAATGACCTGGGTACTATCAAGTACGATACTACTTCTATTGAAGTACCGTACCTGACTACCTTCGAAGACTACAACCAGCGTTTCTTCCTTGTTAACTACAGCAACTCTGAAGTAACTTATACAATTGACTTCGTGTCTGAAGATGGTGTTACAGCTACTGACGGTACTGCACAAACCGGTACTATCCCTGGTGGCGAAATGCTCTCGCTTAAAGCGACTGATATTGTATCTCTGGCAGGTAAAAAGCGTACTTCTGCTGTAATTGAAGTAGAAGCGCAAGATGTTGACGTTTCAGCAAGCATGCAAATCGTTGATCTTGAATCAGGTACAACTGACACTGTGGTACTTAATTAATTTTAGTTATTAACTAGAATCTAAAAACCTCCGCACATGCGGAGGTTTTTTTTGCCTGATACCTTGTTTTACGTTCTTTTTGAATATAAAGCCCCCCCCTGACGCCAAAGATAAGCTGTTAGCCTTTGCGCCGGGAGAATTGGGTTCGGTACAATTTTTTGCCAAACGAGCCAAACTTACATTAGAATTCCAGACATTAACTCGCAAACCATTAAAGAAAAATTCTAAAGCAATGTTAAGAAACTATTTCGTTATACGTTTATTACTCCTATTATTACTGTTTAGTTCTAAATCCACTGCTCTGGAAACTACTATACAAACGCCAGCACCCGTCAAAATAACCGGATTAAGTTGTGCCGAGCCAGCACAAAGTTTTATTCCCTTATTAGGAAGAGGATCAGACTTAGAGATGTTTTTAACTAAAGATCTCCAACAGGAACTGGTTAGGCAAGAAGAGCACTCAGAACTTCTGTCTTTGGTTTGCACTGATAAAGCAATTGTGAAAGGCGCCAGCATAGATGTGCAGGAAAATGGCGAAATCATACAAGCTCTGTCTAAATTGTTAATCACCTTTCCGCTAACGCTTAAGGTGAAAAACCGCACTTCATTAATCATCTTGGATGTGAAACTACATTATTTGACCGAAAATTTAGAGTCAGTTGAGGAGCGTACTACAGAACTTACGTTCGAAGTTTTAACACAGCGGTGACATATTTGACCGATCAATACCACTATAAAGGCAGGGTACCAGAATGACGGACATAGCTTTACTAACAGGTATACCCCGTTCAGGTACAACACTCTGCTGTAAACTGTTAAATCAAAACAAAACAACACTGGCCCTGCATGAGCCTCTTGACCCCCAAGTGATATCTGCAGAAAAACGCACAGCGGTAGTAAATGAGATTTCACAACGAATAATAGCTATAAAAGAAGCAGTTCAATCCTCAAAACCAATCCCTCTTGGCGATAAGGATAATTACCTTGTCGATAATCCTGTAGCCTATTCAGAACACCATAAAGGCGTAAGAACGCTCTCATCGGTGAGAGGAACAACCACAGTTCCTATTAATAAAGATCTTAAACTCCTTGTAATAAAACAAAATGCGTTATTTACTGCGCTATCAAGTAGCCTTATTGATATTTACCCACTAGTTGCAATAATACGCAATCCGGTAGATGTGCTTCTTTCCTGGATGACAGTAGAGTTACCCGTAAACCGGGGAAGACTCCCAGCCGGGGAAAGATATGATAAAGACCTCGCCAAACTGTTATTACAGGAAGAAGACCTGCTAGAACGTCAACTGCTTATTTTCAGTTGGTTTATAGACAGATTCACGAAAACAGGATTAAAAAGCATTAAATACGAAAATATTATCGATACAAATGGTCAAGCACTTTATGATTGCCTGGGTATTAAACAAACTAACAGTACACCACTGACTACACCCCACCGAAGTTTTGCACCAGCATTAATTGAACATCTCAACTCCCGTAAACCGCAGTTGGAAACTCTAGCGGCTAAAGCTGGCTACAGCCCAACAATCGTCACTAATCGGTTGGAATTCTTAAGCTACCAAAACTGCCCTTAGAAAGAATCTATGTTATATTTGCAACGATGCACTAGAGATTGGCCAACAAATAATTAAAATGAAAAAAACACTCAAATCAGTAGTCAAAAAATTACTCGGCACCCCGCCTCAGCAGCACGTAACTATAGATACCGTAGCAAGGACCCTCGACGGCTATTGTGTTATCGGCTGGTATTTTTCTGATCTTGTGTCGGGCATTAAAGTCACCGATGCCAGTAACCAACCCATCGATGTGCTAAGAGATGACATTGAGCGTGCAGATGTTGCAGCAGTAACGGGCAAACAAGCAACGGGGTTTCAGTTATTGCTTACCACCAAAGTAACGCTGGATGAACTGACACTGGTTGCAGCGCTAAAGAACGGCCAAAGTCAAACTTACAGTTTATCTTCAGCCACCGTTGGTACACAGCAGTCTTTAGCTCATATCCAGTCCACAACTAACAGTCAGTACTGTAATGGCGCTTGTGAGTTCGCCATTGTTACAGATACCCACGTATTTATCAGTGGCTGGTTAACCGACGCCCAACAAGCAACATCCTTATTACTGAATAAAAAATCGCGCACAGTCACTGAAGATAATTACGAGCTATTTCGTTTTACGAGAAAAGATGTCATCGAAGCATATGGTCGTGGACCACATACTTCAGCGGCTGGTTACTCCGTCTTGTTTACGCTCAGTGAAAAGCTCTCGCAAAAAGATCAGCAACTGGAATTGGAATTTTCAATTGATGATGTGCAGGAAAAAATGTCAGTAAACCAAGTGTTTTGGGGTGCTGAAGAACCAATGATGAATACCAAGCGTATCCTCGATAACTGGTCGCCTACCAATCCTTACCATCTTGCTAAAGCCGATGTAGTGAGCACACCGATTCTCGATCTATATACCCGCGATACTAAAGTCGCGTCTACTCGTTATGACTTTGGCGAGCAGATAGAACAGCCTCAGGCCAGTATTATTATTCCGCTGTATGGTCGGTACGATTTCATTCGTTACCAAATGGCACATTTTCATCGCAGTGGTGAAGCGCGACAATGCGAAATTATTTATGTCATTGATGATCCATCAATTGCAGCGCCAGCAATGCAGCTAGCACGTTATATGTCGAGGCTTGTCTCACACCCTTTTAGTGTGTTGAAACTAGGAGAAAACGTTGGCTTTGGTCGCGCCAATAATATCGGTGTTGAGAATGCACGCTCTGATAACCTGATCCTGATGAACTCCGATATATTGCCTAAATCGCCCGGTTGGTTGGATAAAATACTTAGCAGCCTTGATGCTGACGACACCGGAATAGTTGGCGCCCGCTTACTGTTTGAAGATGGTTCAATACAACACGATGGTATGGCGCCTGTGCGCTTACAGGAATATCCAGGCTTGTTATTTAACGATCACCCTCATAAAGGTTGGGCCGTGAAATTATCACCGAAAGCCGCAGAAGAAGCGCCCTGCAGACTGATCACCGCGGCTTTTTGGGCGTTGCGTAAAAAGGACTTTCAAGCTGTAGGTGGTTTTGATCACGCCTATGTATTGGGTGATTTCGAAGATTCCGATTTATGTCTTAAAATGGAAGAATTTGGTAAAACCAACAAGATCCGTCGAGACGTCGAGCTTTACCATTTAGAACGCCAGTCACAAAATCTTGTTGAAGCAGGTAAATGGAAACATAGCCTCACCATAATCAACGCCATAACATTTAACAAACGTTGGAAACAAAAACTCGAAGCAATGCAGGATGCAGGATAATACAACAATGAAAAAAATATTATTTATCTCACATGGTCATCCTGAATTGAGTAAAGGCGGCGCAGAAGTTGCGTCGTGGAACTTATATCAGCAGTTAAAAGAACAAGGTTTTGACTGTCTGTATGTAGCCCGATCTGAACCGGGTTCCCATGGCGGGTCAACGTTTTCTGTGCGTGGCGAAGAGCTGTTATTTCATACTGCAATGGATAATTGGTTTACATTAAGCACAAAGCGCTTGAAGCCGTTATTTGATGACCTGGGAGATCTGGTCAGAGAATATGCACCGGATATTATTCACGTGCATCATTATGCCCACATTGGTTTTGAAATTTTTGCCGCATTACGTCAGGCGGCACCCAACGCAAAAATCGTTTTTACGCTGCACGAGTTTATGGCGATTTGTATGCATAACGGACAAATGGTAAAGAAAGGTAGCCTTAAGCTATGTCAGCAAGCGCTTCCGGCAGATTGCCACAGATGTTTCCCGCAGCATTCGCCAGGAGACTTTTTGTTGAGACAGCATTATTTGCTTGATCAACTCGATAATGTTGACTGTTTCGTGTCACCCAGCCACTTTTTAGCTAAACGCTATGTTGATTGGGGGCTGCCAGAAGAAAAGATGCACGTTATAGAAAATGTTTTACCAGAGATGACATCATTCCCACCAGCCCCAATAAAAGATGGTGAGAAACGCGCGAGATTAGCCTTCTTCGGGCAAATTAATCCTTATAAAGGCTTAGATGTTTTGCTCAACGCATTAACCTTGCTACCTGAAAACCTTCGTAAGCAAGTCACCCTCGATGTGCACGGCGCTAACCTTGATAAACAAGAGCCTTCTTTTCAGGAAAAGATAAACAGGCAGCTCGACGCACTGAGTGATTGTGTGAACCTGCGCGGTGCGTACGAATCACATCAACTGCCGGGCTTATTAGCTGACTGTGACTGGGTCGTTATACCCTCTATTTGGTGGGAGAACTCTCCGGTGGTGATTCAGGAAGCCATTGCCCATGGTCGTCCGCTAATCGGCTCAAATATTGGCGGGATGAAAGAGAAAATAGAGAATATTGCCGGACTCACATTTGAGGCACGCAGTGCGTCGTCACTCGCAAAAACCATTCAAAATGCAATAGAGCCCGAGGTGTATGATCGCTGGCAGAGTTCTCTGGTCGTCCGCAGCGATATTTTACACACGCATATCGCTTTGCTGAACTCTTTATAACAGCGAAACATCATCCTGAAGGAATAAGCGCCTTCCGAAGCGTGGCGGGCTCTTATACTGGCTTGATTAATCTGAAAAACAGATGCGCCGCGTACCTAGTATACTAACATAATTCAGCCAGCTGTTTTTGTGTGATCTATTGCCATGCGGGCCACGCACCAACAAGTTTGGCTGGCCGATTTACTGCCAATTGTTTTAGTAGTTTCTAAGTTAGCGCTCAATACCAACTGCAAAAAGCGATTACGCAACTGAGTACTGTTACCTGAGTAACGTCAATAAAGAATGGCAAACTATTGGGCCTTATTTGAGTGCCCAGCGCCACTCGTGAAAGGGGTCTGATTGTTGCCAGGTTGCGCCATACCGTTCTTCGAGAAAACGCTCAGGCTGGCTAGGGATGTGGAAAGTTTCATCGTAAAACTCAATCTTGTTACGCCCTTCCATAATAGATGCAGGTATCCCTCTTATTTTCATTGACTCCATGTGCATCATAGCCATATCGCCTTTGTACCAGTACGGAAACACATCGAGCACTACGCCAGTGCCTCGCACTATTACATGCAGGTTAATATTCTTGCCGGTTTTTGACGCCCGAAAAAATCGGTAATTCTCAGGATTTAGTTTTTTCAGGGTTTCTTCGGCCAACGCTAGTGCCGTGTCCTTAGATAAATCCCGCTCTGGCAACTCTATTAACAAGTCAACGTCGTCGTCATGCGCAATAAATGCCCCTTCGCGAACAGCCCCTAACAACGTGCCATAAGCAATACAGGGCTTAACACCTAACTCTTTAAGGTCACTCATTAACATTTTGGTTGAATTGACAATCCTGTCAGGATTATCTGTTAACTTATTCTGCAACGCGATGCCATGCTTGGTAAATTGTACTGCTTGCAGACCATTGGCTTTTCTGAATTCATTGACATAGTGCTGACATTGAATGATGGATTCCTTGCTGTACAGAATTTTTGCAAATGGTTGCAGTTGAAACCGCAAACGCTCCGTAGTTTGCTTAAAAATTAACAAAGCCAATAAGTGAACTTCTCTGTCTATTTCAAACTCATCAATTTTCAATGCAGACCAGGTCGGAAGTAATTGTTCAATAAAGCCTATCGACCAATGTTCTGTGCGGGTAATGTTGCTGCGACACTGCGCAAGAACCTTATCAATAATCTTTTCTCTGGACAGAGTACTGCCTGTATAACACTCATCCCATTCAGAGGCCGACAAGTTTTGTTTTAGTTCAAGCATTAACGCTTCAGCATGTTCTGTATTTGAAATACTCGAATATACCTCAACAAACTCATCACTTTGATTCTGCTTGTAAACGACTAATCCTTTACTTCTGGCACCAAACTTGTCTCTACGATTAAAAATGCTCAGTTTTTTAATGTCAGTCTTGTTCTTGAATCTAACCTGGTACCAGGGGTTATCCTCCCTCAAAGAATGAAAGCCTCGCCCTTTGATAAGACTTTCCATTTCAATATTTTCATTTAGTCTGGAGCTGCATTGCACTTCGATTACCTGATCTGGTGAAACAAGCTGGCCATTACTGTCTCGTATTTCCAATCTGGATAGATTAAGAAATGCACTGTCCTGTGCTATGACGAGTTTAAATCCTTTAATGGCGTCATTAATGTCAATTTCCAGCGGCTTTTCGAGACCTCCACCATAAAAACCAAAGGAGGGGAACACGTCATGAATATTAATTGTTGAGGTTTCTTCTGTACTGCTTGCCAGTTCAATGACGCTTTTACAGGACTGCATATAAAGCGGTGAAAAGGTTTCATTCGCCAATACAACACTCAATTGTTGCTCGCTATTGTTGCTGATTAACTGTAGAGAAACTGGCACTGAAAAATTAACCGGCGGCGTCAGTTTTTTTGAACTGCCGGGTACGTGAATCGCCTTTACGCCAGCGACTTCTTCCCCTACTTTTACAATAACAACTGCCTGCTTTCCGGTATTGATAGTGCATTCGCCTGAAAGTACGACTTCATCATCATTTAGTGTTACATCGAGTATCTGACCAACATGATGGTTTAAACATACATTCGCGCCATGGCAAGTGTTATCTTTACGGGATAATTCAGGCATATTAGGAGTCTCAAAAACGGTTATATATAGTTAATTTAGTAGCAATGATGTTGGGTTTTAAATTTGCCTTTGCTGTATAAGGCGACGCCGGGCATTGCGCAAACAACACTTCTTCGCATCACAGTTTTGAAGCCAGTTCCAAAAGGTGGGAACTGACATTTCGTATTTCCTGTACTTTTTCCCGGCTGAGTTCACTCAACACCGTTTTAAGTTCAGTCGTTGAAATATCTTTTGTTCTTGGTAAGTACAACACTTCTGCAATATCGCCAAGATCATCAAACTTTCCAGCCCAGTCATCTCCTATTGCGAAAATATCGGCCTTTTCACGAAGTAAGTCCTCGCGCTTTTGCTCCCAGCAATTTTCTGGAAATACATCATCGACGTACTGACAAGACAGGAGGATTTCTTTTCTCTCTGCGAAAGGAATGATCACTTTCTTTTTCTTCACCTGGTTAAACTCATCTGTAGAAAGACCTACGACAAGTCGATCCCCTAACGCTTTCAAGCGCTTTAATAATCTCACATGACCAACATGGTAAAGATCGAAAGTACCGTAAGTCACTATTGTTTTCATTATTTTGAATAACCTTATCAGTCTTATTTCATCAGCGATTGCCAGTATTTATTTTCAGTCAAATTTTATCCGGACATTGGCGTTTTACATATCGCACTAGCGCTTACCCGCATATGGATTAGTTAAAGTTCTGGCTCAACGGTAATCTCTACTTTGAATGGCTAACAACCATGTATGCATTTTTAGCACTTTTGAAAATATGTCGAGCGCTTGGCGCTATCAGGCAATCATTCGAGCTCTTAATTGCGTGCCTTTACAGGTGCTAAATATCATTATCGACACTGAACCTTGCCTGCGCCAACAGGAGGAAAAATACTGCTGCTTGAGCCTCATTGTCATAAAAGTGACATAATATAGCAATACTCAGATATTGTCAGTATTGGCGTGAACCAAGCAATATGAAGCAAAGCGCGAATGGCCTGCAATGAGAATATTGTACCCAATCAGAATGGCCAAACCGTGATAGGATTGCATTGTTAGCACTGAGTCATATTGATACAATCCAGTGCAGACTTAACCCAAATAAAAATCAAGCTGAATTAACATTACCTGGCAAATTACAATATATCTGGTCAACCAAATCACCGTCTTCCATTGGTTGATGTCGATAGAACGACAGGACCAGCACCATACTTGAGCTACTCATTGATTTTTAAGTCATACAATTAAGGGAATGAATTTACGTGGATTTGAATTCAACAAACGCAACATCACACAATGATAAATTGAGTATCTCATCTCAAAAAGGTTTCATGCTTACCGGCACATGCCAGATTGAATCGTCTTATCCTAGTGTACTGATAGCTATGCTGGGAAACCAGGTTGTGGGCCTCAGTATGTTATCCTCTTCCGGCTTTTCCCAATCAGCGGATAAAGTCAAGGACGTCAGATTTACATTAGAGCTTGAGATGCAAACCATCATTGAGCACGTTGATGAGCATGTCAGCTTTGTATTGGTTAATCATTTCCACAAAGATTTGACACGGATATCCTGCGCGGATTTAATTTTAAACAGTGTCGGTGGTTACGAAGAAATCCTGAAAAGAGCCCCCTCCTACGGATTTATAGGAGGTGGCAAGTATGAGCCTTTAACCTTAGAGGTCAATAAAGCAGTAAAATCGCTCAAAATGACGATCGCGCAGGAAAAAGCGTTCTTTAATATCCGGGATCTGTGCATTGTCGGTGGAAACGGTCAACGAATCGCGATCGATCATAATGTGTCGCTTAACTGCAGTAGTTCGCACAATGACGATCTGACCTCAACAAATGTTATGCAAGCTAAAGGGTTTCACTCAAAACTCGAAGACTACCCCTGGTTACGCATTGAGTTTGAAGAACCACAGTTTATAACGCGTATAGAGATCTGTAATCGGGCTGACGCCTATGGCAAGCGGACTCGCAATCTTGAGGTTGAGATAGAAGACGTTGACCAGCAAACCTCTCAGCTTTATTCATCCAGCTCAAAAAAGAGTTACGCACGGTTTTATTCCAGGATTATGCAATACGGCGGCGCTGAGATACTGTTTAACTGCAGTGCCGAGGATTTTCGAGAAAAGTTCTTAGTTAAATTAATTGATTTACTCAGTCACAAAGAAGATGATGGCGGCAACTCACTACCGCATTTTGCCTTAAACTTTCTTTCTATCTGGGCAGAAGAAGCGCCCTCTGCTTCTCTACACAAGCTAGAAATTGAAGTGTTAGCTTTGTACACATATCACATGACGAAGTCTAAGCTCGGTTTTGTATTGGTTCCCTTCTCTAAAATATTGTCAACAAGACGAGATTTAGACTTATATGAGTTATTGGTCAATAAACACCGTGTCACTAATAACCGAAAAGAAATTCAGCTGACCAAACACGGTATCTCTCATAAGGGAATCCTCAATCAAAATATACCCAAGGCACTTAGAACCATATCCATTGTGATCAATGATTTTGAGGCGATGGGATTTCGCCCTTGTATTGCGTACGGTACTTTACTTGGCGCACGCCGTGATCAAGCGTTTATAGCTCACGATGACGACGTAGATATCTTAATCGAATATCCACAAGACAACCTTGACCATCAACAGGTTTTTGCGCTAACCGAAAAACTACTGCAAGAACTCGACCCCGAAAAGTACCGCACAGACCTCGAACAACGCTCTGGGACTAATCTCAATATGCACATATTGGTGAGAGAAACCAATATGGTGATTGATATTTTTCCTTACTGGAATGCTCAGGGAAAAAGTTTTCTGCATATGGAAAAAATGAAAGTTCGGGGGATTCCTGAGAATATTCTTGCTGATAGAAAAATGCTCAAACTTTATGATACCGAATTTCCGGCACCCATTGAAACCGAAGCGTTTTTATTGGAACGCTATGGTGAAGGGTGGTCAATTTCTGACAAATACCACGAGTGGCCCTGGCAGCTTAAAGACTGAACCTGTTAATTCGTAGTTGTCGTGAATACAGACCATCCAACTGAAACAGTACTGTCACTTAATTTATAGTACGCTATATGAAGTCTTAAATTCGGGCTTTTTGGAAGTAGTAAAATGACTAAAACACCATTTTATTTATGCACGGGGTTTCACCGCAGTGGAACATCGTTGGTGGCGAGTACCTTAGCCAGTAATAACGTGGATATGGGACTGGATTTGATGGGCCCGAGTTTTGCTAATTCCCACGGACATTTCGAAGATATTCCCATGGTCACTCTTCATGACCGTATTCTCAATGCAAATGCGACTGACTGGCGATATTTTGATGAGCGTCCCCTGCAAGTAAGCCCCTATTTTCAGGAGAGAATGCGCGACTATATTACAAAGCGCACTGAGGCTACAACGAGCCCATTATTGATCGGCGCAAAAGACCCCAGAGCGGTGTTTTTTTTAAAGTACTGGGACCAGGCAACCGACAGTAATTTAAAGTCTTTATTGGTTTATCGTGGCTGGATGTATTCTGTATCGTCGTTGTTAAAGCGACAAAGCAGAGAATTACTGCAGTTCACAATGCCAATACAGAACAGAAAAACGGATTATGGGTTCTGGCAATATCCGGATTTGGCAGCCCAAATGTGGTTGGCTTCTGCCAATGCCATTATCGCGTGGCACAAAGAAAACGCTCACGACACACTGATTTTTGAGCAAAAAGCCTTTATTCATCAGCAAAGCAAACTCAAAGAGAAAGCTAAACAAAAAGGCTTCGAAGCCAGTGTGCTCGACTGCAGGATTTATGACAAAGGTCTAATGCAAACAAGTGTACCTGGTAGCATGATGAGTATGATATCAGCGCCGTTAAAACACGCGTGTGATGAAGCTCAGGATGCACTCGATAGCATTGCAGATGTCTACCAAAATGAGCATATAGACACTTCTCCTGCGCACCCATTAGTGAGTCAATTGCTGTCGGAAAATGAGGTTACCAAACATGACACCACCTTACCGGAATCTTTGCCGCAAACCGCACAGTTATCGGGCTTAAAGTGGAATGAGGCTATGGAGCTTCTTAAGCAGATACCGGCAGACTCGACATTGCAGATAGATTGGGGGGACCTGTTAAGTCGCGAGTCAATTAACTCCTCTCAATATGATGTGCTTTACATTGTGGCGGTAAGATTCAAACAGTGGGAAGTTGCCGAGATAGCCCTTCACAGGGCGATTGCCATCAAAGCCGCTCACTGGCGCTTTATTCATTTGGGCGATCTCTTCATGCGCCGAAAAATGCCAGAAGAAGCAAAGAAAACATACACAAAAGCTGGCGAAATAGCGCCGGAGAATTCAAGTTATCTGGCCAGATTGTCAGAAGTAGAGAGCGCACTGGGAAATATTGAAAAGGCGCAAAGTTTAATTGACGAAGCACAGCAGCTTGATGACACCAGGCCTGCCATACCCCAGGCTATAAAAAGACTCGAATTAAAGAAAAAGCAACTCGCTAAGTCATCACCGGTTCATAAAAGTACCGTTGGTGAGTATACCATGAAGACAGTTAGCAATTATTCAGACGTTGTTCATCAGCTGTCTCTCGACGTTAAGCATGGCATGCAACTGGACAATCATATGGTAAAGTCAGCTTTTGTCTTACGGGATAACAAAAAATGGCTGGCTGAGGGCATTGAAGGTTTATCGAGTTCTGCCAGGCAGTGCCTGCTCGACTTTTTATTGATTCACTGCAACCGATACTGGAGCTCGGAAGTACTGAGCACCGAGCTATTGTACACTCAATTTAACCCAAGCAATTTAGCCGGCATTAGTGCTGAGAACTTTACACCGCGAAGCGATACACAAACTATAGGAGTATGCATTCACGTTTTTCATAAGCACTTACTGCCTGAGTTGCTGTCGTTTGTCGCAAGGTTACATAACATCAAAAAGATTGTTCTTACCTGTCCCGACAATTTAGCACAAGAGTTAGGATTACTGTTTGCCGGTCATAGCCAGGTGAAGGTCATTGAGGTTGTCAACAAAGGCAGGGATATTCTGCCGTGGCTAACGGTCGCAAAACAATTTTATGATTGTGAACTGGTGTTGAAACTTCATACCAAAGCAACGCCTCACGCATCAACCCTTTGTGGGTGGCGATTACAAATGCTGTGGTTGTTAGCAGGCGAAGCACATCACACAGAGCAAATATTTACAGCCTTCAAAGATCATGACGAATTGGGTGTTGTGATGCCTGATTATCATCCAAGAATTGCTCCACACATTAATTGGGGGCAAAACAAGCCTCTCGCCGACACGCTTGCGAAAGACTTTAATTTAACACTTCCGGAAAATATAAGTCTGTTTCCGGCCGGCTCGATGTTTTGGTATCGCCCGGACGCGTTGCGAAGTTTAACGGATAAATGCTGGCTAAACAGCGATTTTCCCGACGAACAGGGACAAACCGATGGTACTGTGATGCATGCTATTGAAAGGTTAATCGGGATGATTGCAATGAATGAGGGTTACAAGGCGAAATTTGTTGGTCAGATTCTGGCCGGTGCAGACTATTAACTGAATAACCGTTTTATTTGATACTGTAATTTACATATATAACTCTGCACAGTGCAACGCATCTCATCACCCGTGCTAAATGTAAACTGTTGTGCGGCACTGGATGGCATACTTTCTTTGTTATCTTGTGCCTGACAATAAATCCTCTTTGCCAAAAGGATGTTCTGCTTTTTTAAAGCTTTCACTAACCCTGTAAAATCACAGCCTACTGAAGCATCATAACTGGCTGAATTATTGGTATAGTTTTCAAGCATCTGATACAAACTTTCAATATTTAAACCAGGTAATAACTGATGCATTTTCTGCGCATGCGCTCGCATCACAGAAGTGAGCGCGACTCGCTGCTCAGGTGTTATTAGCGAGCGTGGTTCTTTATCTTCGCTGTAGGCCTGTAACCAACGGTCGAGCTCTGCAAGCACATCTGCACTGGCAAACCCATTGCACCAACGCATAAAACCCAACGCATCCAGTGCATATTTAGAGTTTACTCTCTTGCGCTCATCAACCAGGTCAGCATCAACCGATATCACATCCCGAAAGTCATTGACAAGTGTGCCACCGTTAAACAGCTGTTCGTCGTAGTAGCGAAAACACACATTAACGGAAAACGTTTTTGCAAGCCGACCAATGATTTCTAATTGCTGAAACTTTGCGGTTTTAGGTAAATTAAATGCTGACGTTCGGCCATGTCGCTTTACCTGCTGATGGTAACTGGACTCCAATGTAGAAAAAGGATGCCTGACATAGAAAACAAACGTCGCCATAGGGAAGTACATGAATAGCGCAGGCATGTGATAAAAAAAGTGCTCAGATGAGAGTAATAACGTGTGCGCTTTGGATTGTGTGAATTCGTCCACCAATTCACGCGCTCTCGCTTCATCAAGGTATGACTGTTTGTTAGCCGCATCATGATGAATTAAGCGCTGAAAATTACCAGAACTTATTTTATTATCGTCTAACTGATGCCCTGGATAAAATACACCTTGATTCAATAGCGCCTTGTGGTTTTTAGCCAACCAATATTGGATAGCCGATGTACCGGTTTTAGGAGGCCCGACATGAATAATAACCTTTTTGCCGTTTTCCAGATGAATTTTTTTACGGGCTAAAAGCGCCTGCCATTGCGCAGCTTGTCGTGTTTCAACCTTTTGATATATATCGTAGTCATCACTATTAAGACGCCTGATTTCATCGCGATCTTCCGGCGATAACGGTGCTACTTTATTTTGGCCAAGCAATACATCATAGTTTTGTCGATTCGCTTTTAAGCCCGTCCAATCCTCGGCCAAAAACATGCTGGGTATCATTTTTTCGAGTAAACCAACAAACCCGAGTTGCTCAATATCGAGCGGCGCTAGCAAATTTGCGTAAACGTTTTGTTGATTCTCTTTGTGATAAAACTCGCGAAAAGACAAGTCAGGTTGATTAGATTTTTGGTAATCACGATAAGCCAGCTGAAGCCTGATTTCGGGAAGGCCCAGCATGATGCCGTAATCCTTCATGTCCTGTTCGTTGTCGCACTCAAAGTGTGCAGCCGATAATCTGCAAGTCCCCAGCGAATAGGTCTCAGAAACAGGTTTATTGGAGGGAACCAGATTAGCTGCAAATATGCTTTTAAGTTTTTCTGCACCGCAATATGGAATCGATAACAGGTGCTTTATCCTGTGAGCCTTTACTGGCGTAGATTGATTCGTCATTTTAACATCTAATCGAGCATCTCAGTCTAAACAACACTAAGAGGATGAAGGTAACTGGCTTTCAAATACCATCGGTAGATTTTGCCTCTTTCAGACTTGCATACAGTCGTTGTGCTGGCTCCCAAAACCGGCGGGCTAATCTACATCAGCACATAATTCGGGTCAAGTTATATGATCGCCAAACACGCTTCATACTGCGAAGCGATTAAACTAACCACTTTAATATGCGATAAAGAAATGGCGATATTTCAGCCCTGTCTTTAGTGCTGAATACCCGTTCAGCATCTAACTTAACATGTTCGGCACTTAGAAAGTCAAATATCCCATCCAGTACCCCTTGATGATTACTGAGCAAATCATGCTGGTTAATAATTTTAATCTGAGACTCGCCCACTTCATTAGTCAGCCAGCCAAGCTGACGCCTGTATTTGCCGCGAGTCAAATAGGATTGATCTCTGTATTTACTTTCAAATGGGCTATTCGGCAAGTTTTTATAGAAGCCTCGCATTCTCCAGGGTTCTAGAAGAAATGCCATTGCAGGTGAGCGGGATTCAAGCCCTCGGGATTTGGTCATGGCGTAATGTGATAACGCCCTGTCGACAGGATCTCTTAGCACTACAACATATTTTGCCTGCGCACAATGACGGGCCGCGGCCTGAATAAATTGAGGGTGTAACATGGTGACTGGTGTTGCATCAAGAATATACCGTTCCCCCTTATAGTGAGCTAATTTACTGGCATACTTATCGTGAACAAAGCCGCTTTTATCAGTAGAGCGGTGATATTGCGGGTCGTCAAATACGTGCGCTTCTTTTCCCTTGACCAAACAGATATCCGGATGCTGTGACAGGAATGAAGCCAATGCTGTAGTACCGGCCTTTTGCACGCCGGGTATAAATAAGTTAGGAAGTGGATAACTGCTCACAAGACTCGAATATTTAATTATTAGACGTTTAGTGTATGATAAAACGAAAGTAATCCATACACCTGCGCTGTACTGACTGCAATAAAAATGAAAAACAAACGCATATCGTTCATACGCCATTATCACGGATATACTGGTGGCCATCAAAAAGTGCGTGACTACCTCGCTCATTTTATTGCATTAGGCTGGCAGCCAACACTTTATGTTAGTAATAAAGCAGCGACCGCCCGCGACTTGTTTACCAATTTACCATCAGTAAGATACCAACAGAATTATGACCCGACAGAGTTTGATACTGTTTTTTTAGCGGGTATGGACTGGCAGTCATACCTCCCATTACGCAATAAAAACCAAACCGTCATTAACCTTATTCAACACGTTCGCCATGGCGATCCCCGTGAACCGCTTTTTCAATTTTTACAACAGCCTGCGATTCGCTTATGCGTCTCCAAAGCAGTGAAGGAGGCTATAGCACCCCACGCTAACGGGCCCTGTTATGTAATAAAAATGGGGCATGACTTCCCAAACGTTGAGTCGAAGCTTCAACGGGATATGTATATATTAGCGAATAAGCAACCAGAATTAGGCGGCGAGATTTACGACTGGGCAATAAACTCAGGTTTTACAGTAAAAATTGATACATCTACACAAGAGCGTGTCGAGGTTATTTCTGCCATGGCATCATCCTCTATTACCATTGCACTACCTAATCAAACCGAAGGCTTCTATTTACCCGGTATCGAAGCCATGTACTACAGTAATAGCGCTATAGTGCCTTACTGTGTAGCCAACAAGGAATACTATTCTGTATTTGGCAATCTCTTTATGCCTGAATATTCTTTGACTGAAATTAAAGCTGCAATCTTGCAGTCTAACAAACAACCGGGATTATTGACTAAGTTTAGTCGGTATGTGGGCAGGCAAATTGCGTCTGGCTACACGTTAAACAATGAACGTGCATCGCTACAGCGGTTTCTCACCAAACACTTCAGCTAATAGCGCGTGAAGTCTGTTATCAGCAATGGTTTAGCAGTATTTATTTTATTCGTATAACTTTAAAACGCTTACTTTCTGTTAAGCCTTAGCGTTTAGCTATGTCACTTCGCTTGTTACCATTGGTAGTAATTAATCTTCAACGCGTAAGGGAAATGTCACTTTTTCGCAATATATAGATTGACTTTATATAAAGCGCATTATTGGAGCGGTTAAGTTTTTAATTGAAACGGAGATTTTTAAAGGCAATGAAGCATGTTGTGTTACATATTGGACAGTACAAAACAGGAAGTTCATCAATTCAAAATTTTCTTACATCCCATCCTGATTACCTTGCAAAAAACAAAGTGAAGTTCTGCGAACGATGCTTGCTCAAAAACGAACCTGACGTTGGAATACGCCATTTTAAACTCACCATTAATACCGCGACAGAAAATTGTTTTTGGCCTGACCTGGTAGATGAGATTAAAAATGGTGATGAAGAAACTTACATCGTTAGCTACGAAAACATGCTGTTTGGTTTAGACGAAAAGCAAATTGCCTATATTACACAGATTTTGAGGGAGTTTGATGTTTCGATTATCTGGTATCTTCGCCGCCAGGATAAGTTTCTTAACTCCTGGTATGCAGAAATCATCAAAAGCCACAAAGGCACTATGACTAAAAGTACGTTTTTAAAGAGATATCATACGCTGGGCTTTTATGGTAAAGCTCTGCAAAAATGGCACAAACACTTTGATAGTGCGCGCTTTTCTGTAATCAGCTTTGAACAATTAAAACGTGAAAAACAAAACGTCGTTGACTCCTTCTTGCAATTAACAAACATCCCCAAAACACATTCCATAGCCAATCATGCTGACAACCCCAGCCTCGGTAGTAAAGGCGTTGTGAATATACTTGCTTTTAATAAATCTGTACATTTACGGCCTGAAATCCATCGCAATGTCGCACAGTTTTTTATCAATTACTTTGATGATGATAGCAAATTCAGTTTATTAACTGATTTTAATTTGCCTGTTGATTTTTTCAGTCATCATTTTGACGATAAAACACCTACTGCTGAAAATGCACAACTGAGTAAATTTATTGTACAAACCTGTAAGGATTGCCACGCAATGATATTTTTTGAGTGAAAACTCAGACTGGTATATATATGAATGTAACTAATTAGGGGAGGATTACACCTGACTTAGTTGAATATGCATGTATTAGTACTGTTTCTTAACGAATATTTACTGAGCCAAATAACTGTAGAGCCAGTTTTGAGCTAGTATAAAGAAACTCTTTATACTAGCTCGTGCAAATATTCTACAAGATGCTAATTATGCCAGTTCAATGTAGTTCAGCATTTCCTTCACTAATTTATCCATCACTGCTTCTTTGGATAACTCATTGTTAATCAGAGCTAGGTTGTTAGACACAATCTGATTGTAGAGGGAGGGATCAGACTCAATGGTTTGATAAGCCTCCTGAAGGTCAGATAAGTCTGATTTCACCGGTATATAGTTCTGCCATGGCTTGAGATATTGCTCTTCCCACCATAACCTTTCGTTATGGATTGATGAAAAAAATACTCGCTTCGAGGCCAGTAATAAATACGATTTGGTGCTATAGGTGTGACCTTTAAGATCAATAAAATACTTATACTTACTTTTTAAGTCTAATACAGACGTGAACTTATTTTCATGTAGCCAGCTAAATCTTTCGGTATTTATATAATCGATGTAAGACGTGGACTTACTCATCTTTATATACTGCTCTCTTTGCGGCTTTGAGTTTTCTCTACCCAGGAATCCAAACGAAACGATTTTGTTGCTGTGCTCTTCTTCGTTATTTGCTAGAAGTTGAGTGATAATCCCCGAATATATATCCCGAATAGTTTCAACTACAAAGTGGTGTTCGTGGAGGTTTATATTACCGCTGCTCGTTATGCGCCTTATGTTCAAGTTGTTTTTAAAATAGATACATAGATCATTTGCGAAACTCACGATATCAACGGGATTAATCTTATAAGTAGCGTCAAATGTTGTGAAATCAACAGATTTACACACCAACGATGTTTCACCACGCCACGAGTACAGCGAAAAATCAATATTTACATTAGGTTGGCTTTTGAGTGATATAACGTTTTGATTATAGATCTCTTTGGGTGTTGTCATGAATCCAAAACTTTTAGCTGCTGATGTCTGTTTTTTAGATGCAAAAGGCTAGCGAACAACGTTGAGTAAAGCAAGCATGAGACGTTATCTAGCGCTGTTATGCCATTACACAAAGGTTAAAGGGTTCTACTTTTTTTAACCTCAGGTTGTAAGACATGCTATGTTAGGCTGAAGTCAGAATGCAGTAAATACTACATTTAGTACAGTATCTTCTTATTTCAATACTCTTATCATTAAGAAACAGCGATTTGCTGTCATTTATTGAGGAATCTAATCACGCAAGCACTTAATCAGGAAGAAATAGAACATGTATCGGGTGGCCGTGTCCCTGCAATTCTTGAATAGCCGGCGCCTGCATTTATGAAGCTGTCGGCGGCTAAGAGGGTTTTGATAATTACCTGTACGACAGTATTGATTCTGCCAAATCATCAGTCGACTATTGGTTTAGTTAAACATCCTTTACAGGAAAACTGACATGCTATTGTTTTGGATAAGAGTTGCCTACCTTGCAGTTGCTGTGCTTTTTTACTTACTTGGATACTGGCATGAAAGCACCGGCAATGCTTATACAGTGCTGTTTTTCCATAACTGGCCTAATGCGATTAGTGTGGTTATTTGCTCTGCTTTAATAGGGGCTGTGTATGCGAGACACAGAAACACTGATGTACTCGGAGTTACCATTGGTCTGATTGTTTATGAAATGCTGCAGTGTTGGATACCGGAGCGAACTTTTGACTGGCTGGATATAATGGGTTCAATCATCAGCATGGTATTATATTTAACTGCTTATCATCTGATGTTTAAACCTGTCATAACACGCATTGCCTGGAGCAAGTGCTGCAAATCGACAACGTGAGCATTGTAAAGCACCTTATCAAGTACATTAGTAATGTACAGATCACAAAAAACCCGGCCTAAGCCGGGTTTTTAATTCTTCGTCGGTATTTTACCTGTCAGAGTAATAACTTACTCTTCTGTTGCTTCTACTGCTTCTTCTTCAGCTTCAACAACCGGGCGGTCAACTAACTCAACGTATGCCATAGGCGCGTTGTCACCGGCACGGAAACCGCATTTTAAAATGCGTAAGTATCCGCCTGGGCGAGTTTCGTAACGAGGACCAAGCTCGTTGAACAGTTTACCTACTACTTCTTTATCACCAGTACGAGCCATAGCCAGACGACGATTTGCAACGCTGTCTTGCTTAGCCAATGTGATAAGAGGCTCAATTACGCGACGTAATTCTTTCGCTTTTGGTAACGTCGTTTTGATCACTTCGTGCTTGACCAAAGAACCGGCCATGTTTTTAAACATAGCTTGACGATGGCTGCTGTTGCGATTCAACTGACGACCACTCTTACGATGGCGCATAGTTTTATCCTTCTAAAAAATCAGTGTGTAATAAACCTGATTAGTCTTTTTCAGCGATGCTCTCAGGCGGCCAGTTTTCCAGGCGCATGCCCAGAGAAAGTCCACGTGAAGCGAGAACATCTTTGATCTCAGTTAGCGATTTTTTACCAAGGTTTGGCGTTTTAAGTAACTCAACCTCGGTGCGCTGAACCAGGTCACCAATATACTGGATAGCTTCTGCTTTCAAGCAGTTCGCAGAACGTACGGTAAGCTCCAGGTCATCGACCGGACGTAACAGAATAGGATCAAACTCAGGTTTTTCTTCTTTCTGTTCTGGCTCAGAGATATCACGCAGCTCAACAAACGCATCCAGCTGTTCAGCTAAAATGGTAGCGCTACGACGAATGGCTTCTTCAGGATCTAAAGTACCGTTCGTTTCCATATCAATGATCAGCTTATCCAGGTCTGTACGCTGTTCTACACGCGCAGATTCTACGGTGTATGCAATACGTTCTACAGGGCTGTATGAAGCATCAACTAATAAACGACCAATAGGACGATCATCTTCTTCAGAGGAACGACGTGTTGACGCTGGAACATAACCGCGGCCCATCTCTACTTTAATACGCATGCTGATTTCAGCTTCGCCGGTTAAAGTACAAACAACGTGCTCAGGGTTTACGATTTCTACGTCACCATCATGCTGGATATCACCAGCTACAACAGGGCCAGCGCCAGATTTCACCAGAGTCAGAGTCGCTTCGTTTTTGCCTTCTAAGCGAACCGCTAAACCTTTCAGGTTCAACAAGATTTCGATCACATCTTCTTGAACACCTTCTTTGGTGCTGTACTCGTGAAGGACACCGTCAATCTCAACTTCAGTTACTGCACATCCAGGCATAGATGACAATAAGATGCGACGTAAGGCGTTTCCCAGAGTATGGCCAAAACCACGCTCCAGGGGCTCCAAAGTTACTTTGGCACGAGTAGGAGAAACGTTTTCGATCTCAACTAATCTCGGTTTAAGGAATTCAGTCACAGAACCCACAATGCTTCCTCTTTAGTTAGCTTTACTTAGAGTAAAGTTCGACGATCAACTGTTCGTTAATTTCGGCAGACAAGTCAGTTCTTTCTGGAACACGCTTGAACGTACCTTCCATCTTGTTGTTGTCTACTTCAATCCAGGTTGGCTTCTCGCGTTGGTCAGCCAGTTCTAAAGCAGCCGCGATACGCGCTTGCTTTTTAGCTTTTTCACGAACAGAAACCACGTCTTCGGCAGTAACGTTAAATGATGGAATGTTTACCACTTGGCCATTAACAACAATAGCTTTGTGGCTTACCAACTGACGCGCTTCCGCACGAGTGCTGGCAAATCCCATACGATAAACTACGTTATCAAGACGCTGCTCAAGAAGTTGCAACAGGTTTTCACCAGTGTTGCCTTTCAGACGAGCCGCTTCTTTATAGTAGTTGCGGAATTGCTTTTCCAAAATACCGTACATACGACGGACTTTTTGTTTCTCACGCAGCTGTACACCATAATCAGACAGACGACCACGACGGGCACCATGTTGACCAGGCGCAGTTTCGATTTTACATTTAGAATCGATTGCGCGAACGCCACTTTTCAGGAACAGGTCAGTTCCTTCGCGGCGGCTAAGCTTGAGTTTTGGACCCAAATATCTTGCCATGTTCTTTCTCCAACTGTCCGTCGATTAAACGCGACGTTTTTTCGGTGGACGACAACCGTTGTGAGGAATAGGCGTCACATCGGTAATGTTTGTGATCTTGTAACCGGTTGCGTTAAGCGCACGGATCGCAGACTCACGGCCTGGACCTGGACCTTTAACGAACACTTCAAGGTTCTTCAGACCGTAATCTTGTGCGGCTACGCCTGCACGCTCAGCAGCTACCTGTGCAGCAAATGGGGTAGATTTACGTGAACCACGGAAACCTGAACCACCAGATGTTGCCCACGCAAGTGCATTGCCTGAACGGTCTGTGATAGTCACAATTGTATTGTTGAAAGACGCATGGATATGAGCCATACCGTCTGCAACCTGACGTTTAGCGCGTTTACGCGTGCTACGAGTCGGTGCTTTTGCCATAACTTATTCTCCCCGCTTACTTTTTAATTGGCTTACGAGGACCTTTACGGGTACGCGCATTAGTTTTAGTGCGCTGACCACGTAGAGGTAAGCTACGACGGTGGCGAATACCACGGAAGCAACCCAGGTCCATCAAACGTTTAATGCTCATAGAAACTTCACGACGTAAGTCACCTTCTACGGTGAACTTAGCCACTTGTTCACGAAGCTTCTCAATTGTCGCTTCGTCAAGCTCTTTGATTTTTGTATTTTCTGCAACACCAGCGCCTTCACAGATGCTTTTCGCACGTGTAGGACCAACACCGAAAATTGCTTGTAGAGCAATCACGGCGTGCTTGTGTTCAGGAATGTTAATGCCAGCGATACGGGCCATTAACAGCACTCCTCTTTGTAATAATTGTCGACGACCTAAAAAGCCCGTTAGGATACTTACCCGTCGAACAAAATGCAAATATTAGGTGATTATTTTAACCACACCGAAAGCTGAGCCTGTAAACAGACTCAGCTTATCGGTGTAACTAATCGATCACCGCTTGGATTAGCCTTGCCTTTGCTTGTGCTTAGGCTCAACGCAAATCACGCGCACAACACCGTTGCGCTTGATGATTTTACAGTTACGGCAAATTTTCTTAACTGATGCACGAACTTTCATTACATCACTCCGTAGTAGGCTTATCTTAGCGGCCGTAGCCTTTAAGATTCGCTTTCTTCAGAACAGAATCATATTGACTTGACATCAAATGAGTCTGCACCTGCGCCATAAAGTCCATGATAACAACTACGATAATTAACAGTGACGTCCCACCGAAGTAGAAAGGCACGTTCCACGCAATCAACATGAACTCGGGCACTAAACAAATAAAGGTTATGTATAGAGCGCCAGCAAGTGTCAGGCGAGTCATTACCTTGTCGATGTAACGCGATGTTTGCTCACCCGGGCGGATGCCTGGTATGAACGCACCGGATTTCTTCAAATTATCTGCTGTATCACGCGGGTTAAATACCAGCGCGGTATAGAAGAAGCAGAAGAAGATAATCGCAACTGCATATAACATTACGTACAACGGCTGACCAGGCGACAATAACAATGCTACGTCTTGTAACCAGGCCATTGATTCATTTTGACCAAACCAACCAGCAATGGTGCTTGGAAACAAAATAATACTGGATGCAAAAATCGGTGGTATAACACCTGCCATGTTAACTTTAAGTGGTAAATGTGTGCTTTGTGCAGCGTAAACCTTGCGGCCCTGCTGACGCTTAGCGTAGTTTACCACGATCCGGCGTTGGGCGCGTTCTACGAACACAACCAGGTACGTCAGACCAATTACAATGGCGCCGATTAATAACAACAACAACATGTTAATGTCGCCCTGTCTTGCTTGTTCCGCTGTCTGACCAATCGCTGTGGGCAGACCGGCAACAATACCAGCAAAAATCAAAATAGAGATACCGTTACCAATACCTCGTTCAGTAATTTGCTCACCTAACCACATCAGGAACATTGTTCCCGTGACTAAGCTAACTACTGCTGTAAAGTAAAATCCGATGCCAGGATTAATAACCAAACCATTAATCAGGTTAGGCAGGCCTGTCGCAATACCAATTGACTGGAAAGTCGCCAGTACCAACGTTAAATAACGCGTGTACTGACTGATCTTGCGTTTGCCTGCTTCACCTTCTTTTTTCAACTCAACCATTGGCGGATGCACAACTGAGAGCAGCTGCATAATAATCGATGCAGTAATGTAAGGCATAATCCCTAAAGCCAGAACTGATGCACGCTCAAGCGCACCACCTGAGAACATGTTAAACATTTCTACGATGGTGCCTTTTTGTTGCTCGAATAATTGAGCCAACACTGCAGCATCAATACCAGGAATAGGTACATAAGAACCCAACCGGAATACTACAATTGCTCCGAATACGAACAACAATCTCGCTTTAAGCTCACTCAAGCCGCTTTTTGCGCCCGAATCCAATCCTGGTTTCGCCATCTAGCTTATTCCTCTACTTTACCGCCAGCAGCTTCAATCGCCTCTTTGGCACCTTTAGTAACCTTCAACCCGCTTACAGTCACAGCACGTGATACTTCACCACTCTTAACAACTTTAACGAACAGTACGTCTTTCTTAACAAGACCCGCTGCTTTTAAAGTTTCGAGAGAAGCTGTATCACCCTCAACCTTAGCAATTTCACTCAACGTAACCTGATCGGATACGAAGCTCTTACGAGAGGTGAAACCGAACTTAGGAAGACGGCGCTGCAGTGGCATCTGACCACCTTCAAATCCTGGCTTGACACGACCGCCTGAACGGCTTTTTTGTCCCTTGTGGCCGTGACCACTGGTTTTACCAAGACCTGAGCCGATACCACGGCCTGTACGCTTACCTGAATGTTTGGCTCCTGGTGCAGGAGCAATACTATTTAAACGCATGTCTTACTCCTCCACTATCTCAACCATGTAGTTTACACGGTTAATCATGCCACGTACGGCTGGGGTGTCTTCCAGTTCACGAACATGGTTGATTTTCCGCAGACCCAAGCCTTTCAGCGTTGCTTTGTGCTTTGGCAATCTGCCAATCGCACTTTTAGTTTGCTTTACTTTAATCGTTGCCATGTCTGATTACCCCAAAATTTCTTCTACAGACAATCCACGTTTCGCAGCAATACCCGCTGGCGAGTTCATCTCGGTCAGCGCGTTAACGGTTGCACGAACAACGTTGATTGGGTTTGTAGAGCCGTAACATTTTGAAAGTACGTTCTGCACACCAGCTACTTCAAGTACTGCACGCATTGCACC
Organism: Alteromonadaceae bacterium; assembly: GCA_013373625.1. Lineage (GTDB taxonomy): Bacteria > Pseudomonadota > Gammaproteobacteria > Enterobacterales > Alteromonadaceae > Alteromonas. The sequence continues at coordinate 74,510 of JABXHM010000017.1, read as the reverse complement.
GCCGGCGATAATACCGGTACCTTCTGATGCAGGCTGCATGTAAACTTTAGAACCTGAGTGACGACCTTTAATTGGGTGCTGTAACGTGTGACCGTTAAGATCAACGTTAACCATGTTGCGACGGGCTTTTTCCATCGCTTTTTGGATTGCAGCTGGCACTTCACGTGCTTTACCGTAACCAAAACCTACACGGCCATTGCCATCACCCACTACAGTCAATGCAGTGAAACTGAAGATACGACCACCTTTAACCACTTTAGAAACACGGTTAACGGCAATCAATTTCTCTAACAGTTCGCCTGTTTGAACTTCTTGTTTAGCCATTATTAACTCCTAGAACTGAAGGCCAGCTTCGCGAGCTGCATCAGCTAATGCTTTAACGCGACCGTGGTATTTAAAACCGCTGCGATCAAAAGCCACGTCTTTAATGCCTTTTTCGATTGCACGTTCTGCGATTGCTTTACCCACTAACGCCGCTGCTTCAGCGTTGCCAGTTGATTTCAGATCTTTAGCCAGATCTTTTTCAACCGTAGAAGCCGCCGCCAATACTTCAGAACCGCTTGGCGCGATTAACTGAGCATAAATGTGGCGAGGTGTACGGTTAATCACCAGGCGATGCGCGGCCAGTTCACGAATTTTAGCGCGTGCGCGAGTTGCGCGGCGCAAGCGTGATGTTTTCTTATCCATCGTATCACCCACCTACTTTTTCTTAGCTTCTTTACGACGTACATATTCGTCAGCGTAACGAACACCTTTACCTTTGTAAGGCTCTGGTGGACGGTAAGCGCGAATGTTCGCCGCAACCTGCCCTACCACCTGCTTATCGGCGCCTTTAACGACGATTTCAGTTTGGCTAGGAGTTTCAACTGTAATGCCCTGAGGCATTTCGTATGCTACAGGGTGAGAGAAACCCAGAGTCAGGTTAAGTTTGCTACCTTGTGCCTGCGCACGATAACCAACACCTAACAGCTGCAGTTTTTTCTCAAAACCTTCGGTCACACCGATCACCATTGAATTTAACAATGCGCGTGCAGTACCTGCCTGAGCCCAGCCATCAGGGAAACCTTCGCGAGGTAACACTTTGATCTGGTTCTCTTCTTGTACCACTTCCACAGCGTCGTTAAATACGCGGCTCAATGTACCGTTTTTACCTTTGATTGTGACTTCTTGACCTGAGATAGACATCTCTACGCCTGAGGCGAGGTCAACAGGGGCCTTTGCTACTCGTGACATTTCAACTCCTCCGTTACGCTACATAACCGATGATCTCACCGCCCATGCCAGCTTTACGCGCTGCACGGTCAGTCATCACACCTTTAGAAGTTGACACGATAGCAACACCTAAACCACCCATTACTTTTGGCAACTCATCTTTTTTCTTATAGATGCGCAGACCAGGACGGCTTACACGTTCAATTGTGTCGATTACTTGCTTGCCTTCGAAGTACTTAAGTGTCACTTCTAAAACAGGCTTAACGTCACCAGCTACAGCGTAGTCAGTTACGTAACCTTCTTTCTTCAATACTTCTGCTACGGCAACGCGCAGCTTTGAAGAAGGCATAGTTACAGAAACTTTCTGTGCCATCTGGCCGTTACGGATGCGGGTAAACATATCCGCGATAGGATCTTGCATGCTCATATCAGCTACTCCTTACCAGCTGGCTTTTTTAAGGCCAGGGACTTCACCGCGCATTGCTGCTTCACGCAGCTTAATACGGCTCAGGCCAAATTTGCGTAGGTAACCATGTGGGCGACCAGTAATACGGCAGCGGTTTTGCTGACGAGATTTACTAGAATCACGTGGTAATTGTTGCAGCTTCAATACAGCATCCCAACGCTCATCTTCTGAGGCGTTAACATCGCTGATAATCGCTTTAAGCGCGGCACGTTTTTCAGCATACTTAGCTACTAGCTTTGCACGCTTGACTTCACGAGCCTTCATTGATTCTTTTGCCATAACCCTACACCCTTATTTTCTGAATGGGAAGTTGAACGCACTTAACAGTGCGTGCGCTTCTTCGTCAGTGCCAGCACTGGTAGTGATGGTAATATCCATACCACGAACTTTATCTACCTTATCGAAATCGATTTCAGGGAAGATAATTTGCTCGCGCACACCCATGCTGTAGTTACCACGACCGTCGAATGCCTTGGCGTTTAAGCCACGGAAGTCACGGATACGTGGAATTGCAATCGAAATTAAGCGCTCTAAGAATTCCCACATACGCTCACCGCGCAGGGTTACTTTACAGCCAATCGGATAACCTTCACGGATTTTAAAACCCGCTACTGATTTACGTGCAACTGTAACAATTGGCTTTTGACCAGCGATAGCAGCCATATCGGCTGTCGCGTGCTCAAGAACTTTCTTGTCAGCAACTGCTTCACCTAAACCCATGTTTAAGGTGATTTTCTCAATCCGAGGGACTTGCATGACGCTTTGGTATCCGAACTGCTTCGCAAGTTCAGCTACTACTGTTTCTTTATAGAAATCATGCAGTTTCGCCATCGTACTCTCCAATTAATTAAACAAGTTCACCGTTAGACTTAAAGAAACGAACTTTCTTACCGTCATCTGTACGGAAACCAACGCGATCAGCTTTACCCGTAGCCGGGTTAACTACCGCAACATTAGAAACGTGAAGTGCAGCTTCTTTTTCAATAATTCCGCCAGCTTCACCCAGTTGAGGGTTAGGCTTTTGGTGTTTCTTGACAAGATTTACACCTTCAACGACTACACGGTCATCAGAGTTAAGCACTTTCAGGACTTTGCCTTGTTTGCCTTTGTCTTTACCCGCTAATACGACTACTTCATCATCACGACGAATTTTATTAGCCATTATCGTGACTCCTTATAGTACCTCTGGGGCCAATGAGATGATTTTCATGAAGTTATCACTTCTCAACTCACGGGTTACCGGTCCAAAGATACGCGTACCAATTGGTTGCTTGTTTGCATTAAGCAAAACAGCCGCATTACTATCAAAACGGATGGTAGAACCATCTGCACGACGAATGCCTTTTCTAGTACGCACCACCACTGCGTTCAGTACGTCACCTTTTTTAACTTTACCGCGAGGAATTGCTTCCTTGACAGTAACTTTGATGATGTCACCGATACCTGCATAACGGCGATGCGAGCCACCAAGAACCTTAATACACTGAACCCTGCGAGCGCCGCTGTTGTCGGCAACATCCAGGTTAGTTTGCATTTGGATCATGTTAGTGCTCCGCTGTTAATTATGACTCTACTGAGTCTCCGATTGTGCTAAAAACGGCCAAATCGACCATTTTTAAACCATACCCCGTTAAAAAGGGCGCGAAATAATAACAGAAAAGAAGGCGAGAGGGTAGCCGGATTTTGAATTATTTTTGACTAATTGGGGATTTATTTAGTTGCGCGAGCTAAGTTAACTGAATACCGCTGCAAAAGCCAGTAAAAACAGGGCTTAGGGCCTGTTTTTACCAGCAGGATGTCAACAATTATGGCTTAATCAATGACAGTAACCTTAAAGCCACCGTTATTTTCGGCGTCTTCGAGGGTAACAATGTAATTTGATTCCTCGTTAAAACCATATAACGGTAACCGGTAAAGCAAGTAGCGCTCATCATTGGTATCTTCGTGAATAGCGATGATTTCGTAATAGTCACCGGGTACGACAATGGTTTCGGTTTCTAAGTACTCTACGAATTTGGCGGTATACTGCGCCGTATCAATGGTTTCATCCTGACGTACCAGGTAAAAGTCTACATCGCTGTATGCATCGACCAGGTTTACAAAATTGATTGTTTTATCGAATGCCTGGGATAAAGCGCTTTCAACGAAGGTCACCGTTGCCAGCGCATTGTTCTCCTCATGCACGACAATTGCTTTACTCTCACTTTGGTTCAGAGTAATCAGCTTATTCGATAATGCAGCGATGCTGTTATCAGGTACCGATGCATCAATGCTGTAGTCACCGTATTCTACCTCAGTAAACTCACTTACTTCACCAGCCGCTAAAGTTATGCTAATAGCCTCATCTGCGTTGTCACCAATCAGTTTTACGGTCACTGGCGAATCACTTTGGACACTATTGTATATACGGTATTGCGACGATGCGTCAACATCCGTAATAGCGCTGACCACCGATGAGTTAAGTACCATATCCAGAATCATACCGTTTTGAATCGCCCCGGAGATATCCCGCGTCACCAATACGTATTCAGTTGAGTATTCGAATTTTATCGTCGGCGTTTCAAAAACAACCTCGGTTGAACCTGGCTCAGTAAGATATATCGTATATTCATCTTCATTAAAATCTTTGCTGTCGGCATCACCATTCCAATAGTCATATTCAGTCAGTTGCCCCGCAACAATTGTCCCCAGCATGTTGGCCGCTTCGAATGGGTCACCAGCTTCACTCATGTATAGGTCATACTCTTTGGTGTCATCAAGCATCACCGACATCGCCATAAGTCGGAAGTGGTCTTCCATCGTCTCCCGTTTAAATTGCTCGGTCGTAAATACTGGGGCTGAGAAATCACCGCTTAAAAATACCATGGTTTTATGCGACTCTTTGAGATTCACGCTGAGAGTATCGATGACAACCTTTTTGTCGTCAGCATCGTAGCGATAAAACTCCAGTTCAATATCGCCTTTTTCGAGGCTTATCAGGGCACTGCTATCGCCAAATTGCGCGCTGCTCAAATCGCTACCGTCCAGTTCTTTTACATAAACCGTAGCGCCATTGGGAGAGCCGTTATAAAACTGCAGATACGCTTCATTGTAATCATTGTCGTCGCCAGAGCCGCCAGAGCCCCCGCAGGCACTTAAAATAGTGAGCAAATACAACAGACATGCACAGCGAATGTAACCATAGAATACGGATGTTTTCATAGTCAAAGATTGTCCTTAGATAATGTATATGTGTTTTCCCGTTTAACCGGATGAGCAGCAAAACAAAACGCATTGCCACCCTCAACAGACGCTCTTTTTCTGGTTTGGTTCTTTACCGGTACGACTCTTTACACATCATTACATTTATTTACAAATCAAAGACTAAAAGAGAGCTAAAACCAATTAATCGCAGACAAAAAAAGGCGGCATAAATGCCGCCAAGGTATGGGAACGATGTCAAACAAAAGTTTAAAAACGCAGTCGTGTTCCTACCGTAACGTTACGGCCCGGTAATGGCGCCTGCTCTTTTAAAAATGAGGTGTGAACCCGGGCTTCCTCGTCAAGCAGGTTATTAGCGCGTAAATACACCGACCAATCCTGCTTATCACTCAAGCGATAATCGATTGACGCATTCACCAGTGTATAACCTTCGGTAGCACTCTCGAACTCCGTCGTATCGGTTTGTTCGTCATACCATACGACCGATAACTCGCTGCTAAGTGCAACGCCCTCGTAGCTGATGGAAGAACCCAGCCTTAGCGGCGGAATGCGCGGCAAGTTGTCGCTGTCGATTTTCGCCCGGATATAATCACCGAACATCGTTACGCGCCAATTCAGATTCAGATCAACAAAGGCTTCGGCTTCGATACCATAGATGGTCGCGTCATCCTGATTGAAGTAATACACTGGCGTGCCTTCTTCATCGTGCTCGTTCTCATGATCATCGTCGAGCATTGCCTCGTCGTGCTCTTCCTCATGTTCCTCTTCACCATGACCATGTTCAGACAAAGCAGCCAGATTGGTGGCACTCTGGTAAATGTAGTCATCAACCTGGTTATAGAACAAAGATACGGTATAACCGCTGTCGCCACTGAATTTGCGGAACGTTAAATCGAGGTTATTGCTCACTTCTTTTTCTACCGAACGCAAGCTCTCAGACACCTCGCCTTCATCGTCCATATCAAACACCAGGCCGACTTCAAAGGTTTGCGTAGCGAGATGCTGTCCGGCTGAAAAAAGTTCCTGCTGGCTGGGCGCCCGTTCGCTGCGAGATAGGGTAAATGCCACGGAATAGCCTGGCATATACTGCCAGTTCAAACCGGCAGAAAGCGAACTGCTGGTAAAGGCGTACTCATCAAAGTCGAAATTCAACGCATGCTCGTCGTGCTCGTCGTGCTCGTCGTGCTCGTCGTGATGACCATCATGCTCCAGCTCTATGGCGTCAAGTTCAAAATCAATAGCGTCAGCGTCATAGGTAGTGCGTTCCAAGCGCCCGCCAAGCTCCAGTAACACAGAACCAAACTTTTTCTGTTCAACTAAAAAGAGTGCGGCGCTTTGGGATTCTGTAGGCGGCGTGTAAGCTTCCTCACCCTCTGCAATGTAATCACTTGAGGTATACTGTAAGCCAAATACACCGTGCCAGGCGTTAATATCTTTATGTTGTGCAGTAATACGTATATCACTACCCTGATTACTAAAACGTGTACCGACTTCATCGCCTTCCAATTCAACGTGCTCGTAATCAGTATAAGCAGCGGCCAGCTTTAAAGTGCTTATCCCGGCAATTGGCGAATACCATTCGCCCGCCGCCTGATAGCGGGTCATGTCAACATCAAGCCTCGTACCGTCTTCACCTTCTGCGTGGTCGTCGTGCTCAGCATGATCGTCGTCATGCTCACCTTCATGTTCTTCTCCGTGTTCATCATGATGGTGGCTGTGACCGGGCACACCGTATAGGTTGTCAAGCTTTTCAATCGCAAAGCCAAAGTACCCCTGATCATCCACCAGCGACAAACCCGCGGTAATGTTGGTGGTATCCATCTGGCTGTTTTCCAACGTACCTGGCTGCTCGTCGTCATCTGGTTCAATGGAAGCAAAACCGGGAATATCAGCTGTATCGGTTTTTCGTTTAAAGCCATCAACATGAAAGGCAAGATTGTTTTGTCCACCGTTAACATTAAAGCGGCCAAACTTACCGTTATTAACACTCGCGTAACTAGCTTCTATATCGCCTTCCATCGCCGCAGGCACTTGTTTAGGAATGCGATTATCGACCACATTCACTACACCACCGATGGCACCGCTGCCATACTGGAGCGTGGCGGGGCCGCGCAGTACCTCTACCTGAGTTGCACTGGTGCTGTTAGCCGCGACATTGTGATCGGGGCCAATCCGTGACACATCCGACACATTCAGACTGTTCTGTACAATTTTAACCCGTGGCCCATCGTTACCGCGGATCACCGGACTGCTCGACACCGGCCCAAAATAAGTGCTGTGCACACCAGGCGTGTTTTTGAGCGTTTCACCCAAAGTTTCGGCCTGAATTTTACGTAGTTGATTTTCATCGATAACAGATACAGGTGTAACGGACTCAAGCACGGACGAGCCCAACACACTGGCCGTTACTACGATATTCTCGACCGACACGGGTGCCAACACAAAATTCACTGTCTGGTTACTATCGACGTCGCCGAGATCGTTATCACCATGCACAAAATCTGCTGAATATACGTGTAAGTGCACATGCGGCACCCCCACGTCATCAAACACGTAATTACCCTTCGCATCAGTGAAAGTCACCTGCTTTGAGCCTTCGATTCGTACTTCGGCCCCTGATACCGGTTTGCCTGACTCGCTGGTCACCTGCCCTTTTATCGTTGTTGCCAACGCTATGGAGGTACCGAAAATGGATAAGATAGCAGCACTTATTGCGGAACGTTTGATCATCACTTTAAATTAACCTGACTGAATATTACTGAGCTAATGTTACAATATAACATTACTAGTTTTGTGTGGTTCTCGTCAAGCGCAACTTACCGTGAGCACAGGGTAACTTGTCGTGTCAGGCTGAAATTACCTTAGGAAGAAAAGGGTTGAGACTAACCAGCGACACTAAGTGGCATGCAAAAAATACCATCAGAAAGGGAGAGTATGTAAATACTTACTATTAACAAATCTTATATTTTAAAAGGAAATTGAATATTCAGGCGCGCTCGACCGGAAAGGCCAGTACCTGTTCGATATGTGAGTAATTATGCTTTAGCATCAAAATTCGATCGATTCCCATTGCTACGCCAGCGCATTGCGGCAAACCTGACTCAAGGCTGGCTAAAAACCGCTCATCGATGGGTTTTACCGGTAAACCAAGTGCCATACGCTGGCGATTGTCCTGTTCAAATCGTTGGCGTTGTTCGGTCACGCTCTGCAATTCATGAAAGCCATTTGCAAGCTCGGCCCCCTTATAATATAGCTCGAAACGATCAGCCACTTTGGGGTCGTCAGCATTCAATTTTGCCAATGCAGACTGCGATGCTGGGTAGGCATAAATGAAGCAAGGCAAATGCTGGCCAATCTTCGGTTCAATTTCATAACTAAACAGGAGTTGCAACATACCGTCACGGTCAATGGTCTCCCCGCCTATCAGTTCGATATTGCATTGCCTGAACACCTCTGCAATTCGCGCGGTAGAAGCAGTCAGTGGGTCAACATTTAAATACCGTTGGAATGCCTGCTGGTAGGTCATGCGCTCAGTACCTGCTGTGTGGAGAACATGCTTAAGCAAATCAGCTATTTCATCCATCAAATCATGATGATCAAATCCAATACGATACCACTCCAACAGGGTGAATTCAGGATTATGCCACCGCCCACCACCTTCGTGGCGAAATGCTTTAGAGAGTTGATAAACCGAAGTTTGATAGCTGGCAAGTAAGCGTTTTAAGGCGAACTCAGGAGAGGTTTGAAGATACAGTGTTTTCTTTAGACCTGAGCAGCTGTGATCAAATGACGTTTTAAAGGCTTCAATATACGCGTCAGTAACAGTACCTTGAGATAGCAGTGGGGTATCGACTTCAAGTACGTCACGCTCGATAAAGAATTGCCTTATCTGCGCATACAGCACCGCTCTGTCTTTCAGGGCTTGCAACGAGGCTGTTGGTTGCCAGGACGAGTTTTTTTTCATAAGGGATGTGCGCTGCACAGAGCAGCGCATTTAAGTGATTACTTTTGTGCGCGTGAAACGTATTCACCATTACGGGTGTCTACTTTAATGACTTCACCGGTTTGCACAAATAACGGTACCCGCACTACCGCACCAGTAGACAAGGTAGCAGGTTTACCACCAGTACCCGCCGTATCCCCTTTCAGACCGGGATCAGTTTCGGTAATTTCCAGCTCGACAAAATTAGGTGGCGCAACGGTAATAGGCGATCCGTTCCACAATGTAATGGTACAAACATCGTTCTCAACCAGCCATTTTACATTTTCACCCACTGCTTTTTCGTCCGCAGCGATTTGTTCGAATGTTTCATTATTCATAAAGTGATAGAATTCACCGTCGGTATACAGGTAGGCCAGTTCCGTATCCATAACGTCTGCGCCTTCTACTGATTCACCGGAGCGAAAGGTTTTTTCCAGCACTTTGCCAGAAATCAGTTTACGAATCTTCACACGGTTAAAGGCCTGCCCTTTGCCAGGCTTTACGTATTCGTTTTCAAGAATGTTGCAAGGTTCTCCGTCGAGCATAATTTTTAAGCCCGCTTTGAACTCGTTAGTGCTGAAATTAGCCATAATTCCTCAATAAACACTGTTAGGTTTTAGTTTTGTGGCGCAAATAATACAAAAAAAACACATCTCTGTAGAGCAAAACTGGCAAAAAGAGTTGGCCAGTGGCTTTACAGACCCGTTTTCGATGCTGAAATACCTTGAATTAGACACAACTGATTTCGGTCCGCACGCTGAAGCTCGCCGTTTGTTTCCGATGCGGGTACCGCGCTTTTTTGCATCACTGATGGAAAAAGGCAACTGGCATGATCCGTTGCTGCAGCAGGTATTACCGGTTAAGCAGGAATTTTTAACCGCACCCGGATTCAGTGCTGATCCACTTGAAGAACATGACACCGCCACTCCGGGGTTACTGCATAAATACCACAGCCGGGTGCTGCTGATAGTAAGAGGCGGCTGCGCCGTAAATTGCCGTTATTGTTTTCGCCGGCACTTCCCCTATGCCGATAACAGTTTATCAAAGCAGGAATTAGCAAAGAACATTAACTATATTGCCGCAAACCCTGACATTGATGAGGTTATATTATCAGGTGGCGATCCGCTAATGGCCAAAGACACTCATCTGGCTGCACTGGCAAAAGAATTGTCTGAGATTCCCCACATTAAACGTCTGCGAATTCACAGCCGCCTGCCGGTCGTTATTCCAGCACGACTGGATAACGATTTTTATGCCTGGTTTACCAGCCTGCCACTACAGCGCGTACTGGTATTGCATATAAATCACGCGAATGAGGTTTCAGAACAACTGGTACAACGTTTACGGCCATTGCGCGAAGCGGGTGTGACACTGCTCAATCAAGCGGTCTTGTTAAAAGGAATAAATGACGATGCCGATACTCAACAACAGTTAAACGAAACGTTGTTTAGCGCAGGCATCATGCCGTATTACCTGCACACGTTAGATAAAGTTCAGGGGAGTGCACATTTTGATGTGCCATTACAAACCGCCAGGAAACTAATGGCTGAATTGATAAGGCGTTTACCAGGCTTTATGGTACCAAAGCTCGTTACCGAGATTGGCGGCCAACCTGGCAAAACGCCGATAGACTTACGTCTGCATCCTGGAGAATAACTCTCCTAAATCAGGCAAAAGTATCGATGTTGGCGCCGATAGCCGGATTTGCAGATGCTGTTTTTGGTACGTCAGCGGCTGAATCCAGCAGCTGAAGCGTCGCTTGACCTTCTTGCTCTTGCTGGCCTTTGGCCAGTTTGAGTGAAGCCAACTCAAGCGATGCACCGGACGCTCCAGAGGCATTTGCGCCTTGAATATCCATACCAGTTTCCTTATTTGCTTGTAGCAACGTTGAAAAGTGGGCAGAATTGCCCACCTCAATGGGTTATCGGCACACCGACGTCAATCTTTAATTATTTTTAGAAAAAAAGGAGCGCTTAATTGGATTCTGTACACCAGCAGTTGCAAGAAACGCTACAAACACTATATCGCAAGGCGGTTGACGCTGATGCGATACTCGACCAGTTACAACATCAACAAAAAGGTAAATTTGCAGCTATCTTCGCTGATGATAGTGGTTTTGCCACACGGGCAAAACGCTTTGGCCCCTATGTTGAGGAAATCGCCAGCGACTGGCAGGCTATTAAGGAATTACCCGAGGAAGAAGCCAAAGCCGCTTTGCTGCCACTGGTAAAAAAAATAGAACTTGCCTTAACGACCCTGCAGCAGTTTTCTGTCAGCGTAAAGAAATAAACCTGCATTAAGGAGTGTAGAGCGGCAAGTCATTGAGTCGCTGTTGAATGAGCGCCACCTGCTCGCGATAGGCAGGGCTGTCTACCTCCTTATATCGCCGACTGAACTCCTTTTTGCTGAGGCCTTCAGGTAACCCTGTCAGTGAGGGAATAATATCCCGTTCACGAAGCCTCTCGGTCGCCTTTTGCTGAACCACCTCAGCCGTGTTCTCAGCAATAGCCACTCTGGCAAATGCAATGCCTGACATATCAGCGGCAAGGTCTACAAAGCTGTAACCGCTGCCGCCTAACGCGCGGTCCATCAATTCCTTAAACTCACCAATGGCCAGTGTAATATTTTGCTGCGATACAATTTGTAGCGCCGCAGATATAATGAAATGCAACGCGAGATCATTGCGCTGGGCAAGCACCGCTGGCGCACGTGGACGGGCAATGTCGCCCTCAACAGGTTGCTGAGCGCCAGCAATACTGGCAATTCGGTGATCGCCGATGTAAATTGCCAGTGAGAGTAAAGCCGCCTGATTATGCAGCGCCTTGTTATTGCTTTCACTCAAGGTAGCCGCTCTGTTCAGAACCAGATTCAAATAGCTGGCAAGTGATTTTGGTGACGGTGACTGACCCAGTGAAGAGGCATTTAAAAACGCCAGATAATCGGTGGTCAGCAGACCAACCTCGCTATCGACGCTAGCCATATTGTCGCGCGCCACATTCAATTGTTTTAACAAATTATCCAGAGGCCGCATATCTAACACCACCCGCTCGTCGGCCATAGTTATTTGTGTTATTTGGCTAGCCGCGGTGCTGGCCACATCACTGTGCGTAAACCTGTCGACCAACCATACTGATACATTTAACGCGATATCACCGGGAATACTTATCTTGCCTATTTTAACGTACTCAATATCAACACCTTTGCCCGGAAACACTAAGGTCGATAAATTCACATAGTAGTTATCCAATATTCCGGGTAAAGGCACACTGGCCGCCAGTTTAGCTTTACGGGAAGACACCACCACAGAGCCACTAAAGCCCGGTATCGCCCGCTGGGCAAACCCCATCAAGCTCTCTAGCTGCATTTCGCTTATTTCAACGCGCTGTTGGGAATGGCGATCCTGAAGACTGTTTCTGATCTGTTGCAACAGCTCATGAACGGTCTCTGCATTGTCAACCTGATGAGTTGATGTTGTGGTTACAGTCGGCGCAGGCTCTATTACCAGCGCAGTAATCACGCCAGCAGCGATAACAAACAACAAAATAATAAACAGCAGAATACGGCCAAACATGTCGGTACAATCCAGATTCGATAAAACTACAGGCGATTAAATTGAGTGCCTGTCCATTCGGACAGATCCTCATATTGAGCGACAGCCGTTGTAAAGTCGTGACCGGCCGACTGCGCTGTGGGTATAGCAACACAGTCTAAACCTGCTGCCACGGCCGCCGCAAGGCCATGTTCGGTGTCTTCTATAGCAATCGCTTGTTGCGCTGACAATTGCATGATATTTAATGCCTTAAGGTAGCAATCCGGCGCTGGTTTACTCCGCTCAACATCTTCTACAGCAACCACACATTCTACCCATTGCGAAAAGCCATAACATGACAGGGTACGTTGCACCGAATATTTACTGCCGCCGGTAACGATAGCAATACGCAAGCCTCGCTGATGGCATAGTGCCAGGGTCTCCTTAGCAAAGGGCATCAGTGGAAATGGCTGCTTATGTAAATAGTTTTCAGTGAGTTGAGTTTTAGTATTGGCGAGCTGTTGGGCATCTGTGTTGAGTTTAAAATCGCGTACAACGTCAATGCCATTTTGTGGTGTCGGTACCCCTGCCATTACCTCATTGTAATACTGCTCAGTGAGTGACACACCAAAAGGCTTTAGTGTTTCTTGCCACAGCCCAAAATGCACGGCTTCTGAATCGATCAATGTGCCATCATGATCAAATAAAACCGCCTGCAATGTTGTACCTGGGTGACCTGCCACTATATCACCTCAGCCAAATTGCCTTTGCTTTCCAGCCACTGTTTGCGATCGCCGGAACGTTTCTTTGCTAACAGCATGTCCATCATCTCCAGCATATCTTCGTTATCATCAACGGTGAGTTGAACAAGGCGACGAGTGTTGGGATCCATGGTCGTTTCACGCAGTTGCAATGGATTCATTTCACCCAAGCCCTTAAACCGCTGCACATTAACTTTGCCTCGTTTTTTATCGGCTTCAATACGGTCGAGAATGCCCTGCTTTTCAGCTTCGTCGAGGGCATAAAATACCTCTTTACCCACATCAATACGAAACAGCGGTGGCATAGCTACGTAGACGTGACCGGCATTAACCAGAGAGCGGAAATGGCGCACGAACAACGCACACAATAAGGTGGCAATATGAAGTCCGTCAGAATCGGCATCCGCTAAAATACAAATTTTACCATAGCGCAATCCGGTTAAATCTTCTGAGTCTGGATCAATACCTAACGCCACTGAGATATCATGGATTTCCTGAGAGGCCAGTATTTGCCCGGAATCGACTTCCCAGCTGTTAAGGATTTTACCGCGCAACGGCATGATTGCCTGGAACTCGCGGTCGCGAGCCTGTTTGGCAGAGCCACCCGCTGAATCACCTTCAACCAAAAAAAGTTCCGATTGGGTGATGTCCTGCGACCCGCAATCTGTCAATTTGCCCGGTAATGCCGGACCTTGCGTGACTTTTTTACGAGCAACTTTTTTATTTTGACGGAGTCGACGCTGCGCATTATTAATGCACATCTCTGCCAGTCCTTCCGCCACATCAGTATGCTGGTTAAGCCACAGGCTGAAGGCATCCTTGACCACACCTGACACAAACGCTGATGCTTGTCGTGAAGACAAACGCTCTTTGGTTTGCCCGGCAAATTGAGGATCGTGCATTTTGGTCGAGAGTATATAGGCGCAGCGATCCCATATATCATCAGGCGTCAGTTTTACGCCGCGCGGCAATAAATTACGAAACTCACAAAACTCACGCATGGATTCAAGCAGCCCCTGCCGCAAACCATTTACATGAGTCCCCCCCTGCGCGGTGGGTATTAAATTGACATAGCTTTCGGTGATGAGCTCGCCCCCCTCGGGCAGCCACATAACAGCCCAATCAGCCGCTTCACCATTACCACTGAAACTGCCGGTGAATGGCACATCATCGGGTAACGTTATGTATTCTTTTACAGCGCTGAGTAAATAATCCTGCAAACCATCTTCGTAGAACCATTCGTAACTTTCTTTGCCGATCTTGTCTTCAAACTTAATACGCAGACCGGGACACAACACGGCTTTGGCACGCAAGTTATGACACAGTTTAGCGACCGAGAACTTCGCCGAGTCAAAATACTGAGGATCAGGCCAGAAGCGCACACTGGTTCCGGTATTGCGGCGACCGCAAGTATCAATAACTTTTAAGTCTTCAATTCTGTCGCCATCGGCAAACACAATTAAATACACCTGACTATCACGGCGGATTGTCACCTCGACCCGATTAGACAGCGCATTTACCACTGAAATACCTACCCCGTGCAAACCACCGGAGTATTCATAATTCTTATTGGAAAACTTACCGCCCGCATGCAGCTTGGTCATGATCAATTCGACGCCGGAGATTTTTTCTTCGGGGTGAATATCCACGGGCATACCGCGACCATCATCGACGACTTCCAGCGATTGATCTTCGTGCAACACCACTTTTAAGTTAGCGGCATGTCCGGCGAGGGCCTCATCAACACTGTTATCGATAACTTCCTGACCAAGGTGATTGGGGCGAGTGGTATCTGTGTACATTCCCGGACGCCGTTTAACCGGCTCCAGACCATTAAGGACCTCAATTGCATCTGAATTATATTGATTCGACATTGTTATGATTATTCTTCATGTTGGGCTGCACACGCACAGCAAAATACTGCCAGCACTATCGGCTAAAATTGCAACGGTTGCAATGATGTTATCAGGCGTCCGACGCGAGCGCAATTCGCCTGCTACAAGCTACCTGACTTGCTAAACCCGTTAACCTCGTAAAAACCGGAGAATGTCGGGCAGATGATCTTCATACCCAACGAAACTGTGGTCGCCACCATTTTCAATGCACATTGAGACACCTTTGTAATGTTCTGCTGCCTGGCGGTAATCGAGGGTTTCATCACCGGTTTGCAGCAGTACCTGATAGCGCTGAGGATTAACCAATTCGGGTTGGTAAAAATTACGAATATGCTCAATATCGTCGTGGCGCAGTACAAAACGTTTGTTGGTGTAAGGATTTTCATGTTCACCCAGATACCCCTGCAGCAATTCGAAGGGTTTTACCGCTGGGTTTATCAGCACAGCCCGGCCCCCATACTGTTCCACCAGCCAGGTCGCTAAGTATCCCCCCATCGAACTGCCGATAACCCGTAACCCCTCGTTAAGCATCTTTGGGTGTTGCGTTATCAGGTCGTTGAGTTGATTGGCCAGTTCAGATGGCGAATTCGACAATTCAGGGCAAATAAACTCAATATCAGGCTGCTGATTATGTAAGTAAGCTCTGGTTTGTTGGGCTTTTATTGAGTGTGGCGAGCTTAAAAAACCATGCAGATACAAAATGCAGTTCATGCAATCCTCACAATAGTGGTATTGAACTTAGTATTTTCGTTGGTAATGAGGCGATAACCCGCCGGCAGATCTGACACGCCAAAGTCTGCACCTGACTGCCATTGCCAGCAGGTTGACGGTGCACCATAGACCGGGCAGCCATTTAACTGCGCAGCATACTCCGCATGTATATGGCCATGCAATATCATAGCAACGGAATTAGTCAGTACAAAATCGGCTAACGCCTGGGTATTGAACAGGGCATGCTTGTCCATCCAGCTTTGGGTTGGTACCGGATGATGGTGCAGCGCCAGTACATGCTTATTGTCAGGTTGTGCCCGTATAGCACTCGCAATCGCCATGAGCTGCTTTTCACATACATTGCCAGAGGTTCCCTGATGACGGGTATCCAAACCATGTATTGTTGTGTCGCCAAGTTGCCAGGGCTGACCGGCCTTTAACCATTGATTTGCCAGATACGCTGAAAACCCCGCGTTATTATCATGGTTACCGGGAATAACCCGCCAGTTAAGACTGCCGCAATAGTATGACATCAAAGATAAAAACAACTGATAACTTAAGCGACTGTCGTCGCCACTAATATCACCAGTAATTAACACACCATCAGGCTTCTCTTCGGCAATAGCTTGCAACACTTCACTTAACGATTTTGCAGGGTTAATGCCTGCATAACCGGCTTGATCCGGTGCAGCAAAGAGGTGACAGTCAGAAATCTGAACCAGCTTCATTCAGGCGGAGGCTATTGGCCGGGCATTATGGTTGTGGCAAAAGTGCAGCCACTCGGTTAAAAACAGGTTCACCATATGCTTTTCATTTCGTAAGCGCATTTTAGCATTGGGATATTGATAAGAGGGCGCCAGTGCGCCGGCATTCTGACTGGAAATAACTTCTGCCATACGCGCATCATGATAGAGGCGAACCGTCATAGCGGGCTTTAAATAATCAGGCGCGCTCAGACTTACCTGCTCCACCAACAAAGTGCTGGTGTAGCGAGCCGACTCGAGTATTTTTATACGATACGTCAGGCCATGACCAGCGGTAAAGCGATAGGTTAACTCTGCGGTATCGCAGTCGGGTAGCATGGTTAACAGGTGCACGTAATTACGCTCACAAATTGCTTGCAAGGTAGGTAGATTTGGAACGTACTTGCGCTGTTTATTTGTCACCGTGTTGCCACTGTTGTAATAAAGTTTGCTTGTGCATAAAAAACCATTGTAACGCAATAATGCTTGCGGCGTTGTCAATTTTACCGTTGTCCAGCCATTCTCTGACGGTTTCTTCTGCAACCCGCAGGACTAAGATATCTTCCGACTCTTCGGCTAAACCATGCACACCACTCGCTTTCGTCGCGTCGGTGCTGGCAACATAGATATGCAGCCGCTCGGTGGTCCCACCGGGACTCGCCAGATAACTCAACGCTTTGGTTAAATGTGTAAGCGCTATGCCGGCTTCTTCTTGTGCTTCACGAACACAAACGTCGCGTTCTGTTTCGCCATCATCAATAATGCCGGCGATGATTTCAATTAGCCACGGTGTGTCAGAGGTAGGCACCGCCCCAATACGCACCTGCTCAATCAGCACAAATTCCTGAGTAACAGGATCGTAAGGTAAAACAGCCACTGCGTGGCCTCTTTCGAACACTTCCCGGCTAATCGTATCAGTCCAGCTTCCATCATATTTTTTGTGTTTAAAGTCATATCGAACCATATTAAAAAAGCCTTCGTATAATGGCTCGGTGGTCTCGATCTTCACATCCTGTGAGTTGAAACGTTGAATTTTCGCTGTCATTGCATTCTCTTTTATTAGCTAAACCAGTTAGTATACGAATTTGGTTACTTACGATCACACGTGTATATATAATAAATAGAATGATAAATTCATCTATTGGTAAACGAGTATACCAGACACATATTCTGTTACACTTACGCTAGCTCTGTTACGACTTTAATGTGTCATTTATTGCACGTATTTCTTAAAGTATAACAATCAGTTTTAAAATAAATCGTAGAGTGGGTGTTACCCACATAATAAAGGCAGACACTGTGGCATTTGTGCCGCGGGTCATTAATAAGCCCCCTGAAGATAGTAAACACAGTTAAGATTGAAGGCGAAAACATGAAAAAAACACTTTTATCGCTAATGCTTGGTTTAAGTATAACCACACCAGTATTGGCAGATAGCTTATTGGACGTTTATCAACAAGCCATGGCCAACGATCCTGTGGTTAACCGAGCAAAGGCACAGCGAGATGCAGCGTATCAGGCGATTCCAATTAGCCGCGCGCAGCTTCTCCCCCAAATTTCCGGTTCATTGGGTTATAGTACGTCAACCAGTGAAACAACACGTGAAATACAAACGGGTACAAAAGAAAACCCTCAGTTTCAGATCATCGATGTAGAGGCAAACCGAGACTCGACAAACTGGGGGTTATCTCTAAACATGTCGCTCTATGATCACTCTCGATGGCTCGGTTTGGATCAAGCTGAATTAACTGCCGAACAGAGTGATGCAACCTATGCGGCGACGGTGCAGGAACTTATCGTTCGCACGGTAACCGCTTACTTGGATGTGCTCAGAGCGCAGGATAACCTCGATTTTGTGCAGGCCGAAAAACGTGCAATAGAGCGGCAACTGGAACAAACCAAGCAGCGTTTTGAAGTGGGTCTGACAGCCATCACCGACGTACACGAAGCACAAGCGAATTACGATAACACTGTAGCGCAGGAAATCGTCGCCGAGAATCGCATTGAACTGGCGCGTGAAGCGTTGCGCGTAATTACCGGCAAGTACCATGACAACCTTTATGTGCTCAATACTGAACGTTTTGCAGCGGCAGCGCCTTCTCCGCAAGATGTAACAGACTGGCTGGAAATTGCCGAGAACTCAAATCTCACATTGCTGGCACAACGCTTGTCTGTGGATGTGGCGAAAATGGACATTGATATCGCCTCAGCAGGGCATCTGCCTACACTTAGTCTGAATGGCTCGTACGGTAGCTCTAAAACTAAAACAGAAGTCCCTGGCTTTTTTGAAAACGAAACACCATTCCAGGACAGCCAAAGTATCGGCGTTACCTTAAACGTGCCTATTTACCAGGGCGGCTCTGTATCAGCTCAGACAGATCGGGCCCGGGCTCAGTTTGTAGCAGCAGGAGAAGATCTGGAACTGGCTCATCGCCAAACAATCCAGTCCGTACGAAGCTCTTACAATGATGTGAAAGCAGCTATCTCTACCATCCGTGCTTTAGAACAAGCAGTGCTGTCAGCAGACAGTGCATTAAAAGCTACCGAAGCTGGCTTTGATGTGGGTACCCGTACGATCGTTGATGTATTAAACAGTACGCGAAACCTGTTTGATGCCCGCGCCAACTTATCAGGTGCCCGTTACGATTTTATTCAGGCAATGATTACGCTTAAACAAGCTGCCGGTAATCTTACCGCCGCTGATATCGAACTCATCAGTAAGGGGTTACAGCAGGACAGCAATAAAAAGTAGAACCTGCGAAATCGGCCTACAAAAAACGCGCCGAGAGGCGCGTTTTTTTGGATGCTGTATAACCTTTGCTAATCGATAAAGAGCATTGGTAGTAGCCCCCTCGATTACCGCTTTGGACTCTGCAAGGCTTCGAGTCTTTCGATGATATCCTGCATGGCTGCCTTAATATCCCGGGCTTCGTCAACAGTGGGTGAACTATTATCCAGATGATCAGAAAGGTGGGCTAATTTTGCTTGCAAATTCTCGCTACTGTCGTCCATGATACCGCCTGAAGTTTAACTACATCTCAGTATAAACTGATTCACTAACGGTTCTCAATCGAAACTCATAAAATATGAAGGCAACTCAGTTACAAACCAAATTTGAACAACTTCGGTCCAACAAAGCCTTTGAGCTTTTTGTTATCGCAGTTATTCTTTTTTCAGCTTTACTCGTGGGTGCAAAAACCTACGATATGCCCAGCACCGTCAATCGTATTACTAACATACTGGATTGGCTTATTAGCGCTTTTTTCTTAATTGAAATAAGCATTCGCTTTATTGGCGAAAAGAACAAACTGCATTTTTTCAAAAATTTCTGGAACTGCTTTGATACGCTAATTGTACTTGTAAGCCTGCTACCGCTTGAAAATAGCGACACCGCACTTATTGCACGCCTGGTGAGAGTGTTTCGGGTACTACGGATGATTTCAATCATTCCTGAATTACGGCTGCTGCTGATATCTTTGGTTAAAGCTTTACCGCAGCTAGGTTACGTCATGCTGCTGATGTTCATTATTTTCTATATTTACGCGGCGATCGGCAGTACGTTGTTTGAAGAAATCAATCCTGTCCTGTGGGGCGATATTACCATCTCACTGCTGACGCTGTTTCGGGTGATGACATTCGAAGACTGGACCGATGTCATGTACGAAACCATGGAAGTTTACCCACTGAGTTGGTTTTTTTACCTAAGCTTTATCTTTTTTACCGCGTTTGCATTTTTAAACATGGTAATTGGTATTGTGGTAAATGTGATGGAAAAAGAGAACGCTAAAGCCTATCGAGAAGCCCATCAGGATGAGCCAACTATTGAAGATATCGCAGCCCATTTACAGCGGTTAGAGCAAAAAATCGATAACATCAACAATAAAAACTAGGCATTAAAGTGGCTAGCAGTGCGTCATAACAGTTCGCATTGCCAGCCAGGTATTTACAAAAGATTCAGTGATTAACGACTGTATTTTGCCGGCTCATTGCTTGCCGGTAAACTCGCATCAATAAACACACGAATGTCGTCATTTGCCGTTTTCAAATCGTCACGACGCAAATACATCATGTGCCCGCTGCGATATCCCTTAAAACTTAAACGTTGTTTCATTTTACCGCTGGGATCCAACTGCCACATCGAGTACTTTGCATCAAAGTAATTGGTGGCACCATCGTAGTAGCCAGATTGAATCATTACATGTAAATAAGGATTTGCTGCCATGGCTTCGCTGAGGTTTTTGCCAGTACTGTTGTTTGAACGGTCCCAGGGATGAACGGGCCCAAACATATTATATTTAATGTCGGTCTTATAGTTAAGTTCTTCACGCAGGTAGTAATTCAGCGCAGGCGTGAATGAGTGCAACCAGGATGTTAACTCCGCATTGTAATCCGGGCTGCTACCACTGTCCTGACTATCTAAACCAAGATACCGACTATCCAGGCGCCCCACCGTTTTACTTTCACTACGCAGTAACTCTTTCCAATAATAACTGGTACTGACAGCTAAATTATTTTGTGCAATTGCCGTTTCAGACAAGCCTGAATAAGCAGCAAACTTTTTAATAACAGCCTGTTTCTTATCTTCGCTAATAAAGCCCCCCTGAGCCAGTGCAGGCATTAACTCATTGAGCGCAAAAGACTCTACCTGCGGCAAAAATTCTTCCAGTGGCATGTTTTGGTATTCAGACTGTAACAACTTATGATGCCATGCCGCCGCGGCAAAATAGGGTAAGCGGTTAGCCATTTTAACCGGACCATCGCGTTCAATACCGAGGTCCGTTGGTGACACTAAAATCACCCCGTTTAAATACATCCACTGACTATTTTGTAGTTCCAGGGCTAAACCAGACACCCGGGTTGTACCATAACTCTCACCAATCAGGTACTTAGGTGAGCGCCAGCGGTTTTTGCGGGTTACAAAGGTATTCAACCACTCGGCCAGATATTTGATGTCTGCATTGACACCGAAGAACATTTTCTGCTGCTGATCTTTTGACGGCAATTTACCCTCAGCATTTCTCAGCACCCGGCTGTATCCGGTGTTAACCGGATTCACGTATAAAATATCGGCGACATCCAGCACCGAATATGGGTTCGACTTTATGCCATAAGGTTGCAACGGATACCCTTCATCGTCAATATTAAGGATTTTAGGGCCCGTATAAGCGATATGCATCCATACAGACGCCGACCCCGGTCCACCATTAAAGCTAATCAATAATGGTCGGGTGGTATCATCTTTAGTGCCATTGCGCTTGTAATAGGTATAATGAAGCGTGGCTACGGCGTCCCCTTCATCATTCCATACCGGTTGAGTACCTGTTTCGGCACTATAGTTTACTCGTTTGCCGTTAATTTTGGTTTCGTGCTCAGTAATGACCTGGCTTTCCGTTTCGATATAACGGCTGCTATCGTCTGCATAACTGCGACCAGTACTCAATGTCATGGTTGCCAATATGGCCCCACATAAAACTAAAAAATTCTGTCTTTTCATCAGCGTTCGCTCTTATTTGTTTATTATTGGATATGCTATGACATTATGGTAAGCATGTCGGTAAAAGTATTAGCGATAAGGCGCCTGCGCGCAGCTATTACTGCTTACTGCAGGCAATAAAATTGCTTAACGTTGATACATCAGATTCGGCGACCCATGACATATCGCTGATATTGTCATCGGCACCGAATGAAGAATTGAAAGGCATCTTACAAACCGAATTTAGCTTGCAGTTGCTGCAGTCTCTCTTTGGCTTGATCTGAGGTAAATTCGCGCTCTTTGATCCTGCGGTTAGCTAAGTCCTTCATGTTCAATTGCAATAGTAGTTCAACATAGTTCAGATAGATGTCATCACTTTGAATGTCCTCGGAGATAACCGTATCGTAAGTTGCCTTCGCTTTTTGCATTTCACCCTTGCTAATTAACACTTGCGCCAAAGTGTCGGCAATATCTACCGAGGAAGGCACGATTTTAAATGCTTTACGCGCGTGCGCTTCTGCTTCATCTAACAGTCCTTGCTCAAATTCAAGAAACGCGAGGTTATTCAGGGCGATAGCGTTATCAGGCTGATTTTTAACCACTGCTTCATAAACGCCAATTGCTTTCGTCACGTCGCGCGCAATTAATCGTTCCGCATACATCAGTAAGGCCTGATTATTGTTTGGGTTTTCATCAACAAAATCCGCCAGTATCCCAAAACCCTGCTCTGCTTGTCCGGTCTTGTCATAACATAATATTACCAGTGCCAGGCTACGTACATTGGGCATCGCTTCATAGGCGGCTAATGCATTGGGTAACGCTGCCTCGTAGTCTTTGCTGGCAATTTGCAGACGGGCATCAATCCCTCTGACAAACGGGAGATTACGCGCCTCTGGTGAAAGTTTATTTAAGATTTTCTCGGCTTGGCTTGTTTCTCTCAGCATCGCATGGAAATAAGCTTTTACCACTTCGGCTTGTAAGTCCGGGTTCTTTTTAATGAACGCTGAAATTAATTCTTCACCAGCCCTGAACTGGCCTTGCAGATCTAACAGCATCGCCAGATTCATGGTGGCCATTTTATTAATTGGCTGTTGTTCCAACCACATTCTGTAGTGATCTTCGGCCTGTGAAAATTGCTGACTTGCCAATAGCAAACGCCCTTTGGTGTCCCAGTAAATCGTGGGAGCCCCTTCACTCGAATCGATAGTCGCTAGCGCTTCAAGGCCTTGTTTGAACTTTTGCTCACCCAAATACACTCGCGCTAAAACCACTTTGGGTACGCGACTCTCAGGATTTTCGCTGATCACACCTTTGATTTGCTCGATGGCTTTTTCAGGTGTTTCTAACTGGTTATAAATAACATACAAAAGCGCCAACGAAGTTTGATTCAGCGGGTCTATATCCAGTGCACGTTGAAGGGCATCCAGTGCTTTTTCTGGTTGTTCCCGGGCCATTTCCAATGCAACTTTTTGCAGTTTCACCTGCAGGTTATCGCTGGAAAGTGTTTCAGCTTTATTAATCGCTTGCTCAGCCTCTTCAAGCTGTTTTTGCGCCAGATGTACTTTTGCAATCGTCAGCCAGGGCAATACATTATTTGGCTCTGTTTGCTGCCAGTTTGTGGCTGTTTCCAGTGCTTTATCGAACTGTCTCGTCGCTAAATAGGCATTCGCAAGCGTTTGCTGACCGGATGAAAGCTCCGGCGCTTTTTCGACTGCCGTTTCTAAATTAACTAATCCGGCAGCGTCATTGAGTGACAATTGTAAAACACCCAGGCGGGTTAGCTCTTCTGGCGATGACGCCAGAGGTACCGTTTTGTTTACCATTTTTTGCGCACCGACGACATTACCGCTTTGTAAAAGCTGATAACCGGCCTTAGAAAATAGCAATACATCCTTATCCACTTCACCATCAACCATATCCAGGACAATGCTGGCCTCTTCGGTTTCGCCTTGTTGCAACAAACTGTCTGCCAGCATTCGTAATGCCGGATGCGAAGGTGGTAATGCAGTTGCCACCATCGATAAATGCTGCGTTGCGGTCGCAAAGTCTTTCAACTGATACGCGCTATAGCCTGCCATTAACCGCGACAACTGATCTGAATTGTTATTTAAAATAGCCGTCTCAAAATGCGTTAGCGCTTTTTGGTATTTCTTTTCGCTAACCTCGATTATTCCTTTAAACTGATTTAGCAGAGGATGATTCTCATTGTATTGCAGTAAGTCATCCACGAGCGGCAACGCCTGTTCAAAACGCTTTGTTTCAACCAGGATCGCAGCAAAAATGAATTTTGTTTGCGCGTCATCGGGCGCTACTTCGAGGTAGCTTTCGTAGGCTGTAATAGCCTCTTCTGTATTTTTAAGGAACCAGTTCAGGCGCGCTTGCTGTAGTAATACATCTTTATTTAATGGCGCTTGTTCGTGAACGTCATTAACTCGCTCCAAAGCGGTTTCGTAATCTTCATCTAAAATATTACCCAGCGCCAGAGCCAGCCCTTTGTAGGCACTGGTCGTATCGATTTTTTCAATATCGCTGAGCACTTCCCGAGCCGCCGCTTTCTCGTCAAGACGAATTAATGCATCTAATTTATAAAAACTCACCTCTGCTCGTTTGACCGGCGTCAAACCACTGGCATTATGATCAACATCGGCTAAGGCAAGTTCTGAATCTGTTTCATGGTAGGCGCGCGTAAGAAAAGGAAGAACTTCACTTGCGTCATAACCAAGCTCAAGGGCCCGATTAAACTCTTTTTCTGCTGCAGTGTAGTTTTTACTGTCGAGGTAGGTTCTGGCTAACTCAAAGCGTGCCTGGGGATCATTCGGTGACTTTTGCACAGCACTTTTATATTCTATAACAGCAGCTTGCAGATCGCCTGCGTCGCTGAACTGTCTGGCTGCCAGGATGTGTTCATCGCTTGTTTTCTGACTGCATCCAGATAATGTAAAACAACATGCTGTGATCAGTAATACACTCGATAGGGTGAGTGGCTTAAACGACTTTCTATTCATATAGCATACCTTGCAATTGTTATTTTATGTCTTACCCTTAAAAGAACCTAGGGTATTCCTAATACAGTCGTGGTATCCACACTGCGAATGGCCTATAATAGTTTTTTAATAATGCCGCTGGCTTTCTGCTATGCCAATCCGAGTTATCCAGGATCCGTAATTTAATGACTACAAATGTCGATACAAATGTCGAACTGACCTTCAAAGATCTCAACCTTCCGCCACCTATCTTACAAGCCTTAGAGAAAGTTGGCTATGAGAAACCGTCACCAATTCAAGCTGAGAGCATACCTCTTTTGCTTGCGGGCAATGATTTATTAGGGCAAGCACAAACTGGCACAGGTAAAACAGCGGCATTCGCACTGCCTATGCTAGCCAACCTGGACGTAGAAAGTAACTATCCGCAGCTACTGGTGTTAGCACCGACCCGCGAGTTGGCTATTCAGGTGGCAGAAGCGTTTCAGGCTTATGCCAGCTTCTCGAAAAAAATACGCGTTCTCCCTGTTTACGGTGGGCAGTCCTATGATAACCAGATTCGTCAGCTGAAACGCGGTGTACAGGTTATAGTGGGCACCCCCGGACGGGTTATTGACCACATTAAACGTGGTACGCTTAAACTTGATCAGCTTAAATTCCTGGTGCTTGATGAAGCCGATGAAATGCTACGCATGGGATTCATTGATGATGTTGAGCTGATCCTAAGCCATGCGCCTAAAGAACGTCAAACAGCATTGTTCTCGGCCACCATGCCGGCACCAATCAAAAAGATTGCTCAGCGTTACCTGAATGATCCAAAGCATGTGAAGATTGCGTCCAAAGTGAGCACGGCAAGTACTATTCGACAACGCTACTGTCAGATAGCAGGCCACCACAAACTGGAGGCACTTACCCGCATCATGGAAGTCGAGCCGTTTGACGGCATGATTATCTTTGTTCGTACGAAAACTGCTACCCTTGAATTGGCTGAAAAACTGGCTGCCCGTGGTTACGACGTGGAACCATTAAATGGTGATATTCCACAATCATCGAGAGAACGCACGGTTGATCGTCTTAAACAAGGCAAGATTGATATTTTAGTAGCCACGGATGTGGTAGCGCGTGGTCTCGATGTTGAACGGGTTAGTCATGTTGTTAATTTTGATATCCCGTACGATACAGAAAGCTACGTTCACCGCATAGGTCGAACTGGTCGTGCAGGTCGCACAGGTGATGCGATCTTATTTATTTCGCACCGCGAAAAACGCATGTTGTTCGCCATCGAAAAGGCCACACGTCAAACCATCGAGTCGATGCCTATCCCGTCTATCACCGAACTGAATCAAACTCGCTTAAGTAAGTTTAAGCAGAGCATTTCAGAGGCGACAAAAGACGATAACATCGAGAGTCTGATGCCAATTGTAGATATGTTGGTTGAGGAAATTGAAGCCAGCCCGGAAGTACTGCTGGCAGCTTTGGTTAAAATTGCCCAGGGTGATGAGCCACTGCTACTAAAAGAGTCAGATCGTCCGGATTTACATAGTAAGCCCAAGTTTGACGATTCTCGCCGCGATAGTGGACGCCGTGATAGCGGACGTCGTGATAACGCTTCTAAAGGTCGCGACGCACGACGGAAATCCCCTCGTGAGAGCCGTAAGCCGGATGAAGGGAAGCAGCGTTTCCGTATCGAAGTAGGTCATACCCATGGCGTAAAACCCGGTAATATTGTTGGTGCTATTGCTAACGAGGCCAATATCGACAGCAAGCATATCGGTGCAATCGAAATTTATGACAATTTCAGTACGGTAGATTTACCAGACAGTATGCCAGCAGAAACCAGGCAAACTTTGCAAGGTACGCGAGTTGCTGGTCAGCGCTTAGCAATACGTGAATGGTCTGATAAGCCACCTGCCAAACGTAAGAGTAAGCCACGCGATAAATAACTAATTACTCTAAAAAATATTTTTTAATTCGTTTTAAAAATATCGTTATCGGGGCAAACTTACCTCCTGATTACAGAGTACAGAGTTTGACATGCGTTACTTCCCATTATTTATTGATACTGAAAACCTGCCCTGCCTTATTATAGGGGCAGGTGAGGTAGCGGCACGCAAGCTCGAATTACTGCTTAAAAGTCATGCGCAGGTTAAAGTGGTAGCACCAGAAGTATGTGCTACCGTCAGACACCTGGCTGACTCGGACCAGGTCACTCTCTGCCAGCGCCCGTTTGAAGACAGTGATCTGGCTGATGTTCGGGTGGTTTTTGTTGCCACCAGTGACGAAGCGTTAAACGCAGACATTCATGCTAAAGCAACCGCCCGCAACCTGTTGGTTAACGTAGTTGACAACACGCCACTGTGCGGGTTTATTACCCCCTCTATTATTGACCGCTCCCCCATCGTTGTTGCGATGAGCAGTGGCGGTAATGCGCCGGTGCTCTTACGTTACTTACGGCAAAAGCTCGAATCACTCATTCCGGCGAATATTAGCAAACTCGGGGCGTTTTCAGAGCGGTTCCGCGAGCGGGTTAAACATGCATTAAGCTCGGTAACTGCCAGGCGCTATTTCTGGGAGTCAGTACTCGACGGCGATATTGCCGAGGAAGTCACCCAAGGCAATACGCATCGCGCCGAAGAGAAATTTACTGCCGCATTGCATGCTGCCGCTGAGAACAAACAAACCCAGGGCCAGGTTTACCTGGTTGGCGCGGGCCCAGGCGATCCTGATTTGCTGACGTTCAGAGCTTTACGCTTAATGCAAAAAGCAGATGTAGTAATATACGATCGCCTGGTGTCACCACAAATTCTTGAATTAGTTCGCCGCGATGCCGAAAAAGTCTATGTCGGTAAAGCCAGGAGTGTCCATACTCTGCCGCAAGATGATATTAATCAGTTACTGATCAACTATGCCAAAGAAGGTAATCGAGTGGTACGTCTCAAAGGCGGTGACCCCTTTATTTTTGGCCGTGGTGGTGAAGAAATTCAACGACTCATAGCAGAAAACATTGATTTTCAGGTCGTGCCGGGAATTACTGCGGCGGCGGGGGCGGGTTCTTATGCAGGTATTCCACTGACACATCGCGACCACGCCCAGTCAGTGGTTTTTGCCACCGGTCATTTAAAAGATGGCAGCATCGATTTGAACTGGCGCAGTTTAGCGCAGGCCAATCAAACCATTGTCTTTTATATGGGGCTGACCGGTTTACCCATTATTTGCGAGCAACTGGTTAAACACGGCCTGTCAGCCGATACGCCCATTGCCCTCATTCGCTCGGCGACCACCCAGCAACAGAAGGTCATCACAGGTATACTGAGCAACATAAATGCTCATCCTGAACTTGCTCAAATGAAGCCGCCAGTGCTGATTATTGTTGGTGGGGTTGTCAGTCTTCAGCGTCAACTCGATTGGTTTAACCCGCAGAGCGACCAGTAATCAGAGGTTACCTTCAAAGCTGCTCGCGGCAACTTTCGCAAGTCGTATGCACCGACATCGCTGACTTTCAGTACAGCGCTGCCATCCACAACGACATAATCTGATTGCTGACCGTATCGTTCGCCAAAACGTGCACTACTCGCCTACCATTATCTGTACTATACTGAATAATCGGGATAATTTCCTAACCAACGGTATGTGGGGAATGAAAAGCGTTATTCGATGGTTATGTTGTGGTGTGCTAATGGCCAGCCATGCCTGTTATGGCGAACAAACGCTATATCAGCGTGTGTTGGGCGACGACGGCGTGCAGTATACGTACGGCTGGTTGGATCACGATAACAACCTACGCCAGATCTCGTTTCTATTACCCTTTGAAAGCACCCGTGCCTTACCCATACAACAGGTTAACTATAGCCCCAACCTGGCCTTACGTGCTGTAGAAATAGCGCTCATTCAAGCTGCGCGGGAAATCGATCCCCGTGATGCACGCTTCACTCTCACAAAACGTTATGATTCACTGGAGTTCTCACTTACCGGTAAGCGCAAAGATGTCGTCGATACATTACAAGCTAATCTTAAAGAAACCCAACAACAAGCCATGAATCACTATTTGGAGGAGCGATATTATGAGCACTACACCACCCCACTTTTGCAAAAAGCCATTAAGCCCAACCATGTCAGGTATATTGAAGAAAGTACGCTACCGTTAATCCCCCTTGCTCAGTCTCTGTATGAAATCGTAGACCAGCAGGCTAACGCCCGCTCTTACCTCAACTTGTTGCTTAGTTGGGTACAGGCTATTCCTTACGATGAACTAACCAACCGGGTGTCAAGTAATGGTTCCGGGTTTTCACCGCCGTTGGCGATACTCAATCAAAACATCGGCGACTGTGACAGTAAGTCAGTACTTACTGCGGCACTAATCAGAGCGTTTTTGCCCGCTAACGCCATGCGCTTGGTTTTATTGAATAATCATGCGTTGCTTGCCATTGCCATAACGCCACTCAGCAAAGATAATACGCTACTGATTGAAGGCTTACCCTATGTACTGCTCGATCCCACCGGGCCTGCTCCGTTACTACTGGGCGAAGTCAGTATGTCAACCAAGCAACAACTCGCCTCGTTACAGTACACCTTAGAAGATATCCCACCAGCTAATCCCACTACTGAGTAAGTGCGCCTGTCAGGCATGCCCGCACAGGCGACAATTTTACATATGGTTTTCAGCAAAGTCTGCGAGACGAGAGCGTACTACACCATCCAGATTAATCGTGGCACTCCCAGAGAAGTCTTTAAACTTTTCTACCAAATACGTTAAACCAGATGTCACGGCACTCAAATAGTTGCTATCGATTTGCGCCAGGTTGCCACTACAGATTAACTTGGTGCCTTCACCACAGCGGGTAATGATGGTTTTGAGTTGCGATGCCGTCAGATTTTGTGACTCATCCAAAATCACAATGGCATTTTGAATACTGCGTCCACGCATAAAGTTCACCGACTTAAACTGAATATTGGCTTTTTCCATGATATAGCTCATAGAGCCCTTGGTGTTTTCATCGTGTTTATGCAGCACTTCCAGAGAGTCGGTAATCGCCGCCAGCCAGGGCGCCATTTTTTCTTCCTCGGTGCCAGGCAAAAAGCCGATAGATTCAGCAATTTCAGGGGTATTGCGGGTAACGATAATCTTATCGTACATATTGCGCTCCACCACCATTTCCAGCGCGGCGGCGAGTGCCAGTAAGGTTTTCCCACTGCCGGCCGGGCCGGTCAGAATGACCAGGTCAATATGCGGATCCAGCAACGAATGCAGCGCCATTGCCTGACCTATATTTTTGGGTGTAATTCCCCAGGCGGAACGTGACATTAAGCGATCGTAACCCAGGTCCAGAATGTCCATTTCATCGCTGGTCATCGACTCAACTAAACCGGCGAACTGGTTACTGTCATCAAGTAAGAATTCGTTTACATAAGCTTCCGGCAGTAATGAGCGAGGCACGGTATGAATGGTATCGCGCCCTTCTGAGCGACTATCTACCGATTTAACCCGTTGCCAAAAGTCGCCTTCAAACTGGTGATAACCTTTGGTCAGATATTTAATATCCGAGATAAGTTGATCAGTGCGGTAATCCTCAACATGAGCAAGACCAGCACCTTTTGCTTTGAGACGCATATTGATGTCTTTGGTCACCAATACCACTTCCTGGGTGGCAAACATGGTTTGCAAATGCAGCGCTACATTAATAATGCGATTATCGTTTTCGTCACTGGCAAAAATTTGCTGTGACTCTGCCATATTCAGGTCCGCATATATTGACAGTGTACCTGTAGGCCGGTTTTCTCCAGCGCCGAAACCGCTAAGCGGCACACCGGCCAACATATCCTCAGGGCTGGCATCGCGCAATAAATCTTCCATCGCTCGAATACAAACGCGGGCGTCGCGAGCGACATCTTTCTTACTGTCTTTAATGTAGTCGAGTTCTTCCAGTACCGTCATGGGTACTACAACATCATTTTCTTTAAAAGAGAGAAAGGCAAGGGGTTCGTGTAGCAGGATATTGGTGTCCAGTACATAAATTCTGGTGTCTGCATTGCTATTTCTTGGCATCCGTTACTCCAATGAACATGACCAAGCTCGTCTCAAATGCGACGTGCTATTACGAGCCAATGTACACGGAGCTGCCAATGCGCGAAGCGCTGAGCCGATTGATACTCCGCATCACATCGACCATCAACTCCACCATAATGCAGTTTGCTGAGTTATTCACTTTTTTTTAGCAAAATTCTGTAAATAAATTCTGTCGCACAGCTAAAAGCTGGCGGTAATTAGTACAGAATTCTCTCAATCAGCAGCAAGAATTGTCAGGATTGCTATATTGATCAAGACAGCTACAGGCGTGATCAGTACAATACGCCTCCCGGTTATCACGGAGCAGTAAAAAAATGAGTACCGACACACAATTTGCCATTGGCCAACGCTGGCTTAGTAACACCGAAACTGAGCTTGGTCTTGGCGCCATTATTCGTATCGACTTTCGCTCTATAGAGGTCTTATATCCGGCCACTGAAGAAAGCCGCATTTACACTAAAGCGGAAGCGCCGCTCACACGACTGACATTTGCCGTGGGTGACACGGTTAAATCCCAGGATGGCTGGAGTCTGTGTGTCGAAACCGTCACTGAGCAGCAAGGTGTACTCATCTATCAGGGCGTTCGTGAAGATACAAAAGAAGTGGTAACCCTGGCGGAACCTAATCTGGATCATCATATTCGCCTGAATCAACCTGAAAAACGGTTGTTCAACTATCAGTTTGACCATCCCAAATGGTTTGATATCCGTTATAACGCCTTCGCCAATCAGCACGAACATGCCCAGTCTGACACCATTGGTATGGTTGGTGCGCGAATTGAACTTATTCCCCACCAATTACACATTGCGTCTGAAGTAGGCAGCCGCTACGCGCCACGGGTGCTATTAGCCGATGAAGTGGGCTTGGGTAAAACGATAGAAGCCGCACTGATTATCCACCAGCAAATCCTAACCGGCCGTGCTTCTCGGGTGTTAATCGTGGTGCCCGATACGTTGCTTCACCAATGGCTGGTTGAAATGCTGCGGCGTGTCAATCTGGCCTTTGCCATTTACGATGAAAGCCGCTGCGTAGCACTCGAAGACGAAAGTGATAACCCGTTCGATAATGACCAACTCATATTGTGTGGTCTTAACTGGCTCACCAGCCACCCTAAACGGCAACAACAAATTCAACAAGCCAGCTGGGATTTACTGGTAGTGGATGAAGCCCATCACCTGGCGTGGGCTGCCAGTGAGCCCTCGGTAGAGTATCAAACCATCGAAAAGCTCGCCGAAGCAACTCCAGGGGTTTTGCTGCTCACCGCCACCCCCGATCAACTTGGTCATGAAAGCCACTTTGCCAGACTACGCCTGCTCGACCCGGCGCGTTTTTACGACTACAACACATTTTTACAAGAAGAGTCCCAGTACACAGCACTGGCCGACGCCGTATCACCACTAATCGATGGTAACGCCTTAAGCGATGAAAATATTGCCAGACTCAATCAACTCGCCCCTGAAATTATGGCGCAGTTCGATGACCTGACATCGCCGGAAAATCGCAATGCGATACTCCATCAGTTAATTGACTGTCACGGTACCGGTCGACTGTTGTTCAGAAACCGTCGAGCAGCGATTGAGGGCTTTCCGTCGCGTCACCTGCATGCTTATCCGTTACCCCAGCCGGAGCTATATCAGATTGATGCCATCACGTCTCTGTCCGAGGCACTTTTCCCGGAGCGTCAGCCTGATGTACAGGACGTGTGGATTGATGCTGACCCCCGTGTAGAATGGTTGCTCAACCTGTTACCGGATATCAAACCAGCTAAAGTGCTACTGATTTGTGCCAATGCCGGCACCGCTCAACAACTGGCAGAAACAATTCGCGTACGAACCGGTATCCGTCAGGCGGTTTTCCACGAAGGCATGAGTATTGTTGAGCGCGACAAAGCCGCTCACTACTTTGCCGATCCAGAAGATGGCGCGCAAATATTGTTATGTAGCGAAATTGGTAGTGAAGGCCGTAACTTTCAGTTCGCTCACCACCTGGTACTGTTTGATTTACCATTGACGCCGGACTTACTCGAACAACGTATTGGTCGCCTGGACAGGATTGGTCAAACAGAAGATATTCAGATCCACGTTCCGGTAATTGAAGAATCAGCCCAGTCAGTACTGTTGAAATGGTATCACGAGGGGCTGAATGCCTTTGAGCAAACCTGTCCGACTGGCGGTAAGGTGTTTGAATCTGTTGAAGAAAGTTTGGTCATGAACTGTCTCACGCCATTCGATACCGACCTACAAGCTGAGTTAATCAGTCAGAGCCAGCAGTTAAACAGCGAACTCAAAGCCCGCCTGGATGCTGGCCGCGATAAGCTGCTGGAGCTAAACGCGGCCGGTGTCGGCCGCGTTGATACCTTGTTGGAACAAATCATAGCGCTGGATAGCGCGTCTGATTTACCTAAATTTGCAGGTCGCCTGTTTGATGCTATCGGTGTGCAGCAGGAAGAAAAGGGCCAGGACTGCTTTATTTTGCGCCCGACTGAATCGATGATCGGTCACTTACCTGGTCTCGATCCCGAAGGCATGACGGTCACATACCGGCGTCGTACCGCTACCACTTTGGAAAACGTCCACTTTTTAACCTGGGACCACCCACTGGTACATCATGCTATTGAAATGGTGCTTACCGATATCTACGGTAAAAGCAGCGTAGGCTTTGTCGCCGACACCAGCCAGCCAAAAGGGGCATACTACCTGGAAACGCTCTTTATTTTATCAGCCAAAGCGCCACCCGCTCTGCAGTTAGAGCGGTTTTTACCGCCGACGCCTATTCGAATCTGTCTGGATGCCAAGGGGCAGCCATCAGAGTTAGATACCACAGCTCATCGCAAGATTGGACGTAAAATAGCACAACAGCTGGTGCAGGCGCTGACACCACAACTACAGCAGCACTTAGAAAGCGCCCGTGAAAAAGCCCATCAACAGGCCAATCATGTGCTAAGCGACGCCATGCAAACCATGCAAAGCAGTTTGGGGGCAGAAATTCAGCGTCTGACTGATTTGCAAAAGCAAAATCCGGCTATTCGTGATAGTGAAATTGAGTTTCTTGAAACCCAAATGGCAGCCCTGACCAAGGTGCTGCAAAGTAGTGATGTGCAGCTCGATGCTGTGCGAGTTCTGGTCAATAATCCATAATGGCTAAAGGTGGATACTGACCCGTGGAAGTAGCAATGACCAAAGCTAATCCGGATTTTATTTATGCGCCGCCTGTCACACCTTATCTGGATTTGTTGTATTACGACGATGATATTATCGTCGTTAATAAGCCCAGTGGCTTACTCAGCGTGCCGGGCAAGGACCCGGCGCACAAAGACTCCCTGATTTCACGGTTACAACGCGTATTTCCGCTGGCGCGCATTGTCCACCGTTTGGATATGGCCACGTCTGGCGTGATGGTTGTCGCCCAGCATAAGGACAGCCACCGACTTTTATCGAGGCAATTTGAGTTGCGTCAAACGGCTAAGCGCTATTACGCCCGCGTTGCCGGACAGCTTTCACCATTATCAGGCCGTGTAGACCTGCCACTGATTTGTGACTGGCCTAACCGCCCTCGTCAAATGGTCGACCAGGAAAATGGCAAGCCATCTCTTACCCACTATGAAGTGGTGAGTCAGTCCGCCGAGGAATCACTGGTTGCTTTGTTACCCGTAACAGGCCGATCCCATCAATTAAGAGTGCATATGCTTGCTCTTGGCCACCCAATTTTAGGCGACCGCCTGTATGGTAGCGCCGATGTGGTCGCCAGGGCACCACGGTTGCAGTTGCACGCTGAATCACTGCAAATTAAACATCCGGCAAACAATAACGTTATGCACTTTTGTGCCCCCCTACCGTTTGGTGAATACACACCGCCAGCCTTTAATAGCCCGGCTTAACTTTTTCGGGTGTTGGCCGATACATTGTAAACCGCTTATATTTAAACGATAACAATGTTGAAGCAGCACATAAACCGAATAGTCGTTACGGTAACTGTCAGCCTCTGGCTGGCTGTTTGGGGTGCCCATGCCAACACAATCGACGACCTAACCCGTTATTTTCAGGACGACGAGTTACTGAGTTTAGCGGTTGCCGATCAACAAATACCGGCACTGCAAATTGAGCCGGCGGTACCATTGGTGCGGGGTATTGCCATCGTATTGGTGTCAACGCAGTCGCCGTCATTAAACCTGGATACCGGCTTGGTACTGGCAGATACGTTAAAACAAAAGGGCTGGCGAACGCTGTTAGTCCCTACCGACTTCACTCAAGCGCTGGCCACACAATCAGCGGTTATTGACAGCCCCAAGCCTGTGGCCAATCTGCTCAGCTCGCCCATTGACTATGATAGCTACCGGCTACAAATAATCGGGTTAGTGAATGCAGCATATCAATATGCTAATCAATACAAAGGCTATACATTTATAGTGGCAGAAGGTATGACGTCGGCGGTACTGCTCGATGCGCTGCATAACAACCTCCTCAGTGCGCCGGACACATTGGTCAGTATTGGCGCATTTTGGCCAGGCAGACAGCAGAACCAGGCCCTGATTGAGTGGTTAGCACAAAGCACATATCCGGTCCTCGACATTAGCATTCCAACACTCAGTCATTGGCAAACTGCGACTGTACAACCTCGTAGAGAGGCTGCCGCAGTTAGCCTTAAGCCCCATTACCGGCAAAGAATGTTTACAACTAATCAATATCATGGCGCTACGTCAACCCGAATACCTGGTACCGGTAGTGTCTGGCTTGGTCAGGAAATTTATAGCTGGGTTCGATACCTGGGCTGGTAAAACAGATTGCACTATCAGGGGTAGTAAACGGAATTTACAATATACTCAATGACTTTTCAGAGTGGCTTGGCAGCTACTGTGCTGCTTATCAAATAAGACTGTTAATTCTCTTATCGTTGCGATCTATAACCAGGTATTAAACCCTATACTCGGTTACAAATTAATACAATTCTGTTTACCGAATTCTCAGAAATTTGGACTATACTTCTTTTAAGTCCCATGAGTGAGAAAACAGCGTGAGCATAAGTCAGTTTATTGAGGAAAAGTCGCGACAGCTGTGTTTCTATTTACGTGCATTCTGGCAGGGCAGTCTGGAGTATAAGGAACTTAATTTTTTCTTCTGGGACACATTGGAAGAGTGGTCGTTGTATCGCAGCGACGATTTAGAACCAGGTTCACACAAAGAACGGGTTTTCTGGCACCTGTTACATCAAATTCATTACTGGCGTGAAGACCAACTGATTAGCGACAATGTGTTACGAGAAGAACTGCTTAATTGCGTGGCTTATCTGCGCGGCGAGTCAGTCTATCCAATGGATTGTATCGGTATTCGTCCGTAACGATAAAATCCTGCTCCACATTGATGCGGTCTGACCCGATGACACACAGTTTTGCTTGCAGCCAGTCGGCACACATGATCCAATAAGCACATAATAATATTACTGAGCTTACTTACTTGTTTAATTCTTTGACTTTCTTTCGCGATAAGCGGTTATTCAGCATTTTTGTGTTCGGTATTGCCAGCGGCTTTCCCTGGGTAATGATTGGCTCAGTGTTAACCGCATGGTTAAAAGACGAGTCTTTGTCGCGTTCGGCGATTGGTTTGTTCGGCGCTATTTTTGCGGTTTACTCAATAAATTTTTTATGGGCACCATTACTCGACAGAGTTAAGCCATTTATACAGCTTGGGCAAAGACGCGGCTGGATTGCTCAGACGCAAATTATTATGATCCTGTGCTGTGGTTGGATGTCTACACTGGATGCGCAGGTAGCGTTATATCAAATTGCACTTTGTGGGTTAATTATTGCCATTAGTTCGGCAACACAAGATATCGCTATCGATGCGTTTCGTATAGATACTATTGGTAAAAACGAAAATGACACGATGTCCGCGGCATCATCGCTGGCTACCGCCGGATGGTGGACCGGATATGGCGGATTGGGTGCAATTCCTTTTTTAGTGGCTGATCTGCCCGGTTGGGACTGGCAACAAATCTACTTATTACTCGCTGCCATTATGACGCTTTGCTTAATATCAACTTTATTAGCCAAAGAACCCATCGTCGACCGTGCATCGTTACTTGCAGAAGCAAACCACCGCTATCAGGCACTACTGAATAACCGCACTTCACTGCTTAGTAAGGTGATAAGTTGGTTGTTGATAAGTCTGGTCGAACCGTTCAGAGAGTTTTTTCAACGCAGTGGCGCGCGACTGGCATTGCAGATCTTACTGTTTATATTCCTGTTTAAAATCGGTGAAGCCTTTCTGGGTAGAATGAGCATTGTGTTTTACAAAGAAATTGGCTTCAGCAACAGCGATATTGGTACCTATTCAAAGCTGCTTAACTGGTGGGTAACCATTATTTTCTCGGTGATTGGCGGCATGGTCAATATTCACTATGGGATTTTTCGTGGCTTACTGATTGCCGGCTCAGCTATGGCGGCAAGCAATTTAATGTTTGCCTGGATGGCAGAAATCGGCCCGCACAAAGGCTGGTTTGTGGCCACTATTATTCTCGATGGTTTTACTGCTGCCTGGAGCACAGTTGCTATGGTGGCCTTTATATCGCTGTTATGTAACCGGGCCTTCTCGGCAACACAGTACGCATTAATGGCGTCATTGAGCGTGCTGAGTCGTACTTTACTGGCCTCAAGTAGCGGTGTGCTGGTTGATATACTGGGGGGCAACTGGACGTTGTTCTTTATCTTAACGGCTTTAATGGTCATCCCGAGCCTGTTCATTTTATACAGGCTTAGACACCAAATCGGTCGTATTGAAGGGGAAAGGCCGGGCAATCGGCCGCGCTGACCGTGAAGAAAAAAGCCATTGTAGCGATGTCAGATTTAGCTTGTCACCCACTGATTTCGGCCGTTTTCTTTGGCTTTGTAAAGCGCTTGATCAGCCCGTTCAAGCCATTGCATTTCATTTTCAAATTGCGTGCTGAATGCCGCCAATCCTAAACTTACGGTAAATCTGAGACTTTGTCCTTCGTGGGTCACTTCCATTTCCTCAGCCGCTTTCCGGATACGCTCTGCAACAATTTGTGCATTATCACAATTTGAATCGCGTAAGATGACCGCGAACTCCTCCCCCCCATAACGCCCGGCCAGGTCAGTTTCGCGCACAGTGTTTTTAATAAGTGCCGCGAGTGCCTGAATGACTTTATCACCACACTGGTGACCATAATTATCGTTCACCGCTTTGAAATGGTCTATGTCGAGCATGATTGCAGTATTTTCAGAGCCGCGTCGCTTTGCAAGCTTGAACACATTCTCAAAGCGTTCCTGCCAGTAACGGCGGTTATACAACTGAGTCAGTCCATCTACCCTGCTCATTTGCGTTAACTGGTCATTTAACCCTTCAATATTAAGTCTGCTGCTGGCTTGGTCGGTCACGTCGTATACCAACATACACAGGCGCTCCACCTTACCAGTAAGCGACGAAAGAGGGAATAACGTCACATTCTGATACATGTAATCGAGTTCAGACGTAATTGGCCGGTTGCAGTCAAATTTAAATAAGTACGGGCGCTGCTCCCAAATCAAGAACACCGGCGTTTTTAAATCAAACACCGGTTCACTCTTAAGTGTTAGCCAGTCTGCATCAATTTCAGGAAAGTGTTTAAACAAGGACTGACCCACAATCTGGCTGGGGCGAAGATTACTGTGGTTTTCCATGAACTGGTTCCACACCTCAACGTTGAAGTTGCGGTCGAGTACCACAATGCCCACTTCCAGAGAGCCTAACAAGTCATGCATCCAGTGCTGACGATTAATGTCTTCCATAATGTCAGACATGATTATTCCTCCGTCCCTACCAGCCGAGCATAAATCCGCTCCATCGACTTTTCTGGAAAGAGTAGAAGCAGATCGAAACTGACGCCTTTATGCTTTATGGCAAAACCCACCTCAACCGCCATTATGCGGTTCCAGCGTTGTTTGGTAGTAGCCAGAATACTTTCAAGCTCCCGGTTGCGTCCCAATAAAATGGGTGAGCTATGACTAAAGGTAACGTTGAGTTGATCTGATAACCCATTCACACAAGCACCGATGATAATATTAGAAATATCCATGAGCGCTTCCAACTGAGCCGGGGCGGCCGACAACTGATCATAATTAAGCAGTTCAACGATGTTGTTAAAATCGGTATCGTTAAACAGCACCAGAGCTTCGCCATGAATGCCGGCGCTCACAAAGCCTTTAGAAACCGCCGATACACTTTCGTTTCGGTTAATTTCAGCAATGGCCATGTGCAGCTCGTTATTCTCAATGACATTGACGTTGGGGATTGGCAGGTCAATAAACTCTCCGAGCAAGCGTGCCAGGTTTTCGCCGGCACGTCCCATGGCCACATTGACCATTTCACGGTATGCGTCGAACTTTTCGGTTTCATTTGAGGAAGAAATAGCTGCCTGCTGTTTACGTTGCGTCGCCACGCTATCACCAGTATAAATACCGTACTGTCTGAGTAAAGTGCTTAGCTTGCCGTTATCAATAGGCTTACGAATAAAGTCCAACGCGCCGTTTGCCAGCATCCGTTGCCGCGCCTCAGGCTGAACGTCTCCGGACACCACAATAACCAGGCAGGGTAAGTCTTTTTGGCGGATGAAATCCATGGTCTGATAACCGTCCATGACCGGCATATTCAAATCCAGAAACATCACATCAGCGTTACCGCGATGTATTTGCTCAATGGCGTCGGCACCATTTACGGCGTAATGGATATTTACTTCCCAGCCATCGGGCACGGCCCGCGCCATTTGTTTGCGCGCGAAGGCCGAATCATCGCAGATTAAAACGTTAGTTTTAGTCATATTCGCGCCCTAAATGGCAACCGGCGCTTTGATATGTGGATGACACTGATAATTTTCGAGCGTAAAATCATCGATACTAAAACCAAAAATATCGGTTACTTCTGGATTGAGTTTCATCACAGGACGAGCATAAGGCTCACGACTAAGCTGTAAATCCGTTTGTTCTAAATGGTTAACATACAGGTGCGCATCGCCAAGCGTGTGAATAAAGTCGCCAGGCTGTAAGCCGCACACTTGCGCCACCATCAGAGTTAGCAAAGCATAGCTGGCGATATTAAAAGGCACGCCAAGGAAAATGTCGCCGCTGCGCTGATATAACTGGCAGGATAGCTTGCCTTCCAATACATAAAACTGAAATAACGTGTGACACGGCGGCAAGGCTTGCTTGCCGTTGGCAGCATTTTCTTTTGGCGACACTGACGTGTCAGGTAAAACCGCCGGATTCCAAGCACTCACAATAAGGCGGCGGGAATCAGGGTTGGTTTTTATTTGTTCGATAAGCTGCGTAATTTGATCGACGGTTTCGCCGTCGCTGCCGGCCCAACTGCGCCACTGATGGCCATAGACAGGCCCTAGCTCGCCCTCATCAGTTGCCCACTCATCCCAAATCGACACGCCGTTTTCTTTCAGGTAAGCAATATTGGTTTCACCTTTAAGAAACCATAACAGCTCGTGAATAATAGAGCGTAAGTGACACTTTTTGGTGGTGACTAACGGAAACCCTTCACTCAGGTCAAAACGCATTTGATAGCCAAAAACACTCAGTGTACCCGTGCCGGTCCGGTCTTCTTTTTTAACGCCGTTGTCTCTGACATGGCGCATTAATGCTAAATATTCTTTCATGACAATTAATTCTTGTTGGCAGCTTGTTTTGACACAGGCGTTGCTGATTGACTTTTATAGGCATAGGCCATCAAACCCGCTCCCAGTATGATCATCGGCACACATAAAAGTTGTCCCTGGCTCAAGCCAATCTGATACAAACCAATATGCGCGTCCGGCTCCCGGTAAAATTCGACTATAAATCTGAACAGGCCATAGCCTATCAGAAATAATCCACCCACGGCACCAGTTGGACGTGGCCGCGCTGAATATAGCCACAGTATAATAAACAACAGGACCCCTTCCAGCGCAAACTCGTAAAGTTGCGATGGGTGACGAGGCATAGGTCCGGCTCCGGGGAAAATAATTGCCCAGGGCACATCGGTAGGCCGTCCCCACAGCTCAGCGTTTAAAAAGTTACCGATACGCCCGGCGCCAAGTCCGATGGGTACGAGCGGAGCAATAAAGTCACTCACTTGCAAAAACGTCGCATTGAGACGTTTTGCCTGCCAGGCCATCGCTGCTATAACGCCGAGTAAGCCGCCATGAAACGACATACCGCCGGTGTGTATTTTGAACAGGTACAACGGGTCTTGCAAAAACAGCTCGAATTGGTAAAAAAACACATAACCAACACGCCCGCCGATGATCACGCCAACAAACCCCCAGAACAACAAGTCACTGAGCTGTTCCCGATCCCATGGCGTTGAACGTAAACGCTTTTTTGCCAGGATGTAGGCAGCAATAAAGCCAAGTAAATACATCATCCCATACCAACGCACACTCAGTGGCCCAAGGCTCACAATGATCGGGTCGATATTGGGAAATACCAGAAAATCTGCTTCGCCCATGAACTATTCCATTCCTATTATCATGCGGATGCTAACTACGATTAGCAGTCCGGCTAATATTTTTTTAAGTAAACCGGTTGGCATATTCTGCCCTAATCGAGCACCAAATCCAGCAGTAAACACAGAGGTTGCCATTATGCCTACGCCAGCGGGCAAAAATACATAGCCCAAAGACCATGAAGGCAACGCAGGCAGCCCCCAACCAGCATAAATAAAACTGCCGGTGCCAAACATGGCGATAACCAGACCACTGGCAGCGGCACCACCTATTGCCTGGCGAACCGGCACCTGAAACCAAACCAAAGCAGGTACCAGCAAAGCACCACCACCAATGCCCATAAGCGCAGATATAGTGCCGACTATGACACCCACTACCATTAAAATGGTGGGAGTATACCGATGCTTTGATGCGGTTTTGCGGCCAAATACCATTTGTAGCGCAATAACAATAACCAGCGCTGCAAATACCCTGGCTAAGGTCTGAGCAGGCATGATACTCGCTAACTGTGCACCCGCAACTGCTCCTACTGCAATGCCCACACAGCATCGGATAATCAGCTCTGGCACAATATTACCCAGTGAATAATGTGCTTTCGCTGAAAAAAAACCGGTAACAATAATTGTAAACAAAGA
Organism: Alteromonadaceae bacterium; assembly: GCA_013373625.1. Taxonomy (GTDB): domain Bacteria; phylum Pseudomonadota; class Gammaproteobacteria; order Enterobacterales; family Alteromonadaceae; genus Alteromonas. Next base: position 32,378 of record JABXHM010000017.1, on the reverse strand, counting down.
GGTCGCTATAGCCATTGGCATAGCGAGTTCGGCGCTAATTCCGCCCACAGAACTCAATAGCATGGTGAGTACCGGGACAATGATGAGTCCACCACCAATACCCAGCATGCCTGCAAGGGTTCCGGTCAGCATCCCTAACGCCATGCAACATAGAAAAATTAATAACAGCGGTTCCACGCTTTATCTCCTGCAAATTCAGGGAGCAAGCATATCATATCCGACCCATTAATCAGTGTTGGAATTACTACGCAAGAAAAGCGAATCCGGTTACGAGCCAGCCCGCACCAGCCCTCCCAAACCTTTCACTTCAAGATATTGATTGATGTGGTTAAACACTTCTTCGTAGCTATCTGAGCTAAGTGCATCCTGGAGCAGCGTTTGGGCTTCGGTCAGCTTTACATTGCGAATAACCCAATTAATTTTACGTAAGTTAAAAGCATTCATACTGAGCTTGCGGTAGCCCATCCCCATCAAAAGAATAGCACCTCCGGGCTCACCGGCAATTTCACCACAAATCGACACCGGGATATTTTGTTCAGCCGCCTGCCTGGCAATATCATATAACGCAGACAGTACCGCCGGATGATAACTATTGTATAAGCTTGCCACGCGCGTATTGTTGCGGTCGACGGCAAGTAAATACTGCGTTAAATCATTACTGCCAACAGAAAAGAAATCGACTTTTCTTGCCAACTGCGGCAGTTGGTACAGTACCGATGGCACTTCCAGCATGATACCCAGGCGTGGTCGGTACAGTTTCTCTCCTTTAACCAGCGCTTCTTCTTCCACTTCAAAAAAGGCTTGTTCGACCAGGCGCCGAGCTTCGTTAACTTCACCGACACTTGAAATCATAGGTAACATAATACTGAGATTCTTTAAGCCAATGCTTGCTCTTAGCATGGCCCGTACCTGCACCAGAAATATTTCCGGATGATCGAGAGTTAACCGTATACCACGCCAGCCCAGAAAAGGGTTTTCTTCAGTAATAGGAAAATAAGGTAACGGTTTATCGCCCCCTACATCCAGCGTACGCATAACGATCTCGCGCTCTGGTGCCGCCAGCAACACATTACGATACAGCTCAACCTGCTCGCTCTCAGAAGGAAACCGTTCGCGCATCATAAAGGGTATTTCCGTGCGGTATAAACCAATACCGACCTTGCCTGAATGCACGGCGGTTTCTATCTCTGCCGCCAAGCCAGCATTGACTAACAGGTTGATGCTACAGCCATCTTCACTTTCGCTGGGCTTATCCGCTTCGCGTTCAATTCGCTCCGAGAGTACCTGTTCTTCTTTGATGAGCTGACTAAACTCGGCCTTAATGGCCTTTTCTGGCGACACGATAACTTCGCCGGCATAGCCATCAAGTAAAATATCCTTTTTTTCCAGTAGCGTCGGCGACACATTCTGACAGCCCATGACTGCGGGAACACCCATTGCGCGAGCAAGAATGGCCGCATGTGAGTTATTCGAGCCCCGAATCGAGATGATCCCGGCTAAAAACTCCTTAGGGAACTCCGCCAGCATCGGGGCCGACACTTCCTCTGCAACCAGAATACTCTGCTGGCTGGGGAAGCCACTGTTAACGACGTCTTTATCGCCACTGATAATCTGTAATATATTGACCAGTATGCGATTGGATAAATCAACGATATCAATCGCCCGCTCTCGCATGTAGGGGTCATCCATCGCTTCAAACCGCGCAGCGTAAGCTTCTACCACCAGCTTGAGCGAAGACGCAGCATCCCAGCCCTCACGTATTTTCGCTTCAACTTCTCGCCCCAGACTGTTAGCGTCGAGTAACTGATGATAAAGCTGAAATATAGCCCGCACATCATCCGGCACCTGACCTTCTAAGCGTTGCGACAAAACTTCAACATGGGCGCGGGTTTGCTCCACACCTCTGCGGTAATACTCAATTTCTTGCTGGGTTTTATCAGACTGCTTTACAATCCAGGTTGCCAGGGTATAAGCGGCATGAGGCGAGTAACCGACACCCATTGCCAGGCCGGGTGAACCCGGTACCCCTCTTACATTTTTTTGCAAATTACCGACGTACATACCGGCTGACGGATTTAACGCACCGCGGGTTTCGGCGTTGGATATTTCCAATGCAATCTGTGCCGCCAGGGTCACCAGAAACGCTTCTTCGTCTTCACTGAATTTGCGCTTTGCACTTTGTTGCATAGTGATGACACCGAGCACTTTGCGCTGGTGAATAATCGGGGTACCTAAGAAGGCGTGATAGTTTTCTTCTTTAACTTCCGGGTAATGTTTAAAGCGCGGGTGATTGGGTGCATCCTGGATATTGAGCGGCTCTTCTCGCTGACCGACTAAGCCGATCAAGCCTTCTGAAAATCCGATTTTAACTAACTCCACCGCATCTGGCGCCAGGCCGTCAGTGGCTTTTAGCACAAACGCCTGAGCCGCATAGTCAGCCAGATAAATAGAGCATGAGTCGACACCCATGGTTTGCTTAACCCGCTCAGCCAGGCGAAACAGCGCGTCGGTTAACCGGGGAATCTGGTTAACCTCCTGAACAATACTTTTTAAGACACTAAGAATACTGTCTTTACGAGCTGGTTCTGCCACCGGGAGCCACCCTTTAACCTCGCCGTCTGCGGCGATTTTGCTTGGAATGATTATGCTGATGCCGGGGCTGCGAAGTTATCACCGTTCCGGCAAACTCCTTCATCACGCGACGATACACGTCGCGCTTGAACGACACTACGTTTCTCACCGGGTACCAATAACTTACCCAGCGCCAATCATCAAACTCAGGATGCCCTGAATTTAAAACATCGACATCTTTATCCTGGCAATCAAGCTGCAGTAAAAACCACTTTTGCTTTTGTCCTATACAGACCGGATTGCTGCCTTGCCTTATTAACCGTTTTGGCAGTTTGTATCGCACCCAATTGCGCGTCACACTCAAAATGCTTACATCCTTCGGTGTAAGACCAACTTCTTCATGTAACTCACGATACATAGCCTGCTCTACAGTTTCCCCTTCATCTATTCCGCCTTGGGGAAACTGCCATGAATGTTGGCCATAACGTCTTGCCCAAAATACTTGTCCGATTTTGTTGCAAATCACTATGCCCACATTCGCACGGAATCCATCGGTATCTATCACTCAGACTCCCGGGCACTCTATAATGTTCTGTGCTAGCATTCTTTCACAAACCTTTGTTCATTCAAAGTAATTATCACAAATGTTTAACGTTAAGGGTTTACAAGGGATAGATCATTTGCAGGTACCCTCTTTTGCACCAGCCAATTTAGCTGAACTCGAACAACGCGCCCAGGCTATTGCCGGTTTGACTCTTGGTGAGCTAGCCGATATGGCTAATATAGCTACACCTCGTGATTTTAAACGCAACAAAGGCTGGAGCGGCCAACTCATTGAACTGTGGCTTGGCGCCACGGCAGGCTCCAAACCGCAGCAGGATTTCCCTGAACTTGGCGTTGAACTCAAAACCCTGCCAATTGATCAGCTAGGTCGCCCTTTAGAAACCACTTATGTATGCATAGCGCCACTACTGGCGCCACCTTTGGCGAGCTGGCAAACCAGCAATGTGAAAAACAAACTTCAGTGCGTTTTGTGGGTACCGGTTGAAGGTGAGCGTCAAATTCCTGTGGCCGCACGACGACTGGCCACACCGTTTTTATGGCAACCCAGTCCTGAGCAGGACGCAATGCTCAAACGTGACTGGGAAGAACTTACCGAACTCATTGCGTTAGGCAAAGTCGAGTCAATTACGGCGCGCCACGGTGATGCTTTGCAAATACGTCCTAAGGCAGCCAGCGGTAAGATTCTCACCGATGCCATTGGGCCCGATGGCGGTCGCATAAAAACCCGTCCACGGGGGTTCTATCTGCGCACCCAATTTACTCACCAACTCCTTCAAGCCCATTTTGACAGTGACTGAGTTTGCTGTGCTATGCCCATTGTTGACCTGTATCAAAGGACTTGTATTTCGACTTTGCATATCCGCGTAAGCATCGATACATTTAAGCCATAACGAACACAAACCAGAGGTGTTGCATGGCGTTACGTATTACTGACGAGTGTATCAACTGTGATCTTTGTCCTGCAGAGTGTCCTAACGAGGCCATCAGCGTAGATGCCGGCATTTATCAAATTGATGCCAACCGCTGTACAGAGTGTGTAGGGCATTTCGACGAGCCAAGCTGCATGGCGGTATGTCCCGTTGAGTGCATTGAACAGGATCCTGCGCAACGGGAGTCTCTGGACCAGTTGGCTGAAAAGTTTGCGTCCATGTATGCGTGAAAAATACCTGAACGGCAGTTTATCTGACCAAGTAGCTTTCTGCCCTCGCTCAAGATGATAATCAGCGATTAAGCACGCCCCAACGTCAGGCACCTGGCAAAGTTCGCGAGCGCTGTGGACAACCGATGACGAATGACCAGGCGCTCAACACCAGTTAATAGCGCCACGAGTGCAATAACAAGAGGGTAACAGGAACGCGTTTCACTGCTAGCAGTTCCACATTGAATATTTGAATTTACCAGTATATTTCACCGCTCAAAGCAACCTGACGACTGCGCTCCATAACGGCTAACAAGCTATGTGTTTTTTCGTGAACCCATTCCAGTAATTCCTGCTGTTCGGCCAGTTCAGCGTCAAAAATAGATTTTTTAAGCAACAGCAAGGCGTTGAGTTCATCAATACCGGTGAGTATATCTAACCATGGCGCCCGAAAATGGCCGCGGCTATCTTCGAACAAATCGGCCAGTAAAAAGCCATTAAATAGTGTTTGCCGTAATAACATTTCAACCGACGTATAGTTCGATGCGTACATACGACGCTGAATAGGCATGGTTTGCTGTATCGTTTGCCAGCCTTGTGATAACCAGCCTTTGGCATGCGCCATCAGCGCTAAGTCATAGTCCTGAGCTGAGCTCCGCCAGGGTTTCTCCTGCAACAGCCTTGCGCTATCGAGCTTCAACACTGAGGGTTGAGATTGAAATAGTCGGGTTGCCGGGTCATGAGCCTGCACCAAACCGGCTTGTCGTCCTTGCAGGTAACTTAGCAGGGCTGGATAACGCGATAGCTTCTTGTTGAACAAGCTCTTTTTAGACAACAATAAACGCAGGCTTTGCAGGTCATCCTGCCAGAGCCAGTTGTCGGCGTAAGCAAGTAAGTGCTTATGTAAACGCAGTAATTCAGGGCACTGTAATACGGGTAAATATAACGATACGGTTTGCAGCAACATTTGCACAGCACGAGCTATTTCCGTGAGCATTTTGGTTGCACCAGTTTCAAAATAACGATGCTCATGCACTTGCCAGTGCTGTAAGCCACACTCCATAGCTCGACAAAATGCCACTTCCGTTGTAACGGTATCATCCAATGGCAAAAAGTCAGGTAGCGGTTGTACCTTGGTGGAGACGCCATGCAACAGTTGATAACCCTGAGCTGCCTTAGATGTATCACTGAGGCGAACAGGCAATGAAACAGCGAGCTCACCTGCCAAATCAAATAAGCGCCCCAGTTCGCCCTCTTTGAGTTCCAGTTCTATTTCACAAATTGGCGCTTCATTAGGAGGGGCAACAACACTCCCCTTATCGAATACCAACTCGACTTTGGCGTCATCATAAATGACATTAAAAACCGAACGGGTAAAGTGTGTACCAAATTGCTTCTCCAGCTTGTCATTCAGTTCTTGAGCATTGGTGCCCTTGGGCCAGTTTACATCATTGAATAACGACAGATCGGGAGAGTCGTCGTTTAAATCGACGTTATATTCCTGTCTTCTATGCAGACCACCGCTAATTTGCCCCTGCGTTTTTACTGTTTGCTCATACCGGCCATTTTCGCCGCGCACCCGCATACCTATTTTATGTTGCTGAAAAAAATGGTCCTCAGTGTCGTAATAGTCATTTAAAAGCTCAATCTGGCCTTTGTCTTCAACCGTGACACTATGTTTGGTTAAAGCAGGAAAAACTTTTTTCTTGAGCGTGGGTAACGGATCTTCACGCAAGACAAATTTAATTTCAGTTTCCGACATGGGAAAATTGGTGCTCATCAGCAATTGCGGGACATGGCTGGTACATTACCTGCCACAAAATCTTTTAGCAATACTTACACATATCGTAATCACCCTCTTGCCTTTAGGCTTATCAGCCCCTAACATCAGGGAATATTTTCATGATGTTGAGAAAACCATGCGTTTGTTACCTCTTCTTTTTGGCTTGATACTTACCGCAGCACCGGTTTTGGCGCAGGAGTCATCAACCAGCGACATGCCCGACAGCGAGCACTACATTGCCGACAACCTGTTCATTTTTATTCACTCAGGCCCGAGTCGTAATTATCGAATCCTGGGATCCATTGAAGCAGGCGAGCCGGTAACTGTTCTGGAAACTGACAGTGAAACTGACTTTACAAAGATCACCGATGCTGATGGTCGAGAGGGCTGGGTAGAAAGCCAGTATATTATTGATACTATTTCGCGTCGTGCGCAGTTGCCCCAATTAAACCAGCGTCTGGCTGATAGTAGTCAGCAGATGGATCGTCTGCAAACTCAAAATACCGAGATCGCACAGGATTTGGCTTCAGCACGCCAACAAATTGCCGAGCTTGAGTCTGCTCTGGCCACTTCACGCCAAACCATCACGAGTTTAGAAGAGCAGGTTAACGAACAGGATGATATGGAACGCTATCGTATGTTCAGCTATGGCGGTATTGTGGCGGGTGCCGGGTTATTAGTAGGCATACTGGTGACGTTTATCCCCAAACGACGCCGTCGTAATGACTCCTGGATGTAAGCCTAAGCTTAACACTTAAATCTAAACTAAAGAAAAGGCGCCCATCAGGCGCCTTTTTGTATGAATGAACCCGCTAACGCGTTATTCGTCTTCATCTACCAGCGTCATCAGCGACGTATTGCCACCTGATGCAGTTGTATCAACACTGATAGTTTTCTCTGTTATCAAGCGCTGGATGAGTTTATCGGTATACTCGGCGGTAATCACCGGCAAAATAGCACCTTCGCGTTCAGCAAGCATGGCGGTGATCTGGGCAGTACGTTCGGTACCGCTGTCTACTACCACACCGGCCAGCTTTTCTTCCATTAACAATGCACTCAGGTGACTGAGTTTTGCCACCTGGAACACTGCATCCGGCGCGCCCACAGATTTAAACTTCTCTTTCACTGCCAGGGCTTCTTCGTAGAATAAATCTGACACCACAGAAACGACGCAGTTACCGGTTGCCAGCGCTGTAACAATCGACAACATCCAATACTCAAACGCCACCTCTTTGTCGGCAAAACAAACCAGTACGCCGCGCGGCTCCAGATAAAGCTTATTCGACTCGCCTGTCGGTCCGGGCAATATTGTGGGTTTGCCAAGCTTCTTATCAATGCTAATAAGCTGAGAGCGGGCCGAAGCAAGTGTTCTATTCAGGTCGTCAGCGAGTTCTTCAACGCTGTCGACCGTGGCCAGTTTAGCCAGCAGCTGACGCACTTTTGAAATACGCTCATGCAGCGGCGTGTGACGCCACGCTTCTTCAGTATCCGTTGCGCTGCGCATGATACTCGCCGCTTCTTCAGACTGCTTCTCTCCGCCAAACAATGCGTCATCGATATTCTCTGGCTCGTCAAGAATAGTGGGCTTCGGCGTTGCTTTTTCCATCATCAGGCGTGGCAGGTAGTTCGGCCCACCAGCTTTGGGGCCGGTTCCCGACAGACCACGACCACCAAAGGGTTGAACACCAACGATGGCACCAATCATATTACGATTTATATAAACGTTACCAACACGGCTGCGGGCAGCCAGCTCATAGGCTCGCTCCTCGATGCGTGAATGCACTCCCATGGTTAAACCAAAGCCGGTGTCGTTAATTTGTTTCAGGACGTTATCGAGGTTTTTACCCTTAAATCGCACGACATGCACAACAGGCCCGAATACTTCACGTTTAAGCACGCTTAAATCGGCAATTTCGTACAGGGTTGGCGGGAAGAACGTGCCGTCTTTTGCATACTCTGGCAACTCTGACTGGAATAATATCTTACCATTGTCCTGCATGTATTCAGCGTGTTCGTGCAGCGACGCCAGTGCCTTTTTGTCGATGACAGGGCCCACATCAGTGCTGAGCCATGACGGATCATCAATGGTGAGCTCTTTGATGGCGCCACTGAGCATTTTTATGAGGCCATCAGCGATATCTTCCTGAACAAATAGTACCCTTAGCGCAGAGCAACGCTGCCCGGCACTTTGGAAACCGGAATGGATTACATCGTCCACAACTTGCTCTGGAAGCGCTGTCGAGTCGACGATCATGCAGTTTTGCCCCCCGGTTTCAGCAATCAATGGCACTTGTTCACCACCACGCTTTGCCAGCGTTTTGGATATAAACGTACCGGTTTGCGTGGAGCCGGTAAACATGACCGCTTTAATGCGCTCATCCGGCAACAGTACGTTTCCTACGTCAGGTCCCTTGGCGATAATCAGTTGTAATGCGTTGTCTGGCAGACCAACCGAACGCATCATTTCTACCGCACGCAATGCAATCATGCTGGTTTGTTCGGCAGGCTTGGCCACAACAGTATTACCCGTTGTCAGAGCCGCAACGACCTGCCCCATGAAAATGGCCAACGGAAAGTTCCACGGACTAATACACAACACAACACCACGTGGCACTAAACGCTCATCCTGCCCCAGCTCAACCGCGCGGGCAGCATAATAACGGCAGAAGTCGACAGCTTCACGTACTTCATCAATTGAGTCCTGAGCCACTTTACCGGCTTCGCGAATACAAATAGCAATCAGCTCATCCATGTGCCGTTCCAGCGAATCAGCAATCTGATTAAGTACGATTGCGCGCTCGCTCATCGAGCGCTCTGACCACTCTTTGAAGCCACTGTGGGCATTGTCCAGAGCCTGTTTGATAGCCGCTTCATCTGCATAGTGATGATAACCAACAAGATCGTTCTGGTTGGCCGGGTTACGCACCGCTACGGCATTTTCCGGCAACGCGTCTTCACTGACTACATACTGACGTGCCCACCGGCTAAGGTTGTACTTAAGGGTATTAACGGTATTCAGATCGGTGAGATCCATTCCTTTTGAGTTAACACGCTCAGGTGCATAAAGATCTGACGCCTGATTGATCTGCTTGTTATAGCGGTAAGTCAGGCGCTGGGTGTTTTCAACCGGATCTTCTAACAGCGCTTCAACCGGCTTGCTGTCATCAACGATAGCATTTACAAATGACGAGTTGGCGCCATTTTCCAACAAGCGACGCACCAGATAAGCCAGTAAGTCTTCGTGCACGCCTACCGGCGCATACACCCGGCACTGGATCTGTTCTTCGGTGACAACCTGATCATACAGGGTATCGCCCATGCCGTGCAGACACTGAAATTCAAAGCCTTGCTTGTCGTCGCCGGCCAGTTCAACGATAACCGATGCGGAGTAGGCATTATGGGTGGCAAACTGCGGGTAAATGGTGTCGCGATATGCCAGTAGCTGGTTGGCGCAGGCATGGTAAGACACGTCAGTTGACGATTTACGGGTAAACACCGGAAAGGCATCAATCCCCGCCATTTGCGTTAGCTTAATTTCGGTATCCCAGTACGCACCTTTCACCAGACGCACCATCATTTTACGGCCAACATCCACCGTGAGTTCACGTAGCCATTCGATAACGTGAATAGCACGCTTCTGATATGCCTGCACAGCCATGCCAAAACCGTCCCAACCGTTCAGGTCCGGGTCGCGGAATACTTTTTCGATGATGTCCAATGACGTTTCCAGCCGATCGGCTTCTTCAGCATCTACCGTCAGACCAATATCATACTCTTTGGCCATCATACAAAGCTCTTTAAGCTTGGCAGGAATTTCCTCCATGACACGTTCATAATGAGAAAACTCAAAGCGTGGATGTATTGCAGACAACTTCACCGAAATGCCGGGGGATTTACGTGGTCCTTTACCCGCAGCGGCTTTACCGATGACTTTTATCGCTTTAACGTAGGCATCGAAGTAGCGCTTCGCGTCGTGTGATGTGCGCGCGCCCTCGCCGAGCATGTCGTATGAATAAACGTAGCCTTTTTTCTCTTTTTCCCGGGCACGCTCTACAGCATCTTCGATGGTTTCGCCCATAACAAACTGGCGTCCCATGACTCGCATGGCAATGTTCATTGCGCGGCGTATTACCGGTTCACCAAGACGCCCGATGGTTTTCTTCAACAAGCCAAATTGTTCGCTTTTTCGCTTGTCGGCATAATTGACCATATTGCCGGTAAACAACAAGCCCCATGAAGAAGCGTTTACAAAGAGTGATTCACTGTTACCCAAATGCGGCGTCCACTGACCTTTGGATAATTTATCGCGGATCAGTTCGTCCTGTGTCTCTTTATCCGGCACCCGGAGTAAAGCTTCAGCAAGACACATAAGTACTACACCTTCAGACGTCGACAACGAATACTCATTAAGCAACGCATCTACGCCACCATGACCTTCCTGATCACGACGGATCTTTAATACCATTCTGCGGGCTCTTTCCCACGCACGGCTTCGTGCACGAGGATTTACTTCTGCTATTGGCAAAATTTGGTCAACCGCGTCGGTTTCGGGAATACGATAATAGTCCCGAATTAACTGGCGGACTGGGCTGTCGGTAGTAAACGTACTTTTAGTTAACATTGAACCCCTTGTGTACTTTCATTCGTAATAAAATTAATATGGTTACCAAATTTAAACGCGGTATCTCAAATACAGATCACTGCGTGTACCGGTTAAACTGGTCTCGCGGTTGTTGGCGAGAATATGGCCGGGAAATAGTCCTCAGCCTGCCGACAACGAAAAAACGGACGACATTATACCTGATGTCACATTAACCGGCGCATTTAAAAGCGTCAAGACTACCTGGATGCATTGCATAATGATGCGACACTTCACAGTGATTCAGTGTTGAGGACAATACAAAGTTAAGGAGCTATCAATGCCAAGCCGAGCGGGTAAGTTAACCTTGTGGTTGATGGGGATTCTGATCACGCTGATCCTATTATACTGGCTGTTTGCTAACACCCTTATCAAAAGCGTATTAGAGTCACAACTTACAAAAGCCCATGGTGCAGAGGTAAATATAACCGACTTCGAGCACAGTCTGTTCCCGGTAGCCGTTGACATTCAAACCATTGAGTTTACCGACCCCAGAGAGCCCCTTAGTAATCAGTTGGTGATTGGTAACATGCATGGCGATATTGAACTCACTGCCCTGCTCGACGATCAACTTATTATGAACCAGCTGTCAATTGTGGATGTGGCATTCAATCAGCCACGCCAGAATCGCGGCAAAGTATTGCGCCAGCCAACGGGAAAAAGTTTCAATACGCTATTTACCGAAGCCAGGGAAGCCCTGCCAGAAGTCGATGAGCTACTCTCACGTTCACCGCTAAAAACCACTGCTGCAGTACAAAATGCGCAACAAGCGTATGCCACCTATGCTGATGAACTAAAAACTGATTACCAGCAATTACCGGACAAAGCCCGCCTGGACTATTACAAAGCCCAGGTAAAGCAGCTGTTAGAAACCGACTACAAAAACCCCGCAGAGCTGGCAAAAGCTAAAGCCGCTTTTGATGCACTAAAAGAAGAAATACGTGCCGACAAAAATTTAATTACAAACTTCAAGGAAAAAGCCTCCGCCGCCCGCCAGGCGCTGTCGACATCTTTGAAAGAGCTTAAGTCTGCCCCGCAGCAAGACTATGCTTTACTGCAAGGCATCTATGCTGGTGATCAAGCCGCTCTGTCCCAATTAACCGAGGCACTGTTCGGCGAGAAAGCCGAGCAATACAATAGCTATCTGTTTACCGCTTTCGATCTTATCGTGCCATTACTCAAAGGTGGAGATGATGAGACTACAACAGTGAGTAACGAAGAGGCGCCGCTGCAGGTCTTAATCCGCAATGCTAATGTATCAGTGAATTGGCAGGACACGCGACTCACCGGCGACTGGAAAAACATCACTAACGTACACACCTTATTTGGCAACCCCACCACATTTTTGCTCAATTCTGTGACTGATGGCAAAAAATCGTTCACAACACAAGGTCAGTTCTTGCTTGATGAAAATGGCCTGGATGCCAGTCAAACCTGGCAAATTGCGGGTTTACTGCTTGAAAATGTTAGTTTGAGTGACAATAAAAAGCTGGACGCATCAATAAAGCAAGCGCTTCTGGCTGCCGCTGGCTCTATCACTATCACCGACAATGCCCTTGATGGCGCTGGTAACATCGATTTGACTGAACTGACAATGGCCGCAGCCGGCAGCAACAAACTCACCAACACCATTGCAGATGTATTGGATAGCTTGTCGAGTTTAGATATACAAATGAATATTGGTGGTTCGCTGACCTCACCAACATTTGGCTTTTCATCGGATCTTGACAATCAGTTGGCCGGCGCAGTTTTAGCCAGCCTGAGTGCCTCACAACAAGGTAAACTCGACGAGCTTAACAACAAGTTACAAAGTATGGTTGGCGAGCAAAACGAAATGCTAAGCGGCGAACTTGGCGATATTAATAGTTGGATTAAGGCGTCACAAAATGATGAGGCGGCGTTACAGGCGTTGCTCCAGACATCGTTGAAAAATGTGGTCGACAAGCAAAAAGATAAACTGCTTAACAAACTGTTCGATAAACTGAATGGACGTTAGCCTGTCACAACGGCATAATACCTGACGAACTTCAAATTCTATGGGTTTTCCTGTGTGGCGAGATAGGCTTATTTTACTGGTACTGGTGGTAATGCTGAGTGCATTACAATATCGCCTGTGGCTTGGTAAAAACAGCGTTTCTGATTATCTTGCAAAACAGCAGGAAGTCCAAAAGCAAAGCCGTCAGAATGCTAATCTTGTGCAACGAAATGCACTGCTTAAAGCGGATATTAATGATTTGACTATTGGCCTGGAAGCCGTAGAAGAACGTGCCAGAAACGAACTGGGATTAATTAAGCGTGGCGAAACTTTTTACCGCATTTTACCCCCTGAAGAAGAATAATTCATGACCAAGAGTAAGGTTGTTGCCGTTGTCCCTGCGGCAGGCGTAGGCTCTCGAATGCAAGCCGATCGCCCTAAGCAGTATTTAACCATAGGCGCTCACACTATTCTGGAACATACATTACTAAAGCTGGCAGCCCACCCTGATATCGCACGGGTTATTGTTGCATTGAGCCCCGACGATGAATACTTCCCAGGCCTGGCAATTAGTAAGGCAACCTGGTTAACTACGGTGAAAGGTGGTAACTCCCGGGCCGACTCAGTTCGCAATGCGCTGAATGCATTAGCGGAAGATGAGTGGGCGTTAGTGCACGATGCCGCGCGTCCTTGCGTAAACGAGGACGATCTTGATCAACTCATTGCAATGACGCTACAACCCGATTTTTGTGGGGCAATTTTAGCAACACCTGTGCGCGACACTATGAAACGGGCTGTTGCCAACGCAAAAGTACCCCAAACAATTGCGCACACTGAAAGCCGCGATAACCTTTGGCATGCCTTAACACCACAATTATTCCCGGCGAAAACATTGGCCCAGGCCATTGATCAAGCGCTGGTTGCGGGTGCCACAGTAACCGATGAAGCCTCAGCAATGGAATTTGCCGGTCATCAGGTGTTACTCATCGACAGCGATCCGGCGAACATTAAAATTACCCACCCGGCAGATTTACCTCTCGCGCAATTCTATTTACAACAAGGTCTCGTGGAGACATCACATACAGGTAACTTTTTACAATGAGAATTGGTCACGGCTATGACGTACATAAATTTGGTGGCAATGGCCCGATAATCATAGGTGGAGTAAGTATTGAGCACGACTACGGATTGCTGGCTCATTCCGATGGGGATGTGTTAATTCATGCCTTGTGCGATGCGTTGCTTGGCGCCGCTGCACTGGGCGACATCGGCAAACATTTTCCAGATACCGATAGTGCCTTCGCCGGCGCCGATAGCCGCGAATTATTAAAGCAGGTTATCAGCCAGATCCATGGCTTGGGTTATGACGTAGTCAACGCAGACATGACCATTATTGCTCAGGCACCCAAAATGGCCCCACATATTGATACAATGCGCAATCTGTTGGCCGACGATTGCAAGGTAAACATAGACCAGATCAACGTGAAGGCTACAACCACAGAAAAGTTAGGCTTCGCCGGTCGAAAGGAAGGTATTGCAGCCCATGCAGTAGTGCTTATTTCGGCGGCAACGAAATGATATCGCTGAATACGAATAACTGGCAGTACCTATACGGCCCCCCCGCAAGTAGTGGCCTATTTAAACAACAACTGGCTGACTTTAAGGTGCAGGAACACCTGGGTTATGCGCTAACCGGTGACGGCGAACATATTTATATTGAGCTGGAAAAAGCGGGACTGAATACGGCGTATGTAGCAGAGCAACTGGCGAATTTTTGTGGCTTGCCCTTGCGTCAGGTAACGTACGCCGGCAGAAAAGATAAGTACGCAGTAACACGGCAATGGTTTGGTATACATTTACCGGGTAAAAGGGAATTTAACTGGTCCGAATTCACTCTCGATGGAGCACAAGTAGTTCGCACCCAACGGCACAACAAGAAACTGCGGACCGGACAGCTTAAAGGTAACACTTTCATTATCACTCTTCGTGAAGTGACTGAACCAGAGCAAGTCATCGAGAGATTGCAACGCGCAGCAGATGAAGGGGTGCCAAACTACTTTGGCAGTCAGCGGTTTGGTGTGCAACGTATGAGTGAGCAGGGCGAAATCAGCCGGGGAGGCAATTTGCTCCTCGCTGAGCGAATGATCAATGGTGAAGTTATCAAAAATCGCAATAAGCGCTCCATGGCGCTGTCGGCATTGCGTAGCTGGTTGTTTAACGAGATGCTCTCTGCGCGCATCAGTGCAGGTTTACTGGCAGAAATTCAGACAGGTGATGTCATTAATCTGTCTGGTTCAAACAGTATATTTGTTGCCAACGATGATATTGCTGACCTGAACCGACGTTTAAAAGAACGCGATTTATCCACAACAGTGCCACTCTGGGGAGATGGAGGACCTGGTTCATCCAACCAGCCTTTGGCTTTTGAACAACAATTAGCCGGGCAGCATCCAGAGTTAACGAGCTTCCTGGCAAGCCAGAAACTCACACAGGATCGCCGCGCGGCGATTATTTGGCCACAACAACTTGAATGCGACCGTCAAGGTGATACATTAATCGTACGCTTTTTCCTGCCACCAGGCTGTTTTGCCACGTCGGTATTACGCGAATGTATCAATACCATTGAATTAGCCTGAGGAGCGATGCCCCTCTTAACACTGACTTGAGTACAAATACTGCTTATGAAAATATTGTTGAGTAATGATGACAGCGTGTTTGCCAAAGGAATTGCCACTCTCTACACCGCCCTGGCGAGCGAGCATGATGTCACGGTTATTGCACCGGATCGTAATTGTAGTGGTGCCAGTAACGCCCTGTCATTACACCAGCCTTTGCGTATCCAGAAAATGGAAAATGGTTTTTACGCGGTTAACGGTACTCCCTCAGACTGCGTACATTTGGGTGTAAATTGCTTTTTAAAGGAAGATCCCGAACTCGTCGTGTCAGGAATTAACCATGGTGCCAACCTGGGTGATGATGTCATTTACTCGGGTACTGTTGCTGCAGCGACAGAGGGCCGTTATATGGGACTGCCCGCTATTGCAGTATCGCTATGCAACTACGATGGCGGCCACTTTGAAACCGCAGCGCAAGTTGTAATCGACATTATCCGCAAACTGATTGCCCATCCATTACCCGCCAATCAGATATTGAATGTCAATGTGCCGGATCTGCCCTATGAACAGCTGGCTGGCGTGAAAGTTACCCGACAGGGTCGCCGCCATCGTGCTGAAGGTATGGTTAAAGCGGCAGATGCATTTGGCCGGGAAATTTACTGGTATGGCCCCGCGGGGGCAGAGCAAGATGCAGGCCCGGGAACAGACTTTCATGCTATCGCCAATGGTTATTGCTCGGTAACGCCGCTCAGCGTCGATATGACTGCACAAGACAGTATAGACGAAATGGAAAAGTGGCTCGAAATGTAACATGACCACTAAAAATTATATTAATAAGAATTGACCAACATGAGATCAACACGAAAAGGTGACGCGCTGGCACAACTGCTGTGTGACGAGGGAATTGTTAATCAGCAGGTACTCAATGCCGTTGCCAGCGTTCCGCGTGAGCACTTTTTGCCCGATGCGTTGCATCACAAAGCATATCAAAATACGGCATTACCAATTGGCCAGGGACAAACGATCTCTCAGCCCTATATAGTAGCAAAAATGAGTGAACTGTTATTAGCCGCCCCAAATCCAGCGAAGTCGGTACTGGAAATTGGCACCGGCTCTGGCTATCAGACTGCTATTCTGGCTTTGCTGTTTCCTCAGGTATTCTCCGTGGAACGAATAAAGACCTTGCAGTTTCAGGCCAAACGACGCATGAACCAGCTCGACTTACACAACGTAAAAATGAAACACGGCGACGGATGGCAAGGCTGGTCAAGTAAAGGCCCCTATGACTGTATTATCGTGACCGCAGCTGCTAGTAGTGTTCCTGAGGCCCTGACCGACCAACTCAAAGAAGGCGGTCGCCTGGTCATTCCTGTAGGTGATGATCAACAACAATTACTGTGTATCGATAAATTAGACGATCAACTGGTAAGCAAAACAATTGAAGCTGTCCGCTTTGTCCCGTTAGTTGCCGGAGAGCTCCTGTGAAACTATTCCAACCTTGTTATGATCTCGCGTTGCGTTGGGCGAAACACCCCAGAGCCAGTCGCTATCTGGCAGCATTGAGCTTTGCCGAATCGATGATTTTTCCGGTTCCGCCAGATGTGATGCTTGCACCGATGTCGCTATCACAGCCTGACAAAGCCTGGCGTTTTGCGCTTATTACGACCATTGCTTCAATAGTAGGAGGGATAGCAGGCTACTTATTAGGTGTATTTGCCTTTGATAGCTGGTTACTGCCTGTGATCGAATCTGCTGGCTATAGTCACAAGCTTGAAACCACCATGAGCTGGTTTGAGTCCTACGGCGTATGGGTGGTTTTTTTAGCTGGGTTTTCTCCCATACCTTATAAATTATTTACTATCAGTGCTGGATTTTTACAGATGGCTTTCCTGCCGTTTCTGATAGCGTCTGCGATTGGCCGTGGGGCAAGGTTTTATCTGGTTGCTGCGCTCATGAAATGGGGAGGCGCTAATATGGAAGCGCAACTGCGCAAATATATTGAAGTACTTGGCTGGTTGGTTGTACTCCTTGCTGTGGCTGCTTATTTGCTGCTCAGATGATGCCGCACATTAACTACTGGCGAATCCAACATTACTATGCTGTGAGTATAGTTGCCATGGTGTTGTTCCTGACTTCGTGCGCGAGGCCAGGAACACCGGCGCCGGTTACGGTTCTTAATAGTCAGGAATACCCTCAAGACCTTCCTCAACAAACTACCTATACCGTACAGTCGGGCGATACACTTTATGCCATTGCCTGGTATACCGGTAATGACTATGCAGATCTTGCGAAGTGGAACTCACTGGAACATCCATACAACATTTATCCTGGCCAATTACTAGATTTACAGCCGTCTTTGAGGGTGTCAAAAAATACGCGCGCCGTCAAAAAAGTGACTGGAATGACCAGTGAAAATAAACCAAAAATGTCTATTGACCAAAGAGATAGCGAAGCGTATTGTGATTGTGAACCAGATGTTAATAAGCCTAAAAGTACTAATAAAGCGCCGGCGACAAGTAACACTGCAGGTAAAACTAACCAGGGTTTTCCACCGCGAGTTGAGAAGTGGGTCTGGCCTGCTGAGGGTCGCGTAGAACTCACCAACAGCAATGAAGAGGCAACTAAAACAGGCCTCGACATTTATGCTCAGCATGGTAACCCGGTTAACGCTGCCGCAGCTGGTAAAGTGGTTTATGCGGGCAATGCACTACGTGGATACGGGAACTTAATAATAATAAAACATACCGATTCATTTTTAAGTGCATACGCTCACAATAGCCAGATATCGGTAAAAGAGCGTGAATGGGTGAATGCTGGACAACAAATTGCAGAAATGGGGGATACCGGCACTACGTCAGTAAAACTCCAT
The DNA here is from genome assembly GCA_013373625.1 of Alteromonadaceae bacterium. GTDB lineage: Bacteria > Pseudomonadota > Gammaproteobacteria > Enterobacterales > Alteromonadaceae > Alteromonas. Next base: position 14,224 of record JABXHM010000017.1, on the reverse strand, counting down.
TTTGAAATAAGATATCGGGGGAAAGCTGTCGAACCGATGAAGTATCTACCAAGAAAACCATAATAATAACAATAAACAATAATAATATAAGAAGAAACAGGAGAACGTCGTAAGGTAAAACAACGCAGGAGATACAGTTGTGGGTCAACAAAATATCGCTGTTATCGACGTAACACCCCAAGACGAAACAAATAACACCGAAGTCGTAGAAAGTAGCAAAGACACCGGTGTGTTTGAAGAAGAAAACAACAAAGCCAAGTCTGATACTTGGACAAACCAGGAAGAAGTCACCAAAACACTTGATGCAACGCAGCTTTACCTCAGTGAAATAGGCTATTCTCCACTGCTGACAGCAGAGGAAGAGGTTCATTTTGCGCGCAGAGCACTTAAAGGTTGTGAAGCATCTCGCAAGCGCATGATCGTAAGTAACTTACGGTTAGTCGTTAAAATAGCCCGTCGCTATAACAATCGGGGTCTTGCATTGCTTGACCTGATTGAGGAAGGTAACCTGGGTTTAATTCGCGCAGTGGAAAAATTTGATCCGGAACGCGGTTTCAGATTTTCAACCTATGCAACATGGTGGATACGTCAAACGATTGAACGTGCCATTATGAATCAAACCCGAACCATTCGATTACCTATCCATGTGGTAAAAGAGCTTAATGTGTATTTACGCGCGGCGAGAGAATTAGCTCAAGAGTTAGATCACGAGCCGACTGCTGAAGACATTGCTATTCACTTAGATAAACCGATTGATGAAGTCAGTAAGATGCTTCGCCTTAATGAACGTATTAGTTCCGTTGACATGCCTATTGGTGGTGACAATGACAAGGCATTGCTGGACATTCTGGCTGATGATAATGAGTCAAGCCCGGAAGATCAGTTGCAGGATAGCAATATTAAGCTGAATATCGTCAACTGGCTGCAAGAGCTCAATGCCAAGCAGCGAGAAGTACTGGCAAGACGCTTTGGACTTATGGGGTATGAACCTTCAACACTGGAAGATGTAGGTGCTGAAATCGGCCTCACCCGGGAACGGGTTCGTCAGATCCAAGTAGAGGGTTTACGCCGTTTACGGGATATGCTGAGTCATCAGGGTCTTGATCTGGAAAGCGTGTTCAGCCGTTTGAGCTGACCAATACGCTCTGCGAGCAGACGGACAACACACTCACAACGTTCTGAATGACCTATATTCAGTTCGTTGTGTTTGCTTACCTAAAATTTGATTAACGACAGCCGACAAATACCAGAAACTGCTAGTAGTACGTTTTAGAACCGCCATGCAAATAATGGGGGGTTAATAAATGCCAGGTATCGGGCATAGCCTGATTACAGTAGTTGAAACTACCGCGCTCCGACATTTAGGGGTTACGCTCTCTTACGCTCAAGCGTCACAAAGGTATAGCCATGATGATTTTTATCATCAGGAAAGTGTACTTCTTTACTCAGTTCCTGCCAATCGCCCTGCTCGGTGTAATCCGGGAAATAGGTATCGCCAGCCACATCAGCATCGATCAAGGTTAAATACAAACGATCTGCCTGATTTAATAAATTTGCGTATATTGAGCCACCACCTATGATCATTACCTCATCGCTGGTAGCTTCTTTTGCCTGCTTAATTGCCTCCTCTATGCCGTTAACCACTGTCGCATCAGCCAGCGCATAAGTACTATCAGTCGTGATGACAATATTAAGCCTACCAGGTAAAGCGCGACCAATAGATTCATAGGTTTTACGTCCCATGACGACAGGCTTACCAAGAGTAGTACGTTTGAAATGCGCCAAGTCGGCTGGCATATGCCATGGCATTTGATTATCTTTGCCAATCACCCTGTTGTGAGCCATGGCTGCGATCATCGCAATTTTCACTTCTACTACTCCTGCTTCTTACTATTTACGATAAACCACTTCAACGTCATAATCATCGTCGTCATCATCATCATCCCAGTCATCATCTGCTTCATGTTCAGCAATGGCATTCTGATGATAGGTGTCCCAGTTAAATTCGACATCCTGCTTGTCCTGCTCTTCTTCCATTTCGTCAGGCAAAGTCTCAAGGTAGTTCATGATTTCATGACACAATGGCTCTAACCCTAAGCGCTGGAACGCCGAAATATGATAAACAGGTCCTTGCCAGTCAAGTTTACTGATTATTTGATCACATAAGTCTTTAGCTTCGTCTTCGAGCAATAAATCGATTTTATTAAACACTAACCAGCGTGGTTTACTGGCCAATTTAGGACTGTATTTTTCTAATTCGTTAATGATTGTCAGCGCGTTTTCCACAGGATCAGACTGATCGGCCGGCATTAAGTCAATCATGTGCAATAATACACGACAACGCTCAAGATGCTTTAGGAAGCGAATGCCTAAACCAGCCCCCTCAGCAGCGCCTTCAATCAGGCCCGGAATATCAGCAATAACGAAACTACGCTGGGCATCTTGCCTGACGACTCCCAGGTTCGGCACCAGAGTGGTAAACGGGTAATCAGCCACTTTTGGCTTAGCCGCAGAAACTGAACGAATAAATGTCGATTTACCGGCATTAGGGAGTCCCAGTAATCCAACATCGGCAAGCAACAACAGTTCTAGTTTAAGGCTGCGTATTTCACCTGGCGTACCATCCGTTTTTTGCCGCGGAACCCGATTGACACTGCTTTTAAAGCGCGCATTACCTAATCCGTGAAAACCGCCTTGTGCCACTTTCAGTCGTTGGCCATGACGGGTTAAATCACCCAACACTTCCAGCGTATCGGCGTCTGTGGCGCGCGTGCCAACGGGCACACCCAGAATAAGGTCTTCACCGCCCCTGCCTGTGCAATTGCTGCCCTGGCCATTCTGGCCTCGCTCAGCACGATGGAATCGTTCGAACCGATAATCTATTAATGTGTTGAGGTTTTCATCGGCCTGTAAATATACACTACCGCCGTCGCCACCATCACCACCATCCGGGCCGCCTTTGGGAACATATTTTTCACGACGAAAACCTATGGTACCGTTGCCGCCATCTCCCGCTTCAACTCTAATTTCAGCTTCATCTACAAATTTCATGTTTACCCCAACCCGAATCATTCATTACAGTGTATGCCACTTTCATCGATTCGTTGTTAATACAATATGCTAACTGCGGACTTCGTCCTTCAGTTACTCAATAGCTTGATAACGTGTTTAGAACTGCGTCACTACCATTATAATCTTACTTGCAATAAAAAACCCCGCAAGCGCGGGGTTTTTCAAATCTATAAACGATTGCGCTTTACTCAGCAACAATGCTCACAAACTTACGGTTGTTAGGTCCTTTAACTTCGAACTTAACTTTACCGTCAGATAATGCGAACAGGGTGTGATCTTTACCGATACCCATGTTGTTACCTGCGTGGAATCGTGTGCCGCGTTGTCTAACAATAATGTTGCCAGCTAACACAGACTCACCACCAAAGCGCTTAACACCTAAGCGTTTACTTTCTGAGTCGCGACCGTTTTTGGTACTACCACCAGCCTTTTTGTGTGCCATGTGTCTATGCTCCTATTATGCGTTGATACCAGTGATTTTCACTTCAGTGAACCACTGACGGTGACCAGCCTGCTTGCGCGAGTGCTTACGACGACGGAACTTAACGATTTTTACTTTATCGCCACGCCCGTGGGTAACCACTTCAGCTGTCACTTTACCACCGGCAACAAGAGGTGTGCCGATTTTTACGTCATCACCGTTGCTAACCATTAATACGTTATCAAACTCTACACTGTCGCCAGGAGCGACTTCAATCTTTTCAAGACGGACGGTTTGACCTTCGGCCACACGGTGTTGTTTACCACCACTTTGGAAAACCGCGTACATAACTTTCTCCGCTCTGCGCCTATTGCGCGTCAATTCTAAAACAGGGCGCGAATTGTACGCGAATACAATTTTTAACTCAACCCAATTTTTTGAAAAAAGTTCATTTTTCGAACGGGGAGCGCGCAACGCCAGTAAAAGCGGCATTTTAGCACGTTTGATAACCGATAAAAAAGCACAATTACTCGCTTAAAGTAGCGTTATTTCATAATAATAGTATTGTTGGAGTCATAACGTTGCCACCAGATAGAACCAACCAGAATATGGCTTTAACGACTGCCGGCGTTAATTTATTAGTATTTTGCGGTAATTCGCTGGATAGACGATAATATTTATGTACAATCTGCTGCCAATTGCGATGAATACTTTGGGTTACAAATCACTTTATGAATATTGATCAAATTAAAGCGCTGGCAGAATCTGACATGCAGGCAGTTAATCAACTGATCCAGCAACAAGTTGATTCAGATGTCGCGTTGATCAATCAACTCGGTTTTTACATCGTAAACAGTGGTGGCAAACGTTTGCGCCCGCTACTGACAGTATTAGCAGCCCGGGCGTTGCAAATAGACAACCAGCAACACCATACACTGGCCGCCATTATTGAATTTATTCATACTGCCACTTTATTGCACGACGATGTTGTAGATGAATCCACTATGCGTCGTGGTCGGGAAACCGCGAATGCACTGTTTGGTAATCAGGCCAGCGTTTTAGTGGGCGATTTTTTGTACACCCGCTCATTTCAAATGATGGTGTCTTTACATAGCATGCGCGTAATGGAAATTCTGTCTGATTCGACAAACAGAATAGCCCAGGGCGAAGTACAACAACTAATGAACTGTAACGATCCCGATACCTCTGAAGAGAGCTATTTTGATGTTATCTATGGCAAAACAGCGCGCCTGTTTGAAGCAGCAACGCAGTTAGCCGCAGTGATTACCGGGCAAAGCACTGCAACAGAACAAGCCATGCAGGCTTATGGTAAACATCTGGGTACAGCGTTTCAGCTTGCCGATGACATTCTCGACTATGAGTCTGACAGTGAAGCAATGGGCAAAAATGCCGGTGATGATCTCGCCGAAGGCAAGCCAACGTTGCCATTGTTGTACGCCATGTGGCATGCCAGCGAAGACGACAAAGCCCTTATTCGCACAGCCATCGAAGAAGCGAATGGATTGCCGCATTTTGCACGTATCGTCAATGTTATGCAGGATACCGGTGCACTAAGTTATACCCGACAAAAAGCATTTGAACAGGCCGATATGGCAATTTCTGCGCTCAATAACGTCCCCGACAGCGAGTACAAACAGGCACTCATCGCGCTGGCACACATTGCTGTCGACCGTAATAGCTAAAGTACAGTGCCGAGCATACCAATCATAAAACCGAAGATACCGCCTAACGGCGGAATCCACGAATTGTCCATACGCACCTGGGGCGCTATATCCTGCAGTACTGAATAAAGAATTCCACCGGCGGCAAATAACATAATGCCCGCGACCAGTAGTGTGTACGGAGCCAGTAAAAAATAACCGACGAGTGCCATTACCGGCCCCAACAGGGCCATCATAGTAAACATCGTTAACAAACGTCGCCGGCTGAAGTGGCCTGCCGCCTTAAGCTCCCGATAGGCGTTAAAACCTTCCGGAAAGTTTTGTACTGCCACTAACAAACCAAGCAGTATACTTCCGCCACCCAGCGCCGCCGTTGTGCCCAATGCAATAGATTCAGGCAAAAAATCCGACAACATAGAGGCGAGCTGATTGGCAGGTAACTGATTTCTGGCCAGCCAGATGTCCAATGCCATAAATGCCAGTGCGCCAGCCAAAAAACTGCTACAAGCCGCTATGATGCCTAATTCTGCAAGCCCTTCAGGCACCAGTACCAGCGCAACAGCCGAAAGCAGCGCGCCAGCCCCCATCGCCAGAACGCCATGACGCAGCTCTTCATCGAGCCAGGCCGGAAACACTCCTTCGAGGCATGCCAGCAAAGCCCCTGCAGGCATTGCCAAGCCAGCAATCAGCGCTATCATTACTACGTCAATTAAAGCCGGATCTGTCATTCTTTCTACGTCTTCTGGTTTGTTATTTCATTATGGCTAGCTAAGCCCCGCTAGCCGGGTCATGTTTTCATTATTATCACGGTGAACAATAATGTTATCTTCGACCCTTATGCCGCCATAAGGACGGTACTGGTCAACCTTGTCCCAGTTTATGTATTTCGTTGCTTCACTTGATTTGAGTTCCGCCAGGAGTGAGTCAATAAAATAGAGGCCAGGCTCAATAGTAAACACCTGGCGCGCTTCTACAGTACGTGTACAGCGTAAAAACGGGTGTTCTTGTGGCGCAGGATTTGGCGTACCGCGATCATCAGCTACCAGCCCTCCCACATCATGTACTTGCAGACCTAAGAAGTGGCCAATCCCATGTGGGAAAAACGTGCGGGTAATTCCCTGCGCCAAACAATCTTCAGCCGTCATATTAACAAGGCCGGCATTAACCAGAATCCTGGCAACCCCCTCATGGGCACTACGGTGAATATCCGCGTAGTCAATACCCGGCTTGAGCTGACTAACGAGATCAATAGTCAATGTATCTAACTGAGTAATCAATTCACCGAAAATAGTTTCACCACGACTGTAAGTACGGGTAATATCAGCAGCATAACCATTAAAACTGGCGCCAGCGTCAATTAAAAAAGAGCGATGAGTGGCGGGCTTTAGTGTGTCATAGTGCATGTAATGCAAAATTGAGCAATGCTCATTCAGCGCCACAATACCGGTATAAGGTACGTCATTGTCCCCCTGCTGGGTTGCAGAGTTATACGCCAGATTAATATTAAATTCACTTTCGCCAGCATTAAATGCGGCGGCGGCGGCCTGATGGCCAGCTACTGCAATCCTATTTGCCTCGCGCATGCAGGCCAGTTCATAATCAGTTTTATAGGCCCGGTGATAATGCAAATAATGCAATGCGCGATCAGGATTAACATTGTTGAAACCCAGCGCTTCAGCGACTTCAATATATTCGCCGACATAGGCAAAACCACGTTTATCAAAAGGAAGGTGCTTTTCGACCATATCGGCTTGTTTAAGCATCACGATATCAAAACAATCTACCCAAAAATCACTCGGCTCTGGCGGTACCTTATGCCAGAAATCCAGCGGTCGATAAAATATCAATTTTGGTTTGTCTGTGCCATTAACCACAAGCCAACAATTAGGGTTGTCAATAACTGGCAACCATGCCTTAAACTGGGGGTTTACCTTAAACGGGTAGTGGTTATCGTCAAGAAACAAGCGTTTACTTTGACCAGAATGAATTACCAGCCCTTCTATACCCTCGCGCTCCACGGCTTCTCGTGTGCGCTGCTGCAGTGTGTGGATATGCGCTGCATACAGGTCATGATGCTCTGTCATATTGCCTCTGTCGTTGTTATTGTCTAATTTCGCGTAACCCTACCATTTGCTCAGGGTAAAGTCAGGCTGTCTGCCGACACTTTCATGCGACTCAAAGTATCAAACAATTCCGATGTCTGACCCAGTTGCACCTGATATATATACCGGTACGCCATTACCGCTTTGACATAGTGGCGGGTTTCCCGGTACGGGATGTTCTCTATCCACACATCGAGTTCCTGCTCACCCTCAACAGGGAGCCACTGCATAACACGGCGCCATCCCGCATTATATGATGCTGACACCAGTACCGGGTTATTGTTGAGCTTGTCGTTGAGGTATTTCAAATATTGCATGCCAAACTCAAGATTTTGCTCTGGCTCAAGCAACGCACTGTAGCTGACCCGCTGTTTACTAAGGTAATTCACTGTGCCCGGCATCAGTTGCATTAAACCGCGCGCTCCCACTGGCGATACAGCATCGACCATAAATGAACTTTCCCGACGGGCGATGGCCATGGCCATCGCAGGATCGATTTCGTGCTGATTAGCCTGCTCGCGAAACTCATCAGCGAAGGCAAGTGGAAAGCGACGTTTCACATCACTGTAGTAGCCCGTATTAGCAAAGCCAATAATGGCTTGGTCATACCATCCCCAGTCACTGGCTATGAGTGTGGCTGCGTGCTTTTCAGCTTCGGTGAGTCGTTGATTGAGGTAGTACCACTCTCGTCTTGCTTCAACAAAACGACCGAGTTTGAACCACTCATAAGAACGCTGCACGGCAGGTATTGTACTAACCTTTGCAAGTGAGTAGTCACTTACAACCAATGGCCTGTCAGCAAGCTGAGCAGGTTGCTGTAACCGGGCACTAGCCAAAAAACCATAATAGTGTCGCTCGTTTGCAAGTTCGCTCAACAGTTGCTGTTGCTCTTGTTGAGCACCCAACTCACCTAAACCACGGGCGCGCCAATAGCGAAACGCACTTTGCTGTTGCTCTTCTGCCGGGGCAGACTGGATAACTTTGAGTACATTGGGCCAGTCTTGCTGGCGCAGCCAATAAGCAAGATGCCAATGCCTTACGTCTTCCTCAGCTAGCGGTACATTTGCCTTAGCCAGCCACTCAGCAGCGTTCGGCTCCCCTTCAATGACTGAATTAATGGCAATTGCGCGATTAACTTGTCGAATTTGCGCATCGCTGAACATGACTTTTGTTTGCCAGTGTTCAAATGCTTTAATTGCTTTTGCTGGTGACTGCCAGGCGAGACGAATAAGACCATAGTACAGAATTGCCTTTTCCCAGCGCTGGTAGCGGCCGGGAAATTCACTATACCGCATTACCGTAGCTGAATTTCGATGGGTGGCGCGCCACAGCGTCACCAAATAATGATGGGAACCAGGCAGGCGACGCTGCAAATACCCCAGTAAATTTCGGTCGCCACCGCGAATGACCTTTTCGATACGTTGCAACACCATATCGTTGGTCATACGACCATTCTTTTTCCATACCGCAAATACCGGGTCACATTCTTTGGGTTGCGAATCACCAGATAACCATAAGTCATCAACTTGTTCGAACCAGTATTCCGGTGAATCAGTAAGCTGAAGTTGATAATCAAGATAAGTGCAGGTATACCGTGTACCCAGACCAGGTTGATAAGCATCAATAAAGGCCGACTTGCGATGCTTTTTACTGAGTAAATCCAACCAGCGCTTACGCAAACGGTTTGCTATGGGTGTACCTGCATAACGGGCGAGAAACTGCTCTACGGTTTCGTCACTGAGACTGGACAGTGTGCGTTCAGCCAGGCGCAGTTTCAAGTAAGGCACCAGCGGATAGTTTGCCAGATCTTCAATATCGGCATGAATGGCCGGCAATTTTGCAATCGGCAGGGTGTTTAACTGCTTTTCGAGGCTAAGAAACTGAGCGCGTTGCTGGTTGCGTAACTCCCCATCTTCTGCCCAGGACGGCTGACATACTATACAGCTTGCACATGCAAACAATACTAGCCAAAGCAATTCCCGCACAATATCTCCTTTCGCCGGTTGATATTTAACAACTCAACTCAGTTTAAGCGTTATTAATGTTGCATAACAGTCTTTTTAGATAAATGACAAACAACCACTGACTGGGCAAAAAACAACCAACAGTGCTAACATCATAACCAGCACTGTATCAATAGCAGCACATCAAATAGTGTAACAGACTCGAACCTTAAGTCTAAAACACAGCAAAACAGCCAGCTATACACAACTATAAGTAAACTAAATAGGCTGAAGGAGGCTTGAAAATAGTAGCTTCGATGCCATTTATACAGCAGAATTGAAACGGCTGTTTGAATTTGTGTTGAAATTTATCTCTGCATTGTAAAGAATCAGGGGCTATAAAGAGTACGCGCCTCCCTACAACTTTAAATTTCAAGCGTGATGCTGAAAGGAGACAATATGATTTACCAAGGCCAGAACCTGGCGGTTGTGCTGTTAGATAACGGTATTGCCGAGTTAGTGTTTGACGCTGCTGGATCGGTCAATAAATTCGACCGCCAAACCATCAATGAATTGGACGAAGCAACCCTGGCAATTGCCAACCACTCTGAGATCAAAGGCGTTGTGGTGCGAAGTGCAAAATCCGCATTCATTGTTGGCGCAGATATCACAGAGTTCACAGCAATGTTTGAGCAGCCTGAAGAGGAAATACTGGAATGGGTAGCTAAAACATCACGAGTATTCGATCGCTTTGAAGATTTAGCCGTGCCTACCATCGCCGCGATTAATGGCTTTGCACTGGGGGGCGGTTGTGAAATGGCGCTGGCATGTGATCTTCGTATCGCTGACACCACCGCAGCTATCGGTCTGCCAGAGGTTAAATTAGGTTTGATGCCTGGTTTTGGCGGCACGGTCAGATTACCCCGTGTAATTGGTTCAGATAACGCTTTGGAGTGGATGACAACCGGTAAAGAACGCAAAGGACAACAAGCACTAAATGAAGGTGCCATTGATGCGTTAGTCGCGCCGGAAAAGCTCACTGACTCAGCCCATAGCATGATTAATGACGCTGTCGCTGGCCAACTCGACTGGCAGGTTCGTCGTAGCACTAAACTGTCACCACTTAAGCTCAATAGCAACGAAGCTATGATGAGTTTTTCTACCGCGCAGGCATTTGTGGCAGCCAAAGCCGGCAAACACTATCCGGCCCCTCATATGATGGTTGAAACCGTCAAAAATGCTGCAGGACTTGACCGTGAAGGTGCGTTAGCACTTGAAAACCAAGGCTTTGTAAAGCTGGCTAAAACTGATGCGGCAAAAGCACAGGTAGGTATTTTCCTGGCCGACCAATTGGTTAAAAGTAAAGGTAAAAAACTGGCCAAACAGGCTAGCAAAACGGTACAAACGAACGCCGTTCTCGGTGCTGGAATTATGGGTGGCGGTATTGCCTACCAAAGCGCCGTTAAGGGCTTACCGGTTATTATGAAAGACATAAATCAGCCGGCTCTGGATTTAGGGTTATCTGAAGCAGCCAAGATCCTTAATAAAGGTATGCAATTAGGCAAAGTTAATGCCGACAAAATGGCTAAAACCCTTAATGCAATTACCCCTTCACTTGAATACAGCGCCATTAAAGACGTCGATATGGTAATTGAAGCCGTGGTTGAGAACCCCAAAGTAAAGAGCATGGTGTTAAAAGAAACTGAAGAGCATGTCGGTGAAGACACCATATTATGTTCAAACACCTCGACAATCTCTATTAACCAGTTAGCGGCTAGCCTGCAACGCCCTGATCGGTTCTGCGGCATGCATTTCTTTAACCCTGTGCACCGCATGCCATTGGTAGAAATTATTCGCGGAGAAAAAACCTCTGACGACACCATCGCAACAGTTGTCGCCACTACCCTCAAAATGGGTAAAACCCCGATTGTTGTTAACGATTGTCCGGGATTTTTAGTTAACCGTGTTCTGTTCCCTTACTTTGCCGGTTTCTCAAAGCTCGTTCTTGACGGCGCTGATTTCGCGGCGGTTGATAAGGTCATGGAAAAGCAGTTTGGCTGGCCAATGGGTCCGGCTTACTTACTTGATGTCGTTGGTATGGATACGGCCGATCATGCTGCATCAGTCATGGCCGAAGGCATCCCTGAGCGGATGCAAAAAATCGACAATGATCCCGTTACAATGCTATTTGAGAATGACCGACTTGGACAGAAAAACGCAAAAGGCTTCTACAACTTTAGTAAAGACAAACGTGGCAAACCGAAAAAAGATGCTGCCGCACAAGCTTATGAACTGATCCAACCTCATCAGGCAGATGCCAGTGATTTCAGCAGTGAAGAAATCATTGCCCGGCTCATGGTTCCTATGGCGAATGAAGCAATCCGTTGTCTTGAGGAAGGTATAGTAGGAAGTGCAGCCGAAGCCGATATGGCACTCATTTACGGACTTGGTTTTCCGCCGTTCCGCGGGGGCATTTTCCGTTACATTGAAACTATGGGATTAGCGAATTTCGTCGAACTTGCAGACAAGTACGCTCACCTCGGGCCGATTTACCAAATTACTGACGGCGTAAGAGAAATGGCCGCAGCTGGTAAATCATACTTCGCTTAATCACCTTAGGAGAATAAATAATGAAAGATGTCGTAGTAATAGACTGTATTCGCACCCCGATGGGTCGTTCCAAAGGTGGTGTATTTAGAAATGTGCGTGCTGAAACCCTTTCAGCCCATTTGATGAGTGCGTTGCTGACCAGAAACCCGGGCGTAGATCCCACTGAAATCGAAGATATTATCTGGGGGTGTGTCCAGCAGACCAAAGAGCAAGGTTTCAACGTTGCACGCAATGCGCAACTGCTTACTGACATACCACGCAGCACTGCAGCCGTTACGGTGAATCGTTTGTGCGGCTCATCGATGCAAGCTTTACACGATGCAACTAAAGGTATCATGACCGGTCAGGGTGACGTATATATGATCGGTGGTGTGGAACACATGGGCCATGTGCCTATGACGTTCAACCTGGATTTTCATCCCGGCCTGGCGAAGTATACCGCTAAAGCATCCGGTAACATGGGCATGACAGCCGAACTGTTGGGTCGTCAAAACGGTATCACGCGAGAAATGCAGGATGCCTTTGGCGCACGCTCACACCAACGTGCTCACCAGGCCCATCTCGAGGGCCGTTGGGCAAACGAGATTGTGCCGACCGAAGGGCATGATGCAGATGGCGTCTTAAAGCTAATTGATTATGATGAGGTTATTCGACCAGAAAGCACGGTAGAGTCTCTGGCTGGGTTACGCCCGGTATTTGACCCCGTTAATGGTACGGTAACAGCCGGGACTGCATCGGCTATTTCTGACGGCGCATCAGCCATGCTGCTCATGTCTGCCGAGCGAGCCAAAGCACTGGGCTTAACCCCTCGTGCAAAAATTCGTTCTATGGGTGTTGCTGGTTGCGATGCGGCCATAATGGGATACGGGCCAGTTCCTGCAACCCAAAAAGCCCTTAAGCGTGCTGGCATGACGATGGACGATATTGAAATTGCGGAGTTTAATGAAGCGTTTGCAGCACAGGCATTAAGTTGCATTAAACAGCTGGGCTGGCTGGATAAGTATGACGATAACGTTAACCTGAACGGTGGAGCCATAGCGCTAGGCCATCCGCTTGGGTGCTCCGGATCACGGATCAGTACGACCCTGCTCAACCTGATGGAAGCCAATAATAAGTCTGTAGGTTTAGCAACTATGTGTATTGGTTTAGGCCAGGGCATCGCGACAATTTTTGAACGGGTGTAAAACCTAATTTTCAACGTTTGAGGGCGCTATATGCGCCCTTTTTTAGGATAATAAACCCGGCGCCTTTCATCACTTGACAGTGGCTGTAACAATCACCAAAACCTACTCAGAGAGCACCGCTACTTTACGGTCGTAGCATTAGCATCCATTATGATAGGTATACCCTCTGCTGAAGATGGCTATGTTTTACATTTATCTGGCAGGCCATTTAGAGCTGCAGATATTACGCTAAGCCTAAATCATGTCGGCTAACTTGTTTACCAGCCACGTGGTGAATAGAGCGTTCGGTCGAGAGCCACTACTGATAAGCAGCGAACGGGAACCACTCTGTAATCTCTATCGCCGTATAACCAGACACTCGAATGATATATGTTCTGTATGCGGATAACGAAGAGAAAGCATTGCATTGTTCAGATTCACACAGACCTTTACTGTCAGTGCCAATATCGAGGATTTCCCGGTAAGTCTCCAGTCCTTCATCGCGTAATAGTTCACCTATGCCTATTGTATTGGCTATCAGTTTTTCCGCCGTATCTTGCGGTAATACACTTAAATTTATATAGGAATCTGCATACGTATAAATGGTATGGGTATTTACGCCGTTAAGCGTTACCTTTCGATGTAAGTACTTGTGGCCAGCCTGTTTTGTCAGTGCGATGGTATCGGTTGCAGACGAGGAAACGTCCTGAAGGGTGTTATTGACAATGACCGGCTCCCAAAAATACGCCTCTAAAGACTTAGTAACAGTGCCATCAGTAACCAGCAATGTCCGAAGAAACGCAGGCAGAGCGGACATATCGACACTTTGCCCCTTACGATTAAGAATTTTATCGCCAGAAATAAACCCTCTGCTTTTAAACGTCTGCTGTATCAATGACTAAACCCTGAATGATGAAATATGCATTTAATATATCACAAGCGATACTATTGCGTTTTCATAACCTTGCCCCGTTTTAACACGCAATTTGTTTATTGCTGTATATTGATTAATAAAGAATTGGTGGTGGGAGTCTGCAGCTTTAGTCATATTGGTACCGTTAGCCATGCGCAGGATCTGAGGGCAAAGAAGTTTTCGTGCAGACACAAAAAAGGCCCACTCATTTGAGTGGGCCTTCTTCTTAATAGGAGCCTGGCGGTGTGCTACTCTCACATGGGGAAACCCCACACTACCATCGCCGCTAATACGTTTCACTACTGAGTTCGGAATGGG
>JABXHM010000110.1 GCA_013373625.1 Alteromonadaceae bacterium | reverse complement strand
TCAAAGGCATCTGCGGTATCCCGCACTTTGTCGATAGAGTCCATCGCGGTTTGAATGGCAGTGTAATAGCCAATCGTGGTGTCGGTGCCGAAAATATCATTGTCTATGGTGGCGGGTAGGCCAATCACCTGGCCATCCCAAAACTGACTTAAATGCTGGGCTCCGCGAAAAGACCCATCACCGCCAAGAATTAAAATGGCATCAATAGCGAGGTCGTTAAGATGACTGGCGGCATTTTTAGCTGCCGTATCCTGCTTGAATTCTTCACAACGCGCACTGCGTAAAATGGTGCCGCCGCGTTGTATAATATTATGGACTTTTTTGGTGTCCAGTTTGCGCCAGTTAGACGCAAGCAGGCCATGAAAACCATGCTCAAAGCCAATAACAGTGTGCCCCGCGCTTTCACTGGCAACGACAATAGCTCTGATGCACGCGTTCATGCCGGGGGCGTCTCCGCCCGAGGTAAGGACTGCAATTCGTTTGGTCGTCACAATTACTTCCTTTACATTTTGATACACAAGCTTAGCACTCGTGAGGGAATTTGTGGTCGTCGCTGTAGTCTTATTGTGCGTATTATACGTAATACCAGCAGCGGCCCAATTATGCTGACGCAACCAAGATTGTCAGTTTATTGGGGGGATGCCAAGTGAAAATTGTCAGGAAGAAAGAATGAAGAAAGGTTTGTTGATTGCGATCATCATATTTTTAGCGGGCTGCTCCACCAAATTTACTTACAACAATGCAGATTGGCTGATCCACTGGTATATAGACGATTATGTGTCGTTGTCTGATGAGCAGGAAGATTACTTTGATGATCACTTCGCTGAATGGCAACAATGGCACCGCAGTGAAGAGCTGGGTAAATATATAACACATTTACGCGCCCTTAAAACAGATGTAAGCAGAGAAGAACTGAGTGCCCAACGCATTGAAAAGCACATGCAGGATAGCCGTTTACACTGGGAGCGTGTGCGTGACCGGATCAGCCCTTCACTGGCACAATTAGCATTAGAGCTTACTGATGAACAGGTTGATTCGTTGTTTGAAGAGATGCACGACAACAACGAAGAGATACGTGAGTCGCTGGAAGAGTACGCTGAAAAGTCTGCCGAGGAACAGGCAAATGACAGGCTTGACGATCTGGAAGACAGCGTAAGTGAATATATCGGCCGTCTGAGCAACGAGCAAAAACGTATTATTAAGTCATTTGCACCGCAATTTAACAGCACACGTGCATTGTGGCTTAAGTACCGAACCGAAATGCAACAAGGTGCCCGGGAGCTGATGGATACCCGCAAACAAAATCCGCAATTTAAAGACCAGTTAGTTGCGCTGATTACACGGCCCGAAGATTTTCGTAGCGAAACCTATCAAACGCTGAGAGTTGAGAACACCCGAACATACGCAAAAATGGCGGAACAGCTCTTTTATACGCTGGATAAAAAACAAAAAAGGAAGCTTATAGGGAAAATTGACGATATGATTGAAGACCTTGAGTACCTTATGAGTAACGATTAATTGGATAGCAATTACAGGCCCCTGTATGGGTTTTGTTTGTCATTAACCACTGCTGTGTTATGGGGAATACTGCCGCTTTTTTTGACCATTTGCCTACAGGTGATGGATAGCCAAACAATTACATTGTATCGCTTTGTTGCGGCTGCGGTGTTGGTAGGTGCCTGGTTGTTGTATCGTCGTCAGTTGCCCAAAATTCATCGCTACCGTAAAGCGGTTATTGTCCTGGCCTTCGCCTGTACGGTGATGTTAGTGGTGAACTACGTATTTAATGTGGCCGGACTGCAATATTTGAGCCCCGGCAGTGTTCAGGTGTTTATGCAGGTTGCCCCGTTCGCGTTAATGGTGGGAGGGGTCGTGTTGTATAAGGAGCACTTTAGCCGTTTGCAATTTTGGGGAGCCGGGAGCCTGCTACTGGGGTTAATGCTGTTTTTTAACCAGCGCCTGCCGCAAATTATTAGTTCTGAAAGCGAAGATACCCTTGGTATTGTGTTTACCTTTATTGCGGCTGTTACCTGGGCAGGATATGCGCTATGCCAAAAGCCATTAATGAAAAATATGTCTGCCATGCAGTTAACCCTGATCATTTATATTCTGGGCAGTGTAATTTTGGTGCCGTTTACGTCACCTTTTGCTATCACCAGTATTAATGAAGCGCAGGGGTGGGCCTTGCTGTTTTGCTGTTTGAATACGTTTGTGGCATATGGCGCTTTTACTGAGGCAATGCGGGTATGGTATGCCTCGAGAGTCAGCGCCGTGATAGCCACAGCGCCAGTATTTACTTTTATCTCCATGGCGAGTGCCGAAGCGTTGTTTCCAGCCCGGTTCGAGCAACCACCTTTGGGCCCCCTGGCCATTATTGGCGCCGCAATGGTTATCAGTGGCTCGGTAATGGCGGCATTGGGCAGAGGTAAACGTTAAATCCCTTGTCAGGGGTTAGTTTTGGTTTCTTGTTTGCTGATGGGTTGCTCACCATTTTTACAAATGGTGTCGTAGTCGTCGCGATAATAACGAAAGTTTTCGCATTCCGTTTCGTAACGTTGTCGGGCGGTAAGGGCCATTTGCGGGTTTTTTGGATTACGCATGGCCTGCTCCAGCACTTTGCACTGCTGAGCCTGAGCTTTAACTTCCATGATATCTTCGCACAGCTTTGATTGACTAGCGCAACCTATTAACCAGGAACTTGTTAAGAGCATGCCGGTGGCAGTGATTACCATATGATACTTCATTGTACTCTCTCTATAATTTGCGCTTAACGACACCGGTTTAATTATAACGTAGCAATGCCCAGCCGTAATAATTCTTCGCGCAAACCATCAAACTTTTCCTGATGTTGTTTACGCATAGGTGCATGATTAAGAATTTTATAAACCTGCCGGGCCTCCTTTACCAGCCCGGTCTCGTTCTTCTTACTCTCTACCAATAACTTCAGGATACACTGCAGCAAGTTAAGCGCGATCCCGGCGTTAACGGGTGACAATACCAGCGCAGCGTTAAATACAGGTTTAGCATCGGCGTATTTTTCCTGTTGATATAGCTGAATTCCTTTGCGGTTTAAGTGGCTATATTTTTGTTCGCTTTCTTTACACTGACTGGAGATGTGTTGAATAATACGCAGACTCGAATCGTCTAATTCTACGCCTTGTTTTTTTAGCAACGCAGTGAGTGTACTGATTTCTTCAAACTCACCGAGATCCACCATGAGCTGCAGGCTGGATGTCGCCAGCGAGCCCGGATACTCTTCGAATTGCTTATCAATGGCTTCCTGGCTTTCAATAAGAGTGCGTTTTGCATCGATTAACTTGCCATCGATAGCATCGACCCGCGCATGAATCAGCTGATCAAAAATTTCCAGATTAAACGGTTCGTCGACGCGTTGCAGGGCGTCATCGTAAACCGCACGCTGTAATTGCAACAAAGCTTCCTGCTGAAACCGGTGGCGTTGAGTTTTGGACTCAGCCGCTTCGGCTGCGTCGAGCAACGACGATATATGATTACACCAGTAATTAACCCGTTTAAATATTGTGTTCTTTGACAAATCCCAGGTGGCTTTAGTGGATTCTATAAGTAACTCAAAATTGTTATTTTCGCGGGCAATCTGACAAGCCAGATGCTGGCGCTGTAATGACAGCGGTGAGTTTTTAATAGCCTGTTTAATATATACGATAGCTTCTTCAGACTGATTTTGTGCTGATTTTGCCTGGGCGAGGATGTCGAGAGCCTCAGGGTCGAACTGATTTAAATTTAAAACCTGGTTGGCACACTTTATAGCCTCTGAATATTGCTTCATGGATAAATGTGTTTTACCCAAAGCCAATTGCGCCCACTGAGTGGGTAATAAATCGGCCTGATTGGTAAGGAGAGTCAGCGCGTCCTGGTGTTTGTTTAGCTGCCAGTATATTTCGGTTTGTAATGCTACCGCGTTGCGAATATATGAACCTGGCATCTCTTCGAGCTGTTGCAGCGCTGTCTCTGCCTGAGAATAGTGTTTATCTGCCAGCGAATTTAGCACATCAGCAAAGTACTGCTTTTTTTGCCATGCTTTGTTTAAGCGGTTTTTTAGCTGTGCCTGTGAAAAGGGCTTTAACAAATAATCGTCGGGTTTGTGTTCCAGAGAACCCAGTACAATAGGGCGCGCAGCATCGGCACTGATCAGTAAAAAAACCGCCGTAGGCCCAATTAACGCCCGATGCTGCAGTTCCTGATAGAGCTCAAAACCATTTTTTTTGTTAGAGCCTAAGTGTAAGTCGCTAACAATAATATCAACCTGGTGGTTGCGACAAAACTTAATGGCTTGTTCAGCGTTCGTTGCCATCATGACGTCCTTAGATCCTAAGGTTGTCACGAGTCCTTTCAGCATAGTCAGAAAAGGCCGCTGATCCTCTACTACCAGGATATTTACGTCCTTATAGGGCACTCCCAATGTTTGCTCCCTTCGCTGGCGATACTTTTAGTTAATTTCCTAAAGGATAATGTGAACGCGCCGATTAAGCTAGCAGGTCTTTTATATTTATGAATGATTTTGCATACAGATAATAGTCAGTCGATAGACAAAAGGGTACTTCCTGTAAACAGGGAACTCGCGCTGAATCAAGCAGCTAGCGGTAGCAATGCTTTTTTTAAACTGTGTCTGTCGTTATTTGATACCCAGGGAGACAACACCATACCCTGGCGCAACGAGCAGGAAACGGTTACAGACGATGACTTTCCTGCCAGGCTTAATCATTACCGCAGAAGCCCACTTACTACTAACGATGCCTCTTTAGCAACCTATTTGCATTGGCAGGCTGCTACAGCGGCCAGTACAGACAGCCATGGCAATATAAGACTGTGGCAGGCGATGCACCCGGATCCATTAAGTTTTACCAATGACGCAAAGCGAATTCCTCCCGAGGTGAAGCAAAATTGTTCTTACCGTACCCAACTGGCATGGCTAAATGCCAGGAGCGGTGAGCAGCCGCCAGCCGAGTACGACACCGATCCGACATTGTTGTCGAGTATCATCCCATCTTCTCAGGCACTGCAAATATAGTTATATCTGCTTAGCAAATTGGCTTGTGAGGTTTTCCTCATGGCTTTTTTTTGCTATATTGCGCGCGCATTTTGCACTGGTTTTACGTTCCAACTCGCAAAGGTATAACATTTATGAGTCAGTATATTGTATGCGCAATGTATAAATTTGTTGCGCTTGAAGATTATGAAGCCATTCGTCAGCCGTTACAGGCGACAATGGAAGCTAACCAAATTAAAGGTACGTTGTTATTAGCCTCAGAAGGTATCAATGGTACGGTATCAGGCACCCAGGAAGGCATAGATAACTTGCTGAAGTGGTTGAACAGTGACAGCCGTTTTAACCCTATTTCGTACAAAATTTCCTACCACGAAACCCAGCCGTTTTATCGCACCAAGGTAAAACTTAAAAAAGAAATCGTTACCATGGGCGTGGAAGGAATCGATCCGCGCCAAACAGTGGGGACATATGTTAAACCGGCGCAGTGGAATACGTTAATTAGCGATCCGGATGTCGTGTTAATTGACACCCGGAATGACTACGAAATTGAAATCGGTACATTTCAGAATGCGGTAAACCCCAACACCAAAACTTTTCGTGAGTTTCCAGAGTACGTAAAAGAAAATCTCGATCCGGCAAAAAATAAAAAAGTGGCTATGTTTTGTACCGGCGG
>JABXHM010000071.1 GCA_013373625.1 Alteromonadaceae bacterium | reverse complement strand
CAGGCGACGATGGAAGCTAACCAAATAAAAGGTACGTTGTTATTAGCGTCTGAAGGTATCAACGGTACGGTATCAGGCACCCAGGAAGGCATAGATAACTTGCTGAAGTGGTTGAACAGCGACAGCCGTTTTAACCCCATTTCGTACAAGATTTCCTATCACGACATTCAACCGTTTTATCGCACTAAGGTAAAGCTAAAAAAAGAAATCGTTACCATGGGCGTGGAAGGTATCGACCCGCGTCAGACAGTGGGAACCTACGTAAAACCGGCACAGTGGAATGCGTTAATCAGCGATCCGGATGTCGTGTTAATTGATACCCGGAATGACTACGAAATTGAAATTGGTACATTTCAGAATGCGGTGAATCCCAACACCAAAACTTTTCGCGAGTTTCCTGAGTACGTAAAAGAAAATCTCGATCCGGCAAAAAATAAAAAAGTGGCTATGTTTTGTACCGGCGGTATTCGTTGCGAAAAGTCTACTGCGTATTTAAAAGAGCAGGGCTTTGAAGAGGTATATCACCTGGAAGGCGGGATCTTGCAGTATTTGGAAGATGTACCCAAAGAACAGTCTATGTGGGAAGGCGACTGCTTTGTGTTTGATAACCGCGTAGCGGTAGACCACGATTTACAAAAAAGTGCGTATGATCAATGTTATGCCTGCCGTTTACCCATTACCGAGGCAGATAAACAAAGTCCGCAGTATGAGGCCGGGGTAAGTTGTCCGCATTGTTATGGTACCCACACTGACGACCAGATAGCACGCTTTCGCGAACGTGAAAAGCAAGTAAACCTTGCCCGTGAACGCAACGAAGAGCACGTTGGCACTGAAGCACGTGATGCAATGGAAGCTCGGCGAAAGGCGAAAGCCGCAGAGCAACGTGAGCGGGCTTTAAAAGCACAACAAGCATCGCAATCGTAGACATTCAGAATGGCTAGGGTTACACTTCAGTCATTCACGAATCGACAGGGAAATTAACCAGTGTCTAACGAGTTATCACCCGAAAAAATTGAAGCGATTCAAAAAGATTTTATTTTTTTTGATCGCGACGGCAACGGCCAGATTGACCTTCAGGAGTTTATTGAACTGCTGACAGTGATATCACCAAAAACTAAAGCAAGCCACGTTGAAGAGGGCTTTAAGCTCATCGACGAAAACGACGATGGTTTCATCGACTTCGAAGAGTTTTTGGATTGGTGGCAGGAATGTTGGTGGGAATATTAACCCCAACGCCCAGGTTGTTAACCGTTTAAAAAGCCGCTTTATAGCGGCTTTTTTTGTCTGCAGAATCACATAGCAACTGCAAAACTGTTTCAAATGCTAAATAGCCTGAACAGAGACGCTATGGGGGCTTGAATAAGCACAGCCTGATTTAACGCCTGTCATATTTTCTGACAAGTAGGACTGGTTTGCCGCTGTGCTCCAATCCAGCCTCAAATGCGGGCGTTCTCGTAACGAGCGCTTCACTGTTACACTTTCAGACCATAATCAATTATCTTTATCAATCAAATTAAATGATCTAACGCACAGAATGAGGCAGTCATGTTGTCGGTTGTTGCAGGTATGCGTAGGTTTTGCCACATTCCGCAGCCTGATCCAATTGCATTAGCTTAAACTCCACCCTCATTGGGGCCCAGGCTTAAATGTAATTTTGTGGATTGTAGGGCGCGGGAACCACTTCTTTGGCGATAGCCAAGATGAAAGAACCATACCTCCGGCAATTGTAGCGTTTGCATAAGCGCAGCTGTCTTTTCCAGACAAAACCAACAGTGTCTTTGGGTAAGTTTTCCTGGCGCAACTGAAATTCGGTGGAAACGTTCACGAAATAGCGATAACGGTGCGCGCCTGCAATGAGTAAGCCCCTGGCTTGACCATTACCGACAAAGTGAACATCGTCCGATAAAAATCATGCTATGTTTGTTCATGCTAGCCTTGTAATTGTATTCATATCAACCAAACTAATGATGTTTCCGACCGGTGCGTCGGTGGCTGAAAAATTAACCGCACGAAAATGCGAAGGCTGTTATTTGACAGGGAGTCATTGTGTCTAAATCGTTCAAGTTTCGGCGCACATAGGGAAGGGTAAATGTTAAGAAAATCTTTAGGAAGTAAGCTTAGTCTTCATTTTTTTACATGTGCGCTGTTGATTATGAATATGTCCTCATGTACGACAACAGATAGACCGCCTTCCAAATCAGTTTATGCAAATACAGAGTCTATTCAGTTACAACAACCAGGTGTATTGGCCGGTGACTGGTATGCTTGGGGATCTTTTACAGGCAACGAAAAAGATTCTGATGCGTCGATTTTAACTAGT
Organism: Alteromonadaceae bacterium; assembly: GCA_013373625.1. Taxonomy (GTDB): domain Bacteria; phylum Pseudomonadota; class Gammaproteobacteria; order Enterobacterales; family Alteromonadaceae; genus Alteromonas. The sequence continues at coordinate 2,575 of JABXHM010000071.1, read as the reverse complement.
CATTTAGCTTGGGGAAATCAAAAGCCCTTAACTTATCGTATAACGTCAGCCGATATGGATGCAGATAAACCTGATGGCTTTGTTATTAAATTGGTTAGTCAAAATAAAAGTTCAGCAGTTAAATACACAATGGTAGACGGGTCTAGTGCTATATTGCAAGATCAAGGTTTTTGGATAGTACCTCCTAAAAATAAAGTTGCGAGAGGAACATGGGAAATACTCGATGATTCTGGGCAGCCAATTAACGTTCGTTATACCGAAGCCAACTCACTTTGGAACGCAGGCCCCTTAGGTCCACATAGGCTGATATCTCTGCTTGAAAAACGGCTAATGCTAGTAAGACTGTCTTTGGTTGACGCAAATGTGTCTTGTAGTGGTCACAGTGTTTTAAGCGTAGATGGTCAGCCGATATTGGATATGTGGGGGGCAAGTCAGCCAATCTATCCGGGTAATACAATTTTAGTCTACGGGAGAACCTTAAACTCCTCAGTTGCTTCTATAGCCGGAACTGGATGCGAAAAATCTCGAATCCAACTGAATGTCAAAGTCATTGATAGTAATTCACTGTCTGCTGATTTAAAGGTGAGATTCGGAATTTAACCGGCCGGTATTGTCGGACTGGCTTTCTGGATTTTCCAGCTTTTGCTATGTGACTTTTGGGCGTTCAATTTTAAGGGTTTAAAAAGTGAATAATCCTGAAAAAATATTTAATTACCTCAAAGAAATACTGGTTCCTTTTTCATGTGAGATGGTGGTCGTCACAGACAGGCCGGATAATTTTTACTTAAATACGCATCATGTTATGAAGAACAAGAAGCCTATGTATTTCGCCTCTGTAAAGATTAATAAGCGTTATGTTAGTTTTCATCTCATGCCTGTTTATGTGTTTCCAGAATTACTGGAAGGCATATCGTCAGAACTTAAAAAGCGAATGCAAGGTAAGTCATGCTTCAATTTTAAAACGCCGGAGACAAAGCTATTGAAAGAGCTTAAGGAATTGACTCACGCAGGTTATGAAAAATATCAAGAAGCCAATTACTTGTAGTTTCGGCAGATTATACAACCAAAAATCAAGTCAACTGCTGGGGTGGTTTTGGGATTCAATACTATAGGCTACGCGCCCAGTGTTGCTAAGGCCTGTTGACCTTTGGTGTACGAATATGAAAGCATTTTAATCGCGAAACAGGCCTGCAGCCCTAGTGGCTCTAAGTCAAAGGCCTGTGACAAAGAGTAAAATGCTTTCATGACGAGCCCTTCGGGCAGCGCCCGGTACCCGGCTAGCGTGTATCATTTATACTGCGCTAACTGTTTTTGATTTAGGCCCACTAGACCTGCAAACAGTCGCCTTGTCTAAATGATACACGGACTGCTGCAAAAGTGCACAGCAAATGTCAACAGGCCTTAGGTTACGTGCAAAAGGGGATTTAGCGCAATGAAAAGGATATCCTTTGTATTTGTTTTTCTTATTTTCGGTTTTCAACATACTTCTCTTGCATCAGATAAAGCAACGAAAACAACTATTTCATAACTAGCGCACGCAATTCGTGTTTGTCAGTCAAAAGTGATACGTTTAGAAAACGCACAATCCCATACAGAGGCGGTTGTTTCAAAGCTACAAAAAGCAATAAATAGTCACGGCATTACTCATTTTATTTGCTTTTTATCTGTGCTTGGTAGGCATAAATATCCAATACTGGGGAGCACTAACACGCAGTGCCGCCTAGCTAATTTGTCCTGCGTGTAGCATAGCGTTAGAGTCAATAATGTTCAAGATCATCGTTCGGTACCGACTAAGCGAATACTTATGCACACTTAAAGAAGTGAGTAGTTTTGAGCTTGGTAAAGAATTTGTCGAGAAGTGGTACTTCAAAGCGATAACATATTTTATCTGGACCGCGGCTTTTTTGTATAAGTCCGTAAGAGAGGGGGTTTGTTATTTTTCTTTTTATGACAGTGGGTTTGAACGCCGCTCAAATTCTGGCTCAAGTAAGCTAGCTTGGGAAAGCTTGCGTAAAGTTATCATATTGGATAACTGTTATTTACTTGTCAGCGAAGAAGAAGCTATTTGGCCATTACCAAAACGCTGCTTTAGCAAAGTTCAGATGATGCAGCTGGAAACCTGGACAAGGGATATGCGTGGTAAGCCCCCTATTTTCTAAGCACTTTCAATGTCCTTAATAACGGCCGACCACACTGTGCCGGTGACAATCGTCCGTTTTTGGTATGTTGACGTTTAGGATTGTCGAACATAGTCGATTGACAGTGCGTGTTGCAGTAGCAGGACTTTTGCAATGCCTCTGGCCGGGCACAAAATTGGCATTGGTATCGCTTATTTTACTGTGCTGGCCTCATAATAGCGCTAATTAAAAGACCAAGATGGTGTGGTCACTATACTATAAGCAATCTACAAGGCGAGTTTCACCATTGCTAATCATAAGCCAATGTCGTTAAGGGTTCGCTGACTTTGTTTAAATGGTTCAGATTTAAAGGTCATTGATAGGTTATCTACCTTTAAAGTTCCTTTCGTGTCAGTTGGCAACTGATAGGTCCACAAATAGTCATAGCCAAGTTGTTT
>JABXHM010000044.1 GCA_013373625.1 Alteromonadaceae bacterium | reverse complement strand
ACGCTGGATTTAGGTGCCAGTGCTTCACGGCGTGAGAGTTCAAGTCTCTCCTTCCGCACCATCGTTGGGGTATAGCCAAGTTGGTAAGGCAGCGGGTTTTGATCCCGCCATCCGTAGGTTCGAGTCCTGCTACCCCAGCCATATACATAACGCCAGTCTTTGACTGGCGTTTTTGTTTCTGCAATAAAATCAGCACCTGTACCTGCAAAACAAGACATTCCCTTACTAAATACGGTAATGTTACGTAAATCACTCGTCTTATTGCAGCATCATTATGAACAACCGATTCGTCACATTATTGACTCTGTTACTGTGTTTAGTGCCTGTCACCGTTCGCGCAACTGCCATTGATCAAACTGGTGAACTGGCTGGTCAAAAACGCAGCTGGCGATTATTTGTCCCCGCCGGCACCGATAAATCAACGCCACTGCCTTTATTGCTTAATTTTCATGGCACCGGCTCTAACCCTGCCGATATATCAGCGCTTAATGAGTTTGAGCAACTGGCCGCCAAAGAAGGTTTTATTGTCGTGGCACCGCGCGCTGAGTTTTCTTACCAACCAGGCGGCCCGAGAACCTGGAATGTGGAAAAGAAGGACAGCCCCTATAACGACGTAGCCTTTATTCGGGCCCTTATTACGCACCTTGGGACTACCCTGCCAATCGATGCCAGCCGTATTTACGCGACGGGCTTTTCAGGTGGTGCACGAATGAGTAGCAGGCTGGGTTGTGACTTAACCAGCACATTTGCCGCTATCGCGCCTATTGCTGGAATACGGTATGCCGCTGATTGCCAGCCAACTGCTACATTACCCGTACTTACTTATCATGGCATTAAGGATCCGGTTAATCACTATGAGCATCAGCCGGACTCACCCCGTTACTGGCACACAGGGGTACAACAAGCATTGAATGGATGGGTGGCTCACAACCAGTGTCAGCAACAGCACGAAGATGCAATCAGCCCCGGTATAGTGCGTATTACACACAGCCAGTGCGACAATCATGTACAGGTTATATTTTACCGCTCAGAAAACGCAGGACATACCTGGCCTGGCAGCCCTCGCGCCGACGTGATGGCCGGTTACGGTCTGGGTGAAACAGATCCCCTGCCTATGTCCGACCTCGTATGGCAGTTTCTCAAACAATACCGCCGCTAAGTAGTGCTGATTTAACCTGATGTGCTATCTTTTGATAAGCGTTGTTTCATCATTCAATCAAGGAAATACCCTTATGGCCAGCGTAAAATCACTAAAGAAAGAGATTAAAGCCAGAAAAGCCAAGATCGCCAAACACGAAGAAAAGCTAAAAAAACTCAAGAAAAAGTTAAAAAAAGCCAAGTAAGGCTTATTTTATAACTTTATAACCAGCAGCCATCGCGGCTGCTTTTTAATTCCACTTATAAGACATTGTTATTAAATTATTATTTCTCCACACAATTACTTTGCTTGGCAGTTTTACTTTACAGCTTCCCTCAATCTCGGCACACTAAACTCACTCTGTAAAAATAGATGATTATGGGATTTCTTAGTGCTTACCGACATCGTTGCATTTATCAACAATATTCTCTGGGGTGACGGCCAGGTACTGATTTACATGCTGCTCATTTGCGGGATCTGGTTTTCAATCAGACTCGGTGGCGTTCAACTGCGTCATTTTGGCCATATGTTCAGCTTACTCAAAAATAGTACTAACAGCACAAAAGAAGGAATTAGCTCTTTCCAGGCTCTATGTACCAGTCTGTCAGCCCGGGTTGGCACCGGTAACCTGGCAGGCGTCGCGGTGGCTATTTCACTCGGCGGTGCCGGCAGTATTTTCTGGATGTGGGTAATCGCTCTGCTTGGTATGGCCACCGGCTTTGCCGAAAGCGTGTTGGGACAGCTGTATAAAGTAAAAGATGAAAATGGCGAATTCCGCGGCGGGCCGGCGTACTACATTAAACAGGGTTTAAACAAAACCTGGTTGGCTGTGGCCTTTTCGTTATGCTTATTTTTGGGCTATGGCTTTATTTTTTCCGCGGTTCAGGCCAATACAATAACTGATGCGCTCAATGCTGCTTACGATATTCCAACCAACTATTCAGGTATCGCTATTATTGCGCTGGCCGCACTTATTGTTATTGGTGGTTTGCGCGGCATTGCCCGCTTTGCCGAATGGGTTGTGCCATTTATGGGCATTAGTTACGTACTGGCAGCCCTGCTCATTTGTGCCTTTAACATTACCGAATTACCAGCGATGTTGCTCGATATTATCCAGTCAGCTTTTGGCCTGCAGGAAGCCGGAGCCGGCGCTATGGGAGCGGCGGTAAAAAATGGTATTCAACGAGGCTTGTATTCCAATGAAGCGGGCTCAGGCAGTGTTCCCCATGCAGCCGCCAGTGCCGCACCAAACCCAAACCATCCGGTATCTCAGGGCTACTTACAAATGCTCGGCGTCTTTTTAGACACCATGGTATTGTGCACGGCAACCGCGTTTATTATTTTGCTGGCCGGAGGCACCAGTGGCGAGCAAATGGAAGGCATTCGTTTAACACAGTCAGCGATGGAGTCACACATCGGAGCAGGCGGTGCTGACTTCGTGGCAGCGGCTATTTGCTTCTTCTCTTTCACTTCTGTGGTAGCCAACTACGCCTATGGCGAGAGTAACTTACATATGTTCAAGCTGGATAATAAAGCGGGCCGCATCGCTTACACCTGTGGATATCTGGCAATGATTTACTGGGGTTCCAGAGCAGCAATGCCCGAAGTATGGGCCGCCGCTGATATGGCACTGGGCTTAATGACGGTGATTAACATTATCGCCATTATGTGGATGACGCCAACCATCATTAGCATTAGTAAAGACTATTTCAGTAAACGGGATCGTGGTGAAGCACCGGAATACAAAACCGGCGATTGTGAGATCCAGGGTAAAACAGAAGACGGGATCTGGTAATCACATACCGTTTTAAACCTTGAATAATATTAAACAGGCTGATGGATCCCATCAGCCTGTTTGTTTATAGAAAGCTCAGGCAATACCTGTAAAAGCCTGATTTAGTTGTTGGGCTGCCACGCAAATGGGCGGAATGCATCATCAACCGGCGTATCAGCCAGGTGATTGATGTAGTTACTCATTACCTTTTGCGCCAGGATGAGGATAATTTCAAGCAGCTGTGCTTTTGTATAACCCGCCTCAAAAAACGTCTCCAGTAGCGCGTCATCCGGATGACCTCGCTCGATAATGATTGCCCGGGTAGTTTCACGCAGTACTTCAAGGGTTTCAGGCAGCGGCGATTCATTACGCAGCGCATCAATTATACTGTCATCAACCTTCATGCTTTTGGCAATGCCGGTGTGCGCGGGGACACAATAGTGACATGCATGCTCAACATTGGCAGTTTGCCACACCACAGTGAGCTGCTCTTTATTGAACGACGTTTTCAACGCCTTATCGTGCAGATATTTATAGCTTTCTAATACGCCAGGCGCTTCTGCCATCACACCATGTAAATTCGGCAACATACCAAAATTGGCCACAGATTCATTCAACATGGATTTTGCAGCCTCTGGTGCAGAGTCGACAGTATGAATAGTTAATTTAGTCATAGATCACATTTACGCTTTAAGTTGTTTTAAGGAGATATTAGAATAGCGCCGAACTGAACGATCGTTCAATACAAAGCTGAACGACTGTTCAATTATTGCGATATAAGTTATAAGCTGTAATATAGAAACATCTGAAAATGAAGGTAACGCCATGAATTATTCACGCCAGGAAAGTGTCGAAAAAGCCATGACTGTGTTTTGGCAAAAAGGGTATGCTGGCACCGGTATGCGTGATATTCAAACCGCATTGGATAAGCGACCGGGCAGTATTTATGCAGCATTCGGCAATAAGGAAGGACTATACCTGGCCGCGCTTGAAGCCTATACAGAGGATTTGGCAGCGACACTAAAGGAATGTACTCTGGCCGATAGCCCTTTGCATGCACTCAAATCCTTTCTGCATTCTACACTGGGGCAAACTGACGCACTCACTTACAAGCGCCAGTGTTTTATATTTAAGGCCCAGGCTGACTGGCTGGCGTTACCAGCAGGAATTCAGTCTGCTCTAAGACAGTCTCTGCAACAGTTACGTGGCCGTTTCGAAGACATTGTCAAAGCAGCTCAGCAGCACGGCGAGCTGGCAGAGGATATTGTGCCCGAACAAGCAGCTTTATGGCTGCAAGGCCAGTTTATAGCAATACGAACACTGTCAACGGCAATCGAAAATGAAAGCGCCCTCGAATGGATGCTGGATAAGGTATTCAATGATCTTGGCAAGCATTAATAAATGCAGTTGTCAGGTTAAGTAAAGGATGTTCTCCGGTGTATTCAGCCTGCGAGAAGGTTGTGCATCGCGCACAACACTGTGCTTAGCCTCAACAATATAAACGTTAACTCATCATCATCTTAATCAGTTGCGCCACCAACAGTATCATCAGTAAAGGCCAGAACCAGCGCGACAGCTTTCCCATGTCTTTGCCACTCATGCGCCAGTTCGACTTCTCCAGCAGTGGTACGACTATTACTAAAGCCAAAAATAGTACACCAATAATTATTAACATTGTCATTAGCTTAATCCCATTGCATATTTAAGCAGTTGATGCTTTACCGGCCCGGTATGCTGAGCCACTTTTAGGACGCCATTGCGCAGCCACGTGAGCGCTGCATTATGATTGCTGAATGCCGTATAAAAACCATCCATTGCGGTCATCATCAGCGCATTATCACGCCGCCGTGGTGCCTCATAGCTGGTTTTAAGCTGCTGCATAAAACCGGCACCGGCAATAGTCGGCTTTGCCCCGGTTTGCGCAAGCAAACACGCTACGTCCTTAAACCCTAAATTAACGCCCTGCCCGGCCAGTGGATTTATGGTATGTGCAGCATCGCCAATCAATACCACGCCAGCCATTACATAGGCGTTAGCATGCCGTCTTGCCAGCGGAAAAGTCGCCTGATTAAGAACAGTAAAATCTTTATCGAGGTTGACAAAATCCTGCTTGACCGCCTGTTTCAACTGAACCGGCGATAACTTACTCAGTCGTGCCAGTGTTTGCGCATTGTCATACCATATTAGTGCAGCATAGTTACCGTACATAGGCAACAGAGCCTGTGGCCCGTCAGGCGTAAACTGCTGCCAGGTCGTATCACTGACTGGCTGTTCAAACTCAACCACTATTCCCATTGCTTGCTGACTGTACTGCCAACCGGAAATGCCAATGTGCGCCAGCTTTCTAACCTGCGAATCGGCACCATCAGCGCCGATGATCCAACTGGCTTCAATTGATGAACCGTCGAGGAGCGAAACACTCACAGGCAAACCTGGTGTGTGGGGGAGTGCTAAGTGTTTTATCTGTGCCGGCGAAAACCAGCTGACGTTGTCATAGTCTTTGAGCGCAGCGTGACAACCTAGCTGAACCAGACGATTCTCAACAAAATAACCGAGCCGCTCGAAGCCGGCAGAAGCGGCGGTAAAATCGGTTCGACAATCGGCACGTTCCCACACAGACAGCTGATCATAAGAACGCACACGCATGGCTTCGATATGCATCCAGGCGCCCAGCGCTTTGAGTAAATCTACCGATGCCATACTGATGGCTGACAGCCGCAAATCCGGCGGTTGTGATGGCGCAAAAGGCATCGGAGGTTGATGCTCTATTAACGCCACCCGATACCCTTGCTGCGCCAGCCCCAAGGCGACAGCAGCGCCAACCATGCCGGCACCATTGATACAAAAATCAAACATTTGTTTTCCCTTTTAACTGCCTGACGATTATGCCCGAACTTCGCTGTATAGCAACGTGTTCGTTTTGCAATAAACGAGCAGGTATAGGCTGTTACGTATTGTTGCCTCAGTCCAGATCGAAAAAGTCGTTAAAAACGCACGACTACCCCCCTGCAAAGCTGGCGATCGCCGCGCATAACAGTTAAAATACGCGGCTATTTTGACCAGAACCGCCAGGCGCCACGAATGGCGACACGCCAAATTGATGCGAGATTATGGTTATTAACTCGCGCCGCGCCGGCCCAACAAGTGATTATTGAATTGTTATGAGTAAAAAGCTGTACATCAAAACCTGGGGTTGCCAGATGAACGAGTATGATTCGGAAAAAATGGCCGACCTGCTCGACTCGACCCATGGGTATTCTCTGGCTGAAGAAGCTGAGCAAGCCGATGTTATTTTGCTCAATACCTGTTCTATCCGCGAAAAAGCGCAGGAAAAAGTGTTTCACCAACTCGGTCGCTGGAAAAACCTGAAAAAAACCAATCCGGATTTAATTATCGGGGTTGGCGGTTGTGTGGCTTCTCAGGAAGGTGATCATATTCGTCAGCGCGCGCCCTTTGTTGATTTGATTTTTGGCCCGCAAACGCTGCACCGCCTGCCAGAAATGATCAATCAGATCCACAGTGGCGTAAGCTCAGTAGTCGACGTGAGCTTTCCGGAAATCGAAAAATTTGACCGCATGCCAGAACCACGCGCTGAAGGCCCTACGGCCTTTGTCTCGATTATGGAAGGCTGTTCAAAGTACTGCAGTTTCTGTGTGGTGCCCTACACCCGCGGCGAAGAGGTGAGCCGACCGGTGGATGACGTCCTGCTGGAAATTGCCCAGTTAGCAGAGCAAGGTGTGCGTGAAGTCAACCTGCTCGGCCAGAACGTTAACGCGTTCCGTGGCGAGCATCACGATGGCAGTATTTGTCGCTTTGCCGAATTGCTTGAGTTAGTCGCAGCCATTGACGGCATTGACCGCATTCGTTACACCACATCGCACCCGGTAGAATTTACTGACGACATTATTGCCGTATACGAAACCGTACCTGAGTTAGTTGACCATCTGCATTTACCAGTACAAAGCGGCTCTGATCGTATTTTAAATTTAATGAAGCGTGGCCATACCGCCCTTGAATATAAATCTAAAATCCGCAAATTACGTAAAGTAAGGCCTAACATTAGTATGTCGTCAGACTTCATTATTGGTTTCCCGGGTGAAACTGACGCCGATTTTGAAGCGACGATGGATTTAATTCAGGCCATTGATTACGACCTGAGCTTTAGTTTCATTTACTCTGCCCGTCCGGGTACGCCCGCGGCCGATGCAGTGGATGATGTAAGCGAAGAAACTAAAAAACAGCGCTTGTATTTACTACAACAGCGGATCAATCAGCAGGCTTTGCGGATTGCCCGTAATATGATCGATACTGAGCAGCGTATTCTGGTTGAAGGACCCTCCAAGAAAGACATTATGGAATTACAGGGGCGTACTGAGAATAACCGTGTGGTTAATTTCCCGGGTACACCTGACATGATTGGCGAATTTGTTGACGTAAAAGTCACTGATGTGTTCAGTAACTCGCTACGCGGTGAAGTGATTCGCAGAGAAGCGGATATGGGCTTGCGTGTAGCCGTATCGCCGCAAAGTATTTTGGCCCGGCATCAGGCAGAATTACCCGATGCATTGGGCGTAAGTCAATTTCAACCTTCGGTATAAGAGGCAGTAAATTAATTTGAGTAAATTGGTAAGTAATGAAGTGGTACTGGAGCCGGAAGATAATAAACGGCTATCCAGCTTGTGTGGACCGTTTGACGATAACATCAAGCAAATTGAACGACGTCTGGGCGTTGAAATCACCTATCGCAATAATTTCTTCAAAATAGTCGGCGCGCCACAGCAAACTAACGGCGCTGTCGAACTACTCAAGTTGCTTTACATAGAAACACAACCCATCAAAGGGTTGATACCTGATCTTCCGCCTGAACAGGTGCACCTGGCCATCCAGGAAGCCAATTGCCTGGAACGCGAAGAGTCGAGTCACTACGACAAAGAAATTAACATAAAAACCAAGCGTGGTGTCATTAAGCCGCGGAATCCACATCAGGCACAATATGTGGCGAACGTGGTTAATCATGACATTACGTTTGGTATTGGCCCGGCCGGAACCGGCAAAACCTACCTGGCCGTGGCATGCGCCGTAGATGCGTTGGAGCGTCAGGAAGTACGTCGTATACTGCTGACCCGCCCGGCCGTTGAAGCAGGCGAAAAACTCGGTTTTCTACCCGGTGATTTGTCGCAGAAAGTCGACCCGTACCTGCGCCCGCTGTACGATGCCCTGTTCGAAATGATGGGCTTTGAAAAGGTCGAAAAGCTGATGGAACGCAACGTCATAGAAGTGGCACCGTTGGCCTACATGCGCGGCCGAACCTTAAACGATGCGTTTATTATTCTCGATGAAAGTCAAAATACCACTGTTGAACAGATGAAAATGTTCCTCACCCGGATTGGCTTTAATTCACAAGCCGTGATCACCGGCGATATTACTCAGGTAGATTTACCCAGAGGCGCCCGTTCAGGCTTACGTCATGCCATCGACGTGCTCCAGGGCGTTAACGATATCTCATTTAATTTCTTTACGGCTGGCGACGTCGTGCGTCATCCTGTTGTCGCGCGGATTGTTCAGGCGTATGAAGACTACGACAGCGAGCAAGAGCGTATTCGCCTGGCAAAGAAAGAAGCAAAAGATATGCAAAATCAAGCTGATAAGACAGACGACAGTGACAGCTAACGCCACCGCACTGGTTGATTATCAACAAGCCTACACAGGTAATGATGAGTGGCAGGCGAGCATTCCCTCAACCAGTGATGTAACAACCTGGGCATCGCTGGTATTATCAACACTTGATATTGACGATAAAGAGCTTACCGTACGCTTTGTTGACGAAAACGAATCGCAGACTCTCAACAGAGACTACCGGGGTAAGGATAAACCGACCAACGTATTGTCTTTTCCGTTTGAATGCCCGCCTGAAGTACCACTTAATTTGCTCGGCGATCTGGTGGTTTGCGTGCCGGTAATAGTAAAAGAAGCGAAAGAGCAACATAAACCCATAGCGCATCATTATGCGCATATGATTATCCACGGCACCCTGCATTTGCTGGGTTTTGATCACATTGAAGAGGCTGATGCCACGGAGATGGAGCAGCTTGAAATTGCGTTACTGGCAAAATTATCCATTGACGACCCTTATCAAGACGATTAACTTTGCCTAGTAACGTTAAAACGACACGGACATTATGAGCGACGATAACCCCCACTCTACCAACGGTTCTTCGGGAAAAAACTGGTTTGATAAACTCAAGCTGTCATTCTCCGGGGAGCCGCAAAGTAAAGAAGAACTGGTTGAAGTAATCACAGAAGCAGAGCAACGCGAACTGATTGACCCACAAACCAGAGAAATGATTGAAGGCGTTATAGGCGTCAACGAAATGCGGGTAAGAGACATAATGATCCCCCGCGCTCAAATGGTCACGATAGATATTGACCAACCGGTTGAAGAGTTTTTACCGGTCATGCTCGACAGCGCTCACTCGCGCTTTCCCGTCATCAATGAAGACAAAGACCATATTGAAGGCATTTTACTGGCCAAAGACTTACTTCGTTATGTGTTCAACGCCGACGAGGACCAGGCGTTCCATTTGCGCGATGTACTGCGCCCTGCGGTGATAGTCCCTGAAAGTAAACGGGTGGATGTACTGCTTAAAGAGTTTCGTCAGCAACGTTACCACATGGCCATTGTGGTCGACGAATACGGCGGTGTATCTGGCCTGGTGACGATTGAAGATATTCTTGAACTCATCGTTGGCGAAATTGAAGACGAATACGACCTTGATGAAGATGGCACCGATGACATCCGGCCGCTTAATAAATACACTTATTCGGTAAAAGCACTGGTAACGGTAGATGAGTTCAACCGTTTCTTCGAAACGAAATTCAGTGAAGAAGAAGCCGATACCATTGGTGGCATTGTCTTAAAAGCCTTTGGCCATATGCCCGCTACCAATGACGAAATTACCATAGAGAATATCCATTTTAAGATCACTAACTCAGACAAACGCCGGTTAGTGCAACTCAAAGTGACCCTGCCAGACCTGGAGTAAATGGCTTGAGAAAGTGGCTTCCTTTTTTGCTGGTACTTATTGCCGGCATGTCGTTAACGATGGCCTATGCCCCTTTCAACCTTTGGCTGATCACGCCTGTTGCTGTCGCCTTATCTGTGCGGCAGCTTTATGTCATCACTGAAAAGCAATCTGCATTCTGGCTCGGTTGGTGCTTTGGACTCGGCTGGTTTGGTGCCGGTATTAGTTGGGTGCATGTCAGCATTGCTGATTTCGGTGGCTTGCCACTGATTGCCTCAGTATTTCTCATGGTTGTGTTATGCGGTTATCTTGCGCTTTTTCCGGCTCTGAGTTTTTATCTAACCCGCCGCTACATAGAACGGCCCTACTGGCCCCTGGCATTACCGTTAATCTGGTTGTTTACCGAATGGTTACGCAGTTGGTTACTCACTGGTTTCCCCTGGTTATCATTAGGCTATAGTCAATTGGACAGCCCTTTAGCTGGCTGGATACCGGTACTCGGCGAAACCGGCGTCAGCGTATTAGTGATGTTCATAGCAGTACTGGTGGCACAGGCAAGCATTAGCAAAAAATTACTGCCTGCAGGTGGCGCGACAGCCTTTATCGCCCTAAGCGGCATATTTTTAAACAACATCAACTGGGTAGATGAAGATCACAGTGTGTCAATCGGCATGGCTCAGGGCAATATTGCCCAATCCCTGCGCTGGGTTCCTGAACAGGATGTGCCAACGATGAACACGTACCGCGACTTAACGCAGGTATTGTGGAACAACGAGGTCATAATCTGGCCAGAGGCAGCCATACCAAAGCTGGAAGTGCTGGCTCAGGAGTATATTCGTACCATGGACAATGAAGCCGCAGAGCACAACACGGCCATTGTCACAGGCGTAGTAAACTACAACTTCGAAAGTGATGAAGCCTGGAATAACTTAATTGTGCTGGGTAACGAGCAAGCACAAGACAATAGTGGCCACTATTATTATTTTCATGCAAACCGTTATGCCAAACATCATCTGCTGCCAGTCGGCGAATTTGTGCCATTTGAAGACTGGCTGCGCCCACTGGCGCCATTGTTTGACTTACCCATGTCTTCATTTAGCCGTGGTGATTTCCAGCAACACAACTTAACCGCCAACGGGGTAAAATTAGCCCCGGCAATTTGTTTTGAAATCGCCTTTCCACACCAGGTCAGGGCAAACCTATACGCTGATACTGACTTCATCATTACGGTGAGTAACGACGCCTGGTTTGGTCGCTCCCATGGCCCGGCACAGCACTTACAAATAGCCCGTATGCGCGCCAAAGAGCTGGGTATACCGGTTATTCGCTCAACCAACAACGGTATTTCAGCGTTTGTTGATTATCAGGGCAACCTCGTGGCGCAATTGCCGCAATTTGAGCGCGCAGCCATGTCAGCGTCACTGATGACGACAACAGGTATAACACCTTATCGTTACGCCGGTGACTGGCCACTCTATTTGTCCTGTCTGATCATTCTTCCAGCCATTTTATTTCGTCAACGCAGACGGGTACAACAGACACTCCACGACTAAAACCTCCGGTTAATCGCGTCTTGGCTATCGCCTGAAGCAAGCAACTGATAAATTGACCAGCACGTAATTATTGCTTCAGGTGTTTCATGAAAAAAGTATTAATCGCTGCAACGCTCATGCTTAGCTCGACGGTGGTTTTGAGTAAAACTACCGTACTGACTGCAGATCGAATGATCGATGTAGAACAAGGTAAACTGGTCAACAACGCAGTCGTCGTTATTAACGACAATATGATTTCTCAGGCAGGTACTGAAGACGCCGTGAATTATCCGGCAGACGCGGAAGTAATCAATCTGGGTAACTATACCTTGATGCCCGGCTTTATGGACATGCATGTGCATCTTACGTCTGATGCCACAAAGCATGGTTATCAGGGCCTTGCCGATTCGTTACCGCGGGTCACACTCACCGGCGTAAAACATGCGAAAGCAACCTTAATGGCAGGATTCACCACGGTACGCAATGTAGGCGCTCCCGGCTTTGCCGATGTTGCCCTGCGTGATGCCATTAATGATGGCGATATTGCCGGGCCGCGTATGTTTGTTTCTGGTCCGTCTTTGGGTGTCACTGGCGGGCACTGCGACAACAACCTGCTGCCCTATGAATTTCATAGTGTCAGCGAAGGCGTTGCCGATGGCCCCTGGGCAGTTCGCGAAGCAGTACGTCGCAATATTAAATATGGTGCCACGGTGATTAAGTTTTGTGGAACCGGGGGGGTGTTATCAAAAGGCACCAAAGTAGGTGTTCAGCAATACACGTTTGAAGAAATGCAGGCACTGGTGGATGAAGCCCACATGCGTGGTTTAACCGTTGCCACCCACGCCCATGGCACGCAAGGCATTAAGACGGCCATTAAAGCAGGTGTGGATTCAGTAGAACATGTCAGTCTGCTGGATGACGAAGGCATTGAGCTGGCGCTGAAACACGGCACGTACTTCTCAATGGATATTTACGTCACCGAGTATATTTTAGGCCAGGGCGAAGCAGCCGGGATCTTAGAGGAAAGCCTGAACAAAGAGCGCATCGTTGGTAAGCGCCAGCGCGAAAGTTTTAAAAAGGCGGTGGACGCCGGGGTTAAGGTTATATTCGGCACAGATGCCGGCGTGTATCCCCATGGCGATAACGGCAAACAATTTGCGCGCATGGTTCGCTTTGGCATGACCCCTATGCAAGCTATTCAGGCTGCAACAATTGAACCTGCCACATTGCTAAAACAACAGGAAAAACTGGGCAGTATTAAAGCCGGGAAAATGGCCGATATCGTTGGCGTACAAGGCAACCCGTTAGAGGATATCTCGCTATTGGAAAACGTAGGCCTGGTGGTTAAAGATGGTTATATCGTAAAATCCGTTGCAATGTAAACAACTGAAAATTAAATGTATTTTTAAAATCCCGGTAATAATGCCGGGATTTTTTTATATTTGTTGCTTGAAAAATTCATAGCAGTACCTATCTCTTTAAGTGTCGGGGCTTAATGGTAAGGCCGACATAATCATCGCCGCCAAGCGGGATGGTTCTTAACTTAAATACATATTGCTTAATTGCGAGGATATGACTATGCGTACTATCGATCTATCTCCACTATACCGTTCATTTATTGGTTTTGACCGTCTGGCATCCAAGCTGGACTCAGCATCTCAAAACAGTGAACAAGTGACTTACCCACCGTACAACATCGAACTGCTCGGTGAAGACCAATATTTAATTACCATGGCCATTGCTGGTTTCAGTAAAGACGATGTGACTATCGAGGTGGTAGAAAACACGCTGGTAGTGGCAGCGAAAGGCAACACGGAGGCTGACTCAGACAATGCGAAAGCCGAACAAACTGCACAGCGCAAGTTTTTACACAAAGGCATCTCTGAACGTAGTTTCGAGCGTAAATTTCAGCTTGGCGACCATGTAAAAGTAACCGGCGCAGCCTTAGAGCACGGCTTGCTCAATATTAGTCTGGAACGCGAAATTCCAGAAGAGAAAAAGCCACGCCAAATAGAAATTGGCGCACGGTTACTGGAAAGTAAACACTAATACTTCCGTGTTGACGGGAGTTCAATATACCAGTTTAAAGCGGCGCTGAAGCGCCGCTTTTTATACCAGCAGAAGAGGACTACTATCCTAATATTTTAATTTTAACAGCATAAACCCCCTGTCTTTTCGCCGTAAAACACAATCAAAGCGTTAAATTCCTCTCAAAGTAGTCGAAGTTTTAGTTTACACTGGCTGAACATAATTCATTATCCCGACGCAAAAGGAATTCAAGGTGCCCACCATGCAGTATGGCGCTGACAGCCCGTTCTTAAAGCTTCAAAATCTCATTAAATTGCTTGGTCCGGGTGTGCTGATGGCCACCGCGGCAATTGGAGGCAGCCATCTGGTCGCCTCAACACAGGCTGGCGCTCAGTTTGGCTGGCAACTGGTGTTGCTCATACTGGCAGTTAATCTTTTTAAATATCCCTTTTTCAGAGCAGGGGTAAGTTACACCATTAGTAGCCGCAAAACCCTGCAACAGGGCTATCTGGAAATGGGCAAGCCCTACCTGCTAATGAGTTTTGCACTCAATGGTATTTCATCGTTTGTGAACGCTGCCGCGCTATTGCTGTTTGCTGCCAGCTTGCTGGGCTACTTTGTGCCCTTTGATATTGCCCTGCCCTGGTTGGCTGGTTTGTTACTGATTTTTATTTTAACGATCCTCATAGCCGGCCATTATCATGCACTCAATAATGTCGCCAAGATCATTATGATTGCACTGGTCATAGCCACCCTCTCTGCCGCAATTATTGCCTGGCAACAAGGCCCGGTAGCGCCCGATACATTTACTTCACCTTCGCCATGGACTCTCGCATCAATTGGTTTTCTGGTAGTCACTATGGGGTGGATGCCTGCGCCTATTGAAATTTCGGGTATTACCTCGTTATGGCTGAAACAACAATGCAATGAACAATCCGTTACGCCCAGGTCAGCCCTGTTTGACTTTAACTTAGGTTACATTGTGACATTGCTACTGGCGCTATTGTTTTTGTCGCTGGGCAGCCTGGTGCTACATGGCAGCGAACACGAGTTGGCGTCGGGTGGCATTGGTTTTTCACATCAACTGGTTGAGTTATACGCCTCAACAATTGGTGACTGGTCTCGCTACTTAATTGCCATTATAGCTTTTCTGTGTATTTTTGGTTCAGCGCTGACCGTTTACGACGGCTATTCCAGAGCACTGGCAGAGTGTTATATCCTGCTCAAAGGTAAACAGGATATTCCTGACAGCGTTTTTGCAACATGGCTCGTTATGGTGGCTATAGCCAGTTTTGCCATGGTATTGTTTTTTAAAGCGGCGTTGCTGGCTATGTTGGGTTTTGCCATGACACTGGCTTTTATGACGACCCCTGTGTTTGCCTGGCTCAATTACCGTCTGGTTAACCGTCATACTATCCCTGAGGAACTGCGCGGCGGCCCCTTGTTACTGTGGCTAAGTCGCGCAGGGTTAATGTATTTATTTGGTTTCTTAATTGTATTTATTATCTGGAAATGGTTTTTGTAGCATTTCTTCTGTCAGAACGAAGGTAACACTTATGTATAACAAAATACCCTTACTGGTATGCGCAATTTTAGTTGGCTGTTTTAGTTCGTTGCTGCGCGCCAGTGAATTTAATCAGGTGCAAATTAGTACCAGTACGCCAGTAAAAGCGCCGGTGATGATCCAGGGGCCCATGCCCATAGAAGCTGAATACTTTGCTTCTCTGCTCACCGATGTGCGTACAGAAAAAGCGGGTAATGTGACGTTCTATATTGGCAAGCTTGACGGCTTTCCTGTGGTAGTAGCGCAAACAGGAAAAGGTTTGGAAAACACCGCCGCGGCCACGGCTGTTGGCATTGAACGTTATCGCCCTCAGGCCATTATTAATCAAGGCACGTCTGGTGGCCACGACCCGGCGCTTCAGGTAGGCGATATTGTGCTGGGTAAACGCGCAGTCAATGCCAGCAATTTTAAAACACCATTCAGAAAATCAGGTGCAGGTTCGGCGCCCCTTGAATGGCTGCCAATGGACTTACTCGCCTCTGAAGGCAGCGCAGGAGAAGGGGATTCAGCAAAAGATGCAGAACGCATACGGTATTACATAGGTAACGAAACCCTTTTGCACGCGGCCCATACCGTGAAAAACCGGTATACACGCGGTAAAGTGGTTGAAGGTACCATTGCCAGCGGTAATTTTTGGAACAATGAACTGGACCGGATTGCCTGGTTACATAAGCAGTTTGGCACCAGCACCGAAGAAATGGAAACTGCTGCCGCGGCACAAATTGCCCATAGCTACAGCGTGCCTTTTTTGGGAATTCGGGTGCTATCGAACAATTTGACAAACGGCGGTCATTACGACCCCTCTACAGCAGAAGATTGCCAGCAATTTGTGCGCCTGGTGATTGAGCAGTACATCGACACATTATCGACAAATTCAAAAAAGCAAAAATAATTCACCCCTTGTGTGCGCCTCATTCGTTTACTAATAAACGAGGAGCACACATTATGCAACCAACCCAAACCGTCACACTATCATTACTACCAGAGTTTATGCCCAAAACCAGTAAGGGCTTGCTTACCCTCTTTTTGGCTGCGGCAATTACGTTTGGACTTTTTGTTATGATGGCACGTCTTATAGAGCATGACACTAAGTTTTCGACACCAGATGAAGCCGTGATTATCGACGATTTTCTGCTCAATATAGAAGAGCCTGAAACCAATACCCGGCCTCCTGTAAAACCGATGGAGAAACCCATTTCGCCTCCCGAAAGCTTGCCCCCATTGGCAGCCAAAGAGCCCGGCCCGAACGAGACAGGTATTAATACCGGGCCGCTTATCATCGACAATAAGATTAGCATTAACACTACAATTGGTCAGAATACACAAGACAGCGAAGCCAGACCCGTGGTGCGTATCGACCCTAATTATCCACCCGATGCGGCACGCAGTGGAATTGAAGGTTGGGTAAAATTACAGTTCGACCTCACGCCCGAAGGTAATGTGACAAACATACAGGTGCTCGATGCGGATCCGGCCCGGGTATTTAACCGCGAAGCCCGTCGCGCGTTAGCTAAGTGGAAATATCAGCCCCGGTTGGAAAAAGGTATACGTAAAGGACAATCCGGGTTACAAGTAGTACTCACCTTTGCCCTTGAGCAATAAGGACCTGGCCTATGGGTATAGCCAAAATGGGTTTTTTGCGGTCATTTACTAAGCGCAAATCGATGAGCGAAACCTGCAACGAAGTATTGTTCAGGCGTTATTGTAACAACGGCGATAATGCAGCGTTAAGTGCTTTATATGACGAGCACAGTAACCAGTTGTACTATTATTTATTAGTCTTAAGTGACCCTCAAACCGCCGCTGACATTACGCAAAAGAGCTGGTTAAAAGTCATTGAGTCGGCTCATCTTTATCAGCAAAAAGGCCGTTTTCAAGCGTGGCTTTTTACCATTGGCCATCGCATGTTAATTGATGAGCTGCGGCGCACCAGGCGTTGGGATGCAGAGACTAATCCCACTAGTTTGCCCAATAGCAATCAGGTCGATGAGCATTCCTCGCAGCCATCGTGTAATTTTCATGCCTTACTGAAAAAACTCCCATTTGCGCAGCGCGAAGCGTTTTCGCTGCAACAGGAAGATTTTTCACTGCAGGATATTGCCGAAATCACTAATACTCCGGTAGAAACAGTCAAAACCCGGCTACGCTACGCACGCAACAACATGCGTAAGCTCTGGACACAGCAATCATGAATGAACCACAAAAAGAACCTGATTTTAAGCGCGCTTATCAATCCAGCAAGCAAGATTATCCGGCACCGGGTCGCATTAAACGTGCTGTTATCAACTCGCAACGCCAGCAGCGCTGGTTGCGTTATTTGCCAGCGAAAGAGTGGCTTGCACTAGCCGCCGCTGTCGGTTGTTTTCTTATTCTGATCACAATGACCAATCAAACTCACTTGCCACCACAAAATAACGAAACATTGGCGCTGGAAGTCGAGTTTCATAACTACGCAGATGAGCCAGCCCCCGTTGCAGACCATCGCCAGCAACTGACTGTCTATCAACGTGAATACACACAGAATTTGAACACTCTGTCAGCATTTTACTCTCGCAGGGCTATGCTGGCACAGCATGCCGGAAGTTGGCAGTTTATAGATTGCAATCAACAAATCATCACTGTTTCCATCGATTTAATTGAAGATTTGCGCAAACATAAACGCATTGATCCGGGCATTTTTGATGGCAGTTTTGTCGAATTAGCCTTTGACGAAAACGGGCGACTAATGAGTGTTTCCCCTGCCAGAGAGAATTTGTGCTAGCCTGAAGCCGCAAACACCTTATTACTTGCCCCCTGCAGGCTAGTCATAACCAGACAGTGGTGGTATGGTTACTTATTGCGCAAATATTTTTGATGCTTTATATACAGCTTTGTATATAAAGCATCTGATGACTTTTACACTTTTAACGTAACCAACAATGTTAAGACGGCATAGACAACACTGATATACGATTATTTTGGCAATGAAAAACAAAAAACCAGCTGCATTAAGGACAGCTAGTATGCTAAATTAAATGTTGTATTAGTACTTACAAAAAAATAACAATGAGTACAGATCAAACGATAATTAAGAAGTTTCAACCTGTCATTAAGGCATTGATCCCTTATCAGCAACAGGGGAAACTGCTTGAAGGTTTAAATCGCTTCTCATCGCGTCTTAATTCACAAGCCCGCAAAGTTATTAAAAATGAGGTAGAGCGATTAACCTCACTGACTGATGCACCTGCCGATAATTCTGAGTTTGCCCAGTTTCCAGTTAAACGATTTTCTCACTTTGGTATCCAGATGGCACTGGATAAAGTCGGCAGTGAGATTTTGCAGAAAGAATCAGCCCGTTACATGGAACGCTACACGGTAGGCGTATTTGAGTCGATCACCAATTCAGAACACTATCAGTCGCAGATCCAGCGCAAAATGCGTGAAAAAATCATCAAGGCGTTTTTAGTACAAACTCAATCATTTAAAGATATTCAGTTTAATAACGATTTATCCATAACACCTAATTTTGTTGTTTCAACACAAGCCTATCAAAACGGGCGCAGTGTATCTGTTGTGTCGCTGAGTGCGAAAGCCATTGTCATTGCCTGCACTCGCTCTCCGACTTTCACAACAAAAACAGACATACCCGTGATTTTTCCGAATATTCCGGGCCTTTGTTCACTTAACCAGGTTATTCATTATGACTATAGTGGTGTTGAATTTGATCAACGAACCCAACGCCACAACGTAACGCTAAAACTGGCTGAGCAGGATGAAAGCTGGCAGGCCAAAATTAAACAATATTTAGATCGGGTAATGCTGCGCTTTCCTCTCGATCGCGATCTTGAAATTGAACGGGCTATGCAGGCCCTTGACCGTGACAGAGTGGTGCACAGCTCACCATGGATCCCGGTTTTTGTGAGCCAGAATACAGAAGGCCAGTTGCAACCGAATATGGTGATGCTGACAGCCGCAAACTGTGCCAAGAATCCAGCACATCGCAGCGGCACGCTGCTGCCGGGTAAAAACGCAATGGCGCGAATATTTAAAGAGCTTAGCGTATTTAAAGAAGTGTTTGTGGTGCGCCAGAAGGTCACTCAACGTAATGGTAAGACGCTGTCATTGTGTACAACTATTCGGCAACTGGAGCAGCTTTCCATGGTCGGTCAGTTTATTCAGTTGGGCTTACAGAATAAGTCCTTGCAGATATGGCAATATCGACTCAACAAGATGGATAACAAG
Source organism: Alteromonadaceae bacterium (assembly GCA_013373625.1). GTDB lineage: Bacteria > Pseudomonadota > Gammaproteobacteria > Enterobacterales > Alteromonadaceae > Alteromonas. The sequence continues at coordinate 21,839 of JABXHM010000044.1, read as the reverse complement.
GCACGTCAAACTGCAGCCGTGCTGCAGGATATTCCGGACCAAATACGTGACCAACTTTCTTCTCTGACACAAATATTATCCATTCGCTGTGTTACCGAGGTCGTCGGTGGTTTAACTGTCCATAAGCTACCTCCACCACAAAAACTACCTCGCCAGTTTGTGGATGAGCGTGAACACTGGCCATTACATTTTGTGATGGACAATGACATGGACAGACGCAACGAACCTCGCTTCAGAATAGAAAAACATGCCGAAGTCAAAGTTGGGCTGATCACCAGCTACCCTGCTATGGTGCTGGACTTTTCAAAAAGTGGTATGCAATTGCAATTGTTAAAATACGATGGTGATGCCTTACCGGCCGAAGTGAAAATCACCATCGCGGATCTAAAACTAAAAGGCCAACGGTATAAAGTGCTCCATTTTGATCCCGAGTCGGCTTGCCTCAGACTGCAACTGATAGCCAGCGATAAAAACGAAAAAGTCGCAGGTATTATGAGTAATCAGTCGGCGTACTTTACCAATATTCAAAATATTGAGATGCAACAGAAAGTTTATTTTCGCAGCTTGTGGGAAATTTTCGCCCGCTGTTACCCGAATGCCGCGGTACAAATTATTTCTGCCCGGCAAATGGTGCAACGCCTTAAAACAGTTTATTCCCCAATAGAAAGTACCGATTTATACCCATTTACCGTAAGCGAACACAAAACACCTACACATGGTTTTTTCGCCGATATGGATAAGTCACCACCTGATTCAACAGTATTAAAGCGGCTATTACAAAAGTCTGAGCCGATGCACCTGTCGCTTCATTGCGAAAGAAAAAACGATGCCAGTCTCATTAGCCTTACTGAACAACAGTGCTTTGGACCAAAGTTACGCAAAAGCCTGCAAAAATCACTCAATGATAAACATGTGGCATTTTATGTAAAAAGTATAGAGAGTCAGCCATTACAAACAGGTACCACGACGATGACCAAGCAACGTCTGGCGCTGCTTTCAAAAATTGACTTAGATGTCTATGAAAAGCTTTTGGACTTACAAAAAAACTATACACACGTGTTGCACCTTATCGATATGTCGGCGTTATATAACTCTCTTGTGTTGTCTGACATTACGCCTGTAAAGTCCCCGAAAGCTGCCAGTTAAACAAGAAGAAGTGCAATATTGTTGCAGCGAGCTGTCAACCGGCAAAAATAATCCGGTACTTAACATTCCTCTTAAGTTGAAGTTATTGAAATCCATAAATATTCATTGCTAATGCCATTAAATAATTGCTATGGTAAATTTTGCTGCGTAAATAAATGCTATGCTTTATAAAAATATGCGAATATTGTTGATTTTCAGCTAAGGCAATTATGGTAAACCCTGTAGTAAACCCATTTTCACGCACTGCCAGCCTTATATTTGGCTTACTATTAATAGTGCCTTGTAGTGTCGTGGCTGGAACAGTGACATTCATAGACAACAACGGCGATCCTATTGTTGATGCTGTAATTGCGCTTTCTACAGCTCCTCCAAAAAACGTTACCGATGCCACAACAACTTTACTGCCCCCGGCAATCATGGATCAGGTCGATAAACAATTTGTACCCGATATACTGGTGATCCAACAAGGTCAAACCGTAAGTTTTCCAAATAGTGACAATATCCGGCACCATGTTTATAGTTTTTCCAGTCCTAAGCCTTTTGAAATCAAACTTTACAGCGGTACTTCTGTTGCTCCCCTGCTTTTTGATAAATCAGGCATAGTGGTACTCGGCTGTAATATTCATGACTCTATGGTGGGTTATATTTATGTTCGTGATGATTCGCCGTCCTGGCAAACAAATTCGGAGGGGCAGGTGGAAATAGGCGAATTTCAGGGCGAAGTATTTATATGGCATCCTGATTTATCTCTCAATCATACTGAGCGCCTCGCGTTTGATATCGACGTAACAAACAATACCAATATAACACTGACCGCCAAACGCGTGGCACCGCCGGTCACGCATAAAAAAGTGTTTGGTAAACGCAAATTTAATCATCAATGACTATAACGCTCCGTCAATCACTTTTTCAGATCCTGTTTATTGGCGTATTCATTACCGCCACACTCATCGTAGCCAATGTATGGACGGTGACCTCTAAAACAGCGCTTCAACAGGTTAACAGTAATCTTAAGCTGGCCAGTACCGTGTTGGAGCAATTACTCGCCGACCGCAGGGCACAATTACTGAACTCTGCCAGTGTTTTAACGGATGACTTTGGTTTTAAGCAAGCTGTAGCAACCGGCGATGTTCCAACAATTCAGAGCGTATTACAAAATCACGGCCAGCGCATTGAATCCGATTTTATGGTACTCACCGATCTCAATGGTCAAGTTATTGAGAGCCAGCCTGAGTACTTTGCCCGCGGAGACGCATTTCCTCATAAATCGATTATTGAGGAAGTGTTGCAGGCAGGTGGAGCGGAAGAAGCACTTATAGTAGAGGGCAGCCTGTATCAAATGATAATGCTGCCAGTATACGCGCCAACACCAATAGCTATTGCAGGTATTGGCTTTTTAGACGGCGATGACTTTTTGAAACAAGTAAAAGCCATTATTCAGGCTGACATTATTGTTTCTTCCGGGCAGCGGGCGGATGGCAGCCCCATCGTTCTTCACAGTAGCCTGTCGCAAACTAAAGCCGAACAAGTCCTACAGGCTAACCAGCAATCTTTTAGCTGGTTTGATGTCACGTTTCTGCGGAAAAATACGTATTTAACCCGCGATATCGAACTGGGAGAAAGCCTTACCGATGAAGTCGATATTACACTCACCGTCGATGTCTCACCGCATTTTGACAATTTTACTGCACTCCAGGTGAATATTATAAGTATTTCGTTGCTTGCCATCGCTGGCGCATTAATTACTTCAATGATTATGGCCAGAAGAGTGAGCAAACCGGTTTCCCGTTTAGTGAGTGCCGCCAATCTCCTTGCCGATGGCAATTACGAAAGCTCGGTTAACACCAGCGGACGATTGGTAGAAATTAATGAACTTTCTGATGCTTTTATTCGCATGAAAGACAGCATTCAGAATCGTGAAGAACGCATATTGCAACAATCCAGAATGGATATGTTGACGGGTTTATATAACCGCGCCTACATGGAAGAAATTGTTCAAAATAAGCTTTCAAACAATGAGTCTCTGCAAATCATTGGCATTAATATCCGTGATTTCAGAACTATCAATGACCTCTATGGTTATTCTAACGGCGATAACTGCATAGTGTGTATTGCTGAACGCATGAAACGCTGGGAAGGCACGGCAGCGCGGCTTTCCGGTGGGGAATTAATTTGGTTTGCCGACACCCCGCTCACCAATGAGCAACTCGAAACATTTCACTCGATATTAGAACAACCTGTGGCTACCCAACAATTGGTGATGCCGGTAAAACTCGTGTTTACGGTTGTCAGTTGCCCGGATGATGCCAGCAACGCCCAGGACTTATTTCGTAAAATGAATATATTACTGGATGAAGCGGAGTTGGGCACAAAATGGCTGTTACGCTTTAACAGCGAAATTGAACAACGTTACCTACGCCGTTTAAGTATTATTACCGGTTTAAAAAACGCCTTACACAGTGAACAGAGTGAGCTGTCGCTGGTGTACCAGCCTAAGGTGAGTCTGAAAACAATGCAGGTTACCGGGCTCGAAGCGTTGCTGCGCTGGAACAGCGAAGCTCTGGGCTTTGTGCCGCCGGATGAATTTATTTCGATAGCCGAACAGGCTGGTTTTATTGAACAAATTACCGATTGGGTTTTAAGTAAAGTGGTGACCGACATTGTGATCCTGCGGGAGCAAGGCATCAACATCAAACCCGCAGTAAATTTATCCACCCAGGATATACAGAACCGGCCACTGCTGGAAAAACTTATCCTGATGCTCTCAGAGCATCAGTTATCCGCTAACAATATTACCCTTGAGATCACCGAAAGTGATCTGGTTGCCGACGCGAATGTTGCTGTTGAGAACCTTCGATACTTACAGGATAAAGGCTTTAGTATTGCAATTGATGATTTTGGTACCGGTTATTCGTCATTGGCGTACCTGAAAAACTTACCTGTTAACGCTATAAAAATAGACAAGAGTTTTGTATTAAATCTAACCACTGATAAAAATGATCAGGAAATTGTGCATACCATTTTAGGTCTGGCGACTGCTTTTGACCTGGAAGTCGTGGCTGAAGGCATTGAAGATAAACAAGCCATGAGTCTGCTTTCTCGTTGGGGGTGCGACTTTGCACAAGGCTATTATATTAGCCGGCCAATTACGCTGGAAGCGCTGATCGACTGGCTTGAATTTACCGAATATTACCATTCGTAAGGAGTAAAAGAGTGCGAATATTGAGCCTACTTAGCTTCGCGCTAATCATATACAGCAGTATATCGGTTGCTGGCAGCGGCAAATTGATTGGCACAGCTGGTTTAAATCAACTGGAAGGTGCCGGCGGTGGCGGTATCGTACCCTGGGCAACATTATCAGGCTATGACACACAGGATGAAGTGTCGGTAAACGCGTTCATTACCCAGGTAAACCTGGAGGATTACCGTCTGAATGTGATTGGCGCCAATGTATCTTTGTACGACCGCGCAGAGTTTAGTGTCGCTCGCCATGTCTTTGATCTCACAACGCTTGGCGGTGAAATAGCCCAAAAGGTTTACGGTGCCAAAGTACGTTTGTATGGCGATGTTGTGTATTCCGACTGGCCGCAAATAAGCGTCGGTGTGCAGCATAAAGAACTTGAAGATACTGCTGTAGCGCAACTAGTGGGCAGTAAAGATAACTCAGGCACTGATTATTATCTGGCCGCAACAAAAGTTCATCTGGGCGCGGCTGCCGGTTATAACCTGGTGTGGAACCTCACTGGCCGTTTAACCAAAGCAAATCAATTAGGCTTGCTGGGCTTTGGCGGGCCAGAGAACGAAGATTATGAGCTAATGCTTGAAGGTAGCCTTGGCGTATTGTTTTCCCGTCATTTTGCCGCCGGTATAGAATATCGACAAAAGCCAGATAATCTTGGTTTGGGCGAAGACGACTGGATGGATGTATTTGTTACCTATATTCCCTCTAAGCGCGTTAACTTTACGCTGGCCTGGGCCGATCTGGGAAGTATTGCCGGCGCCACTGGTCAAAAAGGCTTTTATCTGTCTGTAGGAGGTCAGCTATGGTAAAACACATTGTCACGTTATTAGCATTACTTTTGCTCGTCAGTGGCTGTGCCAGCCGCTCGACCACGCTTTACGAAGAGCTTGGCGGAGAAGCCAAAATTAATGAAATTGTGGAAAACTTCGTGTACGAGATAGAGTATAACGAGACGATATTGCCCTACTTTGCTGAATCTGACATAGAGCGCTTTATTACCAAATTTTCTGAGCAACTTTGTGTCTTTTCCGGTGGGCCATGTGAATACTCGAGCGACACCATGGAGCAAGTTCATGGCGGTATGAATATCACCGAAGCCGACTTTAACCTGACTGTAGATTTGTTTATTAACGCAATGAATAAGGCGAATGTGCCCCATCGCTTGCAAAATCAGTTAATTAACCGAATGACCCACACGCGCAGACAAATGTTATACCTGTAACGCCTTAAAAGGCAGCACATCCATTGTTACGCTACCGAGCGTATATATTGATGTAGAACCACTTAGCGTGCTTTATGCGCTATTCCGCTATCATTTGCCAACATCGGCTATCTATACTGAAGCACTATGATTAGGGATACCATTTTTAGAGCCAGCTATTAACATTTGACTGTGCTAAGCAGATAACAGGCTCGTTTGACTGGAGCATTGCCTGAAGGAATGCCAGAAAGCAAAAAGCCTGCTTAATAGCAGGCTTTTTATAATATGGCGCGTGTGGAAGGATTCGAACCTCCGACCGCCTGGTTCGTAGCCAGGTACTCTATCCAGCTGAGCTACGCACGCGCTGATACACTAAAATAAAAATGGCGGAGAGGGAGGGATTCGAACCCTCGATACGCGTAATGCGTATGGTTCCTTAGCAGGGAACTGGTTTCAGCCACTCACCCACCTCTCCGTCATGTGGCGTTGCATTTTAATGACTCACTGGGGGAAGTCAATGCTTTTTTATTTAAAAACAATCCGTATGACGGGATTTTAAGCAATCGCTTTAAATCGCTTAAAAAGCATGCTTTTTAAGCCTAAAAAAACGTCTAATCTCGACCATTTTATAAATCTCCACACCAAAAAACTCCGACAACTTAATGCGTTTTTTTGAATGCAGATATAAAAAAGGCCGGTGAACCGGCCTGAGTAATTAAAATAATTCTAAAAAAAGGAATTAATTTACTTATTACTGGTTTCCTTCGGGCTGATCGCCCTTTTCAGCCTGAATTCGCATATAAATTTCTTCGCGATGCACCGATACTTCTTTTGGTGCGTTTACGCCAATTCTGACCTGATTACCCTTCACACCTAAAACAGTTACGGTGACATCGTCACCTACCATTAATGTTTCACCTACACGACGAGTTAAAATAAGCATTCTTTTGCTCCTGATTCCTTGATTACATTGCCTCCATGCAGACTCCGGCGCCTGGCTCCCTTAAGCGCTATCGAAGACGCACTGACACTGGTGTCACGACAATGTCAGCCCATCTTTATATAAATTATAGCTTATCTTCTAACCAAACGTTAACAGACTGTAACGCAGAGGCTAAATTTTCTGGTTGACTACCGCCTGCCTGTGCCATGTCAGGACGACCACCGCCCTTACCACCTACCTGAGCAGCAATATGATTTACCAGTTCTCCAGCCTTCACCTGACCGGTGAGCCCCTTAGTAACGCCTACAATGAGGCTCACTTTGCCATCAGCTGGTACGCCCAGTACGACAATGCCCTCGCCAATGCGGTTCTTCAGGTCATCAACCATGCCCCGCAGAGACTTAGCTTCGACACCGTCGAGCTCAGCAATTAATACTTTATGACCCTTTATATCTTTCGTTTGGCTAAGCAGATCAGCACCATGTTGGCTTGCCATTTTCTGTTTGAGCGAAGTGATTGATTTTTCGAGGTCTTTTTGTTGTCCCTGAAGCTGATTAATTTTCTCAACCAGGTGACTGCTGTCGGTTTTCAGCACCGCACAGCTTGCCTGCAATACCGACTGCTGCTGCTGAACAAATTCGAGTGCACCCATCCCGGTAATCGCATCAATACGTCGCACACCCGAGGCAATACCCGCTTCACTGACTATTTTAAACAGACCGATATCACCGGTTTGATTGACGTGTGTGCCACCGCATAACTCGGTTGAAAATGGTCCCATCGTAACAACACGTACTTTTTCGTCGTATTTTTCGCCAAACAGGGCCATGGCGCCCGAAGCCTTGGCTTCATCTAAATCCATTAACTGCGTTTTCAACGCATGATTGGCCTGGATCTCTTCATTCACACGCCGCTCAATTGTGGCGAGTTGCTCTGCGCTTACTCCCTCAAAATGAGAGAAATCAAAACGCAAACGTTCAGCGTTCACCAGGGAACCTTTTTGCGTAACATGGTCGCCCAATACTTCACGCAACGCGGCGTGCAGTAAGTGCGTCGCACTGTGATTTTTGCGAATCGCAATGCGCTTGGTGTCATCTATTTTTGCGGCGGCTTTATCACCTTTATTGATAGTGCCTTTTACGACACCCCGGTGTGCAAAGGCGTTACCCATCTTTTGTGTGTCGCTGACCAGAAACTCACCATTTGCCACGGTTAACACACCTGTGTCACCAACCTGGCCACCGGCTTCGGCATAAAATGGCGTTTCGTCTAAGACAACCACGCCTTCCTGACCATCGGTTAATTGTTCACAGAAACTGTTACCACTGATCAACTCAACAACGTTAGATTCGCCGGTCCCCTCTGCGTAACCGGTAAAGGCCGTTTGCTGTTCTACGCGGAGCGTATCGTTGTAGTCGGCACCGAAGTTACTGGCCTGTTGCGCGCGTTTACGCTGCGCCTGCATAGCAACTTCAAAGCCTGCTTCATCGATGTTGTAGTCATGTTCACGGGCTACGTCATTGGTTAAATCAACCGGAAAACCGTAGGTGTCATAAAGTTTAAAGACCAACTCACCGGGAATGGTGTCACCCTCCAACTCATTGAGGGCATCATTCAGTATGTTCATACCCCGGGAAAGGGTTTTACTGAATTGCTCTTCTTCAACCCGAAGCACTTTTTCGATAACCGGTTTTTGGTCAGCCAGTTCAGGATACGCCTCACCCATTTCTTTGGTTAAGGCATCGACTAACTTGTAAAAGAAAATATCGCTGGCACCCAGCTTATAGCCATGACGAACAGCGCGGCGAATAATGCGACGCAACACGTAGCCACGGCCTTCGTTGCTGGGCATAACACCATCGCAAACTAAAAATGCACACGACCGAATATGATCGGCAATCACGCGCAGTGACTTATCGCTTAAATCAGTGGTGCCAACAATATCGGCGGCGGCTCTGATCAAGTTGGCAAACAAATCGATTTCATAGTTGCTGTGAACGCCCTGCATAATGGCAGAAATACGCTCCAGTCCCATACCGGTATCAATCGATGGTTTAGGTAGCGGGTCCATAGTACCGTCAGACTGACGGTTGTACTGCATAAATACCAGGTTCCAGATTTCAATAAAGCGATCGCCGTCTTCTTCAGGCGTTCCCGGAGGTCCGCCCCAAATATGTTCGCCGTGGTCGTAGAAAATTTCTGAACACGGGCCGCAAGGACCGGTATCACCCATTGACCAGAAGTTATCTGAGGTAGAAATACGAATAATCTTCTCTTTGGGTACACCGATGTGATGCTCCCAAATGTCAAAGGCTTCGTCGTCTTCTGAATAGACCGTCACCAGCAGTTTTTCTTTCGGTAACTTAAGTTCCTGAGTTAAAAAATTCCAGGCAAATTCTATGGCTTCTTTCTTGAAGTAATCACCAAAGCTGAAGTTACCCATCATTTCAAAAAACGTATGGTGACGCGCGGTATAACCGACATTTTCCAGATCATTGTGCTTACCGCCGGCGCGCACACAGCGCTGGGCCGACACCGCGCGCGTATAGCTGCGCTTCTCGGTGCCCAAAAACACGTCTTTAAACTGGTTCATACCCGCATTGGTAAACAATAACGTGGGATCATCTGCTGGTACCAGTGATGAACTGGAAACAGCCTGGTGGCCATGACGACCAAAATACTCGAAAAATGTGCGGCGAATATCAGCAGTTGATAATGTCATTGAAATCCTGCAATCCTTAGTTAACCTTAAAGCTTATATGCTGTCAGGGTGAGGCTAAATCAAGTTCAGGCCGCACCCTTGACGCACTATCATGTGGCCGCAACAATACCATGGATAGGGCTATTTTGTTAAGCAGAGAGCGTCGATTTGGCGGGGATTTTCTACTCTTCGACGACAGATAATGCGTACTGAATATGTTCCGTATAAAAACCCCGGTACAGCAAGAAGCGGATCTGTTTGGATTTATCTTTATCATTTTGCGCAGCGCCAGCGCCGAATCGCTTATGACGCACCTTAACAGCCAGCTCAAACCAATCCGGTTCGCATTCCTCAAGCGCTTGATTTACGAGACTTTCATCAATATCCCACTGCTGGCAGTCGGCTTTCAACCGCGCTGGCCCCTGCCCCTTGTTAATACCTGAACGTACTTTCATTTCAGCATAACGGGCATCACTTTGAATACCGGCGGTTTTATATTCGTCGACCACGGGCACACAATCTGCAATTGCAAATCCTTTTTGCGATAATTTTCGTAACAATTCGTGATACGCATGCTCTCGTCGTGCAAGCATGCGGGTAATCGACTCCATGATGATTTTGCGTGGACTATCTGTCATTTTGTTTAAATATACGGTTATAGTAGCGCACAAGATAACTGTCTGGCGCGCAACTGACAACGCTCGGCGACGCCTTTACAGGTAAATTTCGGGAAAATAGCAGGTACAATGCAGGGCCTCTCGTCTGGACACAACAATGACTAAGCCATCCGGTTCACACAGTGCTGCCATACAGTTTCAGTTGCATCAGAGTATCGACGAACTGGATGAACACCAGTGGCAACAGTTAAGCAAAAGTGCCGGGCCTTTTTTACAATATACCTGGTTACAGCTTTTGGAGCATACTCACTGCGTTGGCGAAGGAACAGGCTGGCAGCCAGCTCACTGGAGTGCCACACTGGACGGAGAGTTAATTGCAGTTGTGCCGGGCTATATCAAGTCTCACAGCTATGGTGAGTACGTGTTTGATCATGGCTGGGCGAATGCCTATCACCAGCACGGATTAGCGTATTACCCCAAGTGGATCGCGGCAATCCCTTTTACCCCGGTAACAGGTTCGCGGTTATTATCTAAACCTGAACTGGATGAACACCAGCGCTCCGCCCTGATCAAGCACATTGATAACTGGGCCAGTCGCTGTGAGTATTCATCATGTCACTGGTTATTTAATTTACCGGCTCAGCAAACACATTTTGAACAGCTGGGATTTGCTAATCGCTTTAGCGTTCAATTTGAATGGCACAATCGCGGCTATCACGATTTTGACGACTTCCTGACGCAACTGACATCGCGCAAGCGCCGAAGTATTCGTAAAACACGCAAACGCTTTGACAATCCGGACATTAACATTGAGCAATTAAGTGGTGACCGACTGGGCTATGAGGATATGGCGTTCTTTGTCCATTGTTACCAGGATACCTATCTTAAACGCAGCGGACATAAGGGGTACCTGACCCCGGCCTTTTTTACCGCGTTATTTAGCCAGTTTCGCGATCATATTTTATTGGTAAAAGCCCAGTCAAATGGCAACGATATTGCGGCGGCATTATTTTTATTCGACGAAAATGGCCTTTACGGACGCTACTGGGGTTGCCTCGAAGACATCAACGAACTGCATTTTGAATGTTGCTACTTTCAGGGAATAGAGTTTGCGATTGCGCAAAAGATTCCCCGGTTTAACCCTGGCACCCAGGGGGAACATAAGCTGTTACGTGGCTTTGAGCCCGTTTACTGTGTCTCGCATCATAAAATGCATGACGCGCGATTCCACTCAGCTGTGGCAGACTTTTTACACCGTGAAAAACCAATTATTGAAGACTATTTCAAACAAGCGCTGGATGTATTACCTTTTAACGAAGCTTACATAAACGAATTTATAACAACCACAACAAAAGGTACTGACAGTACCGAATAATTGCTAACACAGAGAACTTAAAATGAAGTATACCTTTATCGCAGCCGCTGTGGCTGCATCCCTAACGCTGACGGCTTGTTCAAAGCCTGAATCAACGTCGCAGTCAGCGGAACAACCAGTTGAACAACCTGCAACGGCAAGTGCTGAAATCGGTTCATTTGGCGTTGATCTCAGCGCGCGTGATGAAAGCGTTAAACCCGGCGATGATTTTTTCATGTATGCCAGCGGTACCTGGTATAAAAACTATGAATTACCGGCCGATAAAACCCGTTTCGGCGCATTCAATGCGTTGGCTGATCGCAGCGAAGAGCAGGTGAAGCAAATCATTGATGAGATTATGACCAGCAGTGATTTAACCGCTGAAGAGCAGTTAGTGCATGATTTTTATGCCGCTTACATGGATACCGACACCATCAATGAAAAAGGTATCTCGCCAATCAAGCCAACACTTGAAGAAATTAATAGTCTGTCGTCTACCGAAGAGTTAACCCGCTTTTTCGGTGAAAGCTGGCTCAATGGCAGCACGTCGCCAATTTATGGTGGCCTGTGGTATAACCGCCTTGATCCTAACGAATATCAACTGAGTGTGGGTGTGGGTGGTTTAGGCCTGCCTGATCGCGATTATTACCTTAGCGACAGTGAACGTTTTGAGAACATTCGCGCCGCATACGTGACGCACATCGCGCAGATGCTCGAGTTTGCTGGAGAAGAAAAGCCCCAGGAAAAAGCCGAAACTATTTTAGCGTTAGAAACCAAAATTGCTGAAATTCAGTGGCCGCGTGAAAAACGCCGTGACCGCGATTTAACGTTAAATCAGATTGCGCGCAGCGAACTGTCTGATACCTACCCTAACTTCGACTGGAATGCCTGGCTAAGTGCCCAGGGGTTTCAGGCTCCTGAGCTGAATATTTCTCAACCAGAGCCATTAAAAGACGTTATCGAAATTATTAACGACACGCCGCTGGAAGATTGGAAGACTTACCTTTCTTACCATACCATTTCTAATAATGCGTCGATGTTGTCCGATGATATCTACATGGCCAATTTTGACTTCTTCGGCAAAACCTTAAATGGTCAGCAAGAACCGCGTCCACGCTGGAAGCGCGCTTTAAGTGCAATGTCGGGTACCACGTCACTGGGCTTTGCAATTGGTAAAGCCTACGTTGACCGCTTCTTCCCTGAGAGCTCAAAAGCACAAATGGCTGAACTGGTTGAAAATCTGCGCGCGGCACTTGGTGAACGTATTGATAACCTCAACTGGATGGGTGATGAAACCAAAGTCAACGCCAAAGCGAAGCTGGCGGCTTTCAACCCTAAAATTGGGTATCCGGATGAGTGGATTTCTTATGACGGCCTGGAGATCAGCGATTCTGATTTAATCGGTAATGTACGCAATATCGATAAGTTTTTCCGCAACAAACAAATTGAAGAAGAGCTGGCGCCGACTAATCGTGAGCGTTGGGGTATGACGCCACAACAGGTTAATGCGTATTACAACTCTTCATTTAATGAAATTGTATTCCCGGCAGCTATTCTGCAACCACCATTCTTCGATCCAAATGCTGATCCAGCGGTTAACTATGGTGCGATAGGTGCGGTGATAGGGCATGAAATGGGCCATGGTTTTGACGATCAGGGCTCTAAATCAGATGCCAAAGGCATTCAGCAGAACTGGTGGACCGATGCAGACCGTGCGGCTTTTGAAGAAAAAACCGATATGCTGGCGGCGCAATACAGTGCCTATGAGCCTATCGAAGGTAACTTCGTAAATGGTCGCAACAGCCTGGGCGAGAACATTGGTGATGTAGGCGGTTTATCTATGGCTTACCACGCTTACAAACTGAGCCTTAACGGCAAAGAAGCGCCGGTGATCGATGGCTTAACCGGCGATCAGCGATTCTTCCTGGCGTGGGCACAGGTATGGAAAGAAAAACGTACCGAGCAGAGTATGCTAAACCAGCTTCGTGCTGGCACCCACTCACCGGGTCGTTTCCGTGCCCTGGCACCTCGTAACCATGATGCATGGTACGAAGCCTTTAATGTGCAACCAGGCGATGAGTTATACCTGGCACCGGAAGAGCGTGTAAAAATCTGGTAAGTTACCGCTACATTCCGAAGCAACTTACCATATGAAAAAAAGGCAGCCATTGGCTGCCTTTTTATATTAAACGTCCAGCGTTAACCCTCACTTGTCACTAAAAGTCTGTTGGCTCTGCGCTTTTTGCCTGCCGAATCAGTTGTGTGAACTCGCTGCGATAGCCAAAATAATCTTCTCCCTTATTCGCCAGCGCCAAATTAAACGCATCATCAATACGCCAGTCTCCGGTATATTTGGCATCCTTTATAAGTTGACTAAAACCGGCCACGGCGGCAGCAAATTTTGCTTCCTCCAACAGCGCTTCCGATACGCTATTCGCATTCATAGCGATGGGCTGTTCAAGCAATTGAGATTGCTGCTGTTCTGGTAGCTTATAGCGAATTTTGAGATAGCCCAATTCGCCCTCTGCCTTGCTGTTAGCAACCTGCGGCTGTGTATAACGTCGTGGTTCAAGAAAGGCGCCGGGCTCACCTTGTAAGGTAATTTCGTAGATGGCAGTCACCGAGTGCCCGGAGCCAATATCACCGGCATCAACGTTGTCGTTAGAAAAATCCTCTTCTTTGAGCGCCCGGGTTTCATAACCCAGTAAACGATACTCTCTGACTACCTGCGGGTTAAATTCCACCTGTATTTTTAGGTCATTGGCGATAGGAAATAACGACGACGTGGCTTCCTCCACAAACACTTTTTGCGCTTCACTCAGGGTATCAATATACGCTGCGATACCGTTGCCGTTTTGTGCCAGCGACTGCATAAGATGGTCGTTATAGTTGCCACGCCCAAAGCCAATGACCGACAGGAAAATGCCGCTGTCGCGTTTGCGCTCAACAAACTCGGCAAGTGAATCCGGGTCAGAAATACCCACGTTAAAATCGCCGTCGGTGGCCAGCAAAACGCGATTTACGCCAGCCTGATTAAAGTGCTGTTCGGCTAATTGATAAGCCAGTTGTAAACCCTGCCCACCGGCAGTTGAACCACCAGCTTGTAGATTATTGAGCGCCGCCAAAATGGTAGCTGATTCACTCACTCTGGTCGGCTCAAGCACCGTACCTGCGGCACCGGCATACACCACAATAGCGATGGTATCGGTTGGCTTTAAGGTATTTAAAAGCAGCTTAACGGATTGTTTAACCAACGGCAGCTTGTCAGTAGCGTTCATAGAGCCTGACACATCCAGTAAAAATACCAGATTGCTGTCGGGTTGCTCTACAACCGGTAGTTCATAACCCTGGATGCCAATATGAATGAGTTTACGGTGTGCAGCCCAGGGTGAATCATGCACGACGACGGAGGCCTTAAAGGGCTCTGCGGCACTGTCTGGCATGGGGTAGTTGTAGTCAAAGTAGTTAACCATTTCTTCGAGCCGCACTGCGTCTTTATCTGGCAGGTAGCCACTATTAAGGCGTTTACGGACAAAACTGTAAGAGGCAGTATCTACATCGGCAGAGAACGTCGACACCGGGTGCTCAGCTACCTGCTTAACCGGGTTGGTGTTAAATTCGCTAAACTTATCATCATATTTAGGCTGGGGCTGAAATAGCGGCTCGGCGGGCACACTGGCCAGGTATGCAGGCGCCACACCGTACATCATCTCAGCTTGAGACATCTCGCGCTTGCGCTGCTGCACGTGCGCCATCGCGACAGGCTCTTGTTCGGTATCTTCCTGCTTTTGGTTCAGTTGAGCCTGTTGCGCTGTAGTTTGTTCATCTTGTGACGAACCCGATGAGCAGTTGATTAAACAACTGCAAATAGCCAGTATAAATGTCATTTTTGCGCATCGGGTTGTGTAAGCTGAGCTTATCATCCTAATTGTCCTTGTGTGGATTATCTGCTGTTAAGAACACACGTAAGATAAATAGTTGCACGCCCACATCGGGGCTGACGCTGCATTCAGCCAGTATTCAGTTAACCTGATTGAAACCAATAGGCAGGTGTATGACATTGCAAATAGCGGCACACAGATGAACGTGCTGATGAGTGGCTTAGTTAATGGGTTGCTTTTGCCAAAGCAGGCACAAGTTGTTGGCTGGCATAGGAAGTATCTTTGTCAGGAGCAGTTCATTGCCTGCCCATTCGATAAGCTGCTCAATAGGTTTAAAACCACCCAGACCGCGGGATAACAGGTTGTAATGAAACGCTTCGTTACTGGCACTGGAAAAACGGCCGTCCTGGATAAATGGCCCGTACTGACAAAACACGCCACCGGGCGGCAGCGCGGTGCTGATTTGCGCCATCATGAGCGCCACTTCGTCGGCAAACATAATATGCGCGGTATTAGCAGAGTAGATAGCGTCATACCCTGCCTGTGGTATTGACTGCTCACCAATTTTAAGCGCAAAGGGCGGCAGCAGATTTGGCAAAGCGGCTTCTTTGAGCCACTGTTTAATGCCTTCATGGTGTTCAGGCACGTCACTGGTTTGCCAGTTGATATGTGGCAGGTTCGCAGCAAAATGCACTGCGTGCTGGCCGGTACCACTACCAATTTCAAGCACCTTAGAGGCCTTAGCAAATGCCTCGTCAAGCACCGCAAGAATGGGCGCTTTGTTGTTTTCGCAGGCCTGACTGAAGGGCTTGGTCATGTTAATTAATCGCCCAGATTAGGCGCTAACCAGCGCGCGGCCGTTTCGATATCCCAGTCTTTGCGTTTGGCGTAGTCTTGTAACTGATCGTTTTGTATTTTTGCCACCGCAAAATAACGCGCATCGGGGTGGCCTAAGTACCAGCCTGATACGGCTGCACCGGGCCACATGGCGTAGCTCTCGGTGAGCTTCATACCGGTATGGTGCTCAGCATCGAGTAAGTCCCAGATGAGCTGCTTTTCGGTATGTTCCGGGCACGCCGCATAGCCGGGTGCCGGGCGAATGCCCTGATATTTTTCGCGAATGAGCGCTTCATTGTCGAGGGCCTCGTCGGGCGCATATCCCCAGTAATGCTTACGCACCTGCTCATGCAAGTATTCAGCAAAGGCCTCGGCTAAACGGTCGGCTACGGCTTTTACCATAATCGCGTTGTAATCGTCACCGTCGGCTTCAAAGCGTTTGGCCAGTTCATCCTCACCAATACCCGCGGTGACGGCAAAGGCCCCGACATAATCGTTAATGCCTGAATCGGTTGTGGCCACAAAGTCGCTTAAACAGTAGTTTGCGCCTTTGGGCTTTTGGGTTTGCTGACGTAAATGATGGGCCACGCCTATCACCTCTTTACGGCTTTCATCGGCGTAAATGACGATGTCATCTTCCTGGCGGTTGGCCGGGAACAATCCCATGACGCCTTTGGCGGTTAAACTGCCATCTGCAATAACGGTATCGAGCATGGCATTAGCATCGTTAAACAACGACTGCGCCTGCTCGCCGACCACCTCATCTGAGAGAATACGCGGGTATTTCCCTGCCAGTGACCAGGTTAAAAAGAACGGTGTCCAGTCGATATATTTGCGCAACACACTGAGGTCTGCACTGACCGGCGTCACCCCCAGTTTATTGGGTGTTTTGGGCAGCACACTAAAATCTGGCTGATAGGCGTTGTCGCGTGCCTGCTGCAATGTAATGGCCTTGGAGCGCGGCTTTTTACGGGCATGCTGATCGCGCACGATGTCGTATTCTTTGCTGAGTTCTTTGGCAAAAATCGCTCGCGACTCGGTATTCAGCAGCTTTTGGCAAACCCCTACCGCACGACTGGCGTTGGGCACATAGGCCACCGGCGCGTGGTAGTTTTGTTCAATTTTTACCGCCGTATGCGCTTTAGAGGTGGTGGCCCCGCCAATTAGCAGTGGCAGGTCGTAGTCAAGACGCTGCATTTCTTTTGCCACGTGCACCATTTCATCCAGCGATGGCGTGATCAAGCCTGACAGGCCGATCATATCCACGTCTTCTTCTTTGGCTTTTTGCAATATGGCGGCGCACGGCACCATAACGCCCATGTCGATGACTTCAAAATTGTTACACTGCAGCACTACACCCACAATGTTTTTGCCGATATCGTGCACATCGCCTTTTACCGTGGCGAGCAGGATTTTACCGTTGCTCCTGGTGCCCTCTGACTTTTCCGCTTCAATATAAGGTTGTAAATACGCTACGGCTTTTTTCATTACCCGGGCCGATTTAACCACCTGGGGTAAAAACATTTTACCTTCGCCAAACAAGTCGCCCACCACGTTCATGCCGTCCATTAACGGCCCTTCAATAACATGCAAAGGCTTATCGGCGGCTGCGCGCGCCGCTTCGGTGTCTTCCTCGATATAATCGGTAATACCTTTAACCAGCGCATGTTCAAGGCGCTTGTTAACCGGCAAATCGCGCCAGGCCAGATCTTCTTTTACGAGCGCTTTACCATCGCCCTGATATTTAGGCGCGAGTTCAAGCAGCTTGTCGGTGGCATCCGCGTGGCGATTGAGGATAACGTCTTCTACCGCATCACGCAGTTCCAGCGGAATTTCATCGTACACTTCAAGCTGACCGGCGTTAACGATGGCCATATCCAGACCAGCTCGGATGGCATAATACAAAAACACCGAATGCATGGCTTCGCGTACCGGGTTATTACCACGAAACGAAAACGAAATGTTCGACAGGCCGCCCGACACGTGCACGTGGGGGCAGGTTTCCCGGATCACGCGGGTGGCTTCAATAAAGTCTACCGCGTAGTTATTATGCTCTTCGATACCGGTGGCCACTGCAAAGATATTGGGGTCGAAAATAATATCTTCTGGCGCAAAATCCACTTCTTCTACCAGCAACTTATAGCTGCGCTGGCATATTTCGATTTTGCGCTCTTTGGTATCGGCCTGACCCTTTTCGTCAAAAGCCATCACCACCGTTGCTGCACCGTAACGTTTAATCAGGCGCGCTTGTTTAAGGAACAGTTCCTCGCCTTCTTTAAGGCTGATTGAGTTAACAATGGATTTGCCCTGCACGCATTTCAGGCCGGCTTCAATGACTTCCCATTTTGAGGAGTCAATCATGATCGGTACCCGGCTGATATCTGGCTCTGAGGCAATCAGGTTCAAAAAGGTTTGCATGGCCTGCACTGCGTCCAACATGGCTTCGTCCATGTTGATGTCGATAATCTGCGCGCCGTTTTCAACCTGTTGACGGGCGACATCCAGTGCGGTTTCGTAATCGCCTTCCAGGATCAGGCGTTTAAATTTTGCGGAGCCGGTGACATTCGTGCGCTCACCGATATTAATAAAACTGGAAAATTCTGCTGACACGCTAATACCTCAATGCACGAAGGGTTCTAAGCCGGCAAGACGCATCTTCGGCTCAAGTTTTTTCACAACACGTGGGGCTTTACCTGCCACCGCGTTAGCCAGGGCTTCTATGTGTTCAGGCGTGCTGCCGCAACAACCGCCGACGATATTCACCAAACCCGACTCGGCCCACTCTTCAATGTGTTCGGCCATTTCCGGCCCTTCCATGTCGTACTCACCAAACTCGTTGGGCAAACCAGCGTTGGGGTGCGCCGAGACCAGGCATTCTGACACGTTACTGATTTCCTCCACATACTGACGCAGTAAGTCAGGCCCTAAGGCACAGTTTAAACCGAAAGAAACGGGCTTTATATGACGCATGGAATAATAAAAGGCTTCAGCGGTTTGCCCTGACAGGGTACGCCCGGAAGCATCGGTTATGGTGCCGGAAATCATCACTGGCAAACGTATGTTTTGGTTATCAAAAGCGACTTCCACCGCAAAAGAAGCGGCTTTAGCATTGAGCGTATCAAAGATGGTTTCTATCATAATGATATCCGCCCCGCCCTCTATCAGCGCTTCGCAGGATTCGGTATAGGCCTCCACCAACTCATCAAAGGTGACGTTACGCTTACCCGGATCGTTAACGTCAGGCGAAATCGACGCCGTGCGGCTGGTTGGCCCAATAACGCCTGCTACAAAACGCGGCTTTTCCGGTGTTTGGGCGGTAAATTCATCGGCTGCTTTGCGGGCTAGCCTGGTCGCTGCGATATTGATGGCGCGGGAATGGGCCTGCATATCGTAATCGGCCATCGAAATAGTGGTGGCGTTAAAGGTATTGGTTTCAATGATATCGGCGCCCGCCGCCAGATACTGACAATGTATGTCATAAATCAGCTCAGGTTGGGTAATTGAGAGCAAATCGTTATTACCCTTAATATCACAATGCCAGTCTTTAAACTGTTCACCGCGGTATGCTTCTTCGTTTAGTTTATGCTGCTGAATCATGGTACCCATAGCACCATCGAGCAATAAAATACGCTGTGCGGCAATATCGAGAATGTCTTTATCTGTGTACCTGCTCACGTGCTACCTCTTACGCTGGTCTTTTTCGACCAACTGATTTAAATCGTATGGCGTGGTTTGATAAACGTAGTAGTTTATCCAGTTAGTAAATAGCAAACTGCCATGTGCGCGCCATCTTACCATGGGAGGCAGTGACGGGTCGTTATTCGGATAATAATTAGCTGGAATAGCTGGTTCCATTCCGGCATTACGATCGCGCTGATATTCATCGTTAAGGGTTTCGGGGTCGTACTCAGGGTGACCAGTAATAAACACCATACGCTTATCATCAGAAGCCACAACATAAGCACCCGCCTCTTCAGACTCTGCAATTACGTTTAAATCGGGGATACTGTTGTAATCAGCCGGCTCGATGTAGCCATAGCGGGAATGTGGCGCAAAGAATTCAGAATCAAAACCACGGAACAACTCGTTATGCACGTCGTTCACATGGTGTTTATATACGCCGGAGAGTTTGTTCTCCCGCAGATGGCGCTGGATACCATGAAAATGGTACATGGCCGCATGCGCTGCCCAACACAGGTAAAGTGTGGACTGCACGTTACGGTTCGCCCATTCCAGGATGGTTTTCATGCTATCCCAGTAATTAACGTCTTCGTAATCGAGCAAGGCCAACGGCGCGCCAGTTACAATTAACCCGTCGTAGCGCTTATCTTTTATCTCGCTGAATTCGTGATAAAAGGCATCCATGTGAGATTGCGGCGTGTGCTTGGGCGCCTGATTGTCTATACGGATAAGGTCGACATTAATTTGCAGGGGAGTATTCGACAATAACCTGAGCAATTGTACTTCGGTTTCAATTTTATTCGGCATCAGGTTAAGAATACCTACTTGCAGCGGCCTGATTTCCTGACTGGCAGCGCGCTGATCTTCCATCGTAAAGATGTTTTCACCCAACAATACACTCTGTGCAGGTAAATTTTCTGGGATCCTGATAGGCATAAAAACTCCGACAAACACGAATAACGCTATTGTCGCTGATGCAACGCCAATGTCAACATCTTTACGTCTAGACGTCTAAACGTTTTTTTAATTTTAATATGCAGCCGCGATCTGATGATCCCATGATAAGGCGATAGACGTTGGAGGTCTGCTGTGAGTGAATTGAGGACTATAGTCAAAGCAGTTGTAGTAGTCCGCTTCAGACAAGGAGTGGTTATTCAACGCCGCCCACAGCGGCGAGCGTAGCGAGTCCGGCAGCCAAAGGCTGCGAAATGCTGGGCCTTGTTAGGTGTCTTCACGGTCAGCACAAAAATACAATCCTACAGAACCCCAGACGACTAAACATATTTTTAGCAGTTTTATATTGCATACTGCTCCATGTGTTTTCTTATGTTTTTAGGGATTTCGGGCCAACTATAACCGCCATTAATGTCCCATGATTTAGAGCCAACCATTAAGCCTAAATTTAAAAGCTCATCTCTTAGTTGATCGTGCGGATAAATATACCAATTATTATCTTGATTGAAGGCAACAAAAATATCTTTGCCGTTATATTTTTGATCAATGGTTAAACGACCTTTAAGTTGAACTTTTAAAAAATTATTACCATCTATGTGACAAGCAATGAAATCAGCACCTTGCCAATCATCATTTAACCACATGCAATTAAATCCATAATCAGCTAATTCGGAAGCAACTTTTTGAAAGTTGAAATTTTCCTTTTGCCGAGAGTTTAACTCGCTATATTGGATTCGCTGAAACATGAGATACCCTAAACTGCTAACTTTTTAATTAAACGGAGCATAGCGCTTGGGCTAGACTGCGCGAAGAATGAGCGGAGCCCAAGTGTATGCGCCCGGTTTGAAATTTGTTGTTAAGTGACATGTTGTTGAATATTGCGTTCATCTTTTATTATTTTTAATAATCGATACAAGCAATACAAATAAGTAAAGGGCATCCACGCACCAGCAACAAACACGAAACTTAAAGCGCCCATAAATTCTAAGATTGAAAGATCCGCATAACTGTCTACATCGGAAAGTGAATCATGAAATATCCATAAACCGAAAAGTAGCAACATTAATTGCAGAGCCATCAATAAAAACATTCTACTTTTGGATTTAACTGCAGAATCAGCCCACTTGATAGGATTAGCAAATAAACTCATAACATCTCCCTATTTTGGCACCGAACGCTTAACATAACTGGAAAATGCGAGCGCTTTACAGCGATTAGTTTTCCAGTTGATGTTTTTGTTATACGTAATTTAGTTACTGTACTTTAATTCTATTAGTTGTTTT
>JABXHM010000022.1 GCA_013373625.1 Alteromonadaceae bacterium | reverse complement strand
TTTGCCTTTCAGCTTCAACATCTTGAAGTGCCTTCAACATTCTAGTCAAACTGCGGCAGAAGATCCGAGGTGCTGCAACTTCTACTGCACCACTGAATTGCGAGGCGCAGCATGGCTATCAAGAAATCTGACATCTACCGATCTCTGTGGGACAGCTGCGATCAATTGCGCGGCGGTATGGATGGCTCTTTGTATAAGGATTACATCCTCACCCTCCTTTTCGTGAAATACGTCTCTGACCGCGCGGGACAGGCGGACGCCTTGATTGAAGTTCCCGAGGGTTGCTCCTTCGAGGACATCCGCAAGCTCCGCGGCACCAAGGACATTGGCGAAAGCATCGACACCGCCATCGCAGGGATTGCCGCCGCCAACGACCTCAAGACCGTCATCGACCGGGCTTACTTCAACGATACCGAGAAATTCGGTCGTGGCCCCAAGATGGTCGCGACCCTGACATCCCTGATCAACATCTTCAGCCGCGAAGAGCTGAACTTCAGCCGTAACAGAGCCGACGGCGATGACATCTTAGGCGACGCCTACGAATACTTGATGCGCAACTTCGCAACCGAGTCCGGCAAGAGCAAAGGGCAGTTCTACACCCCTGCCGAGGTCTCTCGCGTCGTGGCAGCTGTGGCAGGTGTCAACCGCGCCAATAGCCCCCAACAGACTGTCTATGACCCTACTTGCGGCTCGGGCTCCCTGCTCCTCAAGGCTGCGGATGCGGCCAATGTCAGCCTAACCATCTACGGTCAGGAAATGGACATCACCACCCGCGGCCTCGCCAAGATGAACATGATTATGCATGGTCGCGAGGATGCCGAGATCGCCCAAGGGGACGTAATCGGCGAACCGCAGTTCAAAGCTTCCGACAGAGAACTCCAGACCTTCGACTTCGTCGTTGCCAACCCGCCTTTTTCGGCCAAGGCTTGGACCTCCGGCCTGACCAACGACACGAAATTTGGCCGCTTCGACCTCGGCATGCCGCCCGAGAAGAACGGCGACTTTGCCTTTCTCCTGCACATCCTCGGCTCGATGAAGGCGACCGGCTCCGGCGCGGACATCCTCCCCCATGGCGTGCTCTTCCGTGGCAACAAAGAAGCCGAGCTGCGCGAGAAGATCCTCAAGCGCGGCTACATCAAGGCGATCATCGGCCTGCCTGCGAACCTCTTCTACGGCACCGGCATCCCCGCCTCGATCATCGTGCTCGACAAATCCCAGGCCCAAGCTGACCGCCCCGTCTTCATGATCGATGCCTCGCGCGGCTTCATCAAGGACGGCAACAAGAACCGCCTGCGCGAGCGCGACATCCACAAGATCACCGACGCCTACACCCGCCAGGCCGAGATCGCGGGCTATTCCCGCCTCGTCCCCTATGCCGAGATCACGCGCAACGACTTCAACCTGAACATCCCGCGCTATATCGACGGCTCCGACCCCGAGGACCTGCAAGACATCGAGGCGCACCTCAAGGGCGGCGTGCCCAACCGCGACATCGACCTCTTGGCCGAATTTTGGGACGTCATGCCGGGCATCCGCGCTACGCTGTTCCGGCCGAACCCGCGCCCGGGCTATTCCGATCCGTTGGTCGAACCCGAAGAGGTCCGCACCACCATCCGCAACCACCCCGAATTCGGCGCCTTCCGCGACAGCGTCCACGCGATCCTTGACGGCTGGGCCGGTCAAAACGCACCGCTGATGGATGACATCAAGGTCGGCGACAAGCCAAAGGACCTGATCCACACCACCGCCGAGGACATGCTGACCCGCTTTGCCGACGCGCCCCTGATCGACCGCTACGAGGCGTATCAGCGGCTCATGTCCTACTGGGCCGAGGTAATGCAGGACGATGTCTTCATCATCGCCCATGACGGCTGGGAGGCGGCGAAAGAGCTGCGCGAGGCCCGCAAGGAGACCGACGCCAAGGGCAAGGTCAAATGGCTGGAAGAGGCCGACCTGACGGTGAACAAGGTGCGCCTTGTGGCCGATGTCATCCCGCCCCGGCTGATCGTCGCGCGCTTCTTCCCCGAACTGCAACAGGCCGTCGATGACGCGCAGGCCAAGGCGGAGGAGCTGGGCCGCGAGATCGAGGAACTGGTCGAGGAACACGGGGCCGAGGGCGGCCTGCTGGCCGATGCGCTGACCGAGGCGGGCAAGCTGACCGCGGCCTCCGTCAAGGCGCGCCAGAAATCCGGCGTGGCCGAGCCGGAGGAAGCCAAGCTGCTGAAACAGGTGGCCAAGCTGATGACGGCAGAGACGGCGGCGAAGAAGGCCGCCAAGGAAGCCGAGGAAGCGCTGACCGAAGCGACGCTGAAGAAATATCCCGAGCTGACCGAGGAAGAGATCCGTGCGCTGGTCGTGGACGACAAATGGTTGACCGACATCGCCGAGCTGATCGAGGCCGAGATCGAGGCGCGGACCGAGCAGATGACCGCACGGGTGCGGGTGCTGACGGAACGGTATGGGCACACGCTGCCGGACGTTGCCGCATCAGTTGATGATATCGCCAGCAAAGTTACAACGCACCTGAAAGCAATGGGGTTCGAACAATGAACACCCCAGCTGCGGTCGCAAACCTACCCGTTGGTTGGTCAAAAAGGCGCCTGTTTGATCTGTGCCAATTCATCCCAGGAAAAGCCCACGAGCCTTTCATTGATCCGCTCGGGAAATTTATCTGTGTAAATTCGAAGTTCATTTCCACCGAGGGAGAAGTCGCAAAGACCTGTAATCAGAATATCACCCCTGCGCGAAAAAACGATATTCTGCTTGTCATGAGCGACCTGCCCAATGGTCGCGCGTTGGCAAAGTGCTACTTGGTAGACCATGATGAGCTCTATGCCGTGAACCAGCGGGTTTGCATTCTACGGCCTCGCCTTGGTTGTGATCCGAAGATGCTCTTCCATGTGCTGAACCGGAACCCCTACTTCTTGGCCTTCAATGATGGAGTGAACCAGACTCACCTTTTGAACTCGGTGTTTGAGAAGTGTGAACTGGCAGTTCCAGATGAGGCCGAAGAGCAAACGCGTATCGGTTCGGCGCTTTCGGATGCAGATGCGCTGATCGAGGGGCTGGAGCGGCTGATCGCCAAGAAGCGGCTCATCAAGCAGGGCGCGATGCAGGACCTCCTGACCGCCAAGCG
>JABXHM010000016.1 GCA_013373625.1 Alteromonadaceae bacterium | reverse complement strand
TTCGCTAGAGGAAGGTGCTGAACGGATTCAGGTTACCGGTTCTCGTATTCGACGTTCTGAATTTTCAAATGCTTCACCTGTTCAGGTTATCAGTGGTGACATCTCGCGTGAAATGGGTTTGTTCGACGCGGGACAAATGCTTCAGGGCACCAACCAGGCGGCAGGCCAGCAAATTGATAACACCTTCGGTGGTTTCGTTCTGGACAATGGGCCAGGTGCTGCGACTATCGGTTTCCGTGGTTTGGGCGCTGAGCGTACGTTGGTATTGGTTAATGGCCGTCGTATGGCCCCAGCCGGAGTTGGTGGTGCACCGACCTCTCCAGACTTAAACCTGATCCCAGCGGTAATGATACAGCGTATCGAAAACCTGTTCGACGGTGCGTCAACGGTATACGGTTCTGATGCGGTTGCTGGTGTTGCCAACGTTATCTTGCGTAAAGACGTCGAAGGTTTCGAGCTTCAGGGTAACTACCTTCAACCAAAGGGTGACGGAGGTGAGGAAACTGTATTGTCAGCTATGTGGGGTAAAACCTTTGATAACGGTTTCATTAGTCTCGGTGCAGAGTACTATGATAAACAAGCACAATCTTTCGGTGGTAACCCGTTCCTGAAAGGTTGTGAAGAACGCATTTGGGAAACCGAAGAAGGTGATATTTTACGCCGCGTAAGTGGCTATGGCCCGATTGAGCGTGGCGATGATACCTGTGATATTTTCCCGCTGACTAACCGGATGAGTATCCCGTTTTGGGGAAGTGTATACCGTACCAACGGTTATACCAACGTGGGAATTCCTGGTTGGTCTGAAACCGCCGACCCAACTGGGGGTGACCTAGGGCCTGTATATGGCCTTCCAGGCTGGACCCATGGCGACTCAGACGGTGACGGTATTAATGATGTGTGGTTCCCGGATGGTAATGGCGATGGTTTCCTTGATATCGATTTCCAGGACCCAATGTACGCATATGAACAGTCTGATTATTTTAAGAAAGGTGACTACCGTTTCCGCAATAAGCGCTACTCCTTGTTGTTAAATGGTGAATATGCGCTTAATGATGCCAGCGATACGCTGTTTTATTACGAAGGTTTGTATGCCAAGCGTGAGTCGCCCATCTTCAATCCGGGTGGACAGCTTTTTGAAGTGGTAGGTGCCGATAATCCCTATAACCCATGTGGTGTTTACGGTACAGATTGTCGTGCAGGGATTGGTTTCCCTTATGGACCACAGGATGTGCAACCTATCCTCAATATTCGTGGTGACCGTGACAATTTCGATATTGAAGTTGAGCAGTATCGTTTAGTCGGTGGCGTAACAGGTAATCTGTTGTCGTTTGAAAACATCGGCTTAAACAACTGGTACTACGATGCGTATGTGACTTACAGTGCCTCTGATGGTACTGATTCACGTCAGGGCATTAGTGAAGCTAACTTGCTAAACTCTTTGAATACTGCTGTGGTAAATGCTGATGGTTCAGTGACCTGTGGTAACGGTTCAGACGGTTGCGTGCCGGTAAATCTGTTCGCTGACAATATTTATCAGCCTGGTGGTGGTACGTTTACGCCGGAAGAACAAGCTTACCTGATGGTTAACCGCACTATTGATACCGAAGTAACACAGTTTGTTGCCAACGGTTTTATTGGTGGTGATTTAACTACCTTACCTTGGAACGATGAAGTAGTAAGCTCGGTTATCGGTTTGGAATATCGTCGTGATGAGATTAAATCAGACCCTAACGATGTGGCAGCTGATGGTCTGTTGTGGGGTTACTTTGCTGACCAGGGCGCAGACGGCGCACGTAACTTAAAAGAAGTGTTTGCTGAACTTGAGTTACCGCTTCTACGTGGTGCTAAATATGCAGAAGAGTTAACCTTAACCATGTCTGGCCGTATTTCTGACGAAAGCTACTATGATGCTGAAAGTACATACAGCCTGAAAGCCGTTTACCGTCCGGTTGACTGGTTTACGTTACGAGGTACTAAAGGTACTTCATACCGTGCGCCTAACCTGCGTGAGCGATTCCTTAACGGAACTACTGGCTTCCAGAGCCTGACTGACCCTTGTGTTGTGCCTGATGACGCCCGAATCGAGAATCCGCTTGATGATACTGCGCCAATCGAGTATGACGCTAGCGAAGATACCAGGGATCAGGGTGTTCTTGATGCCTGTGTGGCAGCAGGGGTTGATCCAACCAGACTGGGTATAGGCGATACGGAAGAAACACAGTTTACTAACTTTGTTAGTGCAGAAGTTATCACCGGTGGTTCGCAAGAACTTAGTCCTGAAACCTCACTGGCAAAAACCTATGGTTTTGTTTTTGAGCAACCCTTCAGTGATGATTTTGACCTGACTTTGTCATTAACCCGTTTTGACATTGAAGTAACCAACAGTATCGCTGAACCAAGCGCGACTTACAGCATTGGTCAGTGTTACTCACAATCAGGTAATCCGGCATTCTGTAGCCGTATTTCGCGTGATAGCAACCAACAAATTGATATGGTTGACTCCAGCTTTATCAACGTTGGTTTGTTAACCTCTAAAGGTTTCGACTACAACATTTTCTACTCAAACGATATCCTTATCGGTGAACAAAATGTTGGTGTTACCCTTGATGTGCAAGCTACTCGTATGACTGAGTCATTGTACGACGTGCTTGGTACGGTTGACGATAATAAAGGTGAACCAACAATACCTGAGTGGCGCGGCTTTGCACGTTTACGTGTAGAAGTGGCTGACTTTGTGTTTGGCTGGGAGACCCGCTACATTGGTTCCGGTGAAGAAGACGACCTTGGTGAATTCGAAGAAGGTACTGTAGGTTGTACCGGATTGTTGAACTCAAGCGGTGATCCGTTGAAGTGTCGCCCTGTGGCTTATACCGACGATTACACTGTGCATAACGTGAGTATTTCGTATGACTTCGATTCTATCCAAGTCAGTGCCGGTATACGTAACGTGTTTAACGATGCTCCTCCAGCTGTTGATCCAGGTGGTGTATTCTCAAACACTAACATTCCTCTAGGTGTGAACTACGACACTAATGGCAGAACGCCGTTTATTAATTTCTCGGCTGTATTCTAATTTCTTAGAATAAGCAGTTGTTTAACTAAATGGGCTTCTGCGCTAACGCAGGAGCCTTTTTTATTTAAAAAAGGAATTAACAATGAAGAAAATGTTATTAACAGGTATTGCACTGCTGAGTATACCCTTTAGTTCAGCAAGCATAGCCCAAACCGCCTCTGATACGGCAGTTTCCACGATTGAGTCGTTTGCCATTATGCCCGCAATTCGCAGTGTGCGGATTTCACCGGACGGCAAGCAACTTGCGCTGGTAAGAGCAACAAGTAAAGATGGTGACTACATCATCGAAATACATCAAACCAAAGAGTTAGGTAAAGATCCAGTGCGTCTCGGCGCCGATAAAATGCGCGTATCAGGGGTATCCTGGCTGAATAACGAAAAAATTGGTGTGAATTTTCGTCAATTACTTGAAGATCGAGGCAGAAAATACTGGGTTTCAAAATTTGCTGTAACCGATGCTGACGGTGAAGGCGATTGGTTAATCCCTTTCCGTGAGCGGGAGACGGTGAGTTTTAGTGTCGTCGATATGCTTGAAGGTGATGACAATAATATTCTGGTTGAAATTGATATTAATGATAACTACATCCCCGATGTTGTGAAGTTAAATATCAAAACTGGTCGCAGCTCCACAGTCTTGCGTGGTAGCACAGAAGTGAGTAATGGCTTTGTTGCTGATAGCGATGGTGAAATACGTATCGGTCAGGGATGGAACCGTAGCAAGCAGGCTATTGAAACCTTTGTACGAGAAAAAGGCGATGACGATTGGGTTTTAATCAATTCCAATGGTGGTGAAGATCGGACAAATTTTGATATTGCTGGCTTTAGTTTTGATGATCCTAACAAGTTGCATGTCATTACAAACCACGGTGAAGACACTACGGGCGTATACCTGTTGGATATTAAAACCGGTGAATACAGCGAGCGTCTGTTTGGGCTGGATGGCTATGATGTTGATGGCGTTCGTTACGACACCGACGGTCACGTTATTGGGTATACCTATACTGCTAAATTTGGCAAAACCTTCTTCGAAGATGAAGAGTATAAAATGCTGCAGGAAAGTATTAACGGCCTATCACCAAGTGGGCAAGTGTCAATAGCCAGCGTCTCTGACGACTACAACCAAATGATTTTATATACTCAGGCGTCGGATGATCCCGGCTCGTATTATTTACTGAGTAATAAAAAGGATTTGGTAAAGCTCGGTGAACGTATGCCGTTTATCGACAAGAGCAAACTGGGTAAAACCCTGTATGTGTCGTATAAAGCGCGTGATGGCAGAAAAATCAACGCTTATGTCACCAAACCTAAAGGCGAGGCGCCATTCCCAACAGTAGTACTACCGCATGGTGGACCATGGGCTCGGGACAGATTCGTGTTTGATGACTGGCCTCAGTTGCTGGCGTCACACGGTTATTTAGTCATACAGCCCAATTTCCGCGGGTCAACAGGTTACGGGTTGGATCACTGGAAAGCCGGTGATAAAAACTGGGGCCTGACCATGCAGGATGATCTTGATGATGCAGCCAATTTCCTGGTTTCTAAAGGATTAGCCGATAAAGACAAGTTAGCTATGTTTGGCTGGAGTTACGGCGGATATGCTGCTTTTGCTGCGACATTAAGAGAGCCAAATCTTTATCAATGTACTGTAGCAGGAGCGGGCGTAAGTGACTTATCTCGAATTAATGCAACGCTTAATGAAAGTCCGTTATTAAGTAAGCTGCAAAAGCCGACCATTGATGGGGTAAATCCGGTAGAAAATGTCGCCAAAGCGAATGTGCCGATTTTGGTTATTCATGGGGACATCGATCAACGTGTACCAATTGAGCACAGCGATGCCTTTGTGGCTGAGCTTAAAAAGCTCAACAAAGATCACAAATATGTGGTGCTTGATGGCGCCGATCACTTCTCAGATACGCTCTTTTACGATCATAAAACCCAGTTTTATGGAGAGTTAATTAACTGGTTGGACAACAAGTGTGGTTTAGCACCGCAGTAAATATGTAGTCTGTAACCTCTTAAAAGGCCATATTGCTTAGCACTATGGCCTTTTTTATTACTTGTAAGCACAGGGCTAAGTGCGATCATCAGCGAAACTATTAACGCTTTAATTTAAACTCAGCTTACCTGATACTAACTACAGGAAATAATGCAAGTAATGATACTTTTAGCGCCGCTAACAGTCATTTTGTTGCATGCGTTGCAGCCATATTGCTTGGGATGGATTGCAATGTTGGAACTAAAAGAAGGGAAAATAACAAGGCAGTGCAATGCAGTTTTGCTTAGCACCGCCCACGTTATCGGTTAGTTCAGGATGTTGCCATGAATATCCAATTGTACAGGTTTTCCATAACCCAGTTCTTCAATACGTTCCAGTTGCGTTGCCGCGTCACCAACAACCAGATAAATCATGTTCTGTTCATTAAGGTGTGTGTTGATAACCTTATGAATATCTTCAAGGGATGCCGATTGAACAAAGTCTTGCTGTTGTGCGATGTAATCATCAGCCAGTTCAAAACGACTGATATTTTCCAACATACCTAACAAGCTATTGAGTGTTTCGAAGCGCCGGGCATTGGCTTTAATTACCATATTTTTGGCCACGTCTAAATCGCCCTGCCCATAGGTCTTCTGATAGTGGCCAATGAGGTCCTTGAAAATTTCCAATGATTCTAACGTGACGTTTGTGCGCACCTGAGAGGCGGCAATAAAGGGCACCTGATAGCGCGCTTCAGGTAAGTAAGAATAAGCGCCGTAGGTATACCCTTTCTGAATACGCAGGGTTTGGCCTAGACGTGCGCTCATACCGCCGCCGAGGCGCTCGTTGGCAAAGTCGATAGCATAAAAGTCAGGATCACTTGCGGGTAAGACCGGTTTACCCACATAAATAACCGATTGCTTGGCGTCTGGCACATCGACAAAGTAAACTTTGGGTTCAGCTACGCCGCTTACAGCAGGTTGAGGTGGCAGACTGACTTTGTTGCCTTGCCAGCTATTCAGTGCCGCTGTCGCTGCTGTAACAGCCTCCGGTTGCAATGCGCCAACGAAATGTAAAGTGGCCTGTCTGGGTGATATAACCTTGTCGTAATAGGCTTTAACGTCTTGTAAAGTAATCGCTTCAACGCTTGCCTGAGTGCCCCCCATAGGAACGCCTGCTACATGCTTTTCGCCATACAATAAATGACTAAATACATTGCTGGCGATGCGTGCTGCGTTCCCCTCGCTTTGTTTAATACGGGTAAGACGAGTGGATTTAAGACGGTTAAATTCATCCTCATCCCAACGTGGTTGGAGCAACATTTCAGCGGCGAGTTCCATCAGCGCAGCGTAGTGCTTAGCCAGTACCCGTCCTGACAGTGAAACCGTATCTCTACCGGCCGATACAGAGAGCTGCGCACCCAGTTGGCCTATTGCTTGTTCAAGTTCCTGGGGCGTTTTGCTGGCTGTGCCTTCGTTGAGCATTTGCGCCATTAACAACGCAGTGCCAGTTTTACCTTCGGGATCCAGCCATTGACCGCCCTCTATCGTTAGCGAGAAATTTACGACAGGCAGTTCAGTGGTTGTGATGCCGATGACATCCATGCCATTAGCTAATGTGTTATGCCAGATATCAGGCGTTGAAAGTGTTGGCAACTCGGTGAGCGGAGGCTCCGAACGATCGTGTTGGGTTGGTGTTTTGGTATATTCAACGGGCTTTTCTTCAAACTCTGGCTCTTGTCCGGGCACGATTTCTTCTTCGACCACTGGCGCTTTGCTGGATCCGGTTAGCACTAACCCAGGCTGGTCTTTTGGCACGAAGGACGCAATCACCGCTGGTTTTTTGTAGATGTACTGATTAAATACGCGCATCACGTCATCACGGGTGACCGCTGCAATGTTAGCAATATCCTGCTCTATAAAACCGGGTGAGCCAGCATATTCATTATAGATACCCAATTGCAGGGCTTTGTCGAGAATACTCTCGATACTGTAATAAAAGGCGGTTTCCTGCTCAGCTTTGATTTTTTGCAGTTGGGCATCGGTAAAGCCATTTTCAGCAAAATCATCCAGAGCCTGCTCAATACCTGCCTGTACTGTGTCAAGGTGGACGTCGGCGTTGGCCTGGACATTAATGGTAAAACTGCCAGCTACTTCATCAGCCGATGACCAGGCATTTGGACTGGGAGCCAGCTTGAGTTGTTCGACCAGCGTTTTATAGAGCACGGCATTTTTACCGTCACTTAACAGACGTGCTAACGCATCCAGTGCGTAGGCATCCTTACTATATTGCTCTACGGCAGGGTAAGTCAGGCGCAGCAGAGGTAATTTGGCAAAGTTATCCAGATGATACAGCTTTTTATCTGCTTCAAGACTAACCGGCTGAGGCTCTAGTGGCGGTGAGGGTTCACCGGATTTAATTTCACCAAACCAACGTGCTACTTTTTGTTTGGTTTGTTCAATATCGATGTCACCGGCGATCACTAACGTTGCATTGGATGGCATATAAAACTGATTATAAAACTTGCGAACATCATTGAGTGTTGCGGCCTGCAAATCTGCCAAATCGCCAATAACCGTCCAGTTATAGGGATGTCCTTCAGGGTAGAGCGCTTTGCGCACCACATGGCCCATATGTCCATAAGGGCGGTTGTCGACGCGCTGGCGTTTTTCATTTTTTACCACTTGTTTTTCACGTTCAAGGGTGCCCTGATCAACGGTATTGATCATGTAGCCGAGGCGGTCTGAGTCAATCCAAAGCAGTTTATCGAAAGCGTCTTTAGGTACGACCTCATAGTAAATAGTACCATCGCTCCAGGTGCCGCCATTGCGGGTACCACCCAGCTCCGGGATCATTTTGCGGTTTGCGCCCTTTGGTACATTTTCTGAGTCGTTAAATGACATATGTTCAAAAAAGTGAGCAAAGCCGGTTCGTCCGGGCTTTTCCCTGTTTGAACCAACATGAACAACGGTAGCCATGGCAACAATAGGGTCTGACTTATCAACATGCAGAACCACGGTCAGGCCATTATCAAGGGTGTAAGTCTCGTAATCCACACTGAGTTCATTTGCTGCTGGAGGAGGTTGTTGTATGGTTGTGTGTTGCGGTGCGGGATTGTCAGAACACCCCCAAACCGTTAACGCGAAGGTGGCGACAAGCGCTTTTCTTAGTTTCATTAGTCTATCCATTTATTATCAATACTTAGCATAAACAACCTGTTAGTTATGTTCAAACTATGCTGATCAGCCTGTCAGGAGCGCGTCGCACTGAAATATGTAAAAAAAATGTTACATGGCAGGCATGGCTATCGGTGGACTCTCCCTATTGGCCAACGTTTAAACCGGTACACTGTAGTGGTCTTAAATAATATAAATTTGGTTTATGGCTAAAAACTCTAAATATAATTCAAAAACACCAGATGAAAACGGATTAATCAACTGGGAAGCTCATGAGAACACGGTATGGAAAGCCTTGTATGAGCAGCAAATGGCGTTGTTACCTAATCGAGCCTGCGAAGAGTATTTTGCAGGACTGGATTTACTGGGGTTAACACCAGATACCATTCCGCAACTTCCTGATATTGATAGGGTGTTGCGGCAAACCACGGGCTGGGAAACCGCGGCTGTACCGGCATTAATCAGCTTTGCTGAGTTCTTTGAACTACTGGCAAATAAGCGTTTTCCGGTCGCAACATTTATTCGCAGTAAAAACGATTTTCATTATTTACAAGAGCCCGATATTTTTCATGAGGTGATGGGCCACTGCCCTTTGCTGACTAATCCTGCTTTTGCCGCTTTTACCGAAACCTATGGCAAACTCGGGCTTAAAGCAACCAAAGAACAGCGTGTCTATTTAGCCCGTCTTTACTGGTTTACAGTGGAGTTTGGGTTAGTTCGTCAGCATGGCAAACTGCGCATTATTGGCGGTGGGATTTTGTCGTCACCGAAAGAAACCCGGTATGCACTGGAGAGTAATGTGCCAGTGAGACAACGGATGGCTGTTGTCGATGCCTTAAGAACGCCTTACCGGATTGATATTTTGCAGCCCCTTTATTATGTACTGGATAACTTTTCGCAGCTCATGGACATTGCCAAGATGGACATAATGCCGCTGGTAAACGAAGCGCAACAGCTAGGTTTATTCGAACCGCTGTTCCCGCCTAAACAACAAGCGAGTTGAAATACGCACTTTCAGTAAGTTATAGGTCATCACAACTTCATCGCATAGAAGCTAATTGTTGCTGAATTGAACAATTAGCTTTCCTTTCGCGTAATAAACTTTAAAAGTTATGATTTTGTGATATCTTGTAAAATATAGTTTACAGTAATTGAGTGATTGATGCGTTTAGAGATTAGCTGTCAGGACCGACTAGGAATTACCCAGGATGTACTGGATATTCTGGTCACCCACAATATAGATTTACGCGGCATCGAAATTGATGAGGGAGGCAAGATCTTCCTTAACTTTCCTAATATTGAGTTTGAAAACTTTCAGCACATCATGCCTAAACTGCGCCGTATCGAAGGTATAGAAGACGTTAAAACAACGCTGTTTATGCCAGGTGAACGTGAACGGAATCAGTTGTCAGCCATCGTACAAACATTACCGGATCCGGTTTTCTCCATCGATAACAAAGGGCGGTTGCTGCTATGCAATGACACGGTTACCAGTGGACTGGAAATGGAGTTTTCCGAACTGCTCCATTCTGACATCAGTGAGCATGTTAAAGGGTTTAATTTTGGCCGGTGGTTGGAGAGCAAATCGCCGGCACCTAAAAGTATTAAAGTGAAGTTTATTCAGCAGGATTTCGTGGCAGACATTTTGCCCATAACGGTGCCTGACTCCGCAGAAACTACCATTCTGGCGGGGGCGGTTATTATGCTCAAGTCGGAAGTAAGGCTAGGGCAGCAAATTACTGTTTTCCATCAACACGGCACCGACAGTTTCGAAAAATTGATCACCGAATCGCCGGTCATGCAGCAAACCGTGAATGAAGCAAAACGCATTGCTGATCTCGATGCGCCAATATTAATGTTTGGCGAAACGGGGACTGGCAAAGAAATGCTGGCGAGGGCGTGTCATCAGAGCAGCCGCCGCGCCGATAAGGCTTTTTTGGCGTTAAATTGCGGATCATTACCCGACAATGTTGCCGAAACCGAGCTGTTTGGCTATGCCGCGGGTACCTTTAACCAAACTGAAGGTAAAGCCGGTTTACTCGAGCAGGCTGCTGGTGGCACGTTATTACTGGATGAAATTGCTGACATGTCAGTCCATCTGCAAGGAAAGCTGTTGCGTGTACTTGAGGACGGTGAATTCCGCAGGGTTGGTGATGTTAACCCGGTTAAGGTGGACGTTCGCTTTATTTGTACCACCTGTCAGGATCTTGGCCAGTTGGTCGAAGAGAATAAGTTTCGTAAAGAGCTTTACTACCGCTTGAACGTGTTGAGTCTTGTGGTGCCAGCGCTGCGTGAAAGACGCAGTGATGTCGTTCCCCTGGCGGAGTCGTTTATTTTGCAACACAGCATGAAGCTAGGACGGCGCCCAGCAAAGTTAAGTAAATCATGCGTTGAGTTTTTGCAGTATTACCCATGGCCGGGAAATGTCAGGCAACTGCAAAATGCCTTGTTCCGAGCACTGTCATTGCTGGATGGCAACGAAATTACCAAAGAAGACATTCAGCTACCCAGTTGTACCCCCAGTATGACTTACGTTGATGAAAATTTCGAAGGCACCCTTGATGAAGAGGTTAAAAAGTTTGAGCGTGATTTATTACGTAAACTTTATCCGTCTTATCCCAGCACGCGGCAACTTGCCAGGAAACTCGGTTTAAGCCATACCGCCATTGCCAATAAGTTACGTGAATACGGCATTAATAAAGCGACCGTAAAGTTATAAATACGTATTTGCCACGTCTCAATCAGGCCGGTAGTCGCAGCCAGCCTGGGCTCCATCTCAACGAATAATGTCGACACACAAAATGTCTTAATTTGTTTACATCTAATGTAAACAGCCATCTGCTGCGTTCGATCTGCCAGTACTTTGCGAATCCTGTGTTCTCTGATTATATATGTTGCACAAATGTTAAATGTGCGACGTTGAATGGAGAGCGCAATGACTGAAAACTATAATCCACTGGGAACGAATGGCTTTGAGTTCGTTGAATATACTGCCGCAAATGAAGAAGGCATTAGTGCCTTAAAAGCGTTGTTTTGTTCACTCGGATTTGCCGAGGTAGCTGCACACAAATCAAAGCGAGTGTGGCTTTATCGCCAGGGAGATATTAATTTTATTGTGAATGCCGAACCTGCATCGCAAGCCGAAGAGTTTGCTCGCCAGCGTGGCCCAAGTGTATGTGGTATGGCGTTCAGAGTAAAAGATGCCGGGGCTGCCATCGAACATGCAATAGGCCATGGTGGCAAAGCGTTTCATGGTAATTTAGGCCCTATGGAACTGAATATTCCAGCCATCTATGGCATTGGTGAAAGTACCCTGTATTTCGTTGACCTGTACGGTGAGCAAAGTATCTATGACGTGGATTTTAAATTCTATGCGGACTGGCGGGAACGCATGGCCAAGGCAGATGCAGGTTTGCTGCTGGTTGATCATTTAACGCACAACGTCAAGCGTGGCAATATGGCTGTGTGGGCGGAGTTCTATGAAAACATCGGTAATTTCCGGGAAATACGTTATTTTGACATTGAAGGTAAACTGACCGGACTGGTCAGTAAAGCGATGACGTCTCCGTGTGGCAAGATTCGTATTCCTATCAATGAGTCTGTGGATGAGCATTCGCAAATAGAAGAGTTTATTAAAGCGTATAACGGCGAAGGCATTCAGCATATTGCGCTGGCAACCGACGATATCTATAAAACCGTTAGAGATCTCAAAGGTCGCGGACTGGCCTTTATGGATACACCAGACACCTATTACGACGCCATCAACGATCGGGTCGAAGGGCATGGTGAGTCTGTTGATGTACTCCGTGAGTTACGTATCCTCATCGACGGTGCCCCGTCGAAAGACGGCATCTTGTTGCAAATTTTTACTGACACGGTAATTGGACCGGTATTTTTTGAAATTATTCAGCGCAAAGGTAATGAAGGCTTTGGTGAAGGTAACTTCAAGGCGCTGTTCGAAAGTATTGAGCAAGATCAGATACGCCGTGGCGTGTTAAATGTTGAGGATGACAATGCGTAACCCGGCGCGTTTTCCTATCAAAGAGGGCGTACATTCGTCCCAGGCACATGCGGACCTGCCGGAGCAGGCAATCTATGAGCGTGAAGTCGGCCGTGACGGTTTTTTTGGGCCCGCGTCACACATACATCATAAACATCCCCCTACTGCCTGGATAGAGTGGGAAGGGGAGCTACGGCCGCGTGCCCTGGATCTTAACAACTTGCACCAGTTGGCTGCCGAACAATCTCCCTTTGCGGCGCCGGTAATATTACATAACGCCCATTGTCAGTACCGTTTCTGGCACTGTCATACGCCGATGAAAGAGCTGGCACGCAACGCTGATGGCGATGATCTACTGTTTATTCATAAAGGCCACGGTGAGCTATTTTGTGACTACGGGCATATGTCGGTAGAAGAGGGCGACTATGTGGTTATCCCGCGCGCCACAATGTGGCGGTTAACGCCCAATAGCCCAATGCAGCTATTAATGATTGAGGCCACCGATGACAGCTATCAATTGCCTGAAAAAGGCATCGTTGGTCAACATGCGGTATTCGATCCGGCGATGTTACAGTACCCCAGAATAAACGATACGTTTTTGGCGCAGCAGGATGAGTCTGTGTGGCAAGTCGCTGTTAAACGCCATCAACGACTGTCACGCATTACTTACCCGTTTAACCCCCTTGATGCTCAGGGCTGGCATGGAGATCTAACGGTGATGAAAATTAACTGGCGCGATATTCGGCCGTTAATGAGCCATCGCTACCATCTGCCACCCTCTGCGCACACGACTTTCGTAGCTAAACGCTTTGTTGTGTGTACATTTGTGCCGCGACCCATCGAAAGCGATCCCGATGCCCTCAAAGTGCCTTTTTATCATAGCAACGATGATTATGATGAAGTGCTGTTCTATCACGCCGGTGATTTTTTTAGTCGTGACAATATCGATGCTGGCATGGTGACATTTCACCCGGCAGGGTTTACGCATGGCCCGCATCCTAAAGCGTTTGCGGCGGGGCAGGCTCATAAAAAAACATTTACGGACGAAGTGGCCGTTATGCTGGATACGCGCGACGCCCTGACCTTAACAGCCGCGGGAGAATCCGTTGAGAACCCCGGGTATGTTTATAGCTGGCAGTCTACACAGGAGTAACTCATGAAATTAGCAACGTACAAAAATAATACCCGAGACGGTCAACTCATGGTGGTGAGCCGGGATCTGTCGCGTTGTTGTGCGGCTGCACCGATAGCCAATACGATGCAACAACTACTGGATAACTGGCAAACGCTTGCTCCGCAATTAACAGAACGCAGCCGGGCATTAAATGAAGGCGAAATAGCCGGTGAAGTCTTTGAACAAATTCGTTGTCATTCGCCATTGCCTCGGGCATACCACTGGGCTGATGGCAGCGCCTATGTAAACCATGTTGAGTTAGTCAGACGCGCGCGCGGAGCAGAGATACCTACTAGTTTCTGGACAGATCCGCTTATGTATCAGGGCGGCAGTGATGACTTTATTGGGCCATTTGACGATATTGTCACCCCAGAGGGTGAGTTTGGTATTGATTTTGAAGCTGAGATAGCGGTGATTACTGATGACGTGCCGATGTCTACAGCCGCTAAAGATGCCGCCAAACATATCAAGTTGCTAATGTTGGTTAACGATGTGTCGTTGCGTGGTTTAATTCCCGGTGAACTGGCGAAAGGTTTTGGCTTTTATCAATCGAAGCCTGCCAGCAGTTTTTCACCGGTAGCCGTTACCCCAGACGAGCTGAGCGAGTGCTGGAATGACACTAAAGTTCACTTGCCATTAGAGACCTATTACAACGGTGAATTGTTTGGCAAGCCCAACGCCGGTGTTGATATGACATTTAATTTTGCTGAGTTGATTGGTCATGCTACCCGAACCCGTAATCTGAGAGCCGGAACCATTATTGGTTCAGGTACGGTATCGAACAAACAAGGTACTGATCATGGCTCGGCCATTGTTCATGGTGGGGTCGGTTACTCGTGTATTGCTGAAGTCAGAATGATAGAGACTATTCGCGACGGCCAGCCGTCAACTGCGTTTATGGCTGATAATGATGAGGTGAAAATAACCATGAGAAATAATCAGGGCGAGTCAATATTTGGTGCCATTGAGCAACGGGTAAAAATTGTAAAATGAGTTATGCTTTACTTAAGCTGAGTGCAGCTTGAAAGGCCGCTATAGCACCCGGTTACTGTTTACCGGGTTGCATTAGATATTGGTAACCATCACGCCAATATCAGCAGTCTTTTGTTTGCGACCAAAAGGAGTAGTAAATGAGCTTAAAGCTATACAGTTACTGGC
The DNA here is from genome assembly GCA_013373625.1 of Alteromonadaceae bacterium. Classification (GTDB taxonomy): domain Bacteria; phylum Pseudomonadota; class Gammaproteobacteria; order Enterobacterales; family Alteromonadaceae; genus Alteromonas. The sequence goes on along the minus strand of JABXHM010000016.1, from coordinate 64,972 downwards.
GCTCGTCAGCGAGCTACAGGGTGCGCATTGCGCTTAATCTGAAAGGCCTCGATTATGAATGCATCCCGATTAATCTAAAGCAGGGCGATGGTCAACAGCACAGCGCGCAATATGATGCGATTAATCCGGCTCATTTGGTGCCTACCTTTGTTGATGACGATGAGGATATTATTCTTAACCAATCGGTAAGCATTATTGAGTACCTGGATGAGCGCTATCGTGAACCGTTTCCATTGTTGCCAGCACACAGTGTTGAAAAAGCACGGGTCAGGGCGCTGGCGCATGATATTGCCTGCGATATTCAACCACTGGCCAATTTGCGGGTATTAACTGCGTTGCAACAGCGTTACGACTTGTCGGCAGAGCAGGGCGCTGATTGGGCAGCTAATTGGATTAGCAAGGGATTTACAGGTATTGAACGGCGCTTACAAACCCAGGCCGGACGGTATTGTTTTGGCTTTGATGTCACCCTGGCTGATGTCTGTTTAGTTCCGCAAGTTTATGCTGCCAACCGTTTTGGTGTTGATATGGCGCAGTTTCCGTTGATTAGCAGGATATACGAGCAATGCCAGACATTAACAGCGTTTCAGCATGCGCAGCCTGAAAAACAGGTCGATTGCCCATCAGGTTAAACAGACGCCGGCCGCAATTACTGATTTTTAATAGGTAAGGCCGTAGTATTTTTAACCTGTTTGAGAGCAAACGTGGAACTGAGATGATCAACACAGGGCAAATGAGTAAGCTTGGTCTTGAGGAGATATTCATACTCTTCAATGCTTTCTACAATGACTTTTAGCAAGTAGTCTTTTTCACCACTGGTGGTATGGCATTCGACAATTTCATCCACAGACTGTACAGCCGTTTCAAAATCCGTGAGTGAATAGCCATCATGATTTCTTAGTGAAACATAAATGAAAACTGATACGCCAAGATTTAGTTTTTTACCATTTAATAAAGTGACCTTACGCAGAATAATACCTTCTGATTCAAGTCGCTTAACGCGCCGCCAGCAGGGGGTATGTGACAATCCGACCTGTTGACTTAAATCGGCCATCGATATCGTGGCATTGAGTTGTAAAACCCGTAGAATTTCGCGGTCAAACTTGTCCAGTTTCATCGGTGTATCCGTGATTGTTTATTATGATAGTTATTGTGCATTCATTATAATACTAGGATGGCTATCCTAGAAAGACGTACAGTAAAAAAACCTGCTTGCGAGCTGTAAAATTTATTGCAAAAACTAGCAAGACTTGTCCTCCGGACACTGCGCTATTATTTTGTTTTAACCTAAGGTTGCACCGCAAGTACTTGCCGCAAGGATATATGAGCCAAATGTCTGTATTTGAACACCCTGAATTTGATTCCCATGAGCACGTTGCATTTTTCCATGATTCGGCCACTGGCTTAAAAGCTATCATTGCTATACATAACACTAACCTGGGGCCATCTTTAGGGGGCTGCCGCATGTGGCCGTACTTAAACAGTGCTGAAGCCCTTACCGATGTGTTGCGTTTGTCGAAAGGAATGACTTACAAAGCCGCTATGGCAAACCTCCAACAGGGGGGCGGTAAATCGGTGATCATTGGCGATCCCCGGCAACATAAAAGTGAAGCGTTTATGCAGGCCATGGGGAGATTTGTTGAAAGTTTGAATGGTCAGTACGTCACCGCGGAGGACTCCGGTATTACGGTCGCTGATTTGCAAGCGGTAGCCACTCAAACAGACCATGTTGCAGGCACTCATGCACAATACAATGTATTAGGCGAAACCCCGACCGGTAATCCTGCGCCATCGACAGCATACGGTGTATTCGTAGGTTTAAAACAAACGGTTAAACATGTTTTTAACAGTAACCTGAATGGTGTGAAAGTGGCGATCCAGGGAATGGGGCATGTGGGTTACCGATTAGCAAAGCAACTTCATGAAGAAGGCGCTGAACTCTATGTCGCTGATATTTTTCCTGAGGGGCTGGCAAAAGCTGAACAAGAACTTGGTGCCAAAATAGTGGCACCAGAAGATATCTTTTCGCTACCGGTAGATGTGATTGCGCCGTGCGCTATGGGCTCGGCCATTAACGATGAATCTCTGCCGGATATTCGCGCTAAAGTTATCGCCGGCGCTGCCAACAATCAGCTGGCCAGAGAAGAGCTTGGCCAGGTGCTGTATCAGCGTGGTATATGCTATGCACCTGACTATGTCATTAACGCCGGTGGCATTATTGATATATACCACCAAAAGAAGAACGATTCTTCTGATAGTGCGCTGCGCGAACACATAGACCAAATTGGAGATTCGCTGGATGAGATTTACCAGCGCGCCGAAGAGCAATCGCTGGCAACAAATATTATTGCTAACCGTATCGCCGAGGAACGATTTTCAAAGCAGGGTTGAACTTTACATAACAAGTCGTCATAATGCGCGGCGCTCGTAGCTCATAACAGAGATACAGCACGCAAGTTTCTATGGTGGGCTTTTGGTCCTCCCGCAATGATACTCTGTGAACCCGGTCAGGCCTGGAAGGGAGCAGCCGCAGCAGACGACTCATGTGCCGGGATGTGGCTGGAGGCCTGCCACCCAAACTCTGCAAAAAAGCACAGACATAACCCTACCTTTAAATTGTTTCTACTAACCAGACTCACGGTTTCGCTTTACCAAAAGCTTAAACACTTGCAGTGTTGTCACACCGACAACTGCTGGCTCTTAATAACCGCAACCCGGCAAACAGTTAAGTCAGATATTTTATTCGCGTTTAATGCTGATACAACGACGTCAGCACAAGAAATCGTAGTTCAGCTTTTCTCAGCTTGATTCTTTGCCTGATCTAAAAATTTTAGTGCTTTGTCGATGGCATACTCTACGTTCATTTCCATCTGTTGGCGTTCGCTTTGCGGTAAATAAAATGCCATATCAACTTCGTATCGGATGTAACGCGGTGGAACCTGATTTAAGGCCAGACAACACAAGTCTGCAAGGTAATCAGCAGACTTTGTATCATTGAGCCCTAATTGCACAATGCGCTCAAGCACAAGGTGCTCATAATAATTGTGGATATCGTCATCTAGTTTCAAAGCATCACCTATTTCGATATTAATTCTGTTACGTTGTTATCATTCAGTTATAGTCGGTTTAACCGAGTTGTCGAGAAAATATCTTTTTAGTACTGCCATAAAGACCGTTGAGAATATTGTTCTGCAGAGTGCAAGACTTTGGTGAAAGTATGTACTAATAATTACGAAAAACCATCGAATATGGTGATCCACAGTTTGCTTTATTTTTCAATCCGAAAAAAAACTGTAATTTTTTGTAATCCGTCAAAATAGCGTTTTTTTATCGCAACGACACTAATTGTTCAATTGTGCAACTATTTGAAACACTTTTTTGAATGGGTATAGTCAAAAGTGTTAACTAGAAATTACACATTGTAAGTATATCTTTACAGCTGTGATTCTTTTATAAATATTGCAGTGAACTTTTTAGAGCCGCTTCAAGCAAGCTAGTTGACCGGCTTGGCGCGATCTGGTTATTATCAGCGGTGACGTGACATTATGGTTCATCGCGAGAAATTAGTTGTTCGTCGATTAACCAGTACAAAAACAACAGCAAAGTGCAGCGTCGATAAAAGTCGAATTCTATCGACACATAAAACAATATATGGTCCAGGGAGACAATAATGTTTACAAATAATAAACTGGCTAAGTCAGTGAAGCTGGCTTGTGCGTTAGGCACAGCTTCAGTTGCATTGACTCTACCAGCAGTTGCAACAGCGCAAGAGTCTGAAGCAGCAGCCGTAGAAAGAATCTCGGTTACTGGTTCACGCATCATGAAGTCGGAGTTCAGCTCATCAAGCCCTATCTCATCTTTTGGTGACGAAGACATTGAAATGTCAGGTGTGGCAAGTATTGATGAATTCTTAAAAGACGTGCCTGCATTTACCGGTTACCAAATGGGTACCTCTACCAACAATGGTAGTGACTCGGGTCAGAAAAAAATTGACATGCGTGGTCTTGGCTTTAACCGTACGTTGGTGCTGGTTAACGGCCGCCGTATGATTGGTGACGTGAACGGCGACGGTGCCGTTGATCTGAACAACATTCCAGAAGCGATGATCAAGCGTGTTGACGTGTTAAAAGACGGTTCATCAACCATTTATGGTTCTGATGCACTGGCAGGTGTTGTTAACTTTGTACTTGATGATGAGTTTGTTGGTGTAGAAGCCGGCGCAAACCTGGGTATGGGGACCTCTGACGGCCAGGCGCGAAACGACGGTTTTTACGTTAAAGCCGGTGTTGCCAGTAATAAAGCTAACATGGTGATGTCGCTTTCTTACAACAACCAGGACGAAATGAAGCAGGATGAACGTGGTTTTTCTGCGCAGACTCAGTATCCATTGCATCAAGGCAACGGTGAATTTGATTTGGTTACTTCGGGTTCATCTAACAGCCGTAAAATTCGTGTACCTGGCGAAGGCAACTGGATTGTTGATGCAGCGACTGGCGAAGCCAGACCTTTCGATGCAACCACTGATTTATATGACTACTCACCGGTTAACGCGTTAATTCAGCCTAACGAAAGATGGCAGTTCTCTGCAATTGGTAAAGTTGAAGTTTCTGATACCATGGAAGCTTACTTTGAAGGCCTGTACACGCGCAGAACGTCTCAACAGCGTTTGGCACCTGATGCCTCATTTGCAGTTGATGGAAGTTTTGAGACGCCAAATAACGGCCTGCAATGGAATGACTGGGTACCAGCCTCTAACCCATACAACCCTTTTGGCGTGAATGCTGATAACCCACTGGGTATCTCTGATATTGGCGTTCGTGTAAACCGTCGTTTTGTTGAATCTGGTGGTCGTTTATTCCGTCAATCAGCTGATACATATCGCATGGTTGCCGGTTTACGTGGTGAGATTGGCAGCTCTATGTTCTGGGATGTTGCTTATTCTTACTCAGAAGCTGAAACCATCGACGAAACGCTGAATTACGGTCGCTTTGACCGTTGGGCAACGGCTGTTGACCCTGATGCCTGTGCTGCTGATGCAGCGTGTCCTGAGGTGTTAAACCCGTTTGGTGACTACGGCAGCATTACGCAAGAGCAAATGGATTACCTGACTACCGGTTCATTAAAAGACCTGTATCGCGGTACCATGGAATTGTTCTCAGCTAACTTGTCTGGTGAAGCGTTTGAACTGGATGGCGGTTACGCAGGTTGGTCTGTTGGTTACGAGCATCGTAATGAGAAAGGTTCTTATTCTCCAGATGAATTCCTGGCAGCAGGTTTAACCACTGGTGGTGCTAATGACCCACAATCTGGTGGCTTCTCAGTAGATGAAGTTTACGGCGAATTATACCTGCCATTTATGGAGAATCTTGAAGTGAGTGCGTCAGCGCGCTACTCAGATTACGACACGTCAGCGGGTGAAAGCTTTACCTATAAGGTAGGTGTTGATTACGCCGTTATTGATGATGTTCGTGTACGTGCTTCGTATTCTACTGGCTTCCGCGCACCAAACATATCTGAGCTCAATTCCGGTCAGTCAACTGGCTTCCCAATCATCGTTTCACTGTGTGAATTTGGTGATAGAAAGTTAGATGCCGGTGACATTTCGCAAACAGTCTATGACAACTGTCAGGCGCTGGGTGTAGATACCACTGATGCCGGTGAATTTGGTTTTGCATGGCAGTCTGCTTACACAACCTCTGCTCCGGCACAAGACCTAGAGCCTGAAGAGTCAGATTCTTACAACATTGGTGTGGTACTTACGCCATCAATGGTTGAAGGTTTAGCGATTAACATTGATTACTGGAACATCGAAATCGATAACGTTATCGGTGAACCGGATATGAATGACCTTTACAGAGCATGTATGGGTTCTGAGAATTTATCTTCACCAGCGTGTGATGCGTTTGACGGTGCAGGTGGTCCACACTATACACCTGATTACGATATCTTCCCTGCTGATGCGGTAACTGAGTTTGGTAACTTAGGTACGCTTAAAACCTCTGGTGTTGACTTTGACGTAGCTTACAGTGGCGATCTGGATTACGGTGTAATCACTGGTTACTCACTTAACTGGTCTGCTACCTGGGTTGATACATACGAGCGTGTTTATCCATTAACGGGCGCAATCGAGTTAGCCGGTACTGCGAATGGTTTTGAAGTATTCCCAGAATGGCGCTGGCAGTCTAACGTCGGTATTATGGGTGATGACTGGTCATTCAACTATAAAATTCGTTTTATAGCTGAAGCAACTGACCGTTTACAGTCTGCTGTAGCCACTGCTGATGCGGTAGCCGAACAAACTATCTATCATGACATCGTTGGTACCTACTCGTACGGTCCGGCAACGTTTAGTCTTGGTATGAATAACCTGACGGATCAAGATCCTCCGTACTTCCACAGTGCGTTTAACGCGAACACTGAGCCAGGTACTTATGACGTAATCGGTCGTCGTGTATTTGGTAACGTTAAATTCAGTTTCTAAGCGTTTAATATACACTTGAAAAAGTTAGTAAAGGCCAGCATTCGCTGGCCTTTTTTTGTTTATATTGAAAAACTGGAAGTGAACAAAAACCCTTACATCAAAGCGCTGTAAAACAGGTAAAGCTATACATCAACTTGAGTCATCTCATTAAAGTGATGTCTATTTTCTAAAACTACTGTATTCAGATAGCAACTCTTTATCCGATTTTAATGATGTTCTGGAAGGTAAGCTTACTTTGCTAAGCAATGGTATAAATGACAGTCTGTGAGAAATAATTCAAACTGTTAATGCAAATTGACGCTGATACTGAAATCGTGAACGCTTTAGACTACCAGTGAAGACATATTCATAATCCAGGTGCGTTAATTTTGTACTTTACGAAGTAAGAGAGTGAGGTCAGTGACCGATTGTCGCTAGATCAGAATCATTCTATTTATAATGTAGCCTCCGAGTACAGACGCACGATTTGCCGTATCCTGATAGGTTCTGTGAAGTTTTAACAAATCCGGGTGAACAGCAATACATTCCTGCTCTGAAATTCCGTATTATTAATCAAGTGTTAACTGAAGCTAAAATATCGCTCATATTAAGCTTGTACAAATATCTGAAATTTCAACGGTGTAATGTGGAATTCAAACGACCAGTAACCTGCCTATATGCATTGCTATGTGACACATTAATAGTGGAATTACGCGCATCAGACTTTAAAGTGCAATCTCGCATTTTATAGGTAAGATGACTGATAAATGAGCAGGTAAAGTCCTCTGGATAGTTACGAGCTTGTGTCATGGCGTAATTTTATTGTTAAATAACGTAATTTAATTACGGTTGATTAAATTTCTTTTTACTTAACAGGTTATTGAATTGCTTAAACGCTAAGCAATCACGTCAAGATCAGCACTGCGTAAACACCATGTTACTTGACTCTCTCATTGATCTCGTGTGAGTATAAGAAGTTCGTAGTATTGGAGCCAGTACGGCAAATACTACCTTCCTGAATATAGATAAATTTATACGCCCCTTGCGAAGCAGTATTTTTATTACAAGTCGCAAGGATTCAAATAAGAAATTGGTTGGGAACTATGTCCAAAATGAGCAAGAGAACTCTTATTGCTTCTACTATGATGGGTGCATTCGCACTGACTGGTAGCGCAGTCGTCTCTGCAACTACTCTGAGTGATCTTCATAAAGAAGAAGCGAAGATTCATGCGGCTGCAGCGAAATCTCAAGAAAAAATCAACTCGCTTTTCGAACAGTCACAAGACTTGTTGGTTGAATATCGTGGTGTTGTTGACGAAACTGAGAACCTCAAAATATATAATGATTACCTGGCGAGTCTGGTTGCAGATCAGCAGCGTGGTATCGATTCTTTGCAAAGTCAGATCGACAGCATCGAAGATACCAAACAAGGTATCGTTCCTTTGATGTTCCAGATGATTGACAGCCTTGAAACATTCATCGATTTGGACGTTCCAATTCGTTTGGAAGAGCGTAAAGAGCGCGTTGAAAGACTGCGTGACCTTATGGCTAACTCAAACGTTACTGTTTCTGAGCAATTCCGTCAGGTACTGGACGCTTATCTAATCGAAACTGAATACGGTACGCGTATTGCGTCGTATCAGGGTACGCTTGACGATGCAGGTACTGAGGTCACTGTTGACTTCTTTAACCTCGGTCGTACCGCAATGCTGGCGCTATCTCTTGACCAAAAGAATGCTTGGGTTTGGAATAATGATACGCGTAGCTGGGAACAACTGGGTGACGAGTATCTGGCTTCTGTAAATGAAGCTGTGAAGATGGCGAATAACCTCGTGCCACCTGAATTGATCAAACTTCCTATCAAAGCAGCGGAGTAAGCGTTAATGAAACCAGTAATAAAATCTCTACTCGCCGCTGCGACGGTAGCGGTTATGTCTTCAACTGCAGTGGCTCAAGAGCCGGCATCGTTGCAAGACCTGTTAGACTCAGTAAAGTCTAACCTTTCCTCGGAAGCTAAAATCAACGCTCAGCGCGAGGCTGAATTCCAGTCTGCACGTGCTGATAAGCAAGCACTTTTACGTAAGGCTCAGGCTGAACTTAAAGCTGAAGAAGCTCGTGGTGATCAGTTACAGAAGCAATTTTCTGACAACGAAGTAACGTTGAATGATAAAGCTGCTGAACTTGATCAGGCCACTGGTACATTAGGCGAGATGTTTGGTGTGGTACGTCAGGCTTCTGCTGAAGCATACGGTCGTGTAGCCACGTCAATCGTTAGTGCTCAGTATCCTGGTCGTGATGAATTTCTGGCTCGTATGTCAGAAGAGTCAAAAGGCCTGCCAAATATCAAAGAGCTGAAACAACTTTGGGTTGCATTGCAAACCGAAATGACTGAACAGGGTCAGGTTGTTAAATTTACTACTGACGTAGTGAATCTTGATGGCGGAACAACGTCTCAGGAAGTTTTACGTGTTGGTACCTTTAACCTTATCGGTGACGAAGGCTACCTGACTTACGACGAAGAAAACCAGATCGTACAACCTCTTGGTCGTCAACCTGATGGATACCTGGTATCTGCGGCTGAAGAACTGCGTTCTGAAACTTCTGGCTTCCACCCGTTTTACGCTGACCCTTCACGTGGTCAAATTTTGGGCCTGTTGAAGCAAAAAGCGACTATGTCTGAGCGTTATCACGCTGGTGGTGTAGTAGGTTATGTAATCACTGGTATGTTGGCTATTGGCTTACTGATTGGTCTTTACAAACTGATTACTCTTACAATTGTTGGCGGTAAGATTCGCTCACAACTTAAGAGCCCTGGCTCGCCTTCAGAGAAAAACCCACTGGGTCGTATCCTGAAAGTGTATAGCGAGAACAAAAACGTTGACGCTGAAAGCATGGAACTCAAGCTGGATGAAGCTATCCTGCGCGAATTGCCTAGCATCGATTCAGGTATTAACGTAATCAAGATTTTTGCTGCTATTGCGCCGTTACTGGGTCTGTTAGGTACAGTACTTGGTATGATTGCAACCTTCCAGACTATCACACTGTTCGGTACGGGTGACCCTCGTATGATGGCAGGAAGTATCTCTATGGCATTGGTAACTACCGCACAAGGTATTATTGCCGCGCTGCCATTAATCCTGACGCACAGCATTGTTGCCTCTAAAGCCAAGACTATCGTTCATATCCTGGACGAACAGACTGCGGGTATCATTGCTGAACACGCAGAGTCGGAGAAAGCATAATATGGTTTACCTGATTGGATTATGGGAATCGGTCAGGGACTTTATCGCTACCGGCGGTGACGTGCTTTATTTCGTCGCTGCCGCGCTCTTTCTCATGTGGGTTTTAATGATTGAGCGCTACTGGTATTTGACATCAGTGTTTCCAAAAATGAGAAAGCAAATTATTCAGGATTGGAAAGCACGAGCAGATACTACGTCATGGTATGCGCATAAAATTCGTGACGCGTGGATCTCCCAGGCATCAGATGATCTGAATGCCAGGATGTTAATTATTCGAACATTGGTTGCGATGTGTCCGTTAATCGGACTGCTCGGCACCGTTACAGGAATGATTAGCGTGTTTGAGACAATGGCAACGCAGGGTACGAGTAACGCACGTCTTATGGCGGGTGGTATCTCGATGGCGACTATCCCGACAATGGCGGGTATGGTTGCGGCGCTGTCCGGGCTGTTCATCAGCTCTCGTCTCGAAGCGAAAGTTAAGATTGCGCGGGAAAAGCTAGTCGATAGCTTGCCGTATCATTAGAGAGAGAGATTATGGCTCGAAAAGTCAGAACCGAAGAGGAAGATGCAGCGATTGACATGACGCCCATGTTGGACATCGTGTTTATCATGCTGATCTTCTTTATCGTGACAACCGTTTTCGTAAAAGAAGCGGGTATAGATGTTAACAAGCCCGATGCGAGCCGAGCGTTTCTACACAAAAATGCCAACATTTTCATTGCTGTAACAGAAGATGGTGATGTTTGGTTAGATAAACGTGAGGTGTCAGTAGACAGTGTCAGGGCTAATCTAGAGCGATTATTAACGGAGCAACCTACCGATTATGTGTTTATTCAGGCTGATGTTAAGGCCAAGCATGGGGTGGTTGTTGAAGTCATGGACCAGGTTAAAGCTGCAGGCATTGACCGTATAGCGGTAGCAGCGAGGAACTAAAATGGTACGATTTATCGCTTCTATATTATTAGGCGCTGCTATTGCTTTCGGTCTATTCGTAGTAATGGCTAAGCTTATTGAGAACTCAGCGCGACCGGTAGACGAAATACCTGATGCGCCGATAATTGATGTGGTTATGCAGCCACCAGAAGAGGATGTACAGACACGGACACGTGTTCCGCCACCTCCGCCGCCTCCACCACAACAGCCGCCAAAAATGGAGCCTGTTGAGCCGGAAGATGCGGAACCTGATGCCGATGGTTTCAGCCTGGATATTCCAGGTGTGGATACCGGTGGTGTAGGTGTAAACATCGGTGGTGTAGGTGCGATGCAATCAGATGGTGAAGCTACACCTATCGTCCGTATCAACCCTAAATATCCACCTCAGGCTGCCCGCGATGGTAAAGAAGGCTGGGTAAAACTGCAGTTTACGATCATGGAAGACGGCTCGGTTGACGATATCGATGTTATCGATGCAGATCCGAAGCGTATATTTGACCGTGAGGCTCGCCGGGCTTTGGCTAAGTGGAAGTACAAGCCTAAGATCGTTGACGGTAAGCCGGTTAAGCAGTTTAATATGTTTGTTCAACTAGACTTTAAACTGGAGCAATGATTATGTTGAAATCCAAAATGTTTAAAAAGTCATTAGTAGTTGCAGCATTGACTTTAAGCTCTGCGATTGCTGCCCCTGCGTTCGCGCAGGAAGGTGGCAAGGCCGCTAAACCGTCTGGACCGGTTGTTTGCCCGGGATACGAAAAAGGCAAAACTAATCTGGTTGGTCAGCGGGTAGGTAAAAAGGTACAAAGCGCTTACGAGGCTTACGGAGAAGATTTAATAGACGACGCAATTCAGATGCTTCGTGATATTGAGCCTAGTGAAGACTTCGACAAAGCTTACGTTAATCGCTTGTTAGGTAATATGTTGGCGACTAAGGAAGGTAAAGGCGGTGAAGCGCTGAAACTTTTGAAGTCATCGGTTGAACCTAAGGTACTTAATGACCTTGAGCATTCACAAACGTTGAAGCTGGTTGCTGATCTGAGTTTGCAGGAACAAGAATACAAGCAAGCCATCGAGTACTATCAGTCCTGGCTTGACTTCACCTGTAAAGAAGAACCTGAAGTGTATTTACGTATGTCGAATGCGTATTATGAACTGAAGGACTATGAGTCGGTTATTGCGCCGGCTGATCAAGCAATCGCGTTGTATGAAGAACCTAACAAAAACGCTTACGTGTTAAAGCTGTCTGCTTACTACGAGCGTAAAATGTATCCTGAAACCATTTCGGTTGCAGAAGACATTGTTAATACGTTCCCAGAAGAGGGTAAGTGGTGGGTTCAGTTAGGCCAATTCTATTTGATGGTTGAGGACTATAAGAAGTCTTTGTCGACATTAGAGATTGCCTATAACAACGGTTTTGTTGATAAGCCTAATCTGCTTAAAATGCTGTCTCAGCTTTATGCAACCAATGATATGCCGTTTAAGTCAGCTGAATTTATGGCTGAAAATATTAAAAACGGTAAGGTTGAGCGTAATGCTGATAACTTAGCCTCTGTTGCGAATAGCTATCACCAGGCATTGGAGCATGAGAAAGCGGCTAAGTACTATGAGATGGCTGCTAAAATGTCATCGGATCCAGAGTATTATCGCAAGCAAGGTGTTTTGCTTTTAGTAGCAGAAGATTATAAAGGTGCGATTACCGCGTTGAAAAACGCGCTGGACCGCGGAGTTGAAGATCCTGCTAAGGTTCACTTCAGCCTGATGGAAGCTAACTTTTATGCTGGCGACTTTAAACAAGCGTACATGCATATTCAGGAAGCTAAGAAGGACCGGACCTTGCGACGTAACGCAAACGCCTGGGAACCTTACATCAAGCAAAAAGCTAAAAACCGTGGTATTAATATCTAATATTAATGTTACGAGATAAAAAGCGCCTAACGGCGCTTTTTTTATGTCTGTTGGTAAGTCTTTTTACATTGATTTCAGCCTGCTAACGGCGATTTATAAATCAGTTATACGTTAGTAAACTAATTTGTATTTTTACCCGCCAGTACAGCAACTATATGCTTATCGCGGTAAATACTACTAAGTTGTTCCAGCACAAATGCTTCAGCAGCACGTTTTCCTGTCAGCTTATAGTGGCCAAGAAAATCTTCGGGATTGTCCAGCGTAGTCATATAGTCGTTAAGTATGTCTATGTGATATTGCAAGCCTGGCGCTAAAGGTTGTGCCTTTACGACCCGGAGTAGCCATGCGATAGCAGATTTACTGTGTTGAATGCTGCGATGTTTTTGTATGAGAGCGTCGAGGATTCTGACATTACAGGCTAAAGTCGAAGGGGTATCAGTCACTGACGCATTATCGCAAGCACGAAATGCATTGTTGGCCGGATGCAACGCTAATTCCTGATGAAACCGATAGCGAATTAGCTGTGAAAAGTCAGTTATATTTTCAGAAATAGCCCTTAACATTAGCAAGCTATATTCACCGCTGGATGCGTCTTTTTTCAACCCTGGTTTTACTGGTTGAAACTGTTGTTGCTGCCAGAATGAAGTAAGCATTTCAGTGTTGCCAAATGATGTGGTGATGCCATCAATGCCAGCTTCCACTGCTTTGTTTTGAAGTGTTGCAATTAGTTGGCTGCCAATACCCTGACGCCGGTACTCCGGTATTATTGCAATGCGGTTAATTCGCCAGTAGTTTAATATTGCGAAATGCGGATCAGCAACAAGCAATGCCAGTGCCTGTGCTGACAGATGACCATTAACCCGTCGGCTTCCTGAAGCTATCTCATTGGCAACCGGTCGAAGAGAATCACCACCTTCCAACTGATAATTCAACACGCCAATTATTTTTTCTTTATAACTCGCGATAAGGGTATGCTGATTGGGACTGTCAGTTAACCTAATCAGCTCATCTGCCGTAGTTTGGTAATGAGCTTGCATCAACAAACCCAAAATTTGTTCTCCGTAAGTGTCTATCAGTGTACGCTTATCAATACTCGTAATAGTGACCTGGCTGTTAGCTATGGGGGATGGCGCTTGATTAATCTCGATTAACGGCATGTAGGTTGTGTTGAGGGCAAAAGCGCTATGCCAAAATTGTTCGAGGGGATCATCATCAAACCAGCGTACCGGTGAATGCAGTGTATAGTGGTTAAGAAGGGCATTTTGCTTATTTAACCATGGCAAAAAGCGGGTAATGAACCCCCGGCCTGAACCTTCATAGCCGAGCATTGTGGTGCTCAACAAGACGCTTGATGCAGCGCCACAAAGTTGTTTTAACTGCGGTATTGGTAACGCTGCAGCTTCATCAATAATAAGCAGGTGGTCACTCAGATTTTTCAGGCTGGTGTGATCAATGGGCACCCAACGGCACAATACACCATTATAGCTATATTGCTGTGGTGTTATTTTTTGAATTGCCGGACAAATCAGTGCCAGCCCCTTAAACACCATTTCTGCTGCTGACTCATGGCGGCTGGTAATTAACACTGGCTTGTTGTTTAGCAATGATTGCCCTGCCAGCATTCCCATGAGTGTAGATTTACCGCGTCCCCGATGGGCAGTAATGAGTGTGTACCGAAGATTTTTCAGGGCGCCGGCAACATGATTGAAAACCCTGTGTTGATCGCTGGTTGCAAAGGGGGAAGGGGGCAGGTCAGGCTCCAGAGCTGTACCATCGACGCTGTCCAGGGGAAGATAGGGCGTATCCCCTTCGCAACATAAAGCGACACGTTTACAGCGCTTAAATTCTGCTACTACGTAACCGCGAAGATGACTCACTAAGCAGGATTCGCCAAAACTGAGGTAGTGACCTGTCGTTTGCTCCTGATACGTGGGCCACTGAGACAACGGTGGGCAGCATAAAACCATCAATCCCCCGCTAACTACAGTTCCCAGCAGCGCTAATAAAGCATTGGGACGTAGCGCATCAAACCCGTCATAAATAGCGAGTTCACATTCACTGCCGAGAAGGTCACGGTAGCGTTTAAGTTCGAGGGTCTCGTTGTTGTTTAATAATGCCCGTCCAAGTATTGTTGTGACGCTTGAGGGGAACTCTTCAGCTAACGAGTTAATAATCTGCTGGCAGTAAGCATGACTGCCTGCAACCACTAAAAGTTGTCGATGAGACTGACCTTGCCGACGTTGATGTAGCCAGTCTTGTAAATTGCTTTGGTGGTTGTGCACGATGAGAATGACCCGGAAAACAGGCTCATAGTGTACCGAATTTGCCTGTAGGTACCAATGCTTAGCAAAAATGTGTAATCAAATGAGCATCACAACAGGAATTCTCATAAAATAGGACTTTGGATTAAATGGTAATGTAGGAACGTAAAAGCACAATGAGATTTTTAACCCGCAGGCTGGTTATGCCAAATGACTTAAACTACGCACATTCGCTATTTGGCGGACGATTGCTGCAATGGATAGATGAAGAAGCGGCTATTTATGCTATCTGTCAGTTGGAAACGAATTGCCTGGTGACCAAACATATTGGCGCAATTACATTTGAATCACCGGCCATGCAAGGGGACATTGTAGAGTTCGGTCTGGCCACCAAGGCGGTTGGTAAAACGTCCATTACAGTGAGTTGCCTGGTGCGTAACAAAGCGACCAAAAAATCGATTTGTGTCGCCGATGATATTGTTTTTGTGAAGCTCGATCCTGATAGCCGTCAGCCTGTAGCCCATGGCAAGACGCTGGAATCCTTAGCAGAACAAACTGCTCAGGCATTTGCCGAGAACGGTATTACATCACCAGTTGTTTAATATTTCCTGTGCTGTGTCTGTTTGCTGGGCGCTAAATAAAGACTGGTCAATTTCGGTGTCTTCGTTGCGCTGGTTGAAACAAAGTTGATTAAAGGCCAGGTTATGACAGTGTTTAATACGCTGGCTGACTTTTGATTCCCTGTCCTGGCAAAGTCGCCACAGTGACTGGTTTACATCGGATGTAAACCCCCATTTGATCAACATCAGGGTAGATGCTCCATACAGACAAAGGTTGTATTCATTGGTCAGGCAATGAATAAAATCAGTAAAAGATTCACTTTGCTGCCAGGTTGCTAAAAAGTCGGCGGCATCGAGATGTTCTGTGTGAAAAATTAATAGTAATGCCAGTGGCCCAAATAATAAAAGTTGGGCAATTAGCGCCTTATCTTCTTCGCTGTAATCACTGGCAAAAGCGCGGTCGAACAATGCGTGGCTTAACAACATTGCATCAATCAGACTTGGTAAGTTTGGATGTACGCTTTGTACGGTGAGATACTGCTGAGCGGCAAATAATACGGCCAGATACTTCACGTTGCTGACACCGAGGTTGCGCCCGATAGCTTGTTCCAGTGAACCTGGAATATTGCCGTACAAAGCACGGCTGGCTTTACCCATAATGTGCGCGCGAAATACCGGGTCAGCTGAAATCAGTGTGACCAGTTTATCGACACCAAGCTGCTGTTCTGACAGATTAATGATTTCGCTTATGGTTTCTGGCAGCGGAGGGAGATTCTCGGTTATTTCGGTTAATGCCTGGTTACCCCGTTGAAAGCGTAACCTACTGCCTATCTGACGCAGCTGACCGGGACTTACGCCGGTAAACTCTTTAAAACTGCGATCGAATGAACGGCGATCTGAAAAGCCGAGTTGTTCAGACAACTGATCAACCTTGGTGCCACGTAATAGCTGGCTGACGCTCTGTTCATGGATATGTGATTTTAGCAATGCACTAAACGAGAGTTTTTCGTCACGAAGCTTACGTCTGAATACCGACTCAGTTAAGCCCATGGCGTTGGCCACTGCTTCAGCTCGAATTTTAGCCGGGGCTGGAAATTGCCGAAACACCTGCAGCAAGTCATATTTAAAACTTGATTGTGAGTGTTGATGAAGGTTTTTGACCAGAATATTTTGTAACTTGGGGCTGAAATAGTACGAGGGACGTTTGAGCCATTGGGATGCGAACGTAACTACCAGCGCGTGTGGGTGACTTGCGAGTGTAGCGTTAGTCACCGGTGCTAAGGGCCAACACTGATGTTCATATTTGTTTTCGATGCGCATAAAGTCAAATTCGCGCCCGGCAAGATGTCTGAATAAAGCGAGCAAAAAAGCAACTATTGGTAATTCCATTTCGGCCAGGTATTGTGCTTTTAAGATAAGTTTTACTGTTGTATCGCTTTGTTCTACATTAATGGTTTCTGTTGCTTCAAATAAGGGGCTGCTAAACAGGGTTAACGCATCGAGTGCTGCGTTTATGTCTTTGGCCATAGATAAATAGCAGTGGATAGTGCCCATTCTGGTGAAGTCAAAATACCCCAGAATTGACCGCCCAATCAGCTCGGGGGCCTCACAAACAAAAAGCTCACTCAGTATTTCATTGAGTTGCTCAACCGGGTAATCACCGGACTCAATTTGGCTTAGCACCTGGAGCGTATCCGGCTCTGTTGGCGTAGGTAAATTTTTATCGCGACGCAATGAAAGTAGTGCGCGACTCACTCCTGACCAGAACGTTCCGGTGTAAGTTACTGACATAACTAAATGTTTGTATCCAAGTCCTGTGTTAATTCCATCATACTTAAATTTACTCAACTGTTAAGCATTGGTAGACAAAATTGTCATATAGTTCTACCAAATGTGTCCTACCCGCGGCCAATACAAAGCTTTATGCTTCTTGATGCTAAAAGACATGGTGATGGCTGGGATTAACGCTCCAACCGCTTTGACGTTAGTTGTCTCCGGCCATTAGCATAAAAACTGGTGTCGTCACCACCAGTCGGAAAAACGCTCTTAATCCGGGAGCGCAAAGCAGTGCCCACCTAGTTTTGGTGGGCATTTTCATTTCTGCTCTTTGTTGGTCAGCATCTTCTAATGCAGTTGCAATTAGGATAAGTCTTGGTAGACTCCACCTCGCATGCTTAATGCGTTTACCAAGGGGTGCCGGAAACGGCTGAGATCCAACATATGGGAACCCTTCAACCTGATCCGGATAATACCGGCGTAGGGATGGTTATCATCAGAACTTATCACCTGCCGTTAAAAGCCGGATCTTTTGGACATCATTGCACAAGAGATCCAGTATGAAATTACACACAAAGCTATTATCACTCTCGCTACTTAGCGTCTCTTTAAATCTCGCTGCTCAGCAAAATGATGACGCTGAAGAAAGTATTGAAAAAGTCACGGTTTATGGTGATTTTTACCAGCGCACTCTGGACCAGCTGAGCGCCAGTGCTTCAATTATCGACGATAGCCGCATTCAAAGTCGTCAGGCTGTACACATCGACTCGTTATTAAGGGTTGCCCCCAATGTTAACTTTGCCAGCGGCGCCTCGCGCGGTCGATTTATACAAATTCGTGGTATCGGTGAGCGTAGCCAGTATGCTGAGCCCATTAACCCATCCGTGAGCATCATGGTGGATGATTTTGACTTTACCGGGTTGGGCGCATCAGCGGTGTTATTCGATACTCAACAGGTAGAAGTATTCCGGGGGCCGCAGGCAACCGTGTTTGGCACCGGTGCACTAGCCGGTGCAGTGTTAATTAAGTCAACAGCTGCTGATGCTGAGCAAGCGGATTACGGTTTGTTTAGCATGGCTACGCAAAATAGTTACCGCCTGGAGCTGGGCAAGAGCATTGCAGTTTCTGATAATCTCGATATTCGTGGCGCTTTGTTGCACAACCGCAGTGATGGCTTTGTCAACAACACGTTTTTAAACCGTGATGATACCAACAACCTTGACGAAACCGCAGCGAAGCTGGCGGCTAAATATCAGTACAGCGACGATGTTACCTTAACGCTTAATTATCGCTGGTATGATATCGACAATGGCTTTGATGCGTTTTCACTGGATAACACCTGGGAAACGCTATCCGATGAGCCGGGCTTTGACCGCCAGCAAACCCATGCGCTTAGTGCAAACCTGCTCACGCAACTGGCCAGCGGCGATATGCATTTCATTTTTACCCACGCCAGTAACAATATCGCTTACGGGTTCGATGAAGACTGGACCTACACAGGGTTTCATCCATGGGGTTATACCTCCACTGATCACTACTTTCGTGAGGTCGACACCAACACCGTTGAAGTGCGTTTTGTCAGTGATGACAGTCTGAGACTGTTTGACGATACAACATCCTGGCTGATCGGGGCCCGGATCAAAAACAACGAAGAAGATTTATTGCGGGAATATACCTATAACGACGGCGATTTTATAAGCCAGTTCAAACCCATTACTAAAGCGTTGTATGGTGAGCTCGACAGTATACTCAGTGATAAACTCTCGGCGACCTTATCGTTAAGACTGGAAAATTACGATTTTTCTTATGCCGACAATGCCGGACTCAGCCGCGCTAACGACTCAACCATGTTGGGTGGAAAGTTTGCGCTGAGCTATCAGCTTGGTGCTCAGGTGCTGTATGGCAGTATCTCACGAGGCTTTAAAGGCGCCGGCATTAATCCGGATCAAAATGTCACTGAAGCCAATCGTTTTTACGACGAAGAATACAACTGGAATTATGAAGTGGGGCTAAAAGGTCGCCTTGCTGATAATGTAACGGCGCGGTTTGCGGCCTTTGTGATGAAGCGGGAAGACACGCAAGTCAGTGATTATGAATTGCAATACCGCGATGACGGCTCCGCTGAGTTTATTGATATTATCGCTAATGCTGATCTCGGCACCAACCAGGGCGTTGAGGCCGAAGTGAACCTGCAGTTAGCAGATGACTGGTCAGTCGATCTTTCAGTGGGTTATCTGGATGCGTATTTTGAAGGATATGTGCAGGCCGATGGCAACGAAGTGAAAGAGCAACAACAGGCACAGGCACCTAAATATACTGCGAATATGCTCAGCCAGTTTTCTATTACAGACAACTTGCGCTGGAATATTGAAGTGGACTATGTCGACAGCTACCGCTTTTCCGATGGTCACGATGTAACTGCGCCGTCCCGGGTACTGGTGCATAGCCAGTTAAGTTGGCAGCAACTGACGTGGGAAGCCACTTTATGGGTGAATAATGCATTTGACCGCACCCATTATACGCGCGGCTTCGGTGGCTTTAGCAACGATCCTCGCGATTTTTATGAGTTTGATGAGCCTTATTATCAGCTAGGTGATGGCCGTCAAACCGGCGTAACAGTGCGTTACCACTTTTAGGAGCATATCATGCAAGTCATGGTTGAGTTGTCGTTATACCCATTAGTCGATGAGTTTATTCCGCCTATTAAAGCCTTTATTGAGCGGTTAAACAGCTACGAAACGTTAACTGTCACCACCTGTTCAACCAGCACTCAGGTGCACGGTAGCTACAGTGAGGTGATGGCGATACTTGGCGCTGAAATGCAACGCACTCATGAAGACGTCGGGCAGGCTGTGTTCGTCGCTAAGTTTCTCAATTACGATGCGATGAGCAGCAGACAGGCTAACCATGACTGAGCAGGCGATAACACAATTTGCCGCGCAGGTTGCCGGTACGTCGCTGGCTGAATGGCTGGCCGTAGTGCTGGCCATTGCTTATGTGCTGCTCGCTGCGCGGCAGAGTGCCTGGTGCTGGGCGGCGGCATTCATCAGTACGTCCATTTATACCTGGCTGTTCTGGCAGGTGGCACTGCCATTTCAGTCGGCGCTCAATATCTTCTATATGGTCATGGCAATATATGGTTATTGGCAGTGGCATCATCAGCCCGGTGAGGACCGGCAAGTGCAATCCAAGCCATTGCGGTGGCACCTTCTGACAGTTATCGCCTTATCATTGGTGGCAATAGCGCTCGGTAAATTGGCAGGGACGCAGTTTAGCGGTGAATATTTGTGGCTCGATGCTGCAATTAATGTATTTAGTGTGGGCACTACCTTTATGGTGGCACACAAAATACTGCAGAACTGGATATACTGGTTCGTTATTAATAGCGCAGCGGTTTTTCTTTATTGGCAAAGTGGACTGGTATTGTCGGCATGCCTGTTTATCGGTTATGTCGTGTTTTCAATTTATGGTTATAGCCAATGGAGAGGGCAATGGTCGAATCGTTATCAGACCAACAACTAAAGCAAGTACTGGCACCGCTGGTTGCCAACCCTGAAACGCTCTCGTTTGAGCCGGTGCGTAAAGGTGTGGCCAATCAGGTCTATCATGCCCGGGCAGAGGGCGTTTCCTGGGCGGTAAAAATACTCGGGCCGGCAAGTTTTAACGCCGTCGATTACAATACGGTACACCAGCTTCAGCAGCAGTTAGCCAGCTTACAGGTTGCGCCAACGGTAATTGATGTTAACCTGCAACAGCGCATTTGGGTTGAAGAGTGGGTAGATACGCCCTCCCTGAGTCGTATCGATACGAGCTTGCTGGCGCAAGCGCTGGCGCGCATCCATCACCTTGATGTAAAGGCACCGACACTGGCTTTGTTGCCCTGTTGGCAGCACTACCTGGAACAATTGCCTGCTATACGAACGCGGCAATTTATCAAGGAGCGCGATAAACTTGCTTTGGTGATTGCGCAGTCCAGCCATTATCAGGACTTTTGTCTGTGCCATAATGACCTGTCTTTGGCGCATTTGGTTGGTAATAACCACGATATCGTTATTGACTGGGAGTATGTGGCCACCGGTAACCGTTATTTTGATTTGGCTGCCTGCGCCTTGATCAATGAACTTGATGAAATGCAGTGTCAGGCGTTAAGTGATGAATACGCTGAGGCAACCGGGATTGAGCCTTCACAGGTGTACCATAAACTACAAGCCTTTTTGCCGGTTGTGGACTTTACCAATCGTCTTTGGCAGGCGGCAGCAGACTATCAGTGCTAACCCTCGCTCAGCAAAAAAACAAAACGCTTATTATTTGTGCGCTTGAGCAGGATTTTACTGATTTAAGCTAAAAAAACTTTACCTTTGATCGCGCATACGTATAATTCACAGCGCGTTAGGGGTGTAGTTCGAATTGGTAGAACAGCGGTCTCCAAAACCGATGGTTGGGGGTTCGAGTCCCTCCACCCCTGCCACTTTTCGTGGTCACAACGCAAGCCTTGCATTCTCCCTGCTGCTTCTTCTCCCGATAAAAATCAATTTTACTGACAACAATACTGTGCATTGCAAAGATTGTCTGAGTCCGCCGTTTGTTGTTGACTGAGCGTTCGTACGCTGAACAGCTGAGCTACTTTCTTTCTGGTAAAAGTCCTGTCATACGACGAAAAAACCAAACCTGCGCTGGGCAAATACTTTAGGTCTGGCTTAAATTTGTGAACGTATGCCGCCACGATTAACGGCGTAACTAGTGTTATTCATTTAACGTTCAGGAAATTTAGTTATACTGATTTTTCGGGAAAGAGTTCCTGAACAACAATTCATCGAAAAATTAAAAGGAATTAAAAATGAAAAGGTTATTGCCTTTAACACTCTTATTTTTAGCACCCACTTATGCTTGTTATACATCTGCTGAAGACAGTTGGTATGCAGGTGCATTGTATAATATGCAGGAGGTATCAATTCGCGGCAGAGATTTCAATACTGCCGGTGTTGTTGCAGGATATCAATATAGTCAGTATTTTTCTTTGGAGACGAGGTTACTTACTGGTACATCAGGGTACTCAAGTTTTTATGGTACGCGTGAAGAGCCAAGAGGAAACTACACAGAAGACATTGATAAACAAGCATCACTGTTACTAAAAGCATCCTACCCAGTTTTTAGTTCGCTCAACCTATACGTTTTGACGGGTTACACCTATTCAGACTATGAAATCAGCGGTTTAGGGCAAACGAACGATTCAGAAGGAAACATAACAGGGGACTTCCCTTTTAATATTACACGATCGGAAAGTGGTATTAGCTATGGTGTAGGTTTAGATTATCAGTTAAATGAAAATTTCAGGGTGTTTATCGATTATCAGGCACTCCCTGACTTTGAGCCTGGGTCAAATGTGTCGAATAGCTGGAAAAGTACAACAATTGGCGTAAGTTATTTATTTTAAAAATTTATGCTGGCGAATCTCGTAGGCCGATGCATTAACCTGAAAATCGGCGGTACAGGGGCGCGCGGAGTATTCGCGCGCAGCCTGCTGAGTTAAGTAAACCTCTTGGCGAACGGAAAGTGGAAATGGAATCCGCATGAAAACACTATCAATTAATATCAGTTCCAAGCTTATTTCATCGTTTACTGCAATGGTTGGGGGGCTTTTCTGGATCAGTGCCTGGTACCTTAATCAACAAGCCAGCATCAAAACTAAATATCTCTTTTCACTTTATGATTTGCAGGTTGATGCTCTTAGCAGTAAGGGGAGGGAGCCTGGTGAACTAATACTCAATGGTGAAAAGCTTCGTGAAATCGCCAGCAGTTTTAGCAGTTACATCGATTATGGGGTCACTGGGATTGTTATTGCCGGCGGCGTTTTGCTTTTGTTAGCACTCGCTTTGTCGGTGTTCAATATCACCATTGATAATAAAGTAAACGATCTGCAAAGACGCAGAGCGCGTAGGGACCAGGCTTAATTAGCTCCGAGACTTATCTTCAGCCATTACTTTCCCTGCCACTTTCCTTTCGGGTTTGCTAAACTGCCGGTTAGTGTCATTTGTATTTAATTTGCCGGGCTCGTTGTTTCATGACGTCAGAATTATCCGATTATCAGATTGCAGCATTGCAGGAAATGCACATTCCGGTTTGGCAACCACAGGATAACGTGGTGGCTTCTGGTGAGCAAAGTCAGCGGAAGGATGCTCAATCATCCACACCTGCCAGTGCGCCTGTTCAAGCACCTGCCAAAACGTCGCCATCTGATGCCCGCAGCCATTTACAAAAAATTAAAGACAATATATCGGCTAAACCGGCCCCGTCAGACAAAACTAGCCCCGAGTCTGATTTGCAACCACTTTCAGCTCAGCTGTATCCGGCATTTACCGACGATGTCCTGCAAGCTCTGCAGCTAACATCCCTTAATACCACACTGCCGGTTTTGATTGGCGGCGATGTTGGTTTGAGTACCACCCACATTGTGCTACCCGTTACGCCTGATAAATTAACCGCTGAGCATAAAAAGCAGCTGTGGAAGGCGTTGTGTCAAAAAATGTAACGGCTATACCGCTCAGCTTTGAACTGGCCAGCCGTGAGTCACTGGCGGTTTGTTATCCGATTCACTGTGCTGTGCAGGTTGTGCCATGGAGCGAAGGCACCTTTACTGATTGTACAACGTCGCCCTATGAATGCTGGCTTGCTGAGGGTAACGGGCAAATAGTCGGTTATGTCATTTTGCTGATAGTACTGGATGAAGTAACAATTATGGATATTGCCATAGCGCCTGAATTTCAGGGGCAAGGGATAGGAAAGCAACTACTCCGACACGTGTTGTCACATTGTCGAAACCAAAAGCACCGCGTCTGTTTTCTGGAAGTCCGTGAGTCTAACCAGGCTGCCATACACGTTTATACGAAGGCTGGTTTTACCCTCCTTGAACGCCGCAAAAACTATTATCCTGTTGCCGGTGGCAGGGAAGACGCTT
Organism: Alteromonadaceae bacterium; assembly: GCA_013373625.1. Lineage (GTDB taxonomy): Bacteria > Pseudomonadota > Gammaproteobacteria > Enterobacterales > Alteromonadaceae > Alteromonas. The sequence goes on along the minus strand of JABXHM010000016.1, from coordinate 40,877 downwards.
TGATGATGTCGCTGATGCTCTGATACCACTTTTAGGTTTTGCGCTGCACAATTGGTGTAGTGGTGGTGAGCACCCTGGCCAAATCTCATTCAGATTGCTGATTGTCAGGTCGCTTGACTACCAATAAAATGCAAAAGTCCGTATAATCCCGCGAAATGAAAAGGCCTGGCCGTTGCCGTGAGCGGTGATACTCCCAGTGCCAGCTTCCCGAATTAAAATCAGGTTTATTGAATGGCCCAGCTTTTAGAAGAAATTAAGCGTCGGCGTACTTTTGCGATAATTTCGCACCCCGATGCCGGTAAAACCACTATCACTGAAAAAGTACTCCTGTACGGACAAGCCTTGCAGACAGCTGGTACCGTAAAAGGCAAAAAGTCAGGGCAGCATGCAAAGTCTGACTGGATGGAGATGGAAAAAGAGCGGGGTATCTCGGTGACTACCTCTGTCATGCAGTTTCCTTATTCTGACCATCTGATCAATTTGCTCGACACCCCGGGGCACGAAGATTTCTCTGAAGATACCTACCGTACGCTGACCGCGGTAGATTCCTGCCTGATGGTTATAGACGCCGCAAAAGGCGTAGAGGCGCGTACCCGCAAGTTAATGGAAGTGACCCGTTTGCGCGATACGCCGATCATTACTTTTATGAACAAGCTCGATCGCGATATTCGCGATCCCATGGAACTGCTTGATGAAGTAGAAACCGAGCTAAACATTGCATGCGCGCCGGTGACCTGGCCAATTGGCTGCGGAAAACAGTTTAAAGGCGTTTACCATATTCACCGTGATGAGGTAATGCTTTATCACACCGGGCAAGGCCATACTATTCAGGACGTAAAGATCATTAAGGGGCTGCATAACCCTGAGGTCGACGTAGCCGTAGGTGATGGCCTGGCGGCTGAGTTCCGGGATGAGCTTGAGCTGGTAATGGGCGCTTCCAACGAGTTTGATGAAGAGTTGTTTTTAGCCGGTGAAATTACCCCCGTGTTCTTTGGTACGGCATTAGGTAACTTTGGTGTTGATCACATGCTCGATGGCCTGGTCGCCTGGGCACCAGAGCCGCAAGGGCGCGAGACCGATAAGGGTGATGTGGAATCTCTCGATCCAAAATTTAGCGGCTTTGTATTTAAAATTCAGGCCAATATGGATCCTAAACACCGTGACCGTATAGCGTTTTGCCGCATTGTCTCGGGCAAGTATGAGAAAGGCATGAAAATGCGCCATACCCGCATTGGCAAAGATGTGCGCATTTCAGATGCGCTGACCTTTTTAGCGGGCGACCGCTCATTACTGGAAGAAGCCTACGCAGGTGACATCATCGGTTTGCATAACCATGGTTCGATCCGCATCGGTGATACATTTTCATCGGGTGAAGACTACCGTTTTACCGGTATTCCTAACTTTGCACCTGAGCTCTTCAAGCGTATTCGTTTGCGCGATCCATTGCGCCAGAAACAATTGCAAAAGGGCCTTATTCAGCTCTCAGAGGAGGGCGCGGTACAGGTATTCAGGCCACTCGCCAATAACGATTTGATCGTTGGTGCGGTGGGAGTGCTTCAGTTTGATGTGGTCGTTGCCCGCTTAAAAGCAGAGTATAACGTTGATGCTTTGTATGAGCACGTTAGCGTCGCCACTGCTCGCTGGGTATATTCTGACAGTGAAAGAAAACTCGACGAATTTCGCCGCAAAGCAGAACAGTATCTGGCGCTTGATGGTGGCGACAACCTGACATATGTTGCCCCTACCATGGTAAATCTCCAGTTAGCTCAGGAGCGTTACCCCGATATTGAATTTAACACCACACGCGAGCACTAAGCACAGTTATGAATATTCACGCACTATTAATCTCTCGTTTCTCGCAGGCGCTGGCCGATATGGGCATTGCTGATGCACCAGTGCCAGTCGCGCGCAGTGGTCGCCCTGAATTTGGTGAATATCAGTTTAACGGCGCTATGGCGCTGGCTAAAAAATTGAAGCAAAAACCCCGTGATATTGCAGCTAAAGTACTTGAGCATGTCAAACTGGATGATATGGCCAGTAAGCTGGAAATTGCCGGCCCCGGATTCATCAATATCCACTTAGCGGATGAATGGCTGGCAACTGCCTGCCAGCAGGCCCTGGAAGATACCCGTTCGGGGGTCTCTGAGCAAGATCCAAAAACAATTGTCGTCGATTACTCTTCACCCAACCTGGCCAAGGAAATGCACGTTGGTCACCTGCGAACCACCATTATTGGTGACGCAGTGGTTAAACTGCTGGAGTTTTTGGGCCACAAGGTGATCAGGCAGAATCACATGGGCGACTGGGGGACCCAGTTTGGAATGTTACTGGCTCATTTAAGTGACAAACTCAATAAAAACCAGGTGGCTGAAACGGCCCTGTCAGATTTAGAGGATTTTTATCGTGAAGCGAAGGTTCGCTTTGACGAAGAAGAAGGCTTTGCCGACCGTGCCCGTGAATATGTGGTCAGATTGCAAAGTGGTGATCAACAGTGTGCAGAGCTTTGGCACTTGTTTATTGATGTGTCTATTTCACACAGCGAAGAAGTGTACAAAAAATTAAATGTAAGCCTTACGCGTGCTGACATTATGGGCGAGTCCGCTTATAACGACGATTTAGCCCCGGTTGTGGCCGAGCTTAAAGAAAAAAATATTGTTGTAGAAGATCAGGGCGCACAAGTGGCGTTTATACCGGAACTTGCCGACAAAGAAGGTAATCCGGCCGTTTACATAGTACAAAAATCAGGTGGTGGGTATTTATATGCCACCACCGACCTGGCAGCCATGCGTTATCGCAGCGGTAAGCTCAAGGCCGACCGCACCCTGATTTTAACTGATGCCCGTCAGGCCCTGCATTTTAAGCAGACCGAAATTGTTGGTCGTAAAGCGGGCTTTATGCAACCTGAGCAAACTTATGAACATTGCCCTTTTGGTATGATGCTGGGTAGCGACGGAAAGCCGTTTAAAACGCGTAGTGGCGGTACGGTTAAGTTGGTAGAGTTGCTCGATGAAGCCGTTGAACGCGCCGCTAAGTTGCTGGCTGAAAGAGACACCGGGTTAGACATCGACGAGCTAAAAGAGGTCGCCCGTAAGGTGGGTATTGGTGCGGTAAAATACGCCGACTTAAGTAAAAACCGCACTACTGATTATGTGTTTAACTGGGACACTATGTTAAGTTTTGAAGGGAACACGGCACCGTATCTGCAATATGCTTATACACGTGTACAAAGTTTGTTCCGCAAAGCTGAAGTCGCGCCGACAGCGCTGCAAGCCAGGATCAGCATTGAACACGAACAAGAACATGCGCTCGCTGTGCAGTTGCTGCAATTAGAAGAGCAGTTAAATGTGGTTGCCCGCGACGCTACACCTCATGTGTTGTGTAGCTATTTGTACGATCTGGCCAGTCACTTTATGAGTTTTTATGAGGCCTGTCCTATATTAAAAAGTGACGTGCCAGCAGCTACGCGTGACAGCCGCTTAGCACTGGCGGCTCTGGTTGCCAAAGAACTCAGGCTGGGGCTTGAGTTATTAGGTATTGAAACGCTGGATAAAATGTAATTGCACGGTTTTCTTCGACTGTTCGTACAAACCGATGACGACAAACAATAAGGAATTTTACTATGGTAAAAGTGTTGGCTTTTTCGGGCAGTACACGTAACGGCTCCTTTAATCAGGCGCTGGTTGAAAATGCAGCTGAGGCGGCGAAAGCAGCCGGTGCTGACGTGACGGTGATCAGCCTGGCTGATTACGCGATGCCTATTTTCAATGAAGACGAAGAAAGTGAATACGGAATGCCGGAGCGAGCTCAGGCGTTTAAGCAGTTACTCATCGACCATGATGCGTTTTTGATTGCCAGCCCGGAGTACAACAGCAGTTATCCGGCCCTGTTAAAAAATGCTATTGACTGGGCATCGCGCAAAACCGGCGATGAGCCAATGCTGGCCGCTTATAAAAATAAAGTGGTAGGATTAATGGCTGCCTCACCCGGTGGATTGGGCGGTATGCGTGTGCTGGTCGTATTGCGCATGCTCATGCAAAACCTGATGAGCGTAGTGACGCCATTACAGGTATCGCTGGCCAATGCCGGCGACAAATTTGATGACAACGGTAAACTCCTTGACGAAACCGCGCAAAAACAGCTGACTAATCTGACTCAACAGCTGGTCAGCATGGCAGCTAAACTCAACGCAGAGTAAGGCTCCTCGCAAAACACCAGTACCGAAAACGGCTGTTAAAAGCAGCTGAAATTCGGTACTATCGCGCATCCGAAAAACGAAATAGATTAAAGGTTGGTATGTTTGAAGTAAACCCTGTTCAAAATGGCATTCAGGATATTCGTGAGCGCACTGCTGCGCTTCGGGGGTATCTTTGACTTTGATGCAAAGTCGGAGCGATTAGAAGAAGTTAACCGCGAGCTTGAAAGTCCCGATGTGTGGAATGAACCAGACAGGGCACAAGCGCTGGGCAAAGAAAAAGTTGCCTTAGAGCAGGTGGTTGAGACCATTGTTAACCTTGAGCAGGGTGCTGAAGATGTTGAGGGACTCTTAGAACTGGCCGTTGAGGCCGAGGACGAAGAAACCTTTGCCGAAACCCAAAGCGAGTTAAATGAACTAATCTCACAGCTTGAAACGCTGGAGTTTCGTCGGATGTTTTCTGGTCCTAACGATGCCAATGATTGCTATTTGGATATTCAGTCCGGTTCCGGTGGTACAGAGGCTCAGGACTGGGCCAACATGTTGCTGAGAATGTACTTGCGCTGGGGTGAACTGCATGGCTTTAAAACCGAGCTTATTGAGGTTTCTGATGGCGACGTAGCAGGTATTAAAAGTGCCACAATTCGTTTTAGTGGCGAATATGCATTTGGCTGGATGCGCACCGAAACCGGTGTTCACAGACTGGTTCGTAAGTCCCCCTTTGACTCGGGAAACCGTCGGCATACATCTTTTGCATCAGCCTTTGCGTACCCGGAAATCGACGACGATATTGAAATCGATATTAATCCGTCGGATTTACGCATTGATACCTACCGTGCATCGGGTGCCGGCGGACAGCACGTAAACCGTACGGACTCAGCGGTACGGATCACGCACTTACCCACAAATATAGTGGTGCAGTGTCAGAACGACCGTTCACAACATAAGAACAAAGATCAGGCAATGAAGCAGTTAAAAGCCAAGTTGTTTGAGTTTGAATTGCAAAAACAAAATGCCGAAAAGCAAGCTATGGAAGACAACAAGTCTGACATTGGTTGGGGAAGTCAAATCCGCTCTTATGTGCTGGATGACTCGCGGATTAAAGATTTGCGCACTGGCGTAGAAAACCGCAATACCCAGGCCGTTCTCGACGGCGATTTAGACAAATTTATAGAAGCCAGCCTGAAATCGGGCCTGTAGTAACTCAAAAATTAAGTGAATAAACTATGAGCGAACAACAACTCGACGAAAACAAATTGATTGCCGAGCGTCGCGCTAAACTCAGCGCTATTCGCGAACAATGTCGCGCAAACGGTTTTCCTAACAGTTTCCGTCGCGAGCATTACGCTGAAGAATTACAAGCGAAATACGGTGAGCTGGACAAAGAAACCCTGGTTGAGCAGGATAACCAGGTCAGTGTAGCCGGACGGGTAATGGCCAAACGTGGGCCGTTTTTATTGCTTCAGGATATGACCGGCCGTATTCAGGCTTATGCTGATAAAACTGTTCAAAAAGATCTCAAAGCCCGTTATGGCTCATTAGACATTGGTGACATTATTGGTGTGGCGGGTGCATTGCATAAGTCGGGTAAAGGTGACTTATATGTGAACATGGCAAGCTATGAATTGCTGACCAAGTCTTTGCGTCCGTTGCCTGAAAAGTTCCACGGCCTGACCGATCAGGAAACCAAATATCGTCAGCGTTATGTGGATTTGATCACCAGTGAAAAAACCCGCGAAACGTTTGTTGTACGCAGCAAAATTGTTAATGGTATCCGTAACTATCTGACTACCCGTGATTACATCGAAGTAGAAACCCCCATGTTGCAGGTGATCCCCGGTGGCGCAACGGCTAAACCTTTCGTCACCCATCACAACTCGCTCGACATTGAAATGTATTTGCGTATTGCCCCTGAGTTATACCTCAAGCGGTTAGTGGTCGGTGGTTTTGAGCGCGTTTTCGAAATTAACCGTAATTTCCGTAATGAAGGATTATCCACCCGGCATAATCCTGAGTTTACCATGCTGGAATTCTATCAGGCTTATGCCGATTATAACGATCTGATGAACCTGACCGAAGACATGCTACGTACGTTGGCAGAGGATATTCTTGGAACCACCAAGCTGGTCAATACAGTGCGCGATACCGAAGGTAATGTAATTGAAGAGAAGCATTACGATTTTGGGCAACCCTTTGAACGCCTAAGTATGGGCGAAGCGATTTTAAAATACTGGCCGGAAGCCAATGAAGCTGCGATCCGCGACCCGGAGGCGCACTTAGCTGAACTTAAAGCGATGGCTAAACAGTTTCATATTAAAGAGCCTGAAGTAGACGGTATTTGGGGCGCGGGTAAATATCTGTGCGAAATATTTGAAGCGACTGCTGAAGAACAACTTGAGCAACCCACTTTCATTACTGAATATCCGTGGGAAGTTTCTCCGCTGGCACGCCGTAACGACGATAACCCGTTTATCACCGATCGTTTTGAGTTCTTTGTTGGTGGACGCGAATTGGCCAATGGCTTCAGCGAGCTTAATGATCCTGAAGATCAGGCTGAGCGTTTCAGCAAGCAGGTTGAAGAAAAAGACGCTGGCGACGACGAGGCAATGCACTTCGATGAAGATTACATTCGCGCGCTGGAGTTTGGTTTACCGCCAACAGCCGGTGAGGGTATCGGTATCGATCGCCTTACTATGTTATTTACTGACAGCCCGACCATTAAAGACGTTATCTTGTTCCCGCATATGAAGCCGCAAGCGCAACAAGATAGCGAGTAAGTCTTAACGGCGTTTTATTGTATTGTACAAAAGGGTATTGATGGGCACATCAATACCCTTTTTCTTTGCCTGGGCAATAATATACCCCGTAATAGCATCTATTTCAGTAGGGCGATGATGCGTAACATCCTGATGCATACTGGAATAGTTATCCGCTGTCAGGTTTATCACATCAAATACCTGCGCTAGCATTGAACTGAAGTCCAGCTCAACACCACACGCTATGGCAACGTTACAAACCTCTTTGATTATCGCTTCTATGGTAGTGCGGTGTGCGGCATCGATGAGTTCGCCATTGCGGATGTCATGCATGGCCGTTAAGGGGTTTATAGCGCAGTTAATCGCGAGCTTTTGCCACAGCGCAAACAGTATGTCTTCTCGCCAGGTCACCGGGCCAATACAACATTCCATAATGGTAGTAATGTGCGTATTCAGTTTGGCTGAACCGCGATGGCAGGGCGATAAGCCCAGCATGGTTTGACCTTTGCCGGTATGGCGCACCTCGGTTGGGGCCGTTTTTAATGCGCCATGGCTGGTGGTCGCCAGGTATACCGGGTTATCCGGTAAAAACTGATTTGCCAGCTCCATACCGCCCATACCATTATGTAACAGGATTACCGGCGTTTGCGTTGAAAGCAGAGGCTGCCAATACGTCATTGCCGCGCTGAGTTGAAACACTTTAAGCGGTAAAATTAGCACGTCATTCGCCGTTAATGTAACCGTTGGATTATCGGTCACTGTTTTAAGCCTGATACGATGACCATCCTGTAGTTTTACAGACTGCAAGGCGGTTGAGCCGCTTCTGGCTAATAAGCGATACGGAGCACTGGCCTGTTGCGCGCCGGCTGCACAAAGCCCGCCAATGGCACCACTGCCAACAATAGTTATCATAGTCGTCATAACTATTGCGGGCTGACGGGGGCAGCGGTAGACGTCTTAGGCCAATTCAGCTCGTCAGGGACGGGCGCCTTGTTTAACCAACCGGTAAAGGCCGGGGCTAAAAAATGGCGGCCAGACTGAGGGCGACAGAACACACTGATATCGTCACCATGGTAGCTGAATTGTAAACCCCAGGCGTGCAGGTAGGTTCGATCATCAGGTGTAGCACCATAGAGAGTATCGCCTGCAATAGGACTGCCCAGGCTTTTCATGGCGACTCTGATCTGGTGTGTTTTACCGCTCAGTGGCTTAATGAGCATAATGCGGGGAGCATCGGCAAAACCGTAGCTGAAAAACTGCGTAATGGCGGGATTCTGCTGACTTTTAAGCAGTATGTGCTGGCCATTACGGCGGTTTTTCATATCGCCTTTAACTGTACCTTGCTTTTTCTTAGGTTTTTTATCGACCAGCGCCAGGTAGTACTTTTGCACCCGATGTTCGCGAAAAAGGTGTTCGAAAATTGCTGCACACTCAGGATGACGAGCCAGGATCAAACAGCCTGAAGTAACATCGTCGAGTCGATGAACCAGGTGTAAACCGGTCAGGTTCAGCGCCTGTTCGCATTGCCGTACAATCCCTGTTTCACGGTCGTGCATGGTAACGCCAGGTAATTTATGTACGACAATAAAGTCATTGTGTTCAAACAGCACTTCCACTGTTAGTTTTTCACGGTTGCGAGTATGGTTAATGCCTGATCATAATCGAGACTGGTGACTGCCGAAGTTAGCTGTGCTTGTTGCGAAGATGGCAGGGATAATGTTGCTAACCAGTTTGCCAGCTTTTCGTCATTAATATATTCGTGCTGTTCGAGTGCTTGAGAAAACGCCTTTAGGGTTTCGAGGTGCTCGTCAGGCTTAGCCACCGGAGCCGCTGCATTTTCTGCATCCGGCAAATCATCTATTACCGCTAACGTTTTACTGAGATTATCGAACAAACTTTGCATTGATGATGCGTCGGGCTCACCGTGTTTTAACTGCTCATTGACCAAACGACTGTCCTGATAAACGGCATTGCAACCGAGGTTGCCAGATACTCCCTTAAGGGTGTGAACCAAGTCTTCAGCCTCCTGGATACTCTCAGCACCCACCAGTGCTTGCAAGCGGGTGTCCAGGTCGCGATACTCAGCAGCAAATTTACGCAGCAGACGAAATAACAAACTTTTATTGCCGTTCAGCTGACGAAGGCCAAATTCAAAATCTATAATCATCACATTTTCTTGCATAAGTTCCTGATAATTCAATATAGGTATTAGTTGGATTTATTTCTACATCGCACAAGATTTACGGTACACTTTTAGTTATATTTTTTGTTAATGTTGTCAAATTCAGTTTAAAAAACCTCACGGTAGGCTTTGAATTTTTTTTACACCTGTTTATCCCGGAATGTTTAATGTTGTTTAGATTTATCGTTTTAGGTTTTCTCGCCTGCTTTCTCTTTGGGTGCAGCCAGACAACCAGTAGCTCATCTGGTACTTCAAAAAGTGTAGCACAGGCAGTCGCCATTGATTATGAAAAATATCAACTCGACAATGGCCTGACAATCATTTTACATGAGGACCATTCAGATCCGTTGGTACACGTTGATGTGACTTATCATGTAGGGTCTGCCAGAGAGGAACCGGGAAAAAGCGGTTTTGCCCATTTTTTTGAGCATATGATGTTTCAGGGGTCGGCGAATGTGGCAGACGAACAGCACTTTAAGTTGATCACCGATGCCGGCGGCACCCTAAATGGCTCAACTAATCGTGACCGCACCAATTATTACCAGACTGTGCCGGCCAATCAATTGGAAAAAGTATTATGGCTGGAAGCCGACAGAATGGGCTTTTTACTGCCAGCAGTAACGCAGGAAAAGTTTGAAGTACAACGTGAAACGGTAAAAAACGAACGTGCAGAACGTATTGACAATCAACCTTATGCACAGCGTCACGAACGTATTGCGGAAGCGTTGTATCCTGCCGGTCATCCTTATTCCTGGTTAACCATTGGTTATGTGGAAGATCTCGACAGGGTAAATGTGAACGATCTGAAAGCCTTTTTTAAGCGCTGGTATGGCCCGAACAATGCGGTGTTATCGATTGGTGGCGATATTGATATCGCACAAACAAAAGCCTGGATAAAAAAATACTTTGGTTCATTACCTCGCGGACCAGAAGTGAACAGACAAGCGCCGCAACCCGCAACGTTGAGCGATAATCGTTTTATTACTATGGAAGATAATATCCACTTACCCCTCGTGCAGGTGGTTTTGCCAACCGTGTATGCGCGTCACGAAGACGAAGCAGCGCTTGATGTGCTGGCTAATATTCTGGGCAGTGGTAAAACGTCAATCTTCTACGAAAAACTGGTTAAAACGGGCAAAGTTGCCCAGGCCGGAGTGTCGCATCCATGCAGCGAACTTGCTTGCGAATTTAACCTGGTGGGCCTGGTATCACCGGAATCTGGCCAGTCTTTGACTGACATCTACAAGGCTATTCAGACCATTCTTAATGATTTTGAAAATCGACCTTTCGATGATGACGCTCTGGCCCGGGTTAAAGCCAATATCAAAGCCTCAACCATTTACGGTTTGCAAAGTGTCAGTGGCAAGGTATCTACGCTGGCGTACAACGAAACCTTCTTTGATGAACCCGACCTTATTAATGCCGACGTGGAGCGTTATAACCGGGTGACAAAAGAAGATGTCTATCGGGTGTTTAATGACTATATTAAAGGGCAGCCGGCAGTTGTATTAAGCGTGGTGCCTGAAGGTAAAGCTGAATTGGCTGTCGCTGCACCAACGCAGGCGCGGCCAGAGCGGCATTATCTGCCCTCAGATTCGACGCCAGTTGTCGCTGAGAATACTTTGGAATCATCGTTTGACCGCAGTGTTATACCCGCCGCCGGCGAGCCACCGGTTATTAGTATTCCGAGTTTTTGGCAGCTTAAATTATCCAATGGCATTCAGGTACTGGGCGTTACGAATCGCGAAACGCCAACCGTTACCTTTACCCTGGATCTCGACGGGGGCATGTTGCTTGACCCTAAAGAAAAAGCAGGATTGTCTGCCTTTACCGCAGTGATGATGAATGAAACAACTAAGCACTACAGTAACGAAGCCATGTCGAATGCGCTGGCCAAACTGGGCTCATCGATCAGTTTTGCCAGTAACGGTCGCTACACGCAGGTTTATGTATCCAGCCTGACCGAATATTTACCGGAGACCCTTGATTTACTAAAGGAAAAACTGTTTAACCCGGCGTTTACTGAAGCGGATTTCAGCAGAATAAAACAGCAAATGCTGGACAACTTAAACGCGCAGGATAAAGAGCCGAATGCGCTGTTAGAGCGCGCAAAAACGGCAGTATTGTGGGGCGATGATAACCGTATCGGCTTACCTCCGGGGGGCACCGTTGAAACGATTGAGCGCATAACCCTTCACGACATCAAACAGTTTTATGCACAATATTATGTGCCGGCAAAGGGCACTTTAGTGGTCGTTGGAGACATGAGGCCAGGCCAGATAACGGATTACTTTAGTTTTATTAACGACTGGCAGGGCGATGACTACAGCATTGCTGAATATGGTCAGTTTCCAACCTATGAGCGCCAACAGGTATTTATTGTTGATGTACCAGGGGCTGCGCAAAGCTCAGTGCGAATGGTTAAACGTGCCATGCCTTATGATGCCACAGGCGATTATTTTCTTGCCCAGTTAATGAACTTTCCGCTTGGTGATGACTTTAACAGTCGTATTAATCTTAACCTCCGCGAAGACAAAGGTTATACCTACGGAGCTTTTTCGGCATTTAATGGGGGGAAAACATTAGGGTGGTTTGAAGCCGGCGCTGATTTAAAACAGGGGTATACAGGAGCTGGAATTGAAGAATTGCTCAAAGAAATTGAACGTTATAAAGAGCAAGGTATCAGCCGCCAGGAACTGCAGTATATGCAAAATGCATTTACCCTGAGTGAGGCGCTGGAATATGAAACGCCGCTGGATAAAGCATCATTCTTAAGACGTTTACTCGCCTATGATTTACCCGTAAATTATAAAAAACAGCAAAAAGCTATTTTGTTGGGTATGAATAAAGCGAGCATAGACAGCATTGCTCAGCGTGAACTGGCCCCAAACGACCTGCAAATAGTCATAGCTGGCGACAAACAAGTCATTATGCCACAGCTAGAAGCATTGAATATTCCTGTTCGAGAAATCGTATTTTGATACAAAATTGATATTAACTGTTACGATTTATGCTTTGGTCGGTAATCATATATTGATAATATACCGGCCATTACCCACCGTCTTGCAACAACTGTAAGCCGCAAACGACAATATGGAACCGACATTGCGCCCATTGACTCACGACCTTTCATACGATTTAGACGCGCTAAAACAAAATGGCGCATTTGCCTCTTTGAGTGCAATTAAACGTGGTGTTGAACGAGAATGCTTACGTATAAATCCTGAAGGAACACTGGCATTAACACCACATCCCAAAGCGCTGGGAGCGGCGTTAACCCATGACAGTATCACGACTGATTACTCAGAGTCGTTGCTGGAGTTCATCACACCACCTGAGTCCGACGCAGATAAAACGTTGGCGCAACTTGAAGATGTTCACAAGTTTACGTTAGAGAACATTGGCGAAGAGCGCTTGTGGCCGCTCAGTATGCCCTGCTTTATCGAAAATGAAGCCGAAATTCCCATTGCCTATTTTGGCGAATCGAATGTAGGCAAAATGAAAAAAGCTTATCGAATGGGCTTACGCAACCGTTATGGCAGTATGATGCAGGTCATTTCGGGCGTTCATTTTAACTTTTCTGTGCCTCTTGGTTTTTGGCAACAACTGGCCGGGCAAAAAGGCGTAGAGCCGTCGCAAGCGTGGATCTCGGAACAGTATTTTAGCATGATCCGTAATTATCGACGCAGTTGCTGGCTTATTCCTTATCTTTTTGGTGCATCACCGGCACTGTGTAGTTCATTTGTTGAAGGCCGTGAGCACGGCCTTGAATTTAAAAAGCTGGGGCGTGGAACCTTGTATCTTCCTTACGCTACGTCACTACGAATGAGTGGATTAGGCTATACCAGTAATGAGCAGTCATCGTTACGTATTTGTTATAACTCTCTTGATTCTTATGTGCGGTTATTGAGAGAAGCAATGTATACCCCTTCACAAAACTACGCGCATTTTGCCGCGGGTGAAGGTGGCGATTATCAGCAACTCAGTAAAAACGTGCTACAGATCGAAAATGAATTTTATTCGCCTATTCGACCCAAGCAACCAACAGCGTCAGGTGAAAAGCCCACCGATGCCCTGGCACTGCGAGGCGTAGATTACATAGAAGTCCGCGCGTTGGATGTTAACCCTTTCAGTCCGATTGGGATAAGCCGCGAGCAAATTGATTTTCTGGACGTATTTTTACTGAGTTGTTTGATGACCGACAGCCCACAGTTTGACGCGGAGCGTTATAAAGAGACTGACGTAAATTTAAACAGAGTCGTTCTGGAAGGTCGCAAGCCCGGCCTAACGTTGGTACAAAATGGTGACGAAGTTGCAATGCAGGATTGGGCGAAACAATTGTTTGACCGATATGTAACGATTGCCGAATTAATGGATCAAAATGATGGCGATGGACGCTATTCCGCGGCGGTGAAGCGTGAATGGCAAAAAATAGAGTCCCCTGAATTAACGTATTCTGGTCGGTGGTTAAATAAATTACTCAGCGAGGGCGACAATGCCGCAGTGGGGCGCGATTTGGCCAATAACTACCGGCAGCAAATTAGCGATTTCACCTATCATTATAAAAATACAGCGGATTTTGTTGGCGAAGCAGAACGCTCAATCTTAGCTCAGCAAGAGGTTGAGGCTGCAGATACGTTACCCTTTAATCAGTTTATTGATGATTACTTTGCTCGTGAAGCAGCCAAAAAAAATGCCTGACAAGGGTCAGGCATAAGAATTTGTTCCAGGGAAACACACTTTCGGAACATAAGTTTGGACACTGTATGTACAAAAAGTTCAAAAATATTTGTATCTTTTTTTCCGGCTTGCTGGTGATGCTACCTATGTTCCTCGTGGGCTGTGCGACAACGCCACCAAAGGACACCAGCAACTTGTGTGAAATTTTCTTCGAAAAAGAAGACTGGTACGACGCTGCCGCCGATATGCGGGATAAGTGGGGTGTGCCCATACATGTTCCTATGGCGATGATGTATCAGGAAAGTTCTTTTCGTCACGATGCACTGCCGCCAAGGGATTACATTTTGTTTGGTCTTATTCCCTGGGGGCGAGTGAGTTCTGCCTATGGGTATTCGCAGGCAAAAACGCCGACCTGGAGTGATTACATTCGCGAGACCGGCAATTCAGGCGCTGATCGGGACGATTTTGAAGACGCCATTGATTTTATGGGCTGGTTTATAAGTAAAACCCATTCTATGAATGGTATTTCAAAATGGGATGCGAATGCGCAGTACCTCAATTATCACGAGGGCTGGGGCGGCTACCGGCGTAAGACGTACCTTCGTAAAGGTTGGTTAGTCGAAGTTGCCAGGCGCGTTAAAAGTCGTTCTCTGCGTTACGCTTCGCAACTCAAAACCTGTGAAGACGACCTGCAAAAAAGTTGGTTTTGGAAACTGTTTGATTAACCTGTTTTTGTCGGCATGCTTTTACTTTTAAGCATGTCGCTACCACTCCCGTCACTGGTTATTGACACATATTCTTAACTCGCCATTTCAGGCATTTTGACTATTTTGCATGACTATAAAAGAAGCAAGCGGGCGCTAACCCGCTTGCTAACGGTGGGCATCCGTCCAAGACCGTAAATTTTCCGGAAACCCAACAGGCATAACAAAGTTAATCTAAATGATAATTATTATCAAGTGTTAATTTTTTGTGTTTACACGCATAGACGTATTTTTTTGATCCAGGTCATACTCTGGCGTCAGTTGCATTATCAGATTTGATATAGATCAGCATTTTTTAGCGGTAGGACGCGCACAATATCATCATAAGGTTAAGCAATCGAAAGGTGAATGTTATGTGGGCAATGTTACTAAAAGATCCAGTTGTTTGGGGCTCTCTGTTGGGCATTTTTATTATATTGGTGATGATGGGGTATTACGCTTATTTGTTTATTCACAATAGTGGTGATTTGCAAAAATAAGCAGCTGTTTAGCAGCTTCTGGCAGCACAGCTGGCTCACTGGCTTACTTACAGGTTGAAGTGATTTAGCGTTTTTTACCAAACGGAGACTCAATTTCAAGTAATACCAGCAGAGCGCCTTGCCCACCATATTCCAAGGGGGCCTGGTGAAAAGCCATTACCTTTGGATGTTGAATCAGGTAATGCGGCAGGGCCCGTTTTAACACGCCAGCACCATGACCGTGAACAATACACACGCAGTCACTGATTTCTTGTTCAGCAGTGTGCAGCAAAGCTGCTAATTCCTGTTTAGCCTGTTCACGGGTCATGCCATGCAAATCCAGTACGAAGTCTGGCGTGTAACTGCCACGACGTAATTGTTTTAATTCGTAGCCGGGCACGTCGTGTCGGCAATACCGCAGAGCGCCATCTGGCGGGATAAAGCCCTCGAATGCATCAGAAAACTCATAACTGGCTTGTACATGTCGGTTTGCTCTGCGTTGCCGGCGGACCTTTAGCGAAGGTTTTGGAACGTTTGAGACGTGTTTATCCTGTTTGAGAGGCACAACGCCTTTGACTGCGTGCCGGAATAAATCCATATCGTCGTGTTCTTCTGTTTTTGATTGCTGTGACTGGCGGGCGAGTTGTTGTGACTGCTTAAGCTTCGCTAGTTGTTTTTTCACGTTTTCACTTTCCCACTTTTTTATTTGCAGCGATGCAACCCAAAGCATTGGTTAACACCAGGGCTGCAAAAATGCACAGCAAAGACCAACAGCCCCTAAATAACCATGTGCGAACAGGGCAACATTATGTATCATAGCAGCTTTAAAATTTCTGGATATTGTAGCCTGTATGACTGATAAGTTTTACCTCGATGAAGCAATTTCTGATCTTCATTCCATTTTAGATATGGTGCGCTGGGCGGTCAGTCGCTTCAATGATGCAGAGCTCTATTACGGACATGGCACCGACAACGTCTGGGATGAAGCGGTAAATCTGGTCTTTTATGCGTTACATTTACCACATGAGTTGACCGCAAAAACCGGCGATGGTTTGTTTGCGGCTAAATTAACCACCAGTGAGCGGACAAAAATTGCTGAATTGGTGCTGCAGCGGGTCCAGACCCGGTTACCGTTGCCGTATATTACAAATCAGGCGTATTTCTGTAATTTACCGTTTTATGTTGATGAGCGAGTGCTAATTCCTCGTTCACCCTTTGCAGAACTTATTCAGCAACAATTTGCGCCCTGGTTAGCAAACCCACCGCAACGTGTGCTGGATATGTGCACGGGTGGCGGTTGTATTGCGATTGCCATGGCTTATGCTTTTGAAGACGCCGAAGTTGACGCGGTAGACATCAGTGATGACGCTCTGGCAGTTGCGGAGCTGAATATTGAGGAGCATGGCCTGGGTGACAGGGTTTATCCACTGTATTCTGATTTATTTACCCAGTTACAGGGCCAGAAGTACGACCTAATCGTTTCAAATCCGCCGTATGTTGATGCCGAAGATATGGCAGATTTACCTGTCGAGTTTCAGCACGAACCAGAGCTGGCCTTAGCGGCAGGCGATGATGGTTTGGATTTAGTCGAAACTATTATAAGGCAGGCACCAGATTATCTTTCTGACCAGGGTGTATTGTTTGTTGAAGTGGGTAACAGTTTGGTTCATATGGCCAACCGATTCCCCGGGTTAGAGATAGAGTGGGTTGAACTTGCCCACGGTGGACATGGTATATTTGCCGTTACAAAAGCGGCGTTAGACAGTTATAAACAACAGGAAAAAGAGATTCATGGCGGGTAATACATTTGGCAAGATTTTTACAGTATCAACCTTTGGCGAAAGCCATGGTATTGCCATTGGTGGTGTGGTTGATGGTTGTCCTCCCGGCCTGGAACTGAGCGAAGAAGATTTGCAGCCCGATCTGGACAGACGTAAACCGGGCACATCCCGGTATACTACTGCGCGCCGTGAAGACGATGAAGTGCAGATACTTTCCGGCGTATTTGAAGGTAAAACCACCGGCACCAGTATTGGGTTGTTGATCAAAAACAAAGATCAACGAAGCCAGGACTATTCTAATATTTCGAACCGTTTTCGCCCTGGCCATGCTGACTATACCTATCACCAAAAGTACGGTACGCGGGATTATCGTGGCGGTGGCCGTTCTTCAGCGCGTGAAACCGCTATCCGTGTTGCTGCGGGGGGTATAGCTAAAAAATACCTGGAGCAGGTGCATGGCATTCGGATCCACGGTTTTCTGTCGCAGTTAGGACCTATCGGTATCGATTCAGTTGACTATGACATCATCAATACTAACCCGTTTTTCTGTCCGGATGCGTCTAAGCTCGATGCGCTTGATCAGTATATGCGTGACTTAAAAAAATCTGGTGACTCCATTGGTGCCAAAATATCCGTCGTTGCTACAAATATGCCAGTAGGTCTGGGCGAGCCTGTGTTTGATCGACTCGATGCCGACATCGCTGGCGCAATGATGGGCATTAATGCTGTGAAAGGCGTTGAAGTAGGGGATGGCTTTGATGTTGTCACCCAAAAAGGCAGTGAGCACCGTGATTCCCTGACACCTGAAGGTTTTACCTCAAATCACTCAGGCGGGGTGTTAGGCGGTATATCCACCGGGCAGGATTTAGTCGTGCACATGGCGCTCAAACCGACATCGAGTATTTCAGTGCCGGGCGAAACGATTGATACAGACGGTAATGCGACTGATATTGTGACCAAAGGCCGACATGATCCTTGCGTAGGTATTCGAGGCGTGCCCATTGCTGAGGCGATGTTAGCATTAGTGTTAATGGATCATAGTTTGCGCCACCGTGCGCAGAATGCCGCTGTGCAGTGTAATACGCCGGTAATCCCAGGTTCCGCAAAATAAAATGCTGTACCTGGTCCTCTGTTAATGGCGGTCGCTGGCAGCCGCTTTGCTATTGTCGCGTTAAGCATAACCTATGCGCTTTATTTTGGTCAGTTAGGTGTTATTACTCCTTACCTGGGGGTATTCCTGGATGGTAGAGGCTTTACCTCGGTTGAAATAGGCGAACTCTTTGCGGTAATTACCTTAGCGCGGATCATTGGCCCATCATTGTGGGCTGGTGTCGCTGATCGCACCGGTAACGTATTGCTGATCCTGCGTCTTGGCAGCGGTTTAACCGTACTCAGTTTTGTTGGCATTTTTTGGGCATACTCGTTCTGGTACCTGACACTCGCTATGGGCCTGATGATGATGTTCTGGACTGCCGTGCTGCCGCAGCTCGAAGTGCTTACGCTACAAACCATTGAAGGCGACTCTAAGCGCTATGGGCGTATTCGGTTGTGGGGCAGTATTGGTTTTATTGTACTGACCGTACTGGTGGGTAAAGCGCTGGATTTCTTTTCAACAGATGCGCCAATTTATGCGTCGATGTTTGTGTTAATTGGCCTGTTTATTAGCAGCCTGACGCTCACTCAGCCGCATAGTACTCAGCCCAAGGCGGCAGTCGCTATGCGAATTATGCCGTTTCTGCGCGACAAAGTTGCGCTGCTGTTTTTACTCTCTAACGCCCTTCTACAGCTTAGCTTTGGTGCTTATTACGGTTTTTTTGCGCTGTATATGCGAGACCTCGGATATTCAGGTATGCAAACCGGTTTGCTGATTGCCTTAGGGGTGGCAGTCGAAGTCGGTATATTTTTGGTCGCCCAGCGCCTGATTGCCCGTTTTGGTGTTTGGCGCTTAATGGTGTTTTGCCTGCTGGCGACGGGGTTGCGCTGGCTGGTGTTGGGCACCCTGGCTGATATGTTCTGGCTGGTGTTTTTTAGCCAGTTTATCCATGCATTGAGTTTTGGTTTAAATCATTCTACCTCAATGCATTTTATCCATCATTATTTTCCGTCTCAGATCCACGGTCGTTTGCAGGCGGCTTACATTAGCCTAGCGTTTGGACTGGGTGGGGCTATCGGGAATTATGCTGCCGGATTACTGTGGCAACAGGGAGCGGGCTCTATGCTGACATTTTCGGCGGCTGGTGCCTGTGCTGCTGCAGGTGGACTGGTTCTGCTGCTTATCAGGCCACAGCAAATGAATAAGCGTCATGATAATTAACCCTGTTGTAGCTATTTCGTTAGCCTCAATCGGGTCCTGTGAGTCAGGGTGCTTTCCTTATTGCCCTGTTTGTGATTACTATAGAGCAGAACCGGACGTCGAGTGAAAGTAGTCACGATATCATTATGGATTTACCTAATCTGCCATCCCCGCCAACCGGGTTAAATAAAGTAAAATCGCTTGTGCATAAAGTGTGGGAGTACCTTAGTTCCTTCCGCTTTTATAAAGTTAAGGCAACATGGAAAAGTTTGAATTTTGCCCAGCGATGCTATGTTGGCGCAACCATTCTGTTATTGCTATTTGATCTATCTGAAGCCGACACCGCGATTGGGTTAGGCATTCCGGTATCATTAGCATTATTAGGGCTCTGTTACGAATTCTGGCCGCGATTCAGTCGTTTCTGGGAACATTTGCTGGGCAAAGCAGCAGTACTGTTTTTTTATGCGGTTATTGCAAACTTTGCGCTGGCACATTCGTCGGGGCTGGTAAACGATGTAACCGGCGTGTCGGCTGATGTGACGCCTTATAGTCACAACTTTGCACTAATTTTAGTGCTTCCAACCTGGTTTTTTATAGTTAGCCTGATCACATTGGTGATATTGCAGGCGCTGTTGCCGTTCTACCTGATACTACTGGTTATTCTTAAACCTTTCGGTGTCCATGGAGTGTGGCACAAGCCTGAACATCAATATGTGCTGTCTACTGCCGTGTTGCGATATATATGGCTACTGATTTTATTCATAAACTTGTCTGTTATGGCCGCCAAAGTGGGGGTAATTACCAGTGATACACCATTGCTGGGGCCGAGCTACTCTGCGGCTTCACGAGGATTTTTTGAGTCAGATGATGATGCAGACCCGGTAATTGCGGCAAATAAGGAAGCCTCTCATCAGGCTCTCCAACAAGAAATACAG
Source organism: Alteromonadaceae bacterium (assembly GCA_013373625.1). Classification (GTDB taxonomy): domain Bacteria; phylum Pseudomonadota; class Gammaproteobacteria; order Enterobacterales; family Alteromonadaceae; genus Alteromonas. The sequence goes on along the minus strand of JABXHM010000016.1, from coordinate 20,836 downwards.
CGCAACACCAACAGTTTTTTTACCGCTCAGAAGCGTTTACTGGCAGAGTTCATTTTTAACAATGAAGCAGATACCTATTCCCGCTGCGCGCATCCGGACAACGCCCGCGTTATCGAAATCAATGATTTTGAAATTCTCACCGTAACTCCGGTAACCATTGATGAAGAGCAGCAGCGCTTGATGGAAGAGCAAGGCAATATACCTGTACCTTACAAATTTGAAGTCATCGCCTGTCAATCTGCGGCGTTTAACGGTGAGCCTTTGCGGTTGTAATATTACGTAGCGTTTTACTATAAGTCAGAGCAACTTCCAGGGAGCACGGTTATGACAGGTTCTGAACACAGAGTTAACGGTTTTGTTAAAGCCTTATTGTTCTGGGCTATTTTTCAGGGCTTGTTCTTTACCGGTGGCTTTAGCTTTCTGTTTCCAATGTTGCCCAAATGGGGCAGTGGAATATTGCTGGGAAGCGTCATAACAGGCATTACCTTTCTCGTTACGCTGATCTTTTTAAAATTCGATACGCTTACACTTAGCGACCTTGGCATGGTATTAAAACGCAGCTCGCTTAGCCGGTTCGGTGTTGCGTTGCTGTTTGGTTGTGGATTATTCGCAGGCTTTTATTCCCTATACTATTTGCTCACTCCCGTTTCCTTAAGCCCTGTTGAGAGTGCTAACATCCTTCATTTGTTACTTATTAACACCGTGCTCTTTATTGTGCTGGGAACAATGGAGGAGGTTGCTTTCAGAGGCTATTTATTGGAAAAAATGGCTGTTGCTGTAGGGATCCGGTGGAGTATCTATATTACGTCACTATTATTTGGCCTGTATCACGGCCTTGCTTTTGAAAGTATTACCGGGCCGGCAGTCTGGGGGTTGTTTTATGGCGTACTGGCTTTCTGGACCAGAGGGCTTGCGGTACCTATTGGTTTTCATGTCGGCGTGAATTTAGTTCAGGGCCTGATGAGCGAAAAAACCAAATGGGTAGAGGGGATCTGGCGTTTTGAGTTAATGGAAACGGTCACCCCACTTACTATTGCACAGCTCACGTTATTGTTGCAGGGGTTAATGCTGATAAGTGGAATTTTATTAGTCGAATACTACTTACGGGTAAGTATTAAACGTCGTGATAACTCATTATTACAAAATCAGGTGTAAAGCCAACTGAAAAAACGCGAGGTAAAAAAATTAAAAAATAGATACAGCAATCCGTAAATCAGGCCTGGAACAAAAATTAAACCGGTTTTCTCAGACAGCGCTGATAAATTAAAAGATAGCATTGGTATCGCGGCCAATAACCCAGCAAAGATTGCACTCACACAAGGTACTAGCAGATAGGGCTCGTTAGCTTCTTGTTTAGTCATATTTTCACTTCCTTTGTGATCACATGTAGTTAAATGTTCTAGGTAAGCAGTTTATATAGCAAATCGCCAGGGCGCTTTGCTATATAAACTGTCATTTTGCATGACAATGAGTCTCGCGCCTGATTGGTTCGAGGGCCTACTACCGCATGCAGCGGGCAATTACCTCAGGCTCTCCGTCATCTTTTACTTGCTCCAGTTTCACATCAAACTTCCACAGCCGGTGTAAGTGACGCATCACTTCGTCTTTACTGTCGGCCAGAGGAATGTCATTTTGTGGCACATAGCGCAGTGTAAGCGAGCGGTCGCCCCTAACATCCACATTGTAAACCTGAATGTTAGGCTCCAGGTTGCTCAGGTTGTACTGAGAGGACAGTTTTTCTCGAATCGTACGGTAACCTCGTTCATCGTGAATGGCAGACACGCTGACATACGGCTTATCAGCGTCATCTTCTACAGCGAATAATTTGAAGTCGCGCATCACCTTGGGTGACAGGAACTGACTGATAAAGCTTTCGTCTTTAAAATTGTGCATGGCAAAGTGCACGGTTTCAAGCCAGTTTTTACCGGCAATGTCGGGAAACCAGTAACGGTCTTCTTCAGTGGGCGACTCACAAATACGTTTGATGTCCATAAACATGTTGAAGCCCAGCGCATAAGGATTGATGCCGTTGTAATAAGGGCTATTGTAATCCGGCTGACTCACAACACTGGTATGACTGTGCAGAAACTCCAGCATAAAGCGGTCGGTGACCAGCCTCTCATCGTAGAGTTTGTTTAAGATATGGTAATGCCAGAAGCATGCCCAGCCCTCGTTCATAACCTGAGTTTGCTTCTGTGGGTAAAAGTATTGGGACACCTTGCGCACAATGCGGACGAGCTCTCGTTGCCACGGCTCTAACAGCGGTGCATTTTTTTCAATAAAATATAACAGGTTTTCCTGCGGCTCTGCCGGAAAGCGAATGGCTTGCGGCTGTTTGTCCTGTTTATTGTCGGGCAGTGTGCGCCACAGTTCATTAACCTGTGATTGTAAATATCTTGCCCGCTGTTTCTGACGGCTTTTTTCTTCCTGTAGCGACAGTTTTTGTGGCCGCTTGTAACGGTCTACACCAAAGTTCATCAGGGCATGACAGGAGTCCAGCGTTTGCTCAACTTCTTCGTAACCGTACTTTTGCTCACATTTGGCAATGTAGTTTTTAGCAAATACCAGATAATCAATAATTGAGCTGGCATCGGTCCAGGTTTGAAACAGGTAATTCCCTTTAAAAAATGAATTGTGGCCATAACAGGCATGGGCCATTACCAGCGCCTGCATGGTAATGGTGTTTTCTTCCATTAAGTAGGCAATACAGGGATCTGAATTGATCACAATTTCATAGGCCAGGCCCATTTGGCCGCGCCGGTATTGTTGTTCGTTTTGGATAAACTTTTTGCCAAAAGACCAGTGCGTATAATTGATCGGCATGCCGATACTGGCGTAGGCGTCCATCATTTGCTCAGCCGTGATCACCTCAATCTGGTTAGGATAGATATCTAATTTGAATGCTTTGGCTATGCGGTCAATTTCTTTTTCGTATTGACCGAGCATATCAAATGTCCAGTCGGGGCCATCACTGAGTGTTTTAGGTTTGTCTGCAACGTCAGCTGTCATGAATGATCTACTCCGCTGGTTTCATTGGTGCGGTCAAACAACTCCCGGAATACCGGGTAAATATCACTGACCGACATAATGTGTTTGCATACAAAGTTTGGGCATGCCTGCTCGACGCTTTGGTACTCGCGCCATAGGCTTTGATGCTGGCGCTCGGTGATCTCGATATAAGCGAAATATCGGGTTACCGGCAGCAATTTGCGCGTTAAAATTTCTCGACACTGGGGCGAATCATCAGCCCAGTTATCACCATCGGATGCCTGCGCCCCGTATATATTCCAGTCGCTGTCCTGATAACGTTCATGAATAATCTCATCCATGAGCTTAAGGGCACTCGACACGATAGTGCCCCCGGTCTCCTGAGAATAGAAAAACTCCTGCTCATCGACTTCTTTGGCCTGTGTATGATGGCGGATATACACCACTTCGACGTTTTTATAGGTGCGACTTAAAAACAGGTACAGCAAAATATAAAACCGTTTTGCCATGTCTTTGGTGGCCTGATCCATTGAACCGGATACATCCATTAAACAAAACATTACAGCTTTACTGGTAGGAACTGGCTTTTTAGCATAGTTTTTAAAGCGTAAATCAAAGGTATCAATGAACGGCACACCCGCAATCTTGGCTTTTAGCTCTGCAATGGTTTTTTCTAATTCAAGCAGCGCCACGGTGTTATCGTGTTTATCTGCTTTGAGTTGTTCGAGCTCTTCTTCACATTCTCGCAATTTGCGGCGGTTTGCCGCGGTGAGCGCCACCCGTCTGGCCATGGAGCCCTTAAGTGAGCGCACGATATCCAGGTTGGTTGGCACCCCATCGGTTTGATAGCCTGCCCGATAGCTCTCGTATTGTACAACCTGATCAAACTGGCTGTTTCTTAAATTCGGCAGGGCGAGATCTTCAAATAAGAGATCCAGATACTCGTCTTTTGAAATTGAAAATGTAAAGTCGTCTTCACCTTCACCGCTATTGCCTGCCTCGCCTTGTCCGGTTCCCTGACCACCTTGAGGTGGGGGCCGGTCAATTCTGTCTCCTGCGGTAAACTGGTCGTTACCGGGATGAACAACCGAACGTTTACCGCCTTTCCCGGTATGGAACAGAGGCTCTGAAATATCCCGTTTAGGAATACTGATATGTTCGCCGGAGTCGACATCAGTGACTGACCTGTCACCCACTGCATCAGACACGGCGCGCTTGATTTGTTGCTTATACCGTTTCAAAAACCGTTGCCGGTTCAGCGTGCTTTTACCTTTGCTGTTTAACCGGCGGTCTATAAAATGTGCCATACAACCCCTTCACGCTATGCGACGCCCTAAGATGCTTTGCGGACTCGCAGGTACCATTCGCACAGTAACCGTACTTGTTTTTGCGTATACCCTTTTTCGACCATGCGATTGACAAAATCATCATGCTTTTTCTTGTCTTCAGCACTGCCTTTGGTGTTAAACGAAATTACCGGCAGCAGATCTTCGGTGTTGGAGAACATTTTCTTCTCGATGACCGTGCGCAGTTTTTCGTAGCTGGTCCAGTTGGGGTTTTTACCGCCATTGTTTGCTCTTGCGCGCAGTACAAAATTAACGATTTCGTTGCGGAAGTCTTTGGGATTACTTATGCCTGCCGGTTTCTCTGTTTTTTCAAGCTCAGCATTAAGTGAGGCACGGTCAAACAGCTGGCCGGTTTCAGGATCGCGGTACTCCTGATCCTGGATCCAAAAGTCGGCATAGGTCACATAGCGGTCGAACAGGTTCTGGCCGTACTCTGAGTATGACTCTAAGTAGGCGGTCTGGATTTCTTTACCAATAAACTCAACATAGTGCGGGATCAGAAAACCTTTCAGAAACTCTTTATACCGATCAGCAGTGTCTTGCGGAAACTGCTCCCGTTCGATTTGCCGTTCGAGCACATAAAACAAATGTACCGGGTTGGCTGCCACTTCGGTTTGATCAAAGTTAAATACCCGGGACAAGATTTTAAATGCAAACCGTGTGGATAGCCCTTCCATACCTTCGTCTACACCTGCGTAGTCGCGATACTCCTGGTAAGACTTTGCTTTAGGATCAGTATCTTTGAGGCTTTCGCCATCGTAAACCCGCATTTTAGAATAGATACTGGAATTTTCCGGATCTTTAAGTCGCGACAATACAATAAACTGCGCCAGACTTTTGAGCGTGTCCGGGGCACAGGGCGCACCATGTAACTCACTGCTTTCCAGTAATTTATTGTAAATACGCATTTCCTCTGAAACGCGCAAACAGTAGGGCACTTTAACAATGTATACCCGGTCTAAAAAGGCCTCGTTATTTTTGTTGTTGCGAAATGTTTGCCATTCTGACTCGTTGGAGTGAGCCAGAATTAAGCCGTCGAAGGGCAGGGCTGAAAAGCCTTCCGTCGGGTTATAATTACCTTCTTGTGTTGCGGTCAGCAAGGGGTGCAGCACCTTGATTGGCGCTTTAAACATTTCGACAAATTCCATCAGGCCCTGATTGGCCTTACACAATGATCCGGAATAGCTGTAAGCGTCGGGATCATTTTGCGCAAATTGCTCCAACCGGCGAATATCGACTTTGCCGACCAGAGAGGAAATGTCCTGGTTATTCTCATCCCCAGGTTCAGTTTTAGCGATGCCGACTTGATCCAGAATGGATGGGAATACCTTTACCACTTTGAATTTTGTGATATCACCATTATATTCGTGCAGGCGTTTACGTGCCCAGGGTGACATGATGGTCTTGAGATAGCGTTTCGGAATACCGTATTCAGACTCCAGAATATGGCCGTCTTCGTTGACATCAAATAAGCTGAAGGGATGATCGTTAACCGGCGAGTCTTTAATCATATACACCGGTACTTTTTGCATCAGTTCTTTTAAACGTTCGGCGAGTGAAGATTTACCGCCGCCAACAGGCCCCAGCAAATACAAAATTTGTTTTTTCTCTTCCAGTCCTTGCGCGGCATGGCGCAAGTAAGAAACAATTTGCTCTATTGCTTCTTCCATTCCAAAGAATTCATTAAACGCCGGATAGCGCGAGATAACCCGGTTGGAAAATATTCTGCTAAGTGCCGGGTCGGTGGCTGTGTCGATTATCTCGGGCTCGCCAATGGCATTTAACAACCGCTCGGCGGAGTTTGCGTAAGCCATCGGGTCTTTTTTACAGATGTCTAAGAATTCCTGAATGGTAAACTCTTCTTGCTTATGTTTTTCATAGCGTTCTTGGTAATGCTCGAAAATACCCATAAATACCCCTGTATAAAAAACGGTCTCCCGTATTTCCAGCATAGACCTATAATTTCCAGAAAACAAAGGGTTTGTTTGGCTTGTTTATGGTTTATTTTTGCTACAAATTTGTTAACAAAATCATTAGAGGCAGATGAGTCAAGGGCTGACAGAGAGCAGTAATGGAGATAAAAGAAGTGAAAAGTAGCTTGATAATTAAACAGGAAAGCGTCGTACCTGCAAGGTGCAGGTACGAACAATAAGCATTACGCGCCGAAGTTAGCTGCAGCGAATTCCCAGTTAACCAGGGCCCAGAAGCCGCCTAAATATTTAGGACGCAGGTTACGGTAATCAATGTAGTAAGCGTGTTCCCACAAATCAACGGTCAGCACAGGTGTCAGGCTGTCGTCAGTCAGTGGTGTACCGGCATTGCTGGTGTTAACAATATCCAGGCTGCCATCTGCGGTTTTCACTAACCAGGTCCAGCTAGAACCAAAGTTGTTCACGGCTTTATCGTTAAATGCCGCCTGAAAATCTTCGAACGATCCCCATTTTGCAACAATAGCATCGGCCAGCGCACCAGTTGGCTCGCCACCACCATTCGGGCTTAAAGAGTGCCAGTAAAAAGTGTGATTCCAGATCTGCGCCGCGTTGTTAAAAACACCGCCTTCTGACGTTTTTACGATTTCTTCCAGACTCTTTGATTCCAGGTCAGTACCTTCAACCAGACCATTTAGTTTGGTTACGTAAGTGGCGTGGTGTTTGCCATAGTGGTAATCAAGCGTTTCAGCTGAAATATGTGGCTCCAGTGCATCTTTTTCATAAGGTAACGCTGGTAGTTCAAAAGCCATATGAGTCTCCATTTTCTTGGTTAGTTGTACGTAGTCTGTTATCAGAGTAACTATTTATTAATTGTCATTTTACCCCGACACCTTAGATATAAGGGCACTTTTAGTTATTCCAATGACAATTAGATGAATTTATTCTATTTTTTTGACTGGCTGTTGGAAGCCTTTACCAACAACCCTGCGAATTTGATCGTCGTCGGTGAGTATCGCGAAAAATAATGACACTTCATTTTTACGCTTAATACAGTCAAGGTTAGCGTAATCGCCAATTAAACACCACTAACGGCTTGCTATATCATAGGCATATTTCACCTTATTAGATCAAAGTTACCGACCAAATAGGCGGTAATTTGGTTTTATGCTGATGGGGGAATAGTGATAAACTAGCATTCAAACCTTGAAAACTGTGATCATTGCAGTCATATACAGGCTAATATGAAAATTCGAAGAGGCATTCATGGAAAATACTGGTGAACAAACCACATTAGATCGCATTAAAGAGCAAATTGCTGAAAACTCAATTTTGCTCTATATGAAGGGCTCACCTAAGCTACCAAGCTGTGGCTTTTCGGCTCAGGCTTCGCAGGCATTAATGTCTTGCGGTGAGCAGTTTGCGTACGTTGATATTTTGCAAAACCCAGACATACGTGCAGAGCTACCGCATTATGCAAACTGGCCTACCTTTCCGCAGTTGTGGGTTGACGGTGAACTGGTTGGTGGTTGTGACATTATTTTAGAAATGTTCCAACAAGGCGAGTTACAAACGTTAATTAAAGAAAGTGTTGAAAAGCAACGCGCTGAATAATACTCACGCGTACTGACACAAAAAAGCCGACACTCGTGTCGGCTTTTTTGATCTAATTGATGACTGAATTCAGGCGCTTATCCAACGTCTTTAAACAAACTTTCGTCAATAATGGTCGAATCGATGATTTGCTGAGCCATTTGAATACACTTGCCACATTGAGAACCCAGATTGAGCTGTTCTCGCAGATCACGGATATTGCCCACACCATCCGCTGTCACAGCCTGGCGTATCGCTTTATCAGTAACCCCGTAACACATACAAACGTACATCGATTGCAATCTCCAAATTCAGTATGCAAATGATAATAATTGTTATTTGAGTTATTTGCAAATATTTTGTTCATTTTTATGACAGATCTGACTTAAAAGTAAACGGTAAATGCCTTGTCTGGTCTGACAAGTTGAAAAAGTGACGTTGAAGAATTGTAATTTGCCTGAACACGCACAATATATCAGGCAGCGGCACTCAAGGGTTGATAAAATTCAACGTTTACTGCCAGTCAAAACAACGATAATGGAGAACAAATATGAGCGTATTAGTTGGACGTCCGGCCCCGGACTTCACCGCAGCAGCAGTGTTGGGTAGCGGCGAAATTGTTGACAGCTTTACACTGAGCGAAGCGATTAAAGGTAAGACGGCAGTGGTATTCTTCTACCCGCTGGATTTTACCTTTGTATGTCCGTCAGAGCTTATTGCGTTTGACAAGCGTTACGAAGAGTTCACCAAGCGTGGTGTTGAAGTTATCGGTGTGTCTATCGATTCTCAGTTCTCACATAATGCATGGCGTAATACCCCGGTTAATGAAGGTGGTATTGGCCCGGTTAAGTACACGCTAGTTGCCGATACCAAGCACGAAATCTGTCAGGCCTATGACGTTGAACACCCGGATGCTGGCGTTGCCTTCCGTGGTTCATTCCTTATCGATAAAGAAGGCCTGGTGCGTCATCAGGTGGTTAACGATCTGCCTCTTGGCCGTAATATCGACGAAATGCTGCGTATGGTTGACGCGCTGGATTTCCACGAAGAGCACGGAGAAGTGTGTCCGGCTGGCTGGACTGAAGGTAAAGCCGGTATGGATGCCAGCCCTGAAGGTGTAGCGAAATACCTGAGCGAAAAGTCTGACGATCTGTAAAACAGACTACCGCTAGAAAAAGCCCGGTTGTGTTACACGCCGGGCTTTTCTGTGTTTATTCGTTACTGTCAGTATCAGTATCAGGCAGCAGCGGCCAACCACCGAGGCTGGTGTAGCGATTAACGATATAACAAAATAATTCAGCGGTTTTTTGCGCATCGTATAAGGCGGAGTGGGCTTCTTTTTGATCAAAGCTAACACCGGCCGCCTGGCAAGCTTTTACTAATACAGTCTGGCCAACAGCGAGCCCCGCCAGTGTGGTAGTATCAAAGGAAACAAACGGATGAAAAGGTGTGCGCTTAATATTGCAGCGCTCAATTGCAGCATTCACAAAGCTCTGATCAAAGGTGGCATTATGGGCTACGATGACGCTGCGCTGACAATCTGCAGCTTTTTGCAGTTTGCGCACATGTTTGCATAATCCCTTCATTGCCTCCTCTTCGGCGATTGCACCTCGTAAAGCACAGTTTGGATCGATACCGTTAAATTCCAGCGCCGCTGTTTCCAGATTTGCCCCTTCAAAAGGGTCGATATGAGCGTGATAGGTTTCGTCCGGATGCAGCATACCTTCGCCGTCCATGGTCAGGGTTACCGCAGCAATTTCAAGCAGGGCGTCGGTCTGAGCATTAAAACCGGCTGTTTCAACATCGATAATCACCGGAAAGTATCCGCGAAATCGTTGCGATAAAGGAGGCATTGTTTGTGGCATATTACTCTACATTTAAAAAGTTTAGAGGGACCAGCGACAGCATGGGATGTACCTGCTGAGCGTGCCAGCTGAAAACAGATGGAAAATTCAATTCTCAATAAGGCGTGAATTATGTCAATATTAAGCAAGAGTATCTACCCGATGCTAAACTTTTCTTAGGCATTGACGATAAGGTAGCAAGGCATTCGCAGAGGCTATTATGTTTAAATCCGTTACGCGCTATTCAATTGCTTTAGGATTATGTGTTGTGGTTGGCACCGCGCAGGCGTCATTGCGCCAGTACCGTACGTCCGTAGAAAGTTCACAGTGGCAACTCAGTGAAAGTTCGCGGCTTAGCTGCACGTTAAGTCATGCCTTGCCGGGTTACGGCGAAGCGCAATTTACCAGTGAGGCGTCCAAGCAGTTAAACATGGAGTTTGTCTTAGACATGCAGCTACTGCCTAAACGCTTCGGCTCTGCGGCGGTTTACTCGGTACCGCCAAACTGGATGCCAGGGGTGAGAGCCCGCCAAATTGCCGATATGACTATACGCACCCAGTACGATGGCGACCTGCCGGAAGATACTGCCTGGACCATGCTCAGTGAACTGGAAAAGGGTTTTTGGCCTACCATTTACTACCAGGATTGGTATAACCCCAACGACAAAGTCGCTGTGGGGTTGAATGCCAGCAACTTCAGACCTGTTTATCATGAGTTTGTTAGTTGTGTGTCGAATCTGTTGCCATACAGTTTTGAGGATATCGCTTACACCGTGCTCAGTTATGAGAAAAACAGCACCGAGCTCTCCAAGTATTCTGAACGTCGGTTAGCCATGATAGGCGATTATCTTCGTGAAGATAATCAACTGGAACTCGTTTTACTCGATGGTTATACAGACAGTTACGGTGGTTCCTGGAATAACCAACAACTTTCAGAGCGTCGCGCCGAAGAGGTCAAAAAGTTTCTTACCGGGTTTGGTATAGAAGAAAACCGAATTGAAATAACCGGTCACGGTGAAAAGCGGCATATTGCCCCGAATACCACTAGTCAGTCGAGGGCTGCCAACCGCCGGGTAATAGTAAGGCTGGCAAAATCCTGATAAACAGGGGCAGCGGCTTTATGGCCGCTGCAACATAGATTGCCTGGTCGCTATAAGCACGTAGCCTAAGCGATTAGTCCAACAGAAAAGCCTGCCTGTATGCGCTGGGCGATATCGAAAAGTTTCGCTCAAAGGCGCGTCTGAATCCATCGTAAGATTGAAATCCAACCTGTGAGGCAATGACTTTGATTTCCTTGGTTGAACTGGCAAGTAAATCGCTCGCTACCTGCATGCGAAATCGTTCGACATAGGTCGCTGGCGTCAGGCCGGTGTTGTCCTTAAAAAAACGGTGACACTGGCGTTCACTCATACACAAAAGATCGGCCAGTCTGATAACCGTAATGTCCTGACTCATATTGTGATGCAGCCAGTTGACCACACTATCGATTTTGTTGTTGGCAGGTGACTGAATATCCAGTACATCAGAGTATTGCTTTTGGTTGCCACAGCGGCGCATATATACCACCAGGTGTTTGGCAACGTAATGGGCAATTGATTTGCCGTAGTCTTGTTCTATCAGGCTCAGGGTTAAATCAATGCCGGAAGTCACTCCGGCCGACGACCAGTACCGACCGTCGCGCCGGTACAATTTTGAACTATCTACCTCAATATCTGGAAAGGCAGCTTTAAGGTGTTTCGCGAACGCCCAGTGTGTGGCCAGGGTTGTGCCGGAAGGAAGTCCGGTTCGGGCCAGCAAATAAGCGCCGGTGCAAATGGATACAACGCGTTCGCACCTGGCCGCTAAGCTTTTTAACGCAGCCAGGTGAGTGTCGGTGATTGATGGGCTGCGACTACCAGCACCGCCGGGGATAATTAAGGAGTGACAGCGTTCAATCTGATTGATTGTTTTTTCGGGGATGATTTGCATGCCGGCTTCGCAGGTCACCGGTGCATTCTCAAAGCCAGCCACTATCAGTTTATAGCTTCCCGGATTAGTCTGGTTGGCTTCATGAAAAGCGGATTGTGGGCCGGAAAGGTCGAGTAACTCCACGCCCTCGTAGGCGAGGATACAAACAATTTTAGTCATATTTAGTCTCGCATTGTCTAACAGAGAGTGTGACTATGCCGGAGTAGGCAATTGCAGATATGACTATCATACAACCAAACCTGCCATCGTCATTACTGCTGACTAAACAATGCGATACATTATTGTATTGCTGCCCTGTCAGTGACGCGCAGATTGCTGCTTCAAAAAGGCTTTTACCGGTGGAACCTGATCGGTAAACAAACCGTCAAACTGCCACTTTTCCACAATTAAATTAAGCAACTGCTCAGCACTAACGCCGGCGGGTAGCTGATCGGTACGGAACGTATAGGGGTGAATCACCAACCCCGCTTGCTGGGCTGCGACAACCCACGGGGCTAACGCCGTGCTTGGTTGTTCGGGCGTAGACTGCGTTACATGACCCAGCCAGGGACCTATACCTTGCACATAGTTTTGCAAAGTTAAAATGCCTGCTGGTGTTTTTAGTGAATCGTATTCAGTTGGCGTTTCGTTCCAGCTGTTTTCGGCAATAAGCTGAACTAATTTTACTTTTGCATTCAGTGTATCGCGTAAACGTTTAATTTCCTCGAAGCTGAAACATTGCACATAAATATTGGCGTCTGCGTGATCGAGATTATGTTTGCGTAGTACCGTTAAAACTTGCTTGCTAATATCGTGACCCTGCGCGCGGTGCCAGCCAGGCGACTTAATTTCGGTATACAGGCCTATGTGTTGGCCGGTGGAGGCATTGAGCGAAGTAATGGAGCTAAGGTGCTCTTCAAAAGTAGCAATAGTAAAGTGACCATTACCCTGATAGCGGTTTTTAAAGACAGGCGTACCGTCTGCTTTGGTTCGCTCATGCACGCTGAGAGTCCTCAGCTCAGCAAGGGTAAAGTCCAGTGCATAGTAGCGACCGTCCTGACGATGGCGGGTGGGGAATACCTGCTCAACATTGGTGACTGTTTCCAGGTGTATGTCATGCAGAACAACCAGTCTGTCGTCTTTGGTCAATACCAGATCCTGCTCGATATAATCGGGCTGTTGAGCGTGCGCCATAGCCATCGCTGCCAGGGTATGTTCAGGTAAATAGCCCGACGCTCCGCGGTGCGCAATTATATCAAAGGCATTGGCCTGAGTAGAGGTGAAGGCCATTGCCAAAATAGCCAGCGCAAAGCGCTTTAGTGTTACTAACGTTTTGTTCATGTGATTACTCAGGTTGAATTAACTCAATAGCATAACCATCAGGATCGCGAACAAACGCAATGACCGTTTTGCCGCCTTTCACTGGCCCGGGCTTGCGGTAAACATCGGCGCCTTTGGCTTCAAGTTTTTTGCAAAATGCATAAATATCGTCGACGGCGAATGCTACGTGCCCATAGGCATTGCCCATGTCATATTGGTTGTCGCCCCAGTTGTAGGTGAGCTCCAGTACCGCCTGTTCGCTTTCATCGGCATAACCTACAAAAGCAAGGGTGTATTCATACTCGGTATTCTCACTTTGACGCAACAACTTCATACCCATTGTGTCGACGTAGAATTTCAGTGAGGTGTCTAAATCTTTCACGCGTAACATCGTGTGTAACATACGCATACATAACTCCTTAATTTACATTCTCAGTTTAGCAACGATGTTTGTCAGCATTATGACAGTGAATGGTGCTTCGATTAAGTGGGTTTAAAGTAAAAACCTAAATTAGGTAAGGGGTTATGGCTGCATTTAGTGATTCGTCAGTGCTGCTCATGGAATGAATATTCAGATCAAAACCATATAGTCTGCGCTGAATATGCAGGCTTATATATTGGTTGTTTCATCAAAGCTAATTGTTTTTATTCACAAGTGAGCGGTGAAAAGGGGGCATATCCCAGGTATCCAACCTACTAATCCGTGATTTAAATGTACATCCAGAGTGTTATGTACTTTCAATCATTTTCTTTTCTTAGTTGGCTTTTTGTCTTCCTCATAAAATTTTTACTAAAAAACTTGTGACTATTTCAGAGTTGTTGCGAATAACTGGATAACAAGTTGAGGTAAGTATTATCCAGGAGGTTAAATGGCTATATTTATAGAGCACGCAACAACAGCATTGAAACAAGCAATACCTGCAAACAGCACCGGCGATAGTGATGGCAAATATACAAGAATACACTGCTATTACACATAGTAATTTTGCTATGAGCCGGGCAGGAAATTGGATGACAACAAATGATGGATTGGTAAGAGTGAATGAATACAACTAAGAAAACGCTATTTGCCCAGTCAATGGAACAACATAAGGGCATTGTTTACAAGGTAGTGAACGCTTATTGCCAGCATCAGGATGAGCGACAAGACCTTGCCCAGGAGATATTAACAACCATGTGGCTGGCTTATGACAGCTACGACGCAACATACAAATTTTCAACGTGGATGTACCGTATAGCATTAAATGTGGCTATTTCTTACTACCGCAAAGACAGTAAGCGAGTGGATAAAGTCAATGCTAATGAAGAGTGTATTGTCCAGCTTGCTGACCTCTCTCAGAGAGGAGAGCGAAGCGAAGAGATAAGGCTGTTATATCAATTTATTGGCCAACTCGACACGTTGAATAAAGCGATCATGCTGCTTTATTTGGAAAGTGAACCCTACGAGAACATAGCGAATAGTTTAGGCATAAGTAAAACCAATGTTGCCACGCGCATTGGCCGAATTAAACAAGCTTTAAAACATCAGTTTGAAGCACAGGAGTCTTAATATGAACTTAGATGATTTTAGAAACACCTGGCAGCAACAAAACAATGACAGTGTCGCTGCGATCACAATTAACCAAACTATGTTGACAGAAATGAAGGTGAATAAACAAATGAAAGCACTGACCAACATGAAGTGGGCGCGCATAATTGAAAGCGCCGTGTTTTTCTGCATTATCGTTGTTTTAGGACAATATATTGGCAACGATTTCAGTGTCTCAGCGGCAAAGATATCAGCTGTTATCCTGAGTGTTTTCGCGATTGTCGGGCTTGCTGGAAATATTGGTCAAATCGTGTTGGTGTCAAGCGTTGATTATACAAAGCCGGTGAGTGAATTGCAGAAGGATATGTATCGCCTGTGTGCGCATAAATTGCAATTAACCAAGTTATTGTTTATGTCTGTGCCATTTTATATGGCATATGTGTTTATCGGGTTTGACGTCATACTGGGAGTAGACTTGTTTGAGCACTTAGCACCACATATGGTTTGGTTTTATGGGGTGTCGTCGGTGGTACTTTTTGTTGCGACAACATGGTTTTTGACCAAACTGAACTACAACAATATCAACACTTCCTGGGTAAAAAACGTCATTCAATTTATAGTTGGTGCGCGTTTAGTTAGCATGGCGCAATTTATTAATAATCTGGAGTCGACTGAACGCTAAATGTTCAGTCTCATTGATAATTGCATCATTGTGCTCCCTCGGTCTTATCAAACCGCTGTAAGCAGCAGGGTAAGGCTGAAAAACTGCTGATAAAGACATTACCGTCTGCGCAGGTTGCTCAGCCTTTTCTTTAAATTTGCACCAAGTTTTCAATGATACGCAAGTCACGCGAATTTTACGCGCGGTACAGGCATAGCGACCGCATAAGATAACTTGTCGGAGGCTATTTGTGTGGTCAGTTAATTAGAGCTAGTAATAAGTATCTAGGTCATACGGCACTGCGCTTTAATGTTACTTTTAAATCTGGCTCGGTAGTCCCTTGGCGAGATTGATAAGTATTTCTTAAAATTGTGCCTTAAGGTGACTGCTGACTCGAAACCTGATTGCTCAGCAATATTCTCAATGGAGTGATGTGTACTTTCCAACAGCGTTTTTGCAATGTCTAATTTCCTTTGGAGAAGCCAGTCCAGGGGAGTCATGTTGTAATGCTTTTTGAAATGCCTGTCAAAGGTACGCCTCGTCATATTGGCTTTATCTGCTATATCTTTGATGGTCAGGTTCGAGGTTAAATTAACAACAGCCCAGTCCAATGTACTTGATAACATTGATTTTGTTGTTAGTAACGGCTTTTCTACAAATTGTGCTTGTCCACCACTTCTATGGGCGGGTAATACGAGTCTGCGGGCGACACTGTTGGCAATATTGTGACCATAATCCTGCCGAATAACTTCTATTCCGAGATCTATTCCAGCGGCACTGCCTGCAGAGCAGCCAATAGTTCCGTCATAGGTATATAGTATGTCCTCTCGATAATTAATATGGGGAAAACGTTGTTGAAATGCTTCAGCGTATTTCCAGTGTGTTGTCGCTTCTCTTTTGTTTAACAAACCCAATTCAGCCAATAAAAATGAGCCTGAACAAAAACTGATGACTCTGCCGCCGGCGTTAACATGAGCCAGTACTTCTCGCTTAACGTTTTCATCTACATGCTGTGAACTGACTGGAAAACTTGGGATTACAATTAAATCACATGCCGGGAGTTTATCTCGTTGCTCACATATAAATTGAGAGCCACATAAACCATCAAAAATACGACTGTTTAAAGACACTATACTGGTTTCATACCAATCGCTAAGTTCCTCTCTGGGCAAAGCAAATAGTTCAACGGCGCACGCTAATTCAAACAGGGATAATTTTTCCAGGACGAGTATGGTTACTTTCATTCGATGCAATGCTGAATATTTATGTCTTAATATTATCGATAGTAGTCTATTTGGACGATTTTAAAAAGGCGTGTTTCAACCAATAATACTTCTGCGCAAGCAAAATATTGGAATCAACAGCAGGAGTTTCTATGCATTCAGCAGTAGTTAGGCCAAAACCGGCTTCCAGTTCGGAAGCCTTAGAATATTTTCAGTCTTTACAACGGTTTGAAACAGATTGTTGGGATGTTCATTATGCTATGAACAATAATTTATACGACTTTGTTTTGCTGGATGTCAGAGGATTGGAAACCGCTAAAAAAGGCTATATAGAGGGTGCTACCCTCATGCCTTACACATCGATTAACAAACAAGCGTTGCAAGACTATCCACAAGATACTGTTTTTGTTGTGTATTGCGCAGGCCCTCATTGCAATGCAACAGAAAAGGCAGCTATCAAATTAGCCAGGTTAGGGCGCCCTGTGAAAAAGATGATTGGCGGAGTGACAGGCTGGGTTGACGAAGGTTTTGAATTAAAATCTGATGAGTAATGTAACTATTAGAAAAGCGCAATTGCATGATTGCGCTCGTATTCTGCAACTCATGAAAGAGCTTGCCATTTTCGAAGGGTATATTCGCAAGTTCCGGGTAGGTTTACCTGAACTCAGACACCACCTGTTTGAACAAAAGAGCATTGGAGTGTTAGTTGCTATAGTCGATAAGCGTGTAGAGGGAATTCTGGTTTATTTTTTTCAGCCTTTCACCTACGATTTGAGCTCTTGGCTAGTGATTAAAGAGCTATATGTTGCTGGTCAATACCGTCGTTTAGGACTTGGCTGTCAATTACTGACCGCCGTGCAGAATGTGGCACAAAAAAGCCATTGCTCAAAAATAAAGTGGGAAGTACTAACCAGTAACACTGCCGCTAAACAGTTTTATATGCGTCATGGTGCAACGCTTGAGTCAGATTGGCAGATTATGTCTGTTGAGCTGTAGGCAAAGATGGTTTATCTCTTGAATGCGCTTGAGGGAGTGTCGTTAACTTGCTCATGCGCAACCTTACCCGGTTTCTACGTTAAACTTACAGAAGTCTTCAATAATACGGGAACCACAGCGCGGCTTGCGCGCAATACAGGTGTAGCGGCCATGCAAAATTTGCCAGTGGCGCACATCAACTTTGAACGCTTTTACGACAACCTTCAGGAGTTTATCTTCGACTTTATCGACATTTTTGACCATAGCAAATTTGGTGCGGTTTGATACGCGGTAAATGTGCGCGCCCACGGCGATGCTTTTTTAGCGACTACATAACTGGCAATAAAGTGATCCCGGTTAACCTATAGTTAGAGTCTGCGTGCATAAAGGCTAGTGCTTAAGGGGCTTAATAACTCGGATCATCTTTCGGAAATAAAGCGAATAGCAAGAAGTTAGCTTATAGAGACGGAATGATGGGTAAGCTTTATTAAACGTGAAACCTAATACGGCTATGCATGCGCTTAAAGTTAATTCAGCCACGCAAACCTAATACCCTGCTTACCTGAAAGCACTTTCAACATGCTCCTTTGATTTCATCGGGATTCACTCAATATCGCGTTTTTTAATTTTAGTCTGTTTTTTTTATAAAAATGAATGATTTTTGCAATATAAAAATAAATTGGAATTTCTACCGGTATGTTACTGGGAATACTTTTGTACAAGTAAAAAATATTATGCGGGTCATCACTGGGTGGTTTTTTAAAAGCAAAGTTTATTTACTGATTAGGCTTGGTATTTAGTTAGGTTTTAAATTTTTTAACTGTCGGTTTTGTTTACACTTTTTATTTTTGAAGGTGTCGGGAGGTTAGCGGAGTGCAATAAACACATTTTATAAAAAATTATCTCAGTATAATAATTATTTTTAAGTATGTTGATTTAAAAGGTGAATGTGTATTTCAACTCTGAAAAATGCGAAAAACCTGTAGCCTAATTCACGTGGTCTTCAGATACATCGCAAGTTGGCGTACATAGTGCACTCTTAAAATACATTCTATTAATGTTTGTTTAAATTACATTGTATACAATTTAAATAAGCGATAAGGCATCCCTCACTTTGTATAATTCAAAACGGCGTCACAGTTCTCGTTATGACATAATTCATAATTATCTCTCAATTATATTTTTGGCGACTTTTGTTTTTAGTGCCCCTTTGCTGGTTCATGCCGAGCAGATTTCACCCGCACCGAATCCGCTGGGTTCTACCATCACTGTTACAGGGAGCAATGAAAATGCGGTGGCATTTGATAACCTCGGTAATATCATTATTGTTGAAGCCGGTTCATTGCAAAACACTTTAACGGGTGTGTTGAATAACAACTTATCGGACAACAGCGCCGTTTACTATAGTGGCAACGCATTCAATGCCGGGCAATTAGATGTCAATATTGGAGGCACTTTGCACAATCAGGGCACGCTGAATAACAACAGTGTGCTGAACAATTATGACGGTGGTGTGCTAAACAATGATGGCACAATTAACACCAGTTTCAGATTAACTAACCACACAGGCGGAGTGTTGAACAATAATCTGGGTGGCGTGATTAACGTCAACCCTGGTGTCAGCCTAAACGTCATAGATTCGAATGGAAGTGCTATTAGTATTGGGCGACCACAAACTTCTAATTGGGGTACGCTAAACAATTATGGCACGGTGAATGTCCATGATTCGTTTTATCAAATGGGTAACTTTAATAACGATGGTACGCTGACTATCAAGGATAACGGGACAGTTTCCTCGGAATGTTGTAATTCAATACTCAATAATGACAACAAGCTCGATATTAATGCCGGCGGTAGTCTTTACATGTCTCACGGCACCTTGAATAACAACGCTACCCTGACAAATAATGGCAATATGCAGAATGTATACGCAGACCAATACAATAGCGGCACGCTAAACAATAACAGTGTTATGGTGAACAACGCGAGAATTTTTAACTCTGGAACGCTGAACAACGAAGGCTCACTAACTTCTAGTGCTGCTCGCGATACAGCAGGTCGTTTGTACAACAATGGTGGCACAATAACTAATAACGGTTCGATTACCCAAGAGTTATATGTGGACAACGATGGTAAAGTAACCAATAACAGCATGTTAAACACGCTGGATTCAATGCAGCTTTCTGATGGAGGCACCTTAACCAACAATTCTGGCGGTACTCTGATAAGCAATACAATACTGAATTACGGCACACTGATTAATGAAGGCACCATGACCACCAGTGGCCCGCTGCACAATGGTGCTTCATCATCTGCGGTCGTTACGATGATGAACAACGGTGCGTTCACCAGCAATGGTAGTTTGACTAACGACGATACAATTACCAATACCGGCTCACTATTTAATAACGATACGTTAACCAATCAGGCTGGCAGCACACTAACAAACAGTGGCACGCTGACCAATAGTAGTAGCGGCACCCTGACTAATAATAGAGGGGGCAAGTTGAACAATAACGGCACTTTGATAAACGAAAACTTGCTTGAAAATCAAGGTACGTTTACCAATAGTGGCACACTGACCAACAACGGCACACTTAGTAATAGTAATTTTGTAAACCGAAGAGGGAAGCTTTTTTCAAGTGAGTTTATTGTTAATACGGGTAGCAACGTCAATGGAACTGGCGCTTATGTGCAAACTGGTGAGCTAGCCGTTACCACGATTGATGGCACAATCAGCCAGAGTATTGTGAATATTAGCGCCGGCAGTATAAATGGGATTGGCTCCATTATTGCCGACAGCATCACCATAGGTGAACTCGCAACGGTTAATCCAGGCAACTCACCGGGCACGCTTATTATGTTAGGTGACGTCTACATGATGGGCACTCAGGTAACTGAAATTCAAGATAGCCTCTCGTTCGACATGCTTGAAGTTCAGGGCGAAGTCACATTATTTGATACTAGCCACTTCGACTTTTTGTTTGATGATAGCTACCTGGCTCAGAATAATGACCTTTTTACCTTCTTAACTGCTGATGCTTTTAACTTTGATGGAGGGTTGGGCTTCGACTGGACTGATATGAGCAATTATACTGTTGATGGTTTGGCGTCTGGTTTTGAATGGTCTGTTGCGTATGTTGATGGTTTTAATATGCAGAGCAGTTATTTATCGTTATTGATTACAGATACTCGTTCTGGCCTTCCCTCTAATGCGGTGTCAGCGTCTGGAACAACTGCATTGTTCGCCTTAAGCTTAACGCTAATGGGCTGGTTAAATCGACGTCAAAGCAGGCAATGTTAGTCGTTTTATGTTTGTTTTCTGTCAAATGAAGTAAGGAGCCAAAGCTCTTACCCGAGAGGCCTACCTGAAAGCCAGCAGCTTAAGTGCGGATGCCAGTGCCAGACATTATCTTGAAAAACAAGCTAAGCAGTTGTAAATCAATATAAAACGAGTGGATCCCAATCAATGGAAAAACGTATT